>JAFXRC010000008.1 GCA_017526585.1 Fibrobacter sp. | reverse complement strand
CGGATGGGTATCAGCCGTAATTTCCAAGGAAATTACGCTATATTCAACACCATCGATAGTCTTCTTTTCGGCGGAAGACTTCGTGGAGCGGGTGATGTATTCTTTACCCGTATTCGCATCGACGAACACGACCGGTTGATAGTTAGGGTGGATACCTTCTTTCATTTTAAACTTCCTATTGAAGTAGTTGATTTTGAGAGCCTAAATTTAGAAAAATACGCCATTTTGGCAAGGGAATTAGGTATTTTTAGGAGCATGAACAGAATTATAATGGCGTTTTTAACGGCAATTTCGGCATTTTTGACGGCCTGTGGGAACGAGCCCCCCGTGGCAAAAGTCATCGTCACCGACCAGAAAATGCCCCTGACCGAGTGGCCCGACAGCGCCTACATCGCCGGTCTGGACTCCATCTTGGCCCTGGAACCCATCAAGAAGGGTGCCGAGAACGAAGCCAAGATAAGCATGAACACCTTCGCCGCCCCCGTCTTCAAACTTCCGGGGTCGGTCACCGGCAAAAAGGACCCCGCACCGAAGGCGAACCACGCAGGGAAGTCCGCAGAGAACAGACAAGCTAACGCCAAGTCGGCAGACAACGCCGCGGCAAGTGCAGAAGCATTCGTCGACAAGTTTTCCAACGCCCTTTCCAAGTTGCAGTCCGACCCCAGCAACGCGGGGCTCTACAAGACGGTCGAGGCGAAAGACGGCGACGACCTGTTCAAGCTGCTGAAGCGCACCTACGGAAACGGGGTGCAGAACCTGCCGCGTTTCTACATCCTTTCGACGCTCCAGTCCGTGAACCCGGGCGTCATGCTGGAGCACCTGAACGCAGGCGACAAGGTCCGCGTTCCTAGAATCTAAGTCCAAATGACCAGCACCAATTCCATGGAAAAGCCGCCGCTGTGGACGCGGAACTTCGTGACGGTTTCCGCCGCGAACTTTTTGCTGTTCTTTAGCTTCTACCAGCTGCTGCCGATTCTTCCACTCTACATTATCGAGAAGTTCGAGACAGACAACGCGACAGCGGGCATCATCATCAGCCTCTACACCATCGGCGCCCTCGCCTGCAGGCCCTTCGCCGGGTTCCTGGTCGACACCCTCAGCCGAAAGCCGCTGTACTTCTGGACGTTCTTCGCGTTCACCGCCTGCTTCGTGGGCTACAAGGCGGTAAGCATCATCTTCATCCTGGCAGTCGTGCGGTTCTTGCACGGGCTGTTCTTCGGCATTTCTAGTACCGCAAGCAACACCGTCGCCATCGACGCACTCCCCGCCTGCCGCCGCGGCGAAGGCATCGGCTACTTCGGCATCAGCGTGAACCTGGCCTTTGCCACAGGCCCCATGACGGGCATGTTCTTATACGAAGCCTTCGGCGACACCATCGTATTCATCATCTCGATTGCCCTCTGCGTCATCGGACTCATTCTGGTACAGACGCTGAACATTGCCCCGAAAGAAAAGAAGCCTCACGCTCCGCTTTCGCTCGACCGATTCTTCCTCACGCGCGCCATTCCGCAGTTCGTGAACTTCATCTTCGTCGGGTTTGCCTACGGCCCCGTCACGAACTACATCGCGCTCTACGCCAAGGAACTCGGCATCGGCGGTTCCGGTTGGTTCTACGCGCTCATCGCCGCAGGGCTCATCATGAACCGCATCATGACAGGGCGGCTCATCGACAGGGGCTACCTGATTCACCTGGTCGGCACCGGCATGACGCTGAATGTCGTGGCATACTTCATCCTCGCCTTCTGCCACGCCCCCGCGACTTTCTTCATTTCGGCATTCCTCATCGGTACAAGCCTCGGACTCATTTTCCCCGGCTACCAGACCATGTGCGTAAACCTCGCCCGCCACGACCAGCGCGGTACCGCGAACAGCACCTACCTCAGCGGCTGGGACATCGGCATCGGAGCAGGAATTCTGGTGGGCGGCTCCATGGCAGGCTACTTCGGAATGCACAGGCAGGTGTTCCTTGCCTGCGCCGTGGCACTCATCATCGCCGATGTACTGTATTTCGCCTGGACCGCCAGGCACTACTTGAAGAATAAACTGGAAGGATAATTGCCGCGCAGTCTCCGCGCTTTCGCACGGAGTTAATGAACGCGGGCGCATTAAGAGCGCTTGTCTTCGTACATCATGCGGTCTGCTTCGGCAACGCTCTGCTTGAAGTTCGAAGACTTGCCGTCCCAAAGGGCGTACCCCAGACTTATCTTCAACGCAAAGTTTAGCGACGAATACTGATTCGAGACTTCTTCCTTCATGCAATCCTTGATGACTCGAATTGCAATGGCAGGCATTTCCGTCGGGACGATCATCAAAAATTCGTCGCCGCCGTAACGGCACAGGAACACCGTCTTCCCCAGGCTGTCGCAGGCATTTTTAAGCGCTTTGGAGACAAGTTCCAGTGCGCGGTCGCCTTCAATATGTCCGTAGGTATCGTTAATCTGCTTGAACTGGTCCACGTCCACCATGATGATGTAATGGTCCTTCGATTCACGCTGCATCTGTAGGTAACGATGCAGCTGATTTCTGTTGTTGAGTTCCGTCAGGGGGTCGGTAGAAATCAGCTGATTCTGTAGCGTCAAGTAGATGAACAAAAGAATCATCGTGCACCAGAAGCAGAACATGGGAGCCGTGAGCGAATAGAAAAGCTGTGCTGCAGCCGCAACAATGCAGCCCGGAGTGTAGCTCGCCACAATCAGGTAAATCTGCAAGTTCTTCCGGTTCTGCGGTTTGAATCCGCGGGCAACGCCGCGAATTGTCACCGTCAAGATATAAACCCCCGGAAGGAACATCTGGACCATGTAGAAGTAGGTCTTCGGATCCAGGTTTTCGTCCAGCCAGAAATTCGGCGTAACGATAAACGAGGCCAGCAACAGGACAGCTTCCACATAGATCGGAATTTTAAGTTTCAGCCTAAGACGCCTAATCTGGGCACGGGTCATTTCCGGTCGCGTACTAATTTCGGCAAAGACAAAGCAGCTGTAGAACAGGAACGCATCGATAATCGCGTTCGAATAATTTATCGCCAGAACGCTAAAGAGATTTTTGGGAAGGACTCCGTCGCTGACCAGCGACCAGATGGAGTCACTTGTAAAGTACAAGATGTGCCACAGAACCAGGTTGTAGTACAGCTTGAATTTCAGTTCGGGCGTCGGGAGTTTTTTAATGCTATACAAAAGGAGCAACAGGATGCACACGCACCCCATACTCGCCTGCGCATAAAAAACAAAGTCACTCATAGTATCAAAAATATAACAATTTTCTAAATTTTCAGGTATGGAACCCTGGAAACTGCTTGATACGGAATATCTGGTGAATGCGCCGTGGCTGAAAGTCGCGAAGGAAAAGTGCGAACTACCCAACGGCAAGGTGATAGACGACTTTTACACGCTGTGGCAGCCCGATTGGGTGCTTATCTTAGCGCGCACTACCGAAGGCAAGTGGGTCATGACAGAGCAGTACCGCCATGGCACCGGAAAAATTGCGCTCGAGTTTCCCGCCGGAATCATCGACAAGGGAGAAACGCCTGAACAGGCTGCCCTCAGGGAACTGCAAGAAGAGGTGGCGTTCCGCGGCACCGCCGAAAAAGTCACCTACCTGGGAGCCTTCCCCGTGAACCCGGACAGACACCGCGGCAAGTTCCACGTGGTCTTTGTCGACGGAGTCGTCAAGGGCGGCAACACGCACTTCGACAGCACCGAAGACATAGAAAGCCTGCTCCTGAGCGACGACGAGCTGCAAGCCAAGATGGCCGATGGCAGCTTCAATCATCCGCTACAGATGGCAGGCTACTTCAAGTGGAGACTAAGCCTAAGATAAGGCGAAATTAGTCGTCGAACTCTTTGAGATTTTCACAGGTCTTAGCGTCATCGCCTTCGACAACGAGAGCCTGCTGTTCCTCTTCCAGAGAATAGTAGAACGACGTGAGAGTTTCACTTTCTTGGCAGGTCACGACAGTCTTCTTGTCTGGGCAACTCGTACCGATTTCAGACCAATCCGTTTCGGTCTGCCCCATAAAAGCCTTAAATTGTTTGCATGCGGTCTCGACGGAATCTGCAGCAGTGGTGCCCTTTGTAGCTTGCACACAGAATTCGTTGATTTCCGTTCCTTCTTCATCGACTGTATTGAAGATGTGGCAAGAAACGACTTCGCTGCTTTCGCCATTCTTGCTTCCGTTGTCAGATGCAGAAGAAGAGGAATCATCGCCACAGGCGGTGAAGAGGGTTGCTGCACCAAGGCAAAACAATGCAGAACTAAGAGTAAGCTTCATGTTTTTCTCCTTATTTAGAATACTATAATAATAGAAAGTTCCTGTGCAAGTCCTTGTCGCCGTACTTGTCCTCGGCGCCCGGTTTCAAGTCTTCGGCGGTATAACCGCTGGCAATGCGCAGCAAAACCACCTTGCGTTCCTGCTCATTATAGCTAAAATGGATGCGGAAGGTGCGATACGCCAGCACGCCCGTACACGCCTTTTCGTCAATCGTCAAGCGGCGGCGAGAACTATCAAAGACATCCTTCGAAAAATTTCCGCGGGAAAGCTGCACCTGCGCAAAACTGAACAAATCGAAGGCGCTATTTTCAGAAATCCAGCGGTTCTGCGCCGCAAATTCCTCGGACATTTCGATATTCCACAAGTCGCCTACCTGTTCTTCGACCCAGCCCGCCTTCGCATCGGGGAACGCATCCGCCATCGGAATGTAGGGCTTGATGTCGAGCACCGGCGTTTCGTTCAGCAAGTCGGCTTCGTCCACATACAAAGTAAGTCCTTCGACCTTCAGCAGACGCACACAAGAAAGCCCAATCGGATTCGGGCGGTAGGGGCTTCTGCTTGCAAAGGTGCCTACGCGGTCCTTGCCCTTGGGCGGTACCGGCGGGCGCGTCGTCGGGCGCCAACCTTCGTTTTCGTGGAACTGAAAAATCACCCAGATGCGTTCGAAGCCCTCCAGGTCTCGGAGCGCCGTTTCGAAGTTCATTCCCGGCTTAAGCTCGATTCGACCCGGATGCCCCGCAAAAAGCCGCCCTTGGCGGGGAGCATCGTACTTGTAGACGGCATCGCCGTAAAAAACGCCTATCGGGGTCACTTCCATGATCTAAAAGTAGAAACATTTCAAGGTTGTTCAAACTCCATATCGTGTATGCAGTGTATTTTGTATATTGTAGTCACCTATGCGTGCATCTGTCTTGAGCCTCTTGTTTTTTTGCGTCGGCGCGACTTTCGCCAACGGTTTTTACGGCAACAACAGCGACATCAAGTGGAAAGCGGCGAGCACCACGCATTTCAACTTTATCTACCCGGCAGAATACACGGCGCACGCCTCGAAGGTTTCCGCCTACGCCGAAGCCGTCTACGATTCGGTCGTGAGCCGCTATCACCACGACCTGCCTGGTCGCGTGAACGCGACACTCAACAACGCGCTCTACAGCAACGGCAGCGCCGTCCCTAGCGAGAACGCCATCAACCTGTGGCTCACCAACTGGGATTTCAAGGTCCGCAGCAGTCACGGCTGGCTTTCAGACGTGGTGACGCACGAATTCAGCCACCTGGTAAGCATCGAGAACGCGAGCAAGTTCAAGCCGAGCATCTACGGGCTGCAGGTGAGCTACACCGACTACTACAACGAACGCATTACGCAGGACTTCGCGACCTTGATTCCGTTTACGCTGCAGCCGCTTTGGTTCGCCGAAGGTACCGCCCAGTACGAATCGAGCCGCATGGGCTTTGACGCCTGGGACAGCCACCGCGACATGCTGTTGCGCGTCGCCGCGTTGAACGACTCGCTCCTGACGCTCCCCTACATGCACGACTTCTCGGAAAATTCGCTATTCGCAGAACTCGGTCCGTACACGCAGGGTTTTTCGCTCGTACGCTACATCAGCGAGACTTACGGCGAAGACGCCATGCCTAAAATTTGGCACGAGATGTCCAAATACCACCGCCTGACGCTCGATGGCGCAATCAAGAAGGTCATCGGCATCAGCGAGCAAGAACTCTACGATAAGTGGAAGGAGCACATCACTGAACGCTACAAGGCGCAACAGGATTCACTCGGTCCCCTCGTGGAAGGAACCAAGATGACCGAAGGCTCCTTCTGGCAGGACTTCCCCGTTGTCGCAGGCAAGCACCTCTACGGTGTATCGAACTTCGGCGGACTCTGGTTCGACGGCGGGCTTTTCAAAATGGATATTTCCGGTCAAGCTGACTCGACCGGAGCAACAAGCAAAGCAGACTCCACCGAAAAAATCGACGGCGTTGAAATCGGCGAAATTGCCATCGAGAACGAAACCGAAACTATCGACATCGGCGATTACGCCAAGCACGGCTTCAAAATCAAGAAAGGCTGGCTGGACAAGGGTATCGATGTCTACGAGGACAGCACCCAGGGTCCCATTCTCGCCTATGTCTGCTACCAGAATCGCGACAAGGACGGACACGCCCACTTCGACATCGCCGTGAGCGACACCAACAAGAAGTCCTTCACCGTGACCTACCTCGCCGACGCGGTCTACCCCGCCTTTGACGCACAGGGCACAACGATTATCTTCGCCATGCGCGAACCTTACAGCACGCGCTTCAAGCTCGCAAAAATTCCTTACCCCAAGGACTTGAGCGACTACACCTCCGAAGACCCCATCGACATTTTCGTCCCCGACACCAAATTCGACTACTACAACATCTACAGTCCTAAATTCAGCCCCGACGGCAAGCGTATCGCATTCGGATTTTTCGACAACGTTACCCGCGGCATCGCCGTCATCGACAGCGACGGACAGAACTTCAAAATTGTAAGCACCGAAGGTTTCGACGAGCGCGACGTGAACTGGATCGACAACAACAAGATCGTCTTCGCGAGCAATCGAAACGGAATTTTCAACCTGATTGAAAAGGACCTTTCTACCGGTGCCGAAACCCCACTCACCAACGTGGTCGGCGGCGCATTCACCCCCACACTCGCTGGCGACACGCTCTACTTCACCGAATACGACAAGGACGGTTTCTCGCTCTACAAGATGCCCTACTCGACCATCCCGATGATAAACGACACGACCGTCACCGTGACGGAACGCGACAGCGTCATTCAGATTGCCGACACAAACTGTGTGGCAGACAAGGGGGAAAGCCTTCCCCCCGTTCCAGATTCGCTTGCAACAAAAGATTCCACTACCGAATCTTCCACTACCCTTTCTAGCGGGCGGACAGCACTTAGCGACTCATCGCTTAGTGCGCATGGCCACCAAGGTGGGGACACCCCGCAACACCCCGATTCTACGGGAAGTTGCGCAGTCGTCCTCCGCGATTCCATCATCAAGCTCACCGACACGACTCGCACCGTTACGCAGAAGCCCGCCCCCGCAGCGATTACTCTTCACGGAACGCTCCCGCCCCGCATTGAAAAACCGATTGAACTGAACGACGTCGAATTCGCCGGCATCGAGCGCGACTACAGGCCCATCCCCATCATCCCGCTGTTCGTCCCGATGCTCGTCTTCAGCGAAAACGCCCCCGACCTCACGGTATTCGGCGAAGGCAAGCTCAAGGCAAAAGCGGGTCTTGCCGCCATCATCTCGGACCCCCTCAAAAAGAACATCGTCCAGCTCGGATTGCTGCTTGAAATCGGCGCTGGATTCGACTACATCAACAGCGGCGGACTCAACCCGGAACAGGAAAAGGAATTCTTCGTCTCCTGGGACAACAGAAGCACGCCCATCGACCTTTCGCTCAGCTACACCTACGCCAACTACACCAGCAAGGACACGGTGCGTTACGAAGACGTGCGCGCCAACGGCGGCGATAGCCTCGGCATCAGCCACTATGCCGTCCCCATGCAAGCGATTGTAGGCTCGGCTGGCTACAGCATCTTCAAGAGCATCGACACCTTGCAAGTCGCAGTGGGCTACGACTGGGCAAACTTCAACCTCTACGAAGATAACTTTGACTGGACTTATCAGAAGCGCATCAGCACGCTTGTATCCCTGGGACTCTACGGCGACCACGCCGAGGGCACCGAAATCACCGGGCAAGGCAACGGACTTAACCTTTACTACCAGTACAGCAATTCCGACCTGTACCGCCCCGGTACCTTCGCCGAAAGCTTCACCGTGACTTCGAGTGGAAAAATCGAGCCCAAGTACCGCAACTTCAACATCAACGAATTCGGCATAAACCTCTACGGAAGCCTACAGAGCCCGCTGACGGGTGCGCGCATCGCTGCCGGAGGCAAGCTCAGCGGCATCTTCAACTGGTCCACCGACGCCGACCAAGATACGCTCGACTCCTACTACCACAGCCCCGTGTTCCTCGAAGGTTACCCCTACCTGCGCAACGCCGAAAACTACACGCTCGCAGGCACCAAGACCGCCGTGGCAGAGCTCCACTACCTCTTCCCCATCTACGACGACTGGCGCAAGGGAGCGTGGATATTTGAGACAAGGCACTTCTACCTAGACTTGTTCGCCCAAACAGGCGCCGCCTGGAGTTCCAAGTGGTTCGACACCGACAAGCTTACCGACCACCGCTTCTGGGACCGTTCCGTGGGTCTTTCGCTGCGCATGAGCAACCGCATTTTCTACGGGACTCCGTTCGATATTTCGCTTACGCTCGCCCGCGGTCTAAGCCGCATCGGCGAAGACGAGAACTTGCACGGCGGCAAGAAGCTAAGCCCCATCGATGTTCCGTTGATTCCGGAAAGCATCGCCCCGACGCGAATCAAATTCGCCATTGGAATGGGTTTTGTCAATACTTGGCAATAGCCAAGCATTGACCGCTTCGCCAGCGGCGAAAACTACTTTTTAGTGAGAATCATGCAGATGACGGGGAGTTTCTTGTCCACCTCGTTTTCACTCGGGATGATTTCGCTCGAAAGGACCTCGCAGTTGAACTCCTTCACAAAGAATTCCAGCTGAGAGCGTTCAAAGCCAAGCCAAATATGCCCGTGCGTGGTGCGGAAAGATTCTTCCTTGTGCTGCGCCAAATCCAGAAGCGCTAGCGTTCCGCCCGGTTTCAAGATGCGGACCGCCTCCTTGAGGGCAAGGCGCGGGTCTGTGGCGTGGTGCAGCACCTGGCTCATCAGTACCAGGTCCGCAAAATCGTCCGGGAGCCCCGTCTTTACCATGTCCGCCACCTTGGGCGACACGTTCTGGATGCCCCGCTGCTTCAAGATCTTCTGCAGGCCGCTAATCACCTTCGGGTCGCAGTCGAGCGCCGTCACATGCTTGCAGCGGTTGCAGAGCATGAGCGTTAAGTCGCCGCCTTCGCCGCAACCCACATCCACGGCATTTTCGAAGGGAGCCATTAAACGGCTGAACAAGCTGATTTGCGCCTTGAGGCTTCCGCCCGCCTGGTCCAGCTTGTGAATCTGTCCCTTCGTCTTGTCGGTGCGGTCTTCGAGCACCTGCGCGGCACGGCACTTGAGGATATCCTTATCGGGGAGCTTTTCGTAGGCTTCGCGAATCATCGAGAGCATGCGGCCACTCAGGTACAGCTCTTCCGAAAGGCGGTAGTATGCCTTGATGCCGTCGCGGCGATCCTTCAGCAAGTTGCAGGCTGAAAGCTTCGCCAGGTGGCGGCTCGCGTTACTCTGGTGGATATCGAGAATATCCTTGATTTCGTTGACGGTAAATTCCGCCTGGTCCAAAAGCAGCAGAATTTTCAGGCGCATTTCGTCGGAAATGGCTCCAAAAAGGTCCATGCTGGGTTCGATCGGTTCACGTACCAATTCGCGATTTTTCAAAGAATCTGCCACAAAAGCTCCATTTTCTTACTTTATGCAATATAATTTTTTTAGTTTAGGAGCGCATGGCCCATTTCAAAAGAAATTCCCTTGTGGTAGCCCTGTTCCTGCTCGGAACGGCGTTCTTTGCCAATGCCGAAGAACAAAGCCGCTACGAACTCGACCTGGCGACTGACATTCCGCTCACCCTTTCGGCAGCGGGAATCTTCGGAATGGGAACATGGCTCTACCACGACATGGATACCCCGGACCATGTAAGAAGCCAAGACCACCTGCTCCCCTGGGACAAACCCGTTGCCGGGCGCTACAGCGAAACCGCCGACCGCATGAGCGACATCGGGGCTCTCCTTGCGGTAGCCCCCTTCACCATCGGGGCGATTTCTTGGAACCAGGGAGCATCAAGCGGCTCAGAATTCGCTACCTTCTCGCTGATGTTTGTGCAGGCGATTGCAATAGGAAACGGCATCAACCTGGCCGTTCGCTCCATGGAAATCTGGCCGCGCCCCTACATGTACGCCGAAAGCGGAGACGGCAAGGAAAAGGCAGAAAAGGCCAAGGCCGAAGCCTACGGATCGTTCTTTTCGGGGCATGCCACCGCCGCATTCACCGTCGCAACCTTCACCGACCAGTGGTTCAGAAGCGCCTACCCGAACTCCCCCTACCAGGGAATCGTGCGAGCCTCCGCCTACTCCCTCGCCGGGCTCGAGAGCGCGCTACGCGTTGCGGCAGGCAAGCACTACGTGAGCGACGTTGTCGTCGGGGCACTCGTCGGCACCGGCGTAAGCATCGGAATACTCGAAATGCACCGCAAGCGTAACGATAAGTTTTCACTCGGGGTAGGTCCGGGTGTTGCCTACATCACACTTCGCATATAACACAAAAAAGTAAGTTTCGCTTCCAAAAACTCCTGTATATATTCAATAATGTAGGCGCAAGAAACGCCTTAAGGAGTGCTAAAATGTCGGAATTCAACTTCAACCACCTTCTGAAAGGCACAGGCCGCATCCTTGCGGTCATGGCGGTCGCAACTCTCTGCGGCACGTCATTTGCCGCAGGCCCCAAAATGGGCCATCACAAGGTAGCCAAGGTCAAGAATTCCGTGAGCATGACCAAGGGCCGTTCCGCACACGCGGAAGCCCAGCAGGAACTTTCCGAACAGGAACTGTTCGCCATCGCACTCGAAAACAAGAGCATTTCCAAGGACGGCAAGACGCTCACCGACAGGCGCGACGGCAAGACCTACGCGATCGAGATCCGGGGCGACAAGGCCTGGATGAAGACAAACCTCGCTTTCAGCCTTTCCACTCCCAAGCAGTGCCTGCTCGAAGACGAGAACTTCTGCAAGCAGTACGGACGTTTCTACAGCCACAAGGAAGCCATCAACGCATGCCCCAGCGGCTGGCACCTCCCCAACGACGGTGAATGGCGCGATTACCAGAAAGACCAGTCCAAGCTCGACTGGAACAACCTGGGCAAGGGCGGCTGCAAGGACTGGGACGGCTACTGCGAAAGCAACTCCACCGGTCACTACTGGTCCGCTTCCAAGGTGAAAAAGAACACCGCACGTTCCTGGGAATTCAGAAGCGTCGCTCGTAGCATCAACCGCACCGACGAAAGCCCCACCAAGGGTCTCTACGTCCGCTGCGTCGCGGACCTCCGCTAAGCGCACCCGAAAAATTCTACCTCACAAAAGAAGCCGCCCGGTGACGGGCGGTTTCGATATTTTTAAGAGCAATTTCGGAGCCGTTGCGGCAGATGATTACTGCTTCAGGCCGTCGATCACCATGTTCACGATTCCGCGGGCGAAGTCCTTGGACCTGATACCGGTTCTGCGGGTCGGAATGTCCTTTTCCTGCTTCAGGTCAATGACCAGGTAATCCAGGCAGTAGACACCGTCGTCGCCGTCATAGGTGACATCGAAGCTGTAATTGTCGAAATTGAATTCCTTCTCGGCATTGCGGTCGCTCTTGAAGTCTTCGTAAGCGTCTTCGCAATCCTGCTGCTCGTAGGCGTAACGCATCTGGAACGAGATGTCGCAGGAGCGCTTTTCAAACCCGATCGTGATCTTACCCGAAGATTCCCTGAAGTCAGAAACCTTGAGAGAGACGAGACCGCTAAACAAGGAAAGTTCGTCGCAGTCCACAGCGCGCACATCGGAAAGCATATCCTTCTCGGAGTAGTCCTTGTCGCTCTGCAGGAACAGCTTGTAGAAGCCGACAAAGGAATTTTCCATATCCGAAATGGCGTCGTTCTTCTTGCCCAACTGCGAATAGAAATCCTTCATGAGGCAGGTTCCGTCGTAGCGGATAACGGACTTGAGCAAGCCATCCTTTTCAAGGCGGAGCGCTTCGGAAATGTTCTTCGAGCCGTTGCCTTCGACATCCCAGGTCCAAAGACCCACCGGGTAATCGCCGTCCTTGTCGAACTGGAATTCCAAATCAGCACCCTTTTGCATCAGGGTAATTTTGCTCTTCTTTTCACGTGCCTTGTAAGTGGTAGTGTCCCATTCGTCGACATCTTCAGGGCCCATCAGGTTGCCCGGGCGTTCCACCTTGCAGACCGGCTTAATCCACTTGAACGTGGAATCGTCGTCATCGTACTGATAGGCAGACTTGGAGAGCACCATTTCGAACGCATCGTCGAAATCGATCTTGCCCGAGCTGGAATTGTCGTCGCCGCAGGCGGTCAGAAACATTCCACCGGCAAGCATCATGGCCGAAAGGCCGAACATCATCTTTCTTGTTTTCATATTTCTCCCCTGAAAAAGGAATCAAAGTCGATATCACTTACCATATCGACAACAAATTCCGGTTTGTCAATTAAATTATCCAAATCGTGCAACTTGGTTTCGCCACAGAGCGGAAGCACAAAGCGGCAGCCGCTGCGTTTGGCGAGTTCAAAGTCGGTATAAAGGCGGTCTCCCACGAACAAAATCTCTTCGGGCTTGTACTTCTTTAAAAGGCCCGAAAGCATGGCGGGGTTCGGCTTGCCGAAGCTGCGCTCAGGTTCTACGCCGTAGGCGGTCTTAAGGAGCGCCATGAAGCTTCCGATGTCGGGCACGGGGCCGTTCGCATCGGGGCAGACAAAGTCGGTGTGCGTGACCCAGAACGGAATTTTGCGCTGCACGCGGAACGAGAGTTCGCAGAGTTCGCGGTAGTCAAAGCTGTTGTGGTAGGCAATCAGCACGAGCTCGGTGTCCTTGACATCGGGACGCAGGTTGAGCGTCGGGTCCTGTGCCGCGAACCATTCCGTGACTTCGGGGTTCGCGAAGAAGAACACGTTCTTGATGCCCTCTTCGTGGATGGCATCGAGCGACAGGTACAACGCCGAGATGATGGCGTCGTCGCTGAGAGGCAGTCCCATGACCTTGAGGCGATTCTCGTAGAACACCGGCGACTTGCTGGTATTGTTGCTCAGGTAGTAGATTGGTACTTGCTTTGCCACGCGGCAGACCGTCTTGACCGCCTTCGGGTAAGGGCGGCCACTCAGGTACAATGTACCGTCGAGGTCAAACACGACTGCTTTTACGGGCACGCGCTTTTGCATGTGAGTGAATATAGTAATATTATAGAAAGGGGGAAGTCTCCCCCTCGCGAAAGCCTTGACAAGTTCAGCATAAGCCTCCTTGCGATATTTGCACTCACTCGCTAGCCGGTTACACCGGGGCTCGTTCGTCACAAATCTCACAGTCGGCTCAAAGCATAGGCACAAGTCTTTCGCTACCCCTACTACGGGGTGGACCCCGTAACGCCCCCATTATATTAAGATTCTTCAACTTTTTTATTTTTGTATTGTATGAAAACACCTGACAGCAGATTCTATTGCCCACTGATTTCGGTCGGCACAATCACCTTAGACGAAAACGAAAGCACTCACGCCGTGCGCGTGTGCAGGGCGTGCGCGGGCGACATTTTGCAGCTGTCCGATGGACTGGGGCATTACGCCGACGCGGTTATCGAGGTTGCCGACGCAAAGGCATGCCAGGTGCGCGTTGATACAGTCATCGAGGCGGCAAACCCGCGCCCCAAGGTGTCGCTTGGGATTGCCTGCCTGAAAGACGACGCCTTGGAAGAAGTCGTCTTCCACGCGGCTCAAACAGAAATCGACAAAATTATCTTCTTGCGGACGGACTTTTCACAGGAGCCTAAGAACTCCGACCTCAAAAAGACCGTCCGCCGCGCCGAACTCAAGAGCCTCGTAAGCCTAAAGCAATCGAAGAAAGCCTGGATGACAGGCATCGAAGGCCCCGTTGAATTCGACAAGTGGCTCGAAAGCTACCGAGGCGACTTGATTCTCTGCGACATCGACGGAGAACGCCAACTGGATTTAAGCGGTTCGAACGGCGCTTCGGCTAACGCAGCCCCCACATCGATTACTTTGTTGGTAGGTCCCGAAGGTGGATTCTCGCCGCGCGAAATCGAAGCAATCAAATCCTTCAAAAACGGAAAGGTCCACCTGCTGAATCTCGGCAATACGCGCCTACGTGCGCGCACCGCCGCAATCATCGCCCTCGGAAAAATCCTGTAGGCAAAGCAGCAACATCCATTCAAAACTTTTAAAACCTTGTCCGTAGACAAGGCTATTTTTTCGCGTAAAAAATTTTTTCGTTGATAACCTGTTAGCAGCTGCAAACAGTTGTTTGCAAAATTCGCCCATTTTCAAAAATGAGTGTTTTTTCTTTGTAGTTTTTCTCCCCTAAACTTAACGGAGACTTATCCATGAATGAATCTATTTCTGAGAAATTGAAAGGACAAATCTATATTGATCCGCGACTTGACACGGGATTCAAAAACCTGTTTGCAAGCAAAGCGGCTATCAAAGATTTTCTAGACGGAATTCTGCAATTGCAAGGAGAAGACCGAATCAAGGACTTAAACTACTCCTTTGACCACACACTTCGTTTTATGGTTCCCAGAGAGAAGAAAATTTCCCTTGATGCTTTTGCAACCACAGAATCCAAGCGTTTTCTCAACATCGAAATGCAGAAGGCTGAACACAACTTCTTTATCGACCGTACGGTTCTGTACAAGTCATTCCTGATTATCAACGGCAAACAAGAAATGGAAAATACTGATGAATTCAAAGCTCTTTCCGAAGAACATAAGGAATACAGACGCTACGAAATTCCCGAAAGCATTTCCATCTGGATTTGCGACTTCGAACTTCCGCAAACCAAGGGAAACTATATTGACGAGTGGGCAATCTATAGCAGGGAATCACTAAAAAACGGCAATAGTGAGACTATTTTCCCGAAAAATAAGTATATTATTGTCAGTCTGCCTAGGTTCAACAAGACCGCTGACGAAGTAAAAACACCCGTTGACACGTGGCTCTACATTCTTAAGCATGCAAGAGACGGCAAAGAACTCCCCCACTTCGGAAGCGACATCGTCAAGGACGCACTGGAACGCATCCGTATTGATAGGCTAGACAACAAAACATTGACCGAACTGGAGAAAGAAATGATTGCTCAGGAAGAAATAGATTGCCGCCTCGCCGGAGCCAAAATCGAGACCCGGCTCGAAATGGTCGATGCTATGTTTGCAAAAACCAACTTGACCGATGAAGAGATTTCAGTCATTTCGAAAATTCCGCTAGAAGAAATCCAAAAGCGGCGAGCTCACCGATAAGGCAAAGCAGCAACATCCATTCAAAACTTTTAAAGCCTTGTCCGTAGACAAGGCTGTCTTCTATTTAAAGGACAGATAACGTCGCAAACCGAGAACCCATTGACCTTATTGCAGCCGCGAAAAAGAGCATGCTAAAGACTGCAAAAAGGACTCTATTTTTCATCAAGCAATCCTTGTCAAAAAGGTTTAATGGATTCAGTTGGCAGAGCTAGTTCTTGACGCAACGGACCGGCAAACCACGGTACTTACCGGTGTTTAGGATGTACGCGGTAGTTTGATACAGGTACCACCAGTTGGCGTCTTCGTCACTATACTCTACAACACTCCAGAATTCGGCGTACTTGCCTACGTCCCTGAAGCCGCCTTCAAGATACTGGCCAGCCGGGAGAGCTGTGAAACCATAGGCATCAGTCGCTTTAGGCAGGTCTTCAAAGCCCGTCGCCAGCATCGCTGCAGCATCACTGCCAACCGAAGCATACAGGGTTTCCCATTCGCGATCGTCGGGCAAGTGCCAACCCGCAGGGCATATTCCGCGCACCGGGCTAGTCGGAGTACAGGATTTTCCCTGACCACACCCCTTGCCATTTGTTGAATACACGCCAGCGCTGTCCATTGCCGCAGCCCAGGTATAATAGCGTCCGTATGTTTCGCAATTATCCTTATTGCAATAGTTACGATAGGTTTTGCCATTCACCTTGTATTCAAGATTCATGTTTTCAGCCATCCACACCTGGTTTTTAATCGCAATGGTTCGATACGATGTACCTGCGGCATCCTTCACCGTTCCAGAACTTCCTTCGATATCGAACTGCCACCCATTTACAGTACACTTGTAATGAGACAGCTGATTTCCAAGAACGTAGCTGCCGTTTCGAATATAGCTGACGCACCCCTTATTCCAGCTCAATTCCGTAGAAATCGCCCTTCTGAACGAGTCTGCATCACATACATATTTGTTGTCCGAATTTACTCGTCCCGCAAGAATCGTTCCATCGCCGTACAAGCCCGTTGCCGAGCATTCCCCACGAGCCTCATAGGTGTCATTGTAGATTTCGGGAGCAATCACCCACTTGAGCGGCTGCTCGCTGCCACTCGGCTGTGCCGTGCACACATAATACAGATTATCGTGTTTGACCGTAGAAGTATCGCCATGTTTCACGCACCCCTTTTTCAACAGGCTATCCATTTCTGTACCCAGGCGCCAGTTTCCCTGGTCGTAGACATAGGTCAAAGTATTATTAATTCGTCCATTGCGGTAATCGCCCGTTTGGAAGTCATGTCCCCAGGTTGCCGTATCCATTTCAATATTTTTCGCAAGACGCCATGCGTGGTTCACGCACTTGTACCATTTATCGTCGGAACCTTGTGCCACCGTGTCTTCGCGCCCTTGCATACAGGCCTTGGCAACTATGCTGTCAACATTTGTACCATAGCGCCAAGTGCGCCCTTCATAGACATAGGTCTTGTTCGAATTCACCTTACCATTTCTGATGTCTCCTTCGGCAAACTCGTGTCCCCACCCCATGGTGTCCTTTTCTATATCCGTTGCAGTACGCCACCGGAATAGGTCTGCATTATCACAGATAAAGCGAATTTTATTTGTCGAATCGGTATAGCTTTCGGCATAATGCATCATGGAGTATTTATTCGGAGCCCTTTTCACGAGTCCAACCCTATTTTCTCCCTCGCCACAAATACCAAGACCAAGTTCCTTGCTCCAGAACTTACGAATATACTTTTCAAAATAGGGAACATCACCACTATCAAGAGCCCATCCTTCCACATTGTTGTGGAACACCGCTAGTTTGCTTTTCAATAAAGAAACTGAAGAATCTACAGTTGCAGCCCAGTCGGCAATCCTAGCCCTTGTCGCAGAATCGTTCCACTGACCATCCGATTCCATATCGTCTGCGATTTCGGTCAACAATACTGAAAGTGCAGTCTCGTTGGAATCTCCTTGCAACATTATAGAGATGGCAAGTAGCGCCGCATCAGCTTCAGTGCTTCCGAAGACATTCAAGTCCTCAGACGACTTGTCAATTACCGTCGTATCGATATGGAACGCGTTAAATATTTCCATCTGAGCCTGGTGCTTAGCCACCTTGAAACGTTTCTTCTTTTGCGTCACCAGGTTATACACGCGGTTCATCTCCAGCTGAGTCAGCAGGTTCACATTGGCGTTCTTGCGGTTGAGCACATCCGTGTACGCCTGCATACGAATAGCCGTGTTCGTCGGCTCGCCCGTCACTTCGTTACGGTACTTGCCGTCCACCACAATCAGGGCATACTGGCTCATCAGATTTCGGGTGGTAAAGCGGAAGCGACCGTCGTCGCTCGTAATGTTGCTTACAAAGTTGCCATTCGTCTGCTTGAGCGTATGACCATCGGAAAGTTCGTACAGGTAAACCGTGGAACCCTTCAGGAAAGGTCCCTTCTGCGAAACACCCGCCAAGGTATCGAGAGAAACTGCGATTCTTTCGGAATCGAGTCCAAGCGAATCAAGCCCTGCAGCCGCGCCTAGGTTCAAAGTCATCGTTTGTCCGCCGCACTTCACGACCACCGTGGAATCCGTCTGCCCCACGACAGCACAACCGGCACCGTCATCGCCATCCTTACCGGAGGTTCCCGCCTTACCATCCTTGCCGTCGGAACCGTTCAGCACCACGCCAATGCTATCGCCATTGCAGACGATCTTGATGCCGCTTTTATCCTTGAGTTCCTTGGTGGTGCAGCTAAAGTCGCCTGCATTCAAAGAGTCCTTGGTCGCAAACCACTTGCCGTCTACGCAAATACGGTCGGTAGATTCTGTTTTCACCCACGCCCGTTCGCCCTCGATGTCCTTGGTACACTCCGGAAGGTCACCAACGGATTCAACGATTACGGTACCACCAGCCACCTCGACTATTTTCTCGGTGGTTGTGTCATCGCCGCAAGCAGCGAAAATGGTCGCGGCGATTGTGCTGAGGAAGAGTTTTGCAACATCTTTTTTGAGCATAGGGACC
The DNA here is from genome assembly GCA_017526585.1 of Fibrobacter sp. GTDB lineage: Bacteria > Fibrobacterota > Fibrobacteria > Fibrobacterales > Fibrobacteraceae > Fibrobacter. The sequence goes on along the minus strand of JAFXRC010000008.1, from coordinate 12,085 downwards.
TCGGGTTATTTAGCGGACTAGCACCGTGCGCACCTGATCCGAAACGCGGACAAGGTAGCGACCGGGGCGATTCACATTCAGGTTCACATTCGTTTGGGTTGCCACTCCGTTCTGTAGCAAGCGACCCTGCATATCCAGGAGCGCATAATTATCGCCCGGCTGCATACCGAAAATTTCGACCATGCGACCAACGCCGCGGACATTCACAGGCGAAACCGCATGAGCAACAATAAGCGACGTCTTGCCGGAATCGCTCGACTTCGGAGTTGCAGAGCTACTCGACTTCGTCTTGGAAGAAGAACTCGATTCCTTCACAGAAGAGCTGGACTTCGGTGTCTTCGAAGAACTCGATTTTTCTTCGGCGGAACTGCTAGACGGCTCCATAGAGTCACTCGACTGCGGAGTCACAGAACTGCTCGATGCCGCAACCGACGAACTCGACGTTACAATAAGTTTCGGTTCGATTATAACATTCAACGAATACTGCAGCAGGCTGTCAATCATTTCTTCGGAGGCTCTGAAATTAAGGACAGGATATTTATCCGTATCGGACTGCCCCCAGGCATTGCCATTCAAGCCAAAGTTCTTGTAGGAGCGCAGGCGGTTTAACAGCGTCTTGTCCGCAAATTCACTTGAAGCGACAGCCGTTCCCTTCAAGTCGGCATAGGGGCAGACTTCGTCATAGAACACGCTATCCAGCAAAAGCTCCGTACCTTTCAACTTTTGAGCAACCAGTGCCCCAAGCAAATCCGATCCATCAATGACTCCCCCATTGTACGAATTATAAATCATCGTGGAATCGTTCTTGGCATAGCCCACCAGACCGCCGGCATTCTTCGACGATGCATAAACCGTAGCGACGTTGTATGAATTGCTGATTCGAAGGAAGGTCGTCGCGTCGTCACCCACCAAGCCACCGACTCCTTCGTAACCAGCCACAAAGCCCGAACTATACGAATACATCACGTCAAGATAGGAATTGGCATCTTTATCAGAAAAGCCCACGAGACCACCCACATCACTCATGCCGGACACGCTTGCGTAGCAGTACGACGCAATAATTGTAGCCTTCGATTTTTCTAGAAGCCCTACAAGACCGCCTACATTGTCGAGACCATCGACCACTCCCGTATAGTAGGAATTGGCGATGACCAGAGTCATCTGCTTTGCGCTTGAAACAAGTCCACCCATATCGCTGTAGCGACCTTCAATGTAGGATTCGATAATTCCCAAATTCTTGATTACCAGACTACCATTTTCAACATCACCAATAAAGCCAGACATTCCGTAAAGGCCCGAAATGGTATGCCCAGCGCCATCGAACACGCCATGGTAATTCGGCAAAGATTCCCATTCCGTAAAGGAGTCTTCTCGTTCGATGGACAAGGTACCATCTGCGTTAAAAAGACTTTCATTTGCAACGATATCGGCAGTCAACTTTGTACATAGCGAATCGCCATGCGCATCTTTTACGATATGGATAAGCGTATACAACTCGTCAGCACTTCCTATTTCATAGCAACCATTCACCAGCTGCGGATAGCGCCACCACTTCGCATAGAAAGTATGTTCGCCCCTGGCTTCTTCAGAAATTGCCAGCACACGTTCACCCGATAATTCGGCATCGGTGTACCAGCCCATGAACCGATATCCTTCGCGGACAGGAACCGGAAGCGCCATAAAGATTCCTTCCACATACTCGTCGCGATACTTCGCCGTATCTTCGGGATAAGTCACATAATTGATGTGGGACGTCGTAAATGAAACAGACACGGAGCCACTAAAATTAGGGACGGAGTCAACGCCCACATTCTGCCCCCAAATTGTGCCGTTTACCCCTGGAGCAACATAGTTGTGAAGTAGCCACGCCACCGAGCCGTCCGAGAACTTTTCTGCGTCCACATAAACAAAGGGATACAGCGAATCCGCACTATTGCTAGGAATATGCATCTCCTTTTCGGTCTTTTCCGCGAACACATTGACTATTTCAACATCGGCATAGTCCACCCAAGAAAAAGGACGGCGACTCTGCTGCAACATCTTTCTTGCATAGGTATCGACTCCATACACATTCGTCAATGTCAACTTTTCACCATAAGCAAGCCCAATCAAGGTACCCGTATTATCGGAACTGAGATCTGATATGCTATACGAATTGGTAATAGAGACTTTGCCATTTACGAAATCGCCAAGCAAGCCGCCCATAACAACATTGGAGAAGCCCTCGTATCCACGGGCTATGACTTCGGTATGCGAATTTTCAATCACCAAGGATTCCCCGTAATGACCACCCACCAAGCCACCGATTTGGGGGCCCTGCAAAAAAGCCGAAGCATGGCAATTCCGGACAACCACTGCCTGGCTTTCATCGTCAACCCTACCAATCACGGCGCCCACATCCCTATAGGCACTAAAATAAGAATCCTCTATGGTCAGGTTCTCAATCTTCACCTCGTACAGGGAATCCGGATTCATAACCGTTTCAAATAGGCCGAGCGCATCTGGCCCCCCATCGTCATAAAAGTAAAGACCCGAAATTTTATGACCGGCACCATCGAAACTTCCATAAAACGCATTAACCCCAGACCATGGAATGAACTCGCTCCCGTCTCCATTGAGAGCCCCATCGACAATCACATTTTCGTTGACGACTATATCGGCAGTCAGCTTGGCGCAAACAGGAATGAGCGAGACCGACGTATTCACCACTTCAACAAATCCGTAAAGTTCTTCGGCGGTCGAAATGGCGTAGCACCCGTCGGAATCAAGCGCGGGAACCGACGGCGTAATGGTCTTTGCCGCAAATGCCGCAGAGACAGAAATCACAGATGTCAGGGCGAGCGTTAAAAGCCGCTTCATATCCTCTCCTTCCATTTTACGCCCGCACCAATGCGCGGGGACAATCTACAAAGTCACTTTGACTTTTTCGCGCATAGCCATGACCTGAGCCTTGGCTTCTTCCACCGTGTCGCGGCGGGCAAGCAGCACGCCCAGGCGGCGGTGGCCCTTGAGTTCGGGCTTGCCAAACAGGCGAAGCGCGGTATCAGGTTCTGCAAGCACTTCTTCGAGGCCACCGAACTTCACGTGGTCGGAATTGCCGTCCACGACGATAGCCTTCGAGGCGCTCGGGCCGTGGAATGCAATGTTCGGAATAGGCAGGCCCAAGATGGCGCGGGCATGCAATGCGAATTCGGAGAGGTCCTGCGAAATCAAAGTCACCATGCCAGTATCGTGCGGACGCGGGGACACTTCGCTGAACAAGACTTCGTCCTTGCAAACGAAAAGTTCCACACCAAAGATACCACGACCGCCGAGAGCGTCGGTGACCTTCTTTGCAATCACCTTGGCCTGTTCCAGCAGTTCCGGCTTCATCGGCTGCGGCTGCCAGGATTCCTGGTAGTCGCCGCCCACCTGGTGGTGACCGATCGGTTCCAAGAAACTCGTGCCCGCCACATGGCGAACCGTGAGCAAAGTAATTTCGTAATCGAACGGCACAAAGCCTTCAACAATCACGCGGCTAGCATGGCCCGTGCGGCCTTCGTGCTGGGAAATGTCCCAGGACTTCTGGATGTCGGCTTCGGTCTTGATAACGCTCTGGCCGTGGCCCGAGGAACTCATGACCGGCTTGATCACGCACGGGATGCCGATATCAGCGACAGCCTTCTTGAAGTCTTCAAAATTGTCGGCGAAGCGGTACGGGCTCGTCTTGATGCCGAGTTCTTCGGCGGCGAGTCGACGAATGCCTTCGCGGTTCATAGTAAGCTTGGTAGCCTTGGCCGTCGGAATGACGTTGTAGCCTTCCTTTTCGAGTTCCACGAGCGTGTCGGTCGCAATGGCTTCGACTTCGGGAACGATGTAGTCGGGCTTTTCCAGTTCAATCACACGGCGGAGTTCAGCCCCATCGAGCATGTTAATCACGTGGCTACGATGAGCCACCTGCATACCAGGAGCGTTGGCATAACGGTCTACGGCAATGACTTCGACGCCGAGACGCATCATTTCGATGATAACTTCTTTACCCAGTTCGCCGGCCCCGCAAAAGAGGACCTTGGTTGCACTAGAACTTAGAGGTGTACCGATTTCTGCCATACTAAAACTCCTTGGTTTAGGAATAATATAGTTATAAGCCGACCAAAATTTCGGCCAGTTGCGGACTTTTGTGCTCTGATTTGCCATATACACAGAACGCCAGGATGCATAAAAAAGGCGGGGCTACTTAATCATCTCCAACAGTTGTTGCTTGGTCAAAAGGCTAAGCACTGAAAACGCTGTGAGCTTACCGCCCAAATCCTTTATAGACGCCCCGATGTGGTAAACGGCCTCGTCAACGACAATGAACCGGTCGTGGACTTCACGCATCGTCCGCAATTCCACAGGCGGGCACTGACGATTCAGCCGTTCGCATTCGGCTTTCATCGTCTGGTTGATGCGGGCGGAATAGATTATCGCGTTCACTCCGGGATTTCGCTTGGGCATGAGAGACAAGGCCGTATCGTCTGCAAACGGGTCGATAATGACTATTTCTTGTTTAGCCGAACGGACGAGCTGAACAGCGAACTCATAGCCATTCCAAAAAGCTTTCGCCTGCAGAAAGCCCTCCTTAGGCGGCAAGTTCGCCTTCACGAAGAAATCCACCTGCTTTTCAAGATAAATGACCCGAGAATCAATGTTTTCCAGCCTGTTTTCATGGGCAACAAGGCGCTGATTTACGCTGAAGCCCTTCAACATGTGCTCTTTGAGGACACTGTTCGCCCACTGACGGAAGCGTGTGCCGCTAATGGAATTGACCCTGTAACCCACAGAAATAATCATATCCAAATTGTAATACGGGACAACTCGTTTAATGGACCGTCCACCCTCCAAACGAACCTGTGCAATTTTTGCACAAGTTGAATTTTCATACAATTCCTGCGTCTGAAAAATGTTGCGAATATGCCGATTTATTGAAGTTCTGTCCGTATTGAACAACTCCGCCATCTGTGCCTGCGTCAGCCAAACAGTGTCCTGATCCACGCGAACTTCGATGTGAAATTCGCCCCCTTCCGGCTGATACACGATGATTTCGTTCTTCTCGCCGTCAACCTCACCCGACGGCAACAAACCGACATTCTTCATCTTTCCTCCCTCCGCCTACATGCGTAAAAAAGGCGGGGCTTTGATTGTTTTAGACCGTGCGCGAAAAGTGATTTTCTACACACTTGTGCACTAAATATAAATTACTAGAATGTGATTGTCAAGAGGTTTTAACAAATTATTTATATCCCTACCCCGCAGTTGCTCTCACCATCGTTCTCGCAGCATTAATCACGCGTTCCACGAGGAAGTTCTGGAATTCCTGGTTTTCTAGGAATATGCGGAAGAGTTCCGAACGGGCAGCCATGTTCTTGACGATAATTTGTTGCAAGGCGTCGCCGCCTTCGATTTGCACGGTTGATTCGTCGGCATGCAAAACGGCGTTTGCAAAGCTTTCGTTTTCGGCAAGTTCCTTGGGCAGTTCGTCAATATCCTTCTTTACTTTATCAGGATATTCCCATTCCACGCCGCCGTAGCGCTGGTTGAATTCTTCCAGAATATCGCTCAACTTGACGAGTTCCGGTTCTTTTTTGCCAACGGCTCCATTACCTGTCGGTACGGGCGCAATTTCGGCATTCTCGTTTTCAAGGGAAATTTTTGCCGCTTCCTGTTCCACAATTCGCAACTGGTCAAAGTCAATCGATTCCAGCAAGCCTTCGGTAAAGTCTTCGCGTTTCAGCTTGGGCAATTTCGTCACAAGATACTTGTAGAACGTCCAGCGTTTTTCCCAATCCTCACTACCGAACGGCATAATGGCAGCAAGGAAGGTATAGATGCGCACGAAATTCTTCATAGCGCTCTTGCAGGCAATCTGCTGTTCTTCTTGCAAGTCATTCTTGAATCGTTCCACGCACGTATCAATAATCGGGTCCAGTTCTTCGCGCGGGGATGAACCCAGATATTTTCTGCAATACAAATCAATTTCGGCTTGCGTGTAAATGTTGAATTCATCCAGTTCGAAAATCAAGTCGTTCAGTTTGTTCGGATCGGTTTCGCCAGCAAGCGTCGTCATCTTGTAATAGCGCTGGAACGACGCCTTGATATCTTCAGGGTCGTTCGCAAAATCGAGAATAAACGTATCCTTCTTTTTCGGATGGCAGCGGTTCAATCGGCTAAGCGTCTGCACGGCCTTGATATCAGTCAAGCCCTTATCGACATACATCGTGTGCAGCAACGGTTCGTCGTAACCGGTCTGGAACTTGTCAGCGACAACGAGAATGCGATACGGGTCCAGCTTCATGTTCTTTTCGATATCGGCAGACGGGAACTTGTTGATGCTCGCCTCGGTTTCTTCCTTGCCGTGATACACCTTTTCCCCGCTGAACGCAACGACAGCCTTGTACGGGCTCTTCATATCCTGCAGCTGTTTCGAAATGGCGTAATAGTAATCAATCGCCCTTTCAATTCCGGCAGTCACCACCATAGCACGGGCCTGGCCACCCACCTTGTTCTTGTTAATGACGTTATTGATAAAGTGGTTTACAATGATGGCGGCCTTTTTCTCGACCGTTTCGGGGCGACTTTCCACATACCAGCGGATTTTCTTTTGCGCCTGGTCGCGGTCAAATTCGGGATTTTGTTTTCGCTTGCGGATGATTTCTGATTCAACGACCTTGTAGTAACTCTGGTACGGCGTATAGTTTTTCAGCACATCCAGGATAAAGCCTTCCTGAATAGCCTGGCGCATGGTGTAATTGTGGTGCGGTTCGAATTTCGGTTTTCCATCAGGTTGTGGAATCTTTTTTCCGAACATTTCGAGAGTCTTGTTCTTGGGTGTCGCGGTAAAGGCGTAATAATTCGCATTCTTCACCATCTTGCGACCTTCGATGGTCTTGTTCAAGATATCCTCAAAATCTTCCTCGTTCTCGACATCTACACCGGCAATCGCCATGTTCATTTTAGCCGAAAGCGAACCACTTTGACTGCTATGAGCCTCGTCAATGATGATTGCAAAACGACGGTCAGCGAGCGTCGTGCCGATTTCCTTGAGAATATGTGGGAACTTGTGAACAATCGTAATAATAATTCGCTTACCAGCGGTTAGTTCCTTGCGAAGAGTTTCCGACGATTCCGCCCAGCCAACAATATTGCCAAGTTGATTATAGGCATTGATATTGTTGCGGATTTGCCTATCGAGGTTTACGCGATCCGTCACGACAATGACGGAATCCATCAATTTTTCTGTGCCGCGCAGTTGCTGGGCAAGCATAAAGGCAAGCCACGTAATCGTATTCGATTTACCCGAGCCCGCACTATGCTGAATCAGGAATCTTTGTCCCAATTCATGCGACTTGGTTTCTTGCACCAGATAACGGACGGCATCAAGCTGGTGGTAACGGGGCCAAACGACAGATTCCTTAATAACTCTTCCTTTTTCATCGTGAAATTTCGCTACCTGGGCTAGGTTCTCGACAATATACGAGAGAGTCTGCTTGGTAAGCACATAATCCCATAAGTAGGCTGTTCGCGGACCATTGGGATTCAACGGATTACCTGCGCCACCATCAACGCCCTTGTCAAACGGCAGAAACCAAGATTCCTTACCCTTCAATTCCGTGCACATGCGAATGTTATCGTCATCTACGGCGAAATGGACAGCGCAACGCTTGGGCTGCAACAATAATTCCTTGGGATTGCGTTCACTGGGATTGGAATACTGCGCAACGGCATTCAAGACGGTCTGACCGGTATAATGATTCTTGAGCTCAATGGTGATAACGGGCAAGCCATTAATAAAAATCACCATATCGATAGACAAGTCCGGATTTGCAACGCTAAAGTGAACTTGTCGTGTGACAGAAAAAATGTTCCGGTCGTAATAACTTTGCCCCGATTCGCTCAACTCGGAAGGAAACGGGTAATACATGTCAAAGTGTGTGGTATTGTAATTGTAGCCCCTGCGGATGACGTCGATAACGCCTCGCTTGGTGATTTCGTTCTTGAGCCTGTCAAAGAACGAATGACGGATATGCGGATTCTTGAAATCTACAGTTCTTTGGACTTTGTCTTCTTGCGTGGAGCAAAGGAACAGCTCCAACTTGTCGCAATCCAAGGCATAATCAGTGTTGTAATCAGACGGCTTGCCCCTATAGTAGCCGTTCTGCTCAAGAAGGTATTTTTCGATGAGAGTTTCGAGACCTTTTTCTGATGTATCCGTCGGCATGATTATACCTCGCTTTAACAGACTTTCACTTTTCCTGTGACGACATCGCTGATTAAGTTTTGCTTATACTCGTTCAAATTCGCAATCTGATTTTCGATGGACGCAATTTGAGAATCAATTCTTTCCATCTTGTCTTTCACAAAAGAAACTATTTTGTCTTGTTCTTCTGCTGGCGGAATAAAGAATGGAATTGTTTTTAAAGCAATAGGCGATAAATCCCATTGATCCACTCGTATTCCCTTCGAATACATTGTGAAAAAAGGAATATACGCCTTACTTCGAATTGCGATACTGAAGAAATCTTTATTTTTAAAATCTAAGTCACATACATAATATGCTGGACTAACAATCCCCGTATATATGGACACTCCATAGGATCCTTGCCAAGATTTCATCTTATTTATGGCAAATTGTCCTTTCTTTACAAGCTTGTAATCGGACAAATCTTCAGGGATTGCATTATGATTTTCTTCTTTTGATTCAACATTTCGAATAATTACACCTTGTTCTCTTGTGACAGAAAGGAGTTGTTCATTGGGATGTCCCTTGTCGCTTACGAACTTAAGATGCTTTCGCAGCGTACTACATTCCCAATTTTCAGGGATTTTCCCAATCCAACTGATGCCGGAGTCTTTCATTCGGCTATTCTTATTCAACTTACCCGTGACGGCATTTGCGACAACAGATTGTTTGTATTCCTTCAAGAGTTCAATTTGTTTTTGCTTTGCCGAAACAATTTCATTGATTTGCGCAGTCTTTTTATCCAAGTATTCTGCAATCGCCTTTTGCTCAGGGAGAGGTGGCTGAAAAAAAGGTATTGATTTCAATCCTATTGGAGACAAGTCCCATTGGTCGACTCTAATACCTTTGGAATACATTGTGAAAAAAGGTATATAAGCTTTACTTCTGATGGCCAAATTAAAAAAAGGCTTATAATCAAAGCGCAAATCACAAATATAATATGCGGGACTTACAATCCCAGTATATTCAGAGACCGCATATGAGCCCTGCCAAGACTTCATTTTGTTTATAGCAAATTGACCTTTCTTTACAAGTTTGTACCCCGATAAATCTTCAGGAATAAAATTATGATTTTCTTTTTTTGATTCTTTATTTCTGATTATTACTCCTTGTTCCCTTGTCACAGAAAGCAACTGTTCCTCGGGATGTCCTTTATCAGACACAAATGTTAAATACTTTCGAAGCGTACAACATTCCCAATGTTCTGGAACATCTCCTATCCAAGAGATTCCTGAATCCTTATATCGAGCGTATTTTTTCATTCTAGAATCTCCACCAGGGCTCCTTCGGTTTGCCGTTCCAGTTTCATGATATCGTTCTTTATATCTTTCAAACTGCGGAGTTCAACAGGCTTGTAGAAATACTTGGTAAAGCTGAGTTCATAGCCAATGGTGGGTTCGCCGAAAATCACATCAGGCGTATAAGGCTTGACTTCGTTTTCGTAGAAGCCTTCTATTCCACCCGGATAGTCCATCGGAATCCGTTCTGTTTCGTTACGGTTGACCTTGTATTTTACATTACCCTTCTTATCCCTGACTGGTTTGCCTTTTTCATCCAATTCGGGTTTCATCAGGGGTACAGACCAATAGCCGAATACGGTATTGTCGAAAATTTTGCTCTGCTCCGTTTCCTTGAAATCCATCAGGATTTTCAAGATTTTCGCACGGTCAGCCTCGTTTGTTTCACAGTTCTTTTTCCCAAGGTTCTTGCGGAGCGGAGTCTTGATGGAGGTAGCGTCAATCAACTGCACCTTCCCCTTGCGACGTTTTTCTTTACGATTTGTCACAACCCAGATATATGTGTTAAGAGGGGTATTATAAAATTCATTTTCAGGCATTGCAATAACAGCTTCGAGCATATCGTTTTCGATAATATACTTGCGTAAGTTGCTGTTTCCAGAGCCAGCATCACCCGTAAAAAGCGAACTTCCGTCATGTACCTCTACTATGCGAGTGCCTAGTTCTGTATCTTTCATGCGACTGACATTGTTCGCCAAAAAGAGCATCTGCGGGTCACCGATGTCGGGAACAAAGTTAATGTCGTCCGAAAGCACAAAACGACTGTCGGTAATTTCCTTCTTGTTCGCAATCCCCCAGTTCTTGAGGTCTTCTTTCCATGGCGTACCAAATGGCGGGTTTGAAATACAGAAATCATAACTTTCGCCAATATGACCATCCTGCGATATAGTAGAACCAAAGGCAATGTAGTCCTTTTCTTGTTTATTTACTGTGTAACGAAATTTCTTGATTTGTCCCGAAATCATGATTTCCGCTTTGCACGTAGCATAAGTATCAGGCATAAGTTCCTGTCCAAAAATATGCGTCTTGATTTTCTTGCCAGCCTTTTGTGCAACATTCTGAATTTTCTCTTCGGACACCGACAAAATGCCTCCCGTACCGCAGGCTCCGTCGTAAATGGTGTATGTTGAATTTTCAAGTTTATCAGCAATCGGCACAACAGCCAAATCAGCAAGTAGCTTTACCATATCACGCGGGGTAAAATGGCGCCCTGCGCTAACTACTTCATACTCTTCATTAAAGCGACGCAACAATTCTTCGAATACCGTCCCCATCATATGGTTGTCAACGCCAGGCAAAGTTTCCTTTCCACTCGCATCTTTAGTGGGAAGAATTCCCAAGTTAATCGACTTGTCTGTGAATTTTTCAAGAATTGAACCAAGACGATTACACTCTGTCAACTCATCAATGGTAGATAATAGACCAAATTTTTTTACAATATCTTGAACATCCTTACTATAGCCATTTATATACTCAATGAAATTCATCTTGAGTCGAGCCGGATTCGTTTCAGCCGTGAGCGTTGTCATTGTGAACTTTGATGTATTCACAAACGGGCACTTAGTGATGGCCATAAGTGCCAGTTCTTGATTTGTGATTTTCTGTTTATCAAGAGACTCCTTCATTTTAAGTACGTCTTCTTTTGTCGGTTCCAAAAGGACATCTATACGACGCAGAACCATCATTGGAAGAATGACCTTAGCGTAATTGACTTGCTTAAAAACATCCACCAACACATCGTTGGCGATATTCCACATAAAACTGACCAGCTTGTTGAACTGCTGCGTGTTATCCATAAGGGCCTCATTTGCTAGCCCTTATATCTGTGCATTCAAAACCAAACAAAAAAGGCGTGGAATCGAATGCACTTACCACGACTGAGGTTCTGGTAAACCTATACTAGCATAAGCACAAACGACCCACGCACAGGGTGCGTGAGTGTCTGCCTTATTCTCGCTAGTTTTTTGAAATTTACCAGATTTCAGTCGTGAGAATAAGAGCAACAACTCAAATTTCTATGCGCCCCAAACCGCGAGGAATGGGGCTATGTCGCTAGTAATATAGATTATTCAACTAGAAAAAGGAGATACCGGGTCAAGCCCGGCAAGACAATTTGGGCGGGTGGGTTGGAATAGCCGGGCGTTACGGGTGTGGCGTTTGAACACCCGTTAGAAGGGGTAGGCAAAGACTACAGGCTTTGCCGAGGGGGAAACCTCCCCCATCCAAAAAGTCAGGGCAATCGAATGCCGATTGCGAGCTATAGAAATACGTTTTTTTTGTGTTTCAACCTCAAAAAGGAACCAAAATGATAGAAAACACTGTTAAACACTTGCATTTACTTGCAAATAGTTGTAAATTGTATGTTATGAGAACCATCGCAAAGAATCTCTGACCATCACTGAAAAAGGTTGACACTTTTTAGGTGATTTTACTGACCGGGTTGACAGTTTCTCTGACTCGGTTTACACCTTTTCCCCGGTATATCGATCCCGGTTGACAGTTCAACCGACTTGGTTGTCACTGCCGACTG
>JAFXRC010000037.1 GCA_017526585.1 Fibrobacter sp. | reverse complement strand
TCGGGACATTTTTCCAGGGCGTACACTTCGGCAAGAATGCATGCCTCCTGCATATTCCCTTCTTCTAGCTTGTCTAGGATTTCTTGTGCTTCTTCTCCGTCGATGATTCCGTTGTCCCACCATTCAAATACTTGTGCTTCGCTTAAACCTTCTTCATCAAAGTCGGCCTTTGTCGCAGCAATGGCGTGGGTAAAGCAAGTCCATGTACATTGCAAAATGAAAAACAAAATGAAAAATTTTCGATCGTATAGGTGGCGCATTATAGATGTCCTCTATACTATATACGCCGATTCTTAGAAAACTTACCCTTTTTGCCCTTAAAAAGTTCTACTTTTGTGTCATGGCAAATTCCAACTGGTCAAAGAGAACTCCTGCTCGCTCGGCAAATGCTGCCGGTCGCGATTTCGTGCCCCACCTCAAGGCACCTCGCACCGACTTCCCACTGTTTAACGGCAAGCGTGTCACGCCATCGCTTCAGGGACTCGATAAGCTGCTGCATTACTACGGCGTAGAACTCCAGCCAGAAACGCTTAAGCAGATTTGGGAATTCCACCAGCTGCTGCGTGCCAACAACGATGACCAGGATCTAACGCGCCTGAATGCATTTGAGACGATGGTGGAACGCCATTACGCCGACTGCACACTCATCAATGCGTATGTGCCTAAGTGGCCGGCCCGCATGATCGATGTCGGCAGCGGTGCCGGCTTCCCCGGAATTCCACTTAAACTCGTCAATCCCTCCATTCGCCTCACGCTTTGCGAACCTCGTCCGAACCGCATCAACTTCCTTAACATGGTCATCGAGAAGATGGGACTCAAGGGAATCGACGTGTTCGGACACAAGGTCACGAGCCGCAGCATGACTATTCCCGTCGACGGCGTCATCAGCCGCGCCTTTGAATTGATGGAGAAGACCCTTCCGCGCATCGCCAATTCTCTCAAGGTGGGCGGCCGCGTATTCTTCATGAAGGGCCCCGCCGTCGCCGATGAACTCAAGACATTCCATCCCGAAGATTTCGGCTACAAGTTCGTCGGCAAGCATTTCTATACCATTCCGAATAGCACGCAAGAACGTGCTCTCATTATCCTCGAACGCGTAGAATAGTTTTTATCTACTACAAAGAAAATGAAAAAGTCAGGTGCGAAACCTGACTTTTCTAATTGCAATTCTGCCTGCTTCTATATTAGAACTTGAACAGCATGCCGAAGCGCATCTGACCGTCGCGCACGCCGTCGTTGTCACCCACGTCCTTGATGGTGGCGAAGTCGAATTGCAACACATCGGAGAGCATAAAGCCAAAGCCCAAATCCACTTCGTTGCGCTTACCCGTCTGGTCATAAAGGTAACCGGCGCGGAGAGCAATCGTGTTCGCGTAGACGAATTCGGTACCCAGGTTGAAGACGCCCTGCATGATGGATTCTTTCACCTTGTTGCCGTCCCTTTCAGGATTGATAAGCGACTTCCAGCTAGAGATGTAGAACGGTTCCGGATTACCTTTGTCGTCGTCGTAGACCACTTCGCGGTTGTAGTCGGCGACTACGGTCCACTTGTAGTCTGCCAGCGAGAGAATCTCGTAGGAAAGTCCCAAGCGCCATGTCAAGGGAATCGGGTCCTCGATGGTCTTGTCCACATAGTAGACGCTCGGACCGATGTTGGCGAGTACCAAGGCGAGATTTAATTTGTCTATAAACAAGTTCTTCTTGAGTACGCCGATGTCGAATGCGTAACCGAAGGTGGTCGCTTCTTCTTCGCCAGCGGCTGCTCCGGAACTCAGGTCGGAGTAGAAAAACTTGATCGAAAGACCTAGACCCCAGTCGTTCGGGAACCTTGTGCCGTAGCTGAAGCCGCCCACGATTTCGGAACTGTTGTAGGCGACCAGGTCGTCGGCGTCGACATCGCCCGAGGCAATCGTCGAACCGAAGCTAACGAAGTTCACGAAGAACCCGAGCGTGCCCCAGTCGCTCAGCGGAATTGTCATGCCTGCATAAAGGTGATACAGGTCGGGAATGTTCAGAATCGGCAAAAGCTTTTCGTAGAAGGCGGTAATCTGGTAGTCGGCATCCTTGAACTGCTCCATGCCGTTCGCGGTGCTGAACCATACGTCGCCACCTTGCGGAAGCACTGCCCACACCTTGTTCGTGGAAAGACCGTTCCCGCTGTGGTAGTGAATCCATTCGTCTTCGCTCTTGGTGGAGCCTTCTTCTTCCGCTGCTCCTCGTTCGAGTTCCGCCTTGCGTCCGCTAGCGGTCGCGTAGTCCGGCAGGTGGCGCCACACGCCCTTGTCGGTTGCGATCCAGATGCCGCCACGCTGGTCCACGGAAATGTCGTTCACTTTGTTATCGGCGAACTGCACCTGTTCCCACTTGCGTAGCGTGAAATGCGAAAGACCTCCGTTGTGAGCCGCCCAGACATGTCCCGAACTATCAACGGCGAGTGCGGTCGGGGAGTGGTCCATGATTCCGTCTTCTTCGGTGAACAGGCTCCAGCGGTCCTTGTCGTTCACGCTCTTCTTGGGAATGAGCCTTGCAATACCGGCGCCTTCGACTGCGACATAAAGTTCCTTGCGGCTTTCGGACCATACGAGTGCCCTCACCTTCTGGCTCGGGAGCACCTTGCCCTTCTGTTCGAACTGTCCGTTGCGGTAAACGAACAGACCGTCCTCGGTACCAATCCAGATGGACGCACCCTGGCTTTCAAGGGCGGTGATGCGGTGACTTCCAAGTTCGTCGTCGTAGTTCTTCCAGGCTTTGCCGTCAAAGCGGTAAAGGGACTTGGGTGTACCCACCCAGAGTTTCTCGGTGCGACTTTCGTAAAAGACTGCCGTGATAGTGTCCTTCACGATCAGGTTCCAGGGCATCTTGACTTCGACCACGTGCTTTTCGTCGTCAGCCGTCTTGATATCGTTGAATTTCTTGACCTGGCGAACATATTCGTCGAGTCCGCGTTCTGAACCGACATAGACCTTGACGGCGTCGCGGATTTTTGCGTTGCCCTGCAGCGTTATGGAGTGGTAGTTCACCCATTGCTCGCCGTCAAATTTCAAAATGCCCTCGGCGGTGCCTGCCCAAAGCTCGCTCTTGCTAAAGAATCCGTCCTTGGATCTGGATGCCATGCTCGTGAAGAAGGGGGCGTTCTTGGAGTCGGCCTTGTAGCTCATGCGCCATTCGTCGGCTAAGGGACCAAAGGCGAGACCAGCCGGGTTGTAGTACATGGCGGTCGGGTCATCGGCGAGGGCAGCACCAGCTTCGCCCATGCCCAGCTGGCGTGCGCCGACGGGCATTTCGAGCGTGATGATGGCGGAGCCTGCCGCAAAAGACAGTGCGGGCGCTAAAAGTAATGCTGAAAATAAGGACTTACGCAAGATGCCTCCAATCGGGGACGTCATAGTGGTTGCCATGTGCGGGTACGACGGCTTTCCAGCCGGACTTGCTCGGGTTCTCCCAAGGCTGTTTCGGAAGTAGCTTGCAATCGCAGCCAAGAACATAGGGCGGCAGAATCTCCGCGTGGTTGCGGATCTGTTCGCGGGTAATAAAGTTTTCGTCGCTAACGAATTTTACATATTGCTTGCCCTTGGGGCCAAGCTCGATGCGGTAGGTGGCGGTGCCGTTTTTGTCGCCTTCGTCAATGGTGCGGATTGTCGCTTCGAGCGATGCGTTCCACTCGGCAATCAGTTGCTCTTTCCTTTCCGCAGGAATATCCTGCGTGTCCAGCCAGGACCTGAGCGAAGCTTCGGACGGCTTGACGGCGGTGAGCGATTCGCGTGCGGGGCGAACGACTACGGCGTACTGGCCGGAAACGTCGATAACTCGCTTCGGTTCGTCCTTTTCGTCGGAACTATGGATAACCACATACGCGCCAATGGCGGCGAGTATCACGGACAAGACGATAATCGCTATGACGATAATGACTGACAGCATATTTTATTCCGTTTGGAATTATTCGTTACTCTCAAAAACTAGCATTTTCTAAATTGTGGGACAGGAGATTTTATGTCGAAATTGAAGATTTTTCTTGTATTGCTGATGTGTAGCGCCTGTTTTGCCATTCCTTTTAAGGTGGAAACGGTTAGGGAAGGCTCTGGAGACTCCATTCGGGCCGGTCAGCTCATCAGGGTCCATTACAAGAGTTATGTGTATCTGGATAGCGTAAAAATTCTTGCTGAAAAGGTCCGTCTTGCCGATTCGCTTCGTATTGCGGACTCCCTTCGCCTCGCCAACGATTTTAATTCCGATCAGATTGCGGGCGTGACAAAAGTTGACACGACTGCGCTCGTGGAAACGGCTTCTGCCAAGCACAAGGACAAAAAATCGAAGAAGAAGTCCAAGGAAATCGAAAAAGAAGTGGTTCCGGTAGATACTGCAGCAGCTGCGTCTACTGTAGATTCCTCTGTAGCGGCGATGACATTTGTCGATTCTATTGCGCCTGCATCTTCGGATAGCCGTTTCAGATTATTCTCGGAATCCTACTCCGGTGGCGAACCGCTTGAGTTTACGCTTGGCATTGGGCTCGTGATTGCCGGTTGGGAAAAGGGCCTCGTTGGCATGAAGCCCGGCGAAGTCCGCAAGCTCTATGTGCCTTACCAGATGGGCTACGGCGAAAATTCTCTCGAAGGCGTCCCCGAATATTCCGATCTGTTCTTTATTGTGGAACTGGTGAGTGCTGATCCTCCGATGGAACCCGATGTGTTCCCCAAGAATATCGAAGGTCTCGGTTGGCGCGAAGCGGCTAAGGGTCTAAAAATTCATGATGAAAAAGTGGGAACCGGTAAGCCTGCCGTGGTGGGGTCCGTCCTCAAGACTCATTATACGGGTTGGCTCCTTTCGGGTCGCAAGTTCGGTTCTTCTAAGGATATTGGTAAGCCTCTCCAGGTGGTGATGGGGGCTGGCAAGATGATCAAGGGCTGGGAAGTCGGTCTCGAAGGTATGCGCGAAGGTGGTGTCCGCTGGTTCCGTGTCGCTCCTGCGATGGGCTATGGCGCAACGGCTTACTCGATGATTCCTTCTAACTCGACTCTTATTTTCCGCGTAGAACTCGTTTCCTCCGAAGTGGACGAGGCTGTGATTGCGAACATGGATTTCTTCCCCGACACGACGGCGCTTACATTTGAGAATGGACCAGAAGGTCTCCGCTATGCGGTTATTAAGGAAGGCGAAGGTGAACCGGCTCAAAAGGGAAATGTGGCGAAGGTGCATTACACCGGTTGGCTCACCAATGGTTATAAGTTCGATAGCTCCCGCGATCGTGGACAGGTCTTTGGCTTCACGCTGGGGGCGGGTCGCGTGATTCGCGGCTGGGAACTTGGCGTTCAGGGCATGCTTCCCGGCGAAAAGAGAATCCTCGTGGTACCGCCCGGACTGGGTTACGGAGCTCGCGGCGCAGGTCCTATCCCTGGTGGTTCTACGCTCATCTTTGCGGTTGAGTACTTGGGAGAATAAAGTTGAGAATCTCGACGAAAGGACGCTATGCGCTTCGTGTAATGATCGATCTTGCCAAAAACGGCAAGGGCGAGTTCGTAAAGTTGCAGGAACTTTCTTCCCGTCAACAGATTTCGGAAAAATATCTTGAAGGAATTCTCGGCACACTGGTGCGTGGAAAGCTGTTGGAAGGCGCTCGTGGCAAAGGCGGCGGATACAGGCTCAACTGCGCCCCCGAAGATTGCAGCGTCTGGGATATCCTTTCGCTGATGGAAACATCCGTTTCACCGGTGGCTTGTCTCGACAAGAATGCAAAAAAGTGTGACCGAGCCAAGTTCTGCGTGACGCTTCCCGTATGGAAGGATCTCGATACCATGATCCGTGAGTATCTTAGTGGAGTAACACTCGATCAGTTTTTGCGGAACATGCCCGAAACCGAGGGGAAGATTCCCGGCGGCAAGGAATGGAACTGCGGTCTTTAAATTATTTTTTTATAAAACTTGGAGTTTTTTATGGAAATCAAATGGCTTAATCCCGATGCAAAGTTTGATCGCCTCGTTCTGGCGGGCGATATTGGTGGCACGAACACGAACCTCGGCTTGGTTGGCTACAAGGATGGCAAGTTCACGCTGATCCTTGAAACTGATTGTCCGTCTAAGGATATCGATGGCTTGGACGCTCCGATTCGCGAAACGCTCAAAATTGCAGTCGAAAACCGTGCAGACTTGAAGCCCTCCCACATTTGCATTAGTGCCGCAGGTCCCGTGGCAAACAACAAGTGCGTCATGACGAACCTCCCGTGGAGTGTCGATGGCGACGCATTGACCTCGGCTACCGGTATCCCGACACTCGTGATCAACGACTTCATGGCTATCAGCTACGGCATTCCGACGCTCGATGTCGATGACCCCGCCCAGATTCATAAGCTTGTGCACACCGATGGTAGCACGCCTGCTCCGCAGAAGACCACGAAGGCGGTAATCGGTCCGGGTACTGGCATGGGCGTTGGCTTCCTCGCTTTCGACGGCGAAAAGTATATCCCGGCTTGTTCCGAAGGTGGTCACTCTACGTTCGCTCCGTTCGACAAGGATTCCCAGGAATTCCACGACTACATGGAAAAGAAGATCGGCATGGTCCCCGGCGTCGAGCCTCTCGTGTCCGGCATGGGACTTCGCAACATGTACGAATGGTGGAAGGAAACCCGCGGCGTTCCTGATAATGATGCCTTCAAGAAGATTGAAGAGACTGAACCGAACGATCGTCCGAAGTACATCAGCCGCGCAAGCGATACCGACCCGGTTGCTGCAGAAATGATGCGCCTGTTCGTGAAGATGCTTGCTCGCTTTGCAAGTGATGCCGCTACGCTGTTCCTGCCGCTTGGCGGTTTCTATCTGGCTGGTGGTACGGTGCAGAAGGATCTGCGCTGGCTTGAACGCGACAATCTGTTCATGAAGTATTTCGAAAAGAACTACAACCCGAACATCCGTCCTCTCCTGAACAAGATTCCGGTGTACGTGATCAAGGACTACAGCATCAGCCTTTACGGCGCTGCAAACGCAAGTCTCAACTTGCAGAAGTAACTTCCGTTTGATAAGTTAGCGTTTCGCAAGCTGGTAAACCTTATTAAGGTCCCTGAGCTTGTCGAAGGGCGAAATCGAAGGCTCTAAACGAAAAAAGCTCCGCATTTGCGGAGCTTTTTAATATCTGTAGATTTGAACTTATTCCCAGTCGTCGAAGTTGTCGGCGGGTGCGGGAGCTGCAGGAGCTGCGGCCGGCTCAGGTGCAGGTGCCGGAGCAGGTTCGGGTGCTGGGGCCGGTGCAGGTTCCGGTTCTGGAGCAGGTGCGGGAGCCGGTTCCGGTTCGGGTGCCGGTGCGGGAGCAGGCTCAGGCTCCGGTGCCGGAGCAGGTTCGGGTGCCGGGGCAGGTTCAGGCTCAGGTGCGGGAGCCGGTTCGGGCTCCGGTGCAGGAGCTGGTTCCGGTTCGGAATAAGAAGTGGTGTTCGAATAGGAGTTGTTGGAGTAGGAGTCGGAGCCGGAATCGCCGTTAGGATTTCCAACATCGTCGTTCTTGCTCATGTCCACCCACCAAGCGTAGTTCAGCGGAGAAAGAACTTGCTTTCCGTATTCCTGGGCGGCGGCGCTAGATTCGAAGTAGCCGACGCGGATACGGTAGTAGGTACCTTCGAGTTCGCCTGGATTTTCCACTTCGGCGATGTATGCCTTCACGTTATTTTCGGCGAGTTTCTTGACGATGCCGTCGGCAGCCTTCTTCGAGGACTGAATGCTGACCTGGACAACGAAGTCACCCTTATCGAGGGGCTGAACGTTTCCGGTCGGGGCCTGTGCTGCGTTTTCATTTTTGGCGTTGTCGTCGGCCTTTGCCTCGGTGTTGCCGGAAAGAGATTGGATAGGAACGAGTTCCGGCTCATCTGCCTTCGGTTCTTCAGCCTTCGGGGCGGGAGCCTGGACGGCGGGCTTTGCCGAGTCCATCTTCGGTACAAGTTCTTCTTCATCATTGCAAGCCACAAGCAGGGAGCTTGCAAGCGCAATGGCAGTAAGCGGTAGGATTGATTTTTTCATCCAAATCTCCAGTTTTTCGAAAAATCAAGACAAAAAACAGTCTGTTTTATCAAAAATATACATAAGTCTTTGATATTCCGCAAGTTATAGTACGAAAAATACCCTAAAAAAGCCCTTTTTGGGCGCTTTTTTTCTACCCTTGACGAATTTCTTGCAATTAAATATATTTGGCTATCCAAAAACGAATTTCTAATTTAACCAAAGGATAATCGTGATCGGCGTAATTGTTAAGTCCAACGAACCTTTTGAACGCGCTCTCAAGCGTTTCACCAAGTCCTGCGAAAAGAACGGCATCATTTCCGATGTCAAGAAGCGCCAGCGCTTCGAAAAGCCTTCTGAAGAAAAGAAGCGCATCGAAACTGCTGCTCGCCGCAAGCGCTTGAAAGAAATCGCTGACCAGAACCGCAAGCGTCTCTACTAGTCGCTATCAAGGCATCGATTTTGTAATGAGTCGTCGGTCTATGACCGGTGGCTCGTTGCGTGTTTTTAGAGGTTGAACCTAAATGCCAGGAGCGGGGCGTAATCCGCCAAGGGTAAAACATGAGCAGTGCATTGCTGACAAAAATTAAAGACGATATCAAGGCCGCCATGAAGGCGCACGATTCCGAAACTCTCGGAACGCTCCGTACCCTCCATTCCGACATCAAGAACGAAGCCATGAAGAATGGTGCAACTCCGGCACAGATTGAAGAAACCATTACCGACGAAATGTGCGTCGATGTTCTTGCAAAGAGCGTTAAGCAGAAGCAGGAAGCCATCGATATCCTCAAGAAGGGTGGTTTCATGGACAAGGTCCCGGCCGAAGAAGCCTGCATCGCGCTCTACCGCAAGTACATGCCGGCCGAAATGACCGAAGACGAAGTCAAGGCCCTCATCGCCGAAATCAAGGCGGCGACCGGAGCTTCCAGTCCGAAGGACATGGGCAAGATCATGAAGGAACTCTCCCCGAAGGTCAAGGGCCGCTTCGACGCCAAGCGCGCCTCTGCTCTCGTGCAGGAAGCCTTGAAGTAGACTGAAAAAACGTCATTGCGAGCCAAAGGCGAAGCAATCCATTCAATAAGAGTTATGCCCACCTCGCAATCCAAAATCCTTGAACTGGAGCTGCTCTACAAGATCAGCTCCATTTTGAACCAGACGCTCGATTTCGAGAGCGTCGCACATCCGATTTTGGAAGTGGTGGAGTCCACGATGGGCGTGGAGCATGCGACCCTTACTCTCTATAACCGCCATACTGGCGAAATCTCCATCGAAATTGCAGAAGGTCTTTCGAGCCGCCAGGCGCGCAAAGGGCGCTACAAGGTGGGCGAAGGCATTACCGGTCGCGTCGTGGAAACCGGTAAACCGATTATCATTCCTTCTGTTGCAAAAGATCCGGACTTCTTGGATAGGACGGGTCGCGGCAAGAGCGAAGACAAGGCGTTCCTCTGCGTACCTGTGATTATGGAGCACCAGGTGATTGGCGCCTTCAGTGCGGATGTCCAGAATCCGATCGAAGACGAACTTCCCGAAAAACTTCGTTTGTTAGAAATTATCGCGCAGATGCTTGCTGCGGCAGTGAAACTCCGCCGCGAAGCCCGCGAAGAGAACGAACTTCTAAAGGCCGAAAACGAACGTTTGACGCAGGAACTCAAGGACCGTTTCCAGCCCGACAATATCATCGGTCGCTCTAGCGAAATGCAGCGCGTGTATGCGCAGATTGACCAGGTGTCGAAAAGTCCCCTACCCGCCCTCATCGTGGGCGAGGTCGGTACGGGCAAGGGACTTGTTGCCGAGGCAATCCACTACCGTTCCGACCGCAACATGGGCCCGTTCGTTCGCGTCCATTGCGCCTCGATGCCGGAATCGGTTTTGGATCGAGAACTGTTCGGTAGTGTGCGTGGTGCACTTGTGGGCGTATTTGCAGAAACTCCCGGTCGCGTAGAACAGGCCGAAGGCGGCACGCTCTTCCTCGACGAAGTGGGCGAGCTTTCTCCGAACCTTCAGGTGAAGCTTTTGCGATTGATGCAGCACGGTGAAGTCGAACGCATTGGCGCCCGCATTGCGAAGAAGGTTAATGTTCGCGTGATTGCGGCCACCACCAAGAACCTGCAGCAGATGGTGGAAGAAGGAACCTTCCGTGAAGACCTCTATTACCAGCTGCACATTTTCCCGATTTACGTGCCGCCGCTCAGGAACCGCAAGACAGACATCGTGCTCCTGGCGGACCACTTTGTGGAGCATTACTGCCGCATCGTGGGGAAAAATGTCCGCCGCCTTGCGCGCACAACCATCAATATGCTCATGAGCTACCCGTGGCCCGGAAATGTCCGCGAACTGGAAAACGGCATCGAACGTGCGGTCCTCGTGACGGACGAAGATGTTATCTACCCGCACCATTTCCCGACCACGTTGCAAACTGCTGAAACCAGCGGAACTCCCGTGAATGGCAATTTAAAGCGCATGGTGGAGGCCTACGAAAAGGACATCATCTGCGACGCCCTCAAGAGCAGCAAGGGTAAAGTCGCCGCTGCTGCGCGCAGTCTTTCCACGACTCCGCGCATTCTTACATACAAAATAAACCAGCTCGGTATAGACCTCGCTGGTTTCGGAAAATAATGCTGTTCCACTAAGTGAGTCGTGCTACAACGGAATTAGTTGTAGGAGGCAGAAAGCCTTAGTGTTATACCCAGGGAAGATTCTTTTGTGTCTCTAAGGTTGGAAGCAAAACCGTATAGAAGGGATGCTGATGCGCCGATACCCCAGTTGTCGCTGACCCACCATTCTTTTCCTCCGCCCACTTGAAAGCCGAATCCAGTGTTGATGTCCTGAGTCGCTTTATTTTTGATGACTCCGGAGAATACTGCTACCTCATCATTGGCGTGGAATTGACTGATGCCGCATGAAGCTGTGATGAAAATGTTGTATTCAAAATAATGAGTGACGCCCAAGCCTAAAAGTGACATGTTGGCTCGAATGTCTTCGTATTCATCGTCATAGTCGATGGTTCCCGTTTTTGTTGTACCGGTGATCGTTAGGTGCATAAGGGTGTTGTAGGAGATTGTTCCACCGAGTTTTACATCGATATCGGTCGCAAGTCCAGCCTTGTTGTCGGTTTCTTCTTGCCAGTCCTCCACAACGAAGTCGATGGATTGGTATCCCATTCCTAGGGCGATGTTCAAGAAGAAGCCGTCGTGGGCGCGGGGTTCCGATTGTGCAAAACAGAGAGACGTCGCCATGGCGACTAGAATAAGTAGTTTTTTCATTATGTTCTCCTCAAAATGGTGCGAAGAATATAGAAAAACGTTTTCTATATTTACGCCGTATGAAAATTCATTCCTTCTACATGGGCTTTCAGTGATTAGCGGTTTGGACTTGTAATTCACCTGACCAATAATCATTAACCATTAACTATTGAGAAAATTATGCAATTCCGTCCTGTTAAGGAACAGCTTGAAATTTTGATGCGCGGCGTTATCGATGTCGTGCCGCAAGAAGAACTCGAAAAGAAACTCCAGAAGTCCTACGATACCGGAGTCCCGCTCCGTATCAAGATGGGTGTCGACCCGACGGCCCCGGATGTGCACTTTGGCCATACGGTGGTGATGCGCAAGCTCCGTCAGTTCCAGGATTTGGGCCATACCGTCGTGCTCATTGTGGGTGACTACACCGCCCAGATTGGTGACCCCAGCGGCCGCAACAAGGCCCGTCCGCGTCTCACGCACGAACAGGTGCTCGAAAACGCGAAGGAATACCAGGAACAGTTCTTCAAGGTGGTTCGTCGCGACCAGGTGGAAATCCACTACAACGGCGAATGGTTCTCTAAGCTCCCGTTCAGCAAGGTGACCGAACTCATGGGCCAGTTCACCGTGGCCCAGATGCTTGAACGAGAGGACTTCCACAACCGCTACACGGCCAATACGCCGATCAGCCTGCACGAATTCATGTATCCGATGATGCAGGGCTACGATTCTGTCGCCATCAATAGCGACGTGGAACTCGGTGGTACCGACCAGAAGTTCAACGTGCTTCGTGGTCGCGACTTGCAGCTTTTCGAAGGCATGGAACCGCAGATCGGTCTCTTCATGCCGATTCTTCTGGGTACTGATGGTAAGGTCAAGATGTCCAAGTCCATCGGTAACTATGTGGGTCTCAACGAACCTGCTGATGTGATGTATCACAAGATTTACAGCCTCGCTGACAGCATCGTCGAGAACTGGTTCGAACTTTTGACCAATATTCCGCTTGCAGAAATCAAGCAGATGATGGCTGATATCGCTGCGGGCAAGATGAACCCGAACGACGCGAAGCACCGCCTCGCTATCGATATCGTGACGCAGTACTACGGCGCAGAAGCCGCCGAGGCCGCCGCCGCCAAGGAACGCGAAATCCACAGCGGCAACGCCATACCGAGTGACGCAGCCGAATGCAGCGTGGCGGCCGGCACCTACGGTGCCCTGGACCTGCTCGTTGAAATCAAGGCTTTCGCCTCCAAGGGTGAAGCTCGCCGCATGGTCCAGAACGGCGGCGTGAAGATTGCTGGCGAAAAGCTCGCCGACCCGCAGGCATCCTTTGAGATCAAGGGCGGCGACCAGCTGGTTGTTCAAGTTGGTAAGCGCAAGTTCTTCAAGGTGAACTTCTAGGAAGACTATGTCCCAGGAAGTCCTTATTCTAGGCTTGAATCCGGCGTGGCAGCGCTTGTTCTATGTGGACAAGTTTACACCTGGTGAAGTTCATCGCATTGAGCGAGTCGAAGAGTATGCTTCCGGCAAGGGAATCAACTGCGGCTTGGTGTTGCGTCTCTTGGGTGGCTCACCTTTGCTGATGCATTTCCTGGGCTCTGAACATGGCTCCAGGATATTTGATGAAATTTCTGGCTATGGAATTCAGCAGGCCCCGGTCTGGATCAAGGAACCTACGCGTATCTGCACGACTGTCGTGAGCGAAGGGGAGTCGACCGAGCTCATCGAGCCGTCTCCGATTCTGTCCGATTTCGAGAATGACGACTTTATCCAGACTCTCAACGACTACTGGAATACGACCCAAAGTGTAGCCTTGTGTGGAACGTTCCCGCAGGGGTTTAACATTGCCCAGATCGATTCGCTGGATTTTACCGGAAAAAAGGTTTATGTCGATGCCATCGAAGGCATCGACGGTTGGCTCGAAAAGGGCGTCGAGCTCCTCAAGATTAATATGCAGGAATACTGCAAGTTGCTCACGCGCCTAGGGCTCCCCATTGTGCTTTCGAGCCCGCAGTTCTGGAAGATGACTGCAACTGCCGTGCTTGAACGCTTGCCGATAAAGACCCTCGTGGTCACCGATGAAGATTCCCCGGTTAGAGCATTCCGTCTGGTTGAAAAGAAGTTCCAGGGGGTACAGCTTCAGCCGCCTCAGATTCAGGTGAACAACCGCATTGGCGCTGGCGATTCCTTCTTTGCGGGGTGGCTCTATGCCGATGGCATGGGAATGGATTTTGAAGAGTGTCTAGTTAAAGCGACTGCTGTGGCGACTGCACGGTGTGAAGTCGACCGGCCGTGCAACCTCAAGGTGGAACGCGTGGCTGAACTTGAAACTGCACTTGCCGACGCTGTTGAGAAACTGGACTAGCAAAAAAGGATAGGTCTATGGCGTTTCCGGATAAAAGTTGTTTGTTCGCCTTTGCAACTCCGGCGGAGTTTATAGCCTTCTTCCCTGAATACGAAACGACTGCCGACGAGTTTACTCCAGACAAATTAATCGAATTGTCTGACAACCGCGGCTATGCCTGCATCCTTGGTCTTGGAATTCTCAGTTTTGCTACGAATTTGACTTATATGCTCGGATTCGTCAAGCGGCAGAACATCTCCATTTCGTCTGTGTTCATTCTGGGTGTCTGTGGAGCCTATCCGGATCGCGGTGTAAATCTGCTCGATGTCGTCCGCGTGGATGCCGAATTTGTAGGCGACCTGGGCTATCAGGAAGTCGATGGCTCCTTCTACCCGTTCCCAAGTACAGTCCGTGCGACGGATCCTTCGCAGGCTCCGCATCATTTGCAGCAGCTTAAGTCGGTGACGGGGCTTACGGTAAATTGCTGTACCGGAACCGAAGAACTGGGGCTCTTGCGTTCCAGGACATTTAATGCGGATATCGAGAATATGGAAGGCGCTGCGGGAATTGCTGCGTGTCTTGCCTGCAAGATGCCCGTCTTTGAAATCCGCGCGGTATGCAATATGGCGTCTACCCGAGACCGTTCTTCGTGGAAATTCTACGAGGCTCTCGAAGTTCTTCGCAAAACGTTATTTGAATAAAATGGGGGTGGCGAATGCGCCTTTCTCTCGGAATTTCAACCTGCCCCAACGATACCTATATCTATGAGGCGTTGATACATGGTCTCGAAAAATCCCCTTTTGAATGGGATGTTCACTTTGCTGACGTGCAAACCTTGAACGAGATGGTGTCCCGCGGCGAACTCGATGTCGCAAAGGTGAGCGCCCAGGTGTTTCCTAAAATCGAAGAGGGCTACGCCTGTCTTTCTTGCGGCGGCGCCATCGGCTATGGTTGCGGTCCGTTGCTTCTTTCGTCTGAATCCGAATGCTTCAATCCGCAAAGCCCAGTGACGCTTCCCGGAGCAGATACCACGGCGGCGCTTCTCTACAAGTTCTGGTTCCGCAAGACGCAGCAGGGACCCCGCCAGGTCAATTACGCGCTCTTCGATCAGGTTTACCGTTCGCTGCGCTCCCACGAAGTTCAGCAGGGTGTGGTCATCCACGAGCATCGTTTCACCTGGAAACGCGATGGGCTGTTCCTGCTGCAAGACCTCGGTGCGTTCTGGGAATCGAATACGGGAACTCCGATTCCGCTTGGCATTGCGGTTGCGAAAAGGTCGCTCGGCGCCGATGTCATTTCCCAGGTGGAAGAGGAGATTCGCAGAAGCCTTCGCGTGGCTCGTTCTCGAACCGAAATGGTAACGGATTTTATCGATAAAAAGGCTCAAATTGAAGATCCTGAGGTCATGAAGGCGCATATCCGGATGTTTGTGAACGACTTTTCAGAAGAAGTCGGTGAACGCGGTAAAGCGTCGCTTGATTATTTATGGTCGTTAGTCAAGAGTGAATAAACTGTTGATAGATGAAAAAAGTTGCTTTTTTTTGCGATTTTTGAACATTTTTTTACAAAATGGCGAATTTTTAGTAGAAACAATAATTTATTTTCCATACAGCATCTTTTTTTTGGAGTTTGCTTATGAGTTTAGTAAACGATCTTGAACTGGAAGTCGAGAACTTCAAGCGCGAGTACGAAAAGTTTGAGCGCGGTAACAAGTCTGCTGGCACCCGTGCCCGCAAGGTTCTGCAGGACATCAAAAAGACCTGCCAGGAAATTCGCGTGTCTATTCAGGGCGCGAAAAAGGAAGAGGAAAAGGCCGAACCGGCATCAGCCGATTGACCTGTGAGTGGATCAATTATACCTCGATGAAACGAATTTTTCGACATTTTCACCATTATTTGGGCATTTTTCTAGAAAGTCGATTGACTAATGCCGTTTTTAGAGGTATATTCCCACTTGAATTTTGCAATAGCCGTTTGGGCTATGCTCAAGGATTTAAATTCAAAGTGTTCTATGATTGGAGAAACGTAGCAGTATGACCCTAAAGAAACTGGTCTTAATCACGGCCGGGGCGATGCTTCTTTCTGGAACCGCCATGGCAAAGAATATCAATGTTCCTGGCGACTATCAGAAGATTGCAGATGCTCTCGGTAATGCGGATGCCGGGGATACCATCCTCGTCAAGCGCGGTACTTATAACGAAAACATCACCCTGATCATGGGTGTCGTACTTAAGGGCGAGGATCCCCTTACGACCATCATCGATGGTGGCCGTAGAGGTCCGACCGTCATGGGTACTTCGGGCGCCGAAATGTCGCACTTCACTGTGAAGAACGGTCTCGAAGGTATCCTTTGCGAAAACGCCGCCCCCTACATTCACCACTGCTATGTGCTTGATAACCACGCTACCGGTATCGGTGCGTTTATCTCGCTTCCGCACCTCCGTAACAACGTGGTGTACGGCAACCGCTGGTCCGGCATCCTCGCTTGGGGTGCTAAGTCCCTCGATGCCTTTATCGAACACAACGTCGTGCTCCGCAACGGCTACTCTGGCCTTGCTCTGAAGGGCCCGACCAATGTGATCGCCCGTAACAACATCTTCATGGAAAACCACTACTACGGTGTGTTTGCTGACCCGGCTGCCGGTCAGACGAAGGTGGAATACAACAACATCTACAAGAACTACTATCCGTTCAACCAGTTCATCAAGGTGAACCGCACGAACGTTTCCCTGGATCCGAAGTTCCAGAATCCTTCGCTCTCGAAGCCGAACTTCTACTGCCAGTCCACCTCGCCGATGCTCAAGCGCGGTAAGGGTAAGGCAGACATCGGTCTTACGACTGCCGAACTGGTGAAGGAAGAAGAAGTGGTCGAAGAAACCCGTAACCCGGATTCCGATGGCGATGGCCTTTGCGATCCGTGGGTTTCTGAAGAAGGCGTTTCCGATAAGTACGCCTCTACCTGCACCGGCCTCGACAACTGCCCCGAAGAAGCCGAAGACTTCGACGGTTACCAGGATGACGATGGCTGCCCGGATGCCGACAACGACCGCGACGGTCTCTGCGATCCGTGGGTTGAAGCAAAGGGTATGCTCGCAACGTTCGCACACGTTTGTAAGGGCGTTGACCTCTGCCCGGAACAGGCTGAAACTTTGAACAGCTACAAGGACGACGATGGTTGCCCGGACGAAGTGCCGCAGCCGCCGAAGAAGGTCTTTGTGCTTGAAGGTGTGAACTTCGAATCCGGTAAGGCTACGATTACTCAGGATTCCTACATCTCCCTGATGAAGGTGGTGGACATTATGGAAACCTTCCAGGAAGCAACCTTCGAAATTGTCGGTCATACAGATAACGTCGGTAGAAAGGAAACGAACATGCAGCTTTCTGCTGACCGCGCTGCTTCTGTGAAGAACTTCCTCGTGGAAAAGGGCATCAACGAAAGCCGCATTACCACGAAGGGTATGGGTGACTCTCAGCCGGTCGCCACGAACAAGACCCCTGAAGGTCGTGCCCAGAACCGTCGTATTGAGTTTATCCGCACGGATATCAAGTAAAGGAGTAAGTGATGCGTACTAGTGTTATTAAAACAGCAGTCCTCGGACTCACGGTAGCCAGCACTTCTTTGTTTGCAGAAGCCACTTATTCTCCGCATAAGTATCAGCAGAACGACTGGTTCGCTGAATTTGGTGGCAACACTGCCATGTATGTGAACCCCGCTGGAATTTCTGAAACGGACCAGTTGGAATTCAGCGCAGCATTCTTTAGCTCCATTAGCGGCGAAGCTAGCCAGGAATACGTTAGCTTGACCTTCCCGATGGATTACAAGCACACTCTCGGTTTCTCGTTCTTCGAAAACGGTGCTTCCATCGATGGCGGCAAGTCCTACGGTGAATACTCCTTCATGTTCGGCTACGCCTACAGGCTCATGCAGTGCATTGCCTTGGGTATCGACGTTTCCGTCCTTTACATCAACCAGTTCGACGATGTGAAGCAGGTGACGGTTGGTTCCGACGTGGGCGTGAACTGGAACCCGCTGAACTCTTCCAAGTTCGGTTACCTCTTGGTGGGTGTTGCCCTCCAGAACGTGGCTCAGCCGGGCGTTAGCATGGAAGACAAGAACGGCTTTGTTGCTCCGGGTTTCTTCGGTGGCGACCGCGACGATGCCTATAACATTCCCGCAAACGTGAACTTCTCCCTCTTCTGGCGTGGTTTCAACCGCGTGATCGAAGCTAAGGCAGAACTTTCCTTGATCGATGTGTTCCACTCCGATACGGAAGGTGGCGACGGCGTCAATCCGGAAATGAGCTTCACCTTGACCTACTACCTCTCCCCGCACCTTGGAGTCCGCCTCCGCTTCACGAAGGAAGGCTATCCGGTTGCCGGCGCTACGGTTAACGTCAAGGACGTGAGCATCTTCCGTTACCTCGCTCTCGATCTCGAAATGTCTCACGATGACCTCTATGCCAAGAAGAACCGTGGCTTCATCTGGGCTGTCAAGCTCACCAGCCGCTTCGGTGACACTCGCGAAGAGAAAATCGGTGAAGACCGTTATCGTCGTTTGAAAATCGAACCTGAAAACGACTACCGCGCCGCTATGCGCCTCTACTTGAACCGTCAGTTCTTGGAAGCTGCATACGCCTTCGGTAAGGTTCAGACCAAGTACCCGGCATTCCACCTTGTGGACCAGGCCGCCTTCTATAAGGCAAAGTCTTTCGAAAACCTCCGTATGCACAAGGCTGCTAAGGCCGTGTACGAAGACGCTATCAAGCGCTATCCGCAGAGTGACCAGCGCGCCAAGTACCACTTCCAGTTGATGAACATCGACTATAAGGAAGGCAAGTACATCGATGCCATGGCCAAGTA
This sequence comes from Fibrobacter sp., assembly GCA_017526585.1. GTDB lineage: Bacteria > Fibrobacterota > Fibrobacteria > Fibrobacterales > Fibrobacteraceae > Fibrobacter. The sequence continues at coordinate 130,937 of JAFXRC010000037.1, read as the reverse complement.
CCAGAATATTGCTCAGAAGTTCGGTGAAAGCGACGTGAAGGCTGACGCTGACTACGTTGCCGGCCAGATTAAGTTCGAACAGGGCCTCTATCAGGAATCTGTCGACCTGCTCGCCGCCATCCTTCCGGGTAACGCGAACTACTTCTACGCCCGCTATACCATGGGTATCGCCTACAGCCGCCTCGGCAAGTTCGACGAAGCTGAAAACTGCTTCCGCGACATTACCGAACAGCCGGTGTCCAACCAGTCCGAACGCGACTTGCAGGATGCTGCCAAGGTGAAGCTCGGCCACATCTACTTCTCTGGCGAAAAGGCCGACATTCCGGCTGCCGCTCAGATGTATGGCCAGGTGCAGCCCGGTTCTCCGGTGTACGACGAAGCTATGCTCGGTATCGCTTGGTCCTTCCTTAAGGTGAACAAACCCGACGAAGCTATCAAGCCGGCCCAGTGGATCATCAGGAATATGCCTGAATCCTTCCTGGTTTCCGAAGCATACCTTGTTCAGGGTTACTGCTACTTCATCAAGAAGGACTACGACAACGCTGTGAAGTCTCTGGAACAGGCTGAAAAGCGCACTGAACAGCCGGTGGTCTCTGTGGCTGCCCGCGACAGTGCCCGCCAGGCTTACGATGCCATGCAGGACGAATTCGACTCCGTGCAGGTCAAGGCTCTTGACCTTGCCCGCCAGCTCCCGACTCCGCGTGTGCAGAGCAAGCGCGAAGCCTTGCAGCCGAGCTTCGACAAGGCCAACCAGGCCATCGAAGACTACGCAGCATTCAACCAGAAGGCTATCCAGAGTGACCGCTTCGAATCCAACCGTAAGCGTATTTTGGACGACGCAGGCTTCACCCTCGCAACTGTTAAGACCAAGATGGGTCAGGGTGCTGCTAACTCCGAAGCCGCACAGGAACTTGAGAGCCTCGAAGACGACTTAGGTGATTTGGAATAAACTATGAATAATGATAGACCTGGCGTATAACCAGGTCTTCCCCTTTTTTATCTTAATAGGTGGAAAGAGAAAAATGAAAAAGTTTTTGCTTGTTGGTGCAATCGTCTGCTCGCTCATAGGAACGTCCTTTGCCGCGTCAGATCCTTGTAAAGACAAAGTCAATGAAGCCAAGAAATTGGCAGCCAAGTGTAAGGCGATGCCGAAGGGCTCCGAAAAGACCCAGTGCGCAAACTCCTACAAGGTCCTGAAGAATCAGGCCGAACAGGCATGCCGTTCGGGTGGCCTCGATGAAAAGGGCATGGAAGATGCCATTCGCCAGTGGGAAAAGCAGGTCAACAACTGTAAGGGTAAGCAGAACAAGCGCTGCGCCTCTGCACTCCAGCAGTTGGGCCACTATCAGTTCCAGCTCGAAGAAAAGCACTTCCTCGACAAGAACGCCCAATATGAAGAAGATGTGGCATGGTGCGCCGACCGCGACAACAAGCCGGCAAAGTGCGCCAACATCGACCAGCTCCCCAAGGCTGATCACCAGAAGTCCTTGGGTTACTTCCTCGAATACATCGACAAGTATCCGAAGGAAGACAAGACTCCGACCGTGATCTACCAGGCTGCTGCCGTGCAGGAAGCTAGCGGTGAAGACGAAAAGGCCTACAAGCTCCGTATGCGCTTGGTCGAAAACTTCCCGGACAACGGTCTCGTGCCGAAGGCTTGGCTCCGTATTGCGGAATACCACTTCATGAACCGCAAGTTCCGCGACGCAATTAAGGCGTACAAGAAGGTGACCGGTTTCGAAACCCTTACGGGTAAGGAAGCCGCACTCGCCATGTACCACTTGGCTGAATCTTACTACAACATTGCAGAATACGAAACTGCCGCAATCAAGTACTACGAATATATTATCGGTGCCGACAAGGGTAAATACCCTGCAGACTTGCGCGCAGAAGCTATGGACTTCATGGCGGCCTCCTTCTCTGACCTTGAAGGTGGTGGCGTGCAGGAAGCTGAAGCTTTCTTGAAGGACAAAAAGGTTCCGTTCAAGGATTCCGTGTACTACCGTATCGGTATGAAGAACAAGGACCACGACCGTAACGAAGAAGCCGTGCAGTCCTTCAAGCGCTTGATGGCCATCAACCCGGACTACATCGACGCTCCGCTTGCTGATATTGCGATGATCGAAATCCTTATCATCCAGCAGAAGTTCGAAGAAGCCCAGCAACACCGCTATGTCGTGGTGAAGCGTTATGACCGTAGCTCTTCTTGGTACAAGAAGAACCAGAAGTATCCTGAATCTGTGAAGAATGCTGAAACTGCTATCCGTGGCGCTATGCTCGACATTCCACAGTATCACCACGCCCGTGCTGCTAAGCTCACCAAGGAAGGTGACCTTGAAGCCGGTAAGAAGCAGTATGCCGAAGCCATCAAGGCTTACGAAGCATTCCTGAAGCGTTATGCCAAGGAACCGACCTGGGACGAATACAAGGTTCACATCAACCTCGCTCTCGTGTATCAGGAAATGGGCCAGTTTGCTAACGCTGCCAAGATGTTCAACTGGATTGTCGATACCGACACCACCCGTTATGGTCGTCGTCCGATGGGCTCCGAAGCTCTCCTGAAGAAGGAAGAAGCTGCCTATAACGCCGTGCTCATGATGGACCAGTCTCGTGAAAACGCCAAGAAGAAAAAGTATGGCGACGACGCTGTCAAGGCTTACAAGTCCGAAGAAACCAAGGCATACTTCGCCCAGGTGGACAAGTATATGGCCAAGTATGGCCAGAACAAGGAAGCTGCAGAACTTGCCTATAACGCCGCTATCGTCCACTACGATGCAAAACAGTTCAAGGTGGCTGTGGGCGTGCTCCGCAAGCTGAAGCAGGACTTCCCGAAACATCAGTACATTTTGCTCATCAGCCGTATGCTTGCCCAGTCCCTCCTGGAATCTGGTCAGTATGACGAATCCCTCACGGAATTCGAATGGCTCTACAAGCAGTATACCCAGGTCAAGGAAACTCGCAACGACTCCATGGCCAAGGAAATTGAAAAGGCTATCGCCTACGTGCTCTTCCAGATGGCTGAACAGTCCGTTAAGCAGGGCCAGTATCAGAAGGGTGCTGAATCTTACCTCGCTCTCGTGAAGCGCTATCCGCTCATCGACATTGCCGACAAGGCCGTGTTCGAAGCCGGTGCCGCCTACGAAAAGGACCAGCAGTTCACCAAGGCTGCCGAAACCTTCATGATCCTCCCCAAGCAGTATGCTAAGTCTCCGCTCACCATCAAGGGTATCGTCCGCGCTGGTGACGCTCACAAGAAGGCCGCAAACCTCAAGAAGAGCGATCAGAAGTACTTCGAACAGGAATACCGCGAAGCCGCCCAGACCTACTTGTTCATCACGAACAACTTCCCGCAGGATTCCATGGCATTCATGGCTATCGGTTCTGCAGCCCAGGTCTACGATACTATCGCCGACAAGAAGTCTGCTGCATTGACCTACGAACTTGCCTACAAGCGCTATCCGAAGGATGAACGCACTCCGGGTTACTTGTATAGCGCCTGCTTGAGCTATGACGAAGCCAAGATGACCGACGAAGCGATCCGCTGCTCCAAGGACCTCGTTCGCGACTACCCGAAGAGCTCCTACGCACTTGACGCTGCGTTCTCCATCCCGATGGCTTACGCTAACGCCAAGAAGTGGGATCTCGCTGCTTCCGAATATCACAACTTCATCAAGGGCTACGGCAACGAAGACAAGGAAAAGCTGATTGCTGCCTACATCGGTGCTGCCCGTGCCTACATGGAACTTAAGGAAGAAGAAAAGGCCGTTGAAGACTACCGCAAGACTCTCGAAGCTTACGACAAGTACGGTCTGCAGATCAAGAACGCCGATCCGGGTGTTCCGGCTGAAGCTGCCTTCTACCTCGGTGAATACGAATACCACAAGATGGACCCGATCGTCCTGAAGGGTAAGGAAAAGGAAAAGGCCAAGATCATCAAGCAGTTGGTCGATATCCTGCAGAAGGCTATGAGCCAGTACTCTAAGTCTGCAACCTACGCATCTGAACGCTGGACCTTCAAGGCCACCAACAAGATGGGTATGCTCTTCGTGACGATGGCTGCAAAGATCCGTGAACAGGAACTGAACGGCAAGAAGGAAGAAGAAATCTTCGCCGAACGTATCGGTATCGTGCAGCAGCTTCCGAGCTACTACGAACAGGCACGTCCGATCTTCCAGAAGAACATCGACCTCGCTCGCGACCAGGGCTTCTACAACCAGGATGTGATCGAAGCTGAAGAAGGCTACATCGAAATGTACTACCAGGGTTGCGCCGTGTTCGTCGAAGTGGCTGACGCATTCGCGAACTCTCCGCTGCCGGACTCCGCCTCTATCGTGAAGGAATATGTGGAATACGAAGGCATGGTCAAGGAAGACGCTATGGAAGCCGTCCACGAAGACTTGGAAGCCTACCGTGAAGAATTGACCAACCGTTCTAACGGTGCCAAGGAACTGGCTATTCCGCAGTGCGCAACCGGTATCAAGGCCGCCGCTCACTACGGCATCGAGAACCAGTGGACCGAAAAGCTGTTCGAACTTCTCAAGAGCCTCGATGAAAACAACGAGACCTTGAACACTAAGATCGAAAAGTTTGACCCGTCTACCTTGTTCTCTGACCCGGCCTACTTCAAGACGAAGGCTCGTTTGGAACAGATCGCCAAGTCTGAAGTCATGACTCCGGAAGAACAGATCAACACCTACCGCGACATTATCAAGGACGCGAAGGCTGAAAACGAAAAGTTGAAGGCTGAACTCGCTGAATTGAAGAAGCAGTTGGCTGCTGGTTCTGCTCCTGCTGCATCCTCCTCTATGGATGACGCATCTTCTTCCATGGACGAACCGGAAGCTGCCGCTGAACCGGAAGCAGCTCCGGCACCGGCTCCTGCCAAGTCCAAGAAGAAGGGCAAGAAGAAGAAAAAGTAGCGGTAAAAACAATTTTACGGGGGACCTTGTTCATAGGGTTCCCCTATTCTATTAGGGCAAAAATGGCGTTTTTTGTGCAGTAAACAAGATTTTACGCATTTGAATCTCCAATTTTGCTCTAAAAAAGATTAAATATGAACAAAGAATTTCAAAATTAAACCAAAACACTCAATAAAGGAGTACTCTAATGTCTAAAATGCTTCAATCCTTCAGCCCTGAATCTGATGGTTACCAGTTCATGTGGATCATCTTGGTCGTGTTCATGATCGGCCTCGGTTTCTCCATTGAACGCATCATCTACATCATGGTGAAGAGCTCCAAGGGCCGTAAGGATTTCTTGGCCAAGTTCGGCACTCACATTTCTGCCCAGCGTTATGACGACGCTCTGAGCTTTGCCAACAGCTCCAACCTCCCCATCGCCAAGGTGATGGCTGCTATCGTCGCTGCCCGTAACGGTGGCCGCGAAACCATGTCTGCCGCTTGTGATGCAGTGTTCCTGACCGAAGCTCCTCGTCTTACTCGTTATATCAGCATCATTCAAGTTATGGCTTCCATCTCCACGTTGCTTGGACTTATGGGCACCATTTACGGTCTGATCTTCACATTCGATGCCGTGGCTAACAAGCCGGCTGCTGAACGTGCCAAGGCCCTTTCCGACGGTATCGCTATCGCTATGGGTACCACGCTCCTCGGCCTTCTCTCCGCTGTGCCTCTTCTGGTCATCGTTGGCCTCCTCAACATGAACTCCGAACGCCTTATCCAGGAAATGGAAGAAAAGGGCCTGAAGATTATCAACTCCCTCGCTTAATCGAAGATAGAGAGATAATTTTAACGGAGTTATATAACAATGGCAAGAGAACTTAAGAAACCAGCCAAACCCGAAGAACCGGACCTGTTGCCGGCAATGGGTTTGTTTACAATCCTGATTCCTATGCTGTTGTCTATGACCGCCTTCTCCAAGCTTGCTATCGTTGAAATCAACATGCCGGAACGCAGCATGATGAACATGGACAACGATACGCCTCCGGAACCGGACCAGCAGGCTCTGAACCTTTCGCTCGCTATCACTGACCAGTATCTGGTGATTGGTGCCCGCGGTGGTTTCCAGCCGAATGTCTACTTCAAGGAAATGTGGACATTCCGTTGCAAGTCCGATGCGCAGCTCATTACGCATGCTCCGGAAGATGTGAAGTCGGCCGTGGAAAGCGGTCATGGTCCCAAGTGCAAGGATGGCTCTGAGATGGATAAAGAAAAGTATCTTTATGAAATCGAAACCATCGAACTCTGGGCAATCAACAAGGAATCCGAAGAAGATCCGGGCCGCGTGATTTGGGCCGTGTATTCTTCTCAGTCCGAAAATGTGCCGGATAGTGCCTACGTAGATGGCAACAACGCCTTCCTCGCTGCTCCTGGCGAAGGCGCTATGGGTCTGACCCCGCCGCCGATGCTCAAGAAGCCGAGCGCAGGCGCTGTGCTTGCGACCCTCACCCCGAACTCGGCTCGTACGCTGAAACCGGATGTGGCTGCAAAGAACATCATCTACCCGCTGTCTGCTTACGATTTGATCGCTAAAGACCTGATTCAGATCCATACGCAGTTCATTGACCTCGAAGACGTCGATAACATCATCATCGTTGCTAACGACGACACCCAGTTCGATAAGATCATTCAACTTATGGACCGTGCTAAAGAAGCCGGTTTCAGCAAGATCAACCTTGCTAAGCTGGGAGGTTAATCATGGCTAGAAAGACTCGTAAATTTAGCGAAGACGTCCCTTTCTCCCTCACGTCCATGATGGACATGATGACCATCATTCTGGTGTTCATGATCAAGAACTTGGACGCTGAAGGTCAGCTTTTGACCCAGGCCGAAAACCTTATTCTTCCGGTGTCTACCTCCAAGGTGCAGCCGAAGGAAGTGGCTTTGACGGTTGTGGTTGATAACAACTATGTTGTGGTCGATAATGCCAAGATCGTTCCTACCGAAGACGTCTTGAAGCAAGAAGATCTTCTTGTGACCAAGGTCGACTCCGTTCTGAAGGAACGCCGTGCAACGGAACAGGAACATGCCCTTAAGGCTGGTCTCCCTGCTGACGAAGCCGGTAACATCATTGTGCAGATCGACAAGAACATCCCTTACGATGCAATGTACAAGGTCATGGCCACCTGCGGCTTCTCTGGCTATACGCACATTGCATTCGCCGTGATGCAGAAGAACGGCGGGGAGGAATAAACTATGGCTAAGACTAAAAAGAATGCTCCTGCTGTAGATCCGTTAGTAGCGTCCCTGATGCCGGAATCCGACAAGAAGATGGGTGCTATCGCCGGTATCTCTTTAGTCGTCGCTTTGGCTATCTGCCTTTGGGCTTCCATGTACGAACAGGTTGTGGACGAAGTCGTGTTCGATGACTCCGCAGCTGCTGATCTTACTGCTTCTATGACCATCGATGAAAAGAAGGAAGAGAAGAAGGAAGAGAAGAAGAAGGAAGAACCCAAGAAGCCTCGTAAGAAGGCTGGTGGTGGTGGTAAGCCGCGTGGTAAGGGTCAGCCCAACGCTCCCCAGACTCGTGGCGTGCTTAAGCTCCTGACTGCTCAGACCAAGAATGCCTCTGCCGGTGCCTACGACCTCATGAAGAACCAGAAGTTCTCCAAGGATATCGACAAGGTGCTGAAGGACGTGGCTGGTCTCCAGACGACGGGTAAGACCGTTCTCGGTGGCCGTCGCGGTAAGGCTGACGGTGGCTTTAACGAAGGTTACGCCGAAGGTGGTTCCGGTGGTATCGGTGACGGTCTCGCTGGTCTTCTCGGTGGTGGTGGCGGTGGTATCGCTACCAAGGCCAAGGGTTCTATCAAGACCCCGTCTGAACGCGATATCGACATGGGTGCCGGTGGTGGATCTCGTTCCGCTGCAGACATCATGAAGGTTGTGCGTCAGCGTACGCCGGGGCTCCGCCACATCTACAACAAGTTCCTGAAGAAGAAACCGGGATTCCAGGGTAAGGTTACCTTGAAGTTCACGATCGCTCCGGGTGGTGAAATCATCAGCATCTCCATTGCTTCTTCTACGACCGGTTACGGCGAATTTGACGGCGAAGTCAAGACCGCTGTGAGCCGCTGGAAGTTCAGCAAGGTGAAGTCTGGTAACACCACTGTTACGATCCCGTTCACCTTCTCCGAATAATTCGATTTCGGAAAACTTGAAAAAGGACCGGACTATTAAGTCCGGCCTTTTTTCTTGTTCTGAACAATGAAAGCCTTTTTTGTATGTAAAAAAGATGATTTTGTTTAAAATTTTGTTGCGAAATTGATTTAATAAAGCTAACTTTATAGCAGAAATTTCAAGAGGAGTTTTCTAATGAACTTAAGAACTGCTGCCGCGGTTGGTGCCGCATTTGGTATTCTTGGCGTGGGTTCCGCTTTTGCAACCTTTGCTCGCGTGGAATCTATGGGTAAGAACACTACCTACATCATGGACGATGTGAGCATTTTTGACAACCCGGCCAATGCCAACCTTTATTCCAACTACTTGATCGGTGGCTTCGGTGCCTATACCGACAACAACCTGGCTGCTGGTGGCAACCAGGATCCCAAGCACCCGACGTTTGGTGGCATTTTCTCCGTTTCTTTTGGCGATGACAACAACCCCGACCCGAAGTTCACGATCGGTGGTCTCTTTGGTCGCATCAACCAGGATCTCGCCATGTATCTGCCGGACTATGTGCAGACGGGCCGCAATACCTATAATGTTGTTCCTGAAACCGTAACGAATTTTGATGGCTTCTTGGGCGGCACCTTCTCTAGCGGTGACGCATGGGGCTTGCACATCTACATCGCTCACCAGGATGGTGGTGATCTCGATGAAAGCGGCACCTACCAGACCAACGATGACGCCTATGCTTCGATCATTCAGGCTGACGGTGGTTTGAATTTCCAGACGGGTAGCGGTACCTCTTACGAATTGTCTGGTGGCCTTGCCCGTATCCAGTACGGTCCGGACCGTCACGACTTCTTTGACGACGGTAACTTCACGATTCTCGCCAAGGCTCGCGCCTTCTTTACTCTCGAAGCTCTCGATGGCGAATTGGTTCCTGCAGCTTCTATGAAGCTCGCTCAGGCTCCTGGTATCGAAGACAAGCTTGCTCAGGCTGGCATGGGTATCAATGTTGCCATGGACCGCGGTTTCTTCTGGTTGGGCCTCGACTTCATCTGGAATCAGAAGAAGGCTCATGACTGGGTCTATGACAAGAACGTGTATGGCGGTGCTTGGGTTTATGACTCTCGCAACGAAGACGATCCGCATTGGGACAAGCGTTCCGATATCGGTGGCAAGATCAGCTTCGGTATCGAACGTAACATCTGGTGGGATTGGTTCGTGATCCGCGTTGGTGGTCAGAAGTCCATTCTCTACACCGATTGCGACGTGAACTCCAAGAACGAATACACTGCAGACCGCTACGGCATCTGCAAGGACGACGGTACGTTCTTCTCTACCAATCCGCTGGCTGACGGCACTGCTGACGACCATGTCGGTTTTGGCTTCGGCGTGAACATCGAAGAACGCCTGAAGATCGACGTGACCGTTGCTGAAGATCTGCTCTTCCGTAACCCGTTCCAGGGTGAAGGTCGCATCTTCTCTCGTATTGATGCAACCTACTCGTTCTAATCCATTAGGAATAGCTCGGACTTGAATACGAAGACGCCCCTCTGAAGGGGGCGTTTTCTACTTTGTAGCCATGAAGTTTTTTTATGTCTTGTTGGCTGTTGCCGCTTTGATTGTTGGCTGTTCCGAACCGACGGAACGGATTGAGAACAAATTAACTCCCTACTTGCAGGAAGACCTGAAGTTCATGGTTGCCGAGACGATTCGTTCTTCAAAGGATAAGAGTGTGCTTTTGGATACTCCCTATTACCGCGTGAAGGACTTTCGTTTGTTCGAAGGTGCGGAGGCTCGTATCTATGCGGCTTACGCTGAAGTCGATTTCTTTATCTACAAGGATATCGCCATGCACGAGAAACGCAAGTACCGCTACGATGTGAACACCCGCGGATGGGACCGCTACAAGAAAGAGTGGAAGTTTGGTGCGGACTCGTTGAAGGAATGACGGAAATACTATATTTTTCTCGTAAGTTTAAAACTTAAAAAAGGATTGGATTTTGTTCGGCCTCTTTTCTTGCGATATCGGTATCGATCTTGGTACAGCAAACACTTTGGTCCATGTTGCTGGTCAGGGAATAGTCATCAATGAACCCACGGTTATTGCGGTGGACAGCAAGAATAACCGTGTCTCTGCCATCGGTTTCGAGGCAAAGAAGATGCTCGGTAGGACTCCCGGCGAAAGCCGTGCAGTGCGTCCGATGCGCGATGGCGTGATCGCCGATTTTGAACTGGTCGAGAACCTTTTGCAGACTTTCATCAAGCGCGTTCAGAAGTACCCACTGTGGATGGTGAAACCTCGTGTGGTGGTCGGCGTTCCTAGCGGCATTACCGAAGTGGAAAAGCGTGCCGTGATCGATGCCGCCAAGCAGGCTGGTGCAAAGGAAGTCCACCTGGTGCATGAACCGATGGCTGCAGCCATTGGCATGGGCATTCCTGTGGAAGATCCTGTCGGCAACATGATCGTGGATATTGGTGGTGGTACTTCCGATATCGCCGTGATTGCCTTGAATGGTACCGTCTGTAACGCTTCTGTGCGTGTGGGTGGTGACGAAATGGACGAAGCCATTGTCCGTTACCTGCGCACGATGTATAACCTTTGCGTGGGCGAAAGCACCGCTGAACAGATCAAGATCCAGATTGGTTCTGCAAGCCCGCTGGAAGAAGAACTTACGATGGACGTGAAGGGTCATGACTTCCTTGCTGGAATGCCGCGCACCACGACCATCAACAGTGCCGAAATCCGTGAAGCCTTGAACGAACCTGTGACCGCCATTATCGAAGCGGTGAAGCAGGCTTTGAGCATTACTCCGCCGGAACTTTCTGCTGATATTTACGACAAGGGCATCATCATGACGGGTGGCGGTTCTCAGCTGCGTGGCTTTGATGAACGCATCCGCAAGGAAACGGGACTTTCCGTGAACGTGATTGACGAAGCCCTGATTTGCGTCTGCAAGGGTGCCGCCCGTATTCTCGAAGATTTGGACAAGTTCCGTCCGGTTCTTATCGCATCTTCTAACTAGTCGTTTACTGCAAATCGATGCTTAGGGCTATCCGCTTTATAGTCGACTTGTTTACTCAAAGGCACGGTATCGTTGCCTTTGTCTTTTTCTTGGTACTTGGACTTTTGATGCGGCAGTCGCCGGAACCGGTGCGTGAAAGTATCGTTTCTACGGCGCTTTCCACAATTTATTTCCCGGCTCAGAGGGTTGTGTCCGCGGTGGGGCACTATCAGGCGGTTGTCGAAGAAAACGAGCACCTTAAAGAAGAAAATGCTAGGCTGCGTCAGGAAACTTACCATGCACGCGAAGGTCTGCAGGAACTTGCCCGACTGCATACGCTGGTTCGGTTTGATGACAAGTGGGATTATCCCATTGTGACGGCCCGCGTTGTGGGGCATAACCCAGGGCGCTTTCTTACGACGATGGTTATCAACCGTGGAACGGAACATGGCGTGAAAGAGAATATGCCCGTGTTCTCGATGAACGGACTTGTAGGAAAAGTTTCGAAGGCGACATTCAACCATTCTCGTGTGCAACTCCTCGTTGACCCGAATCTTAAGTTGTCTGTAATGGATCGTCGCACGCGAGTGGTGGGCTTTCTTGAGTCGATGGAAGATCGCCGATTGACTGCCTTGGTACCGGCGCATGCGGGAATTCATGCGGGTGATACACTCGTGACTTCTGGCCTTGGCGGTATTTTCCCGAAGGGAATTCCTGTAGGGACCGTGAAGGAAGTCCGCATGTCCGATTTAGATGTGATGCGCCAGATGGATGTAGAACCGTTCCAGGAATTTTCGATTCTGGAAGAAGTTTTTGTGATGGAAAAAGAACCGGACTGGATTGTAAAGGAGCTGCTCGATGAGTAATTTGAAATGGCTCAAGGTCCTTATCCTGTTTGTGATTGTATTTTCATTGCAGCTGACGGTTGCGAATTGGATGAGCTTTTTTGATATCGCGCCCGATTTCGTCATCATTTTCATTGTGGCGGTGGCTATAAAGATGGGCCCTGCTGCAGGTTGCTTCTGGGGATTCTTTGCTGGCTTTACGCAGGATGTTTACGCCCCGGTGGAATGGCTCGGTGCGAACTCTATTTCGATGATGGTGCTCGGCTTTGCGGTGGGACAGCTGGAAGAGCGTTTCTTGACTTTGAACTTGCCCGCAAAGGTGGGCGTTCTTGGTCTTGGCTTTTTCGTTTGCGACATGATCTACTATGCCGTGACGGGGCTTTCCAAGGATGTCATTACGAATCTGTTCCTGACAAAAACTTTGCCTGAATGTCTTTATACGCTGCTAATCGGTGGAATTTTCTTCTACCTAGATATTGGCAAGAAAAAGAAATCTCATGCTTAAGGGCTTGTCCGAAAACGATGTCCTGCAGAACAGGAACTGGAACGTGCTCATCTACATGGCGGGCGTCGTAATTCTGTTCGCCATTCTGCTGACTCGATTGTTTTCACTCCAGTACACCCATTACGACGAAAACCTTCAACGATCTGAAAACAACCGCATCCGTAAGGTTGTGCTGGTTGCGGAACGCGGCTACATTTATGACCGCAACGGTGAAGTTCTGGTGCGTAACCGTCCCTCTTATCAGATTGCGCTCTTGTCGATGAATATGCCCCGCAAGAAGCCTGCTCGCGATTCCCTGTTTGACAAGCTGCTTGGAATTCGAGATGCGTCGGGAGTGCGTCTTTTTGACTCTCTTTCGCTGGATACAGCGTTTCAGCGTTCCCGCTGGATAAAGAACCGTCCTATCCGCTTGTTGGAAGATGCCTCGCCGGAACAGGTGGCGATTATCGAAGAACGTTCCGAAGATTTGCCCGGTGTAATGACGGTGATTGAATCGAGGCGAGATTATCCGTACGGAACGCTTGCCTCGCATGCACTTGGATATACAAGTGAAATCTCGGAAGAGCAGCTGAAATTGCCTGAGTACGAAGGCTACTCGCAGGGAGACCGCATCGGTCAAAAGGGACTGGAACAGTTCTACGATAAGGAGTTCCGTGGCAAGAACGGAATGAAGCTTGTCGAAGTGAATGCGTCGGGTCGTGAGGTGGGTTCTGTTGAAGGCATCGATGGCACTCCGCCTGTTCCTGGGCTTCGCTTGGTATCGACGATCGATTTGCGTTTGCAGAAGGTTGCCGAAGAGGCGATACCTGATTCGGCGAAGGGCGCCCTGGTGGCGATTGACCCGCGCAACGGAGAAATTCTCGCGATGGTGTCTTCGCCGAGGCTGGACCCGAATATTTTCTCGCTGAAAAAACGCGAACGTAACAAGGGTTGGGCGCATGTGGCACTTGATTCCATGAGGCCGCTTACCAACCGCGCCATTTCGGGAACGTATCCGCCTGCGTCGGTGTTTAAGCTAGTGACGGCGGGTGCCGGGCTTGAAAATGGAATTCTCACAGAAAACAAGTTTTACCCGAAGCCCTGTACGGGCGGTTACCAGTACGGAGCTCGTTATCAGAAGTGCTGGGGAACGCACGGCGGTTTGAATGTGGTGAATGCAATCCGCTTGAGTTGTGACGTCTTCTTTTATCAGGCAGGACTTGATATTGACATGGCGCGAATCAATGAATTCGGTCGTCGCTTTGGTCTGGGGGAAAAGCCCCTCGGCATAGACATTCCCGGTGAAAAGGCGGGTTGGCTCCCTGATTCGGCTTCTTTCAACGAACGCAATAAGCGACTGGGTTGGCGCTGGGCCCGTGGACTCATTCTGAACTTGTCGATTGGACAGGGTCAGATTGTGACTCCTTTGCAGCAGGCGACCCTGATTGGTTCCCTTGCAACGGGAAAGGGAGTTTATAGACCGCACTTCATGAAGGAACTGCGCGATGTCGATGGCAATGTGGTCCGTCGCTACGAACCGGAAATTGTACGCCCCGGAAACATGAAGGAGTATACGCATCGTGTTCTGCTTGCCGCCATGGATTCTGTGGTGAACCATCCGGGCGGTACCGGTAAGCGTGGAGCCATTCCGGGAATCCGTGTGGGTGCAAAGACTGGTTCCGGTGAATGGAAGAAGGGCGAAAAGACGCATGCGTGGTATGCGGCGGTCGCTCCGCTTTATGATCCTGAAATTGCCGTTGCTGTGATTATGGAAGCGGCGGGTGGCGGCGGTGCCGTGTCGGGACCGATTGCAAAGAAAGTGATGAGTGCTTATTTCGAGAACAAGGCGAAGGAAGAGGAGGAAAAAGGTGAAGCCCAGACAACTCCTTGACCAGTCCCTGAAATTTGACTGGCTGTTCATTCTGCTTACGCTCGCTTTGATGAGCTGTGGCGTTGCATTGGTGTTTTCAGCGACGATTGCCGAGGACATTTCCGTTGTGGAAATGTTCTGGTTCAAGCAGATTGTGTACTTCCTTTTTGGAAGTGTCGTTGCCGCGGCCCTTATCTTTGTTCGTATCGATTGGCTGAAACGCGTGGCTGTCCCTTTGTACATATTGGCTCTTGTCCTGCTGTGTGTGGTGCTGTTCTTTGCCGGCGATGTGGTGAAGGGTGCCGGTCGTTGGATTGACCTTGGCATTTTCAAGTTGCAACCTTCCGAATTTGCAAAAATTGCCTACCTTCTGATTATTTCATACTGGCTTTCGAAACATCCGGTAAGCTTGTACAAGACGAAGACCTTCGTAGTGCCGTTCTTCCTGTTCATCGTCCCGTTTGCCTTGGTCCTTAAACAGCCGGACTTGAGTACGGCACTTGTGTTTATTGCGGTGACCATGGTCGGATTCTTTTTTGCGGGGCTCACGCTTACGGATATGTTCCTGATTGTAAGTCCCGTTCTCTCGGTGCTTTTTTCCCATTCGCAGGCGATAGGCTTTGAAATTTTGTGGGGCGTATTGATTTGTGCAGTCGTCTTTGCCTTGTTCAGGAGAAAGCTTCCGAAAATTCTTACTGGAATTATTTTGCTTGCAAACATATTCGCCGGTTATGCCAGTTCCATGGCGTGGAATATGTTGGAGCCGCATCAGCAGAAACGCGTGAATACGTTCCTGGATCCGATGAGTGACCCTCTGGGAGATGGATACCAGGTGCTTCAGTCACTCACGGCAATCGGTTCGGGTGGCCTCACCGGAAAGGGCTTTGGAAACGGAACGCAGACCAATCTTGCCTTTTTGCCCGAAGAACATACGGACTTTATCTTTAGTGTGCTTGGGGAACAGTTTGGCTTTGCGGGGTGCGCCGTAGTGCTAGTTCTTTATGCCCTTTTCCTTTGGCGTGCGACTTCTATTTGCAAGCAGTCTTCTGATCCGTTTGCGACGTTGATGGTGATGGGGGCGTCCACGATTTTCCTGTTCCATATCCTAGTGAATATCGCGATGACCGTGGGGCTTATGCCTGTGACGGGACTTCCGCTTCCGTTCTTGTCTTACGGTGGATCGTTTGCGCTTACCTGTATGGTGCTGGTCGGCTTCTTGCTTTGCCTAAGGTATCAGGCGAGAAGAAGATAGTTTCTTTTCTCATTTTTCCTGTTTCGCGCGTATATAGAAGAGGGACGCATCATTGTCCCTTGGAGTCTTCTATGGATTTTATACGCAGTGTGGAAAATTTTGTGTTCGGGGCAGAATGCCTCGGCTGTGGTAGAGCGTCAGAGAGTTTGGATCCGTGGCTGTGTCCCGATTGTGTTTCCGAATTGGAACGCGCATCGAAGGTGAGTCTCTTTCCGGGCCCTGATGTGTACAGCCTGTATCCGATGCGACCTATTACGAGGCGGCTAGTTCATGCCTTAAAGTATAAGAGTGTGCCGGGAATGGCGACTTACCTGGTTCAGCATTCATCGGCGCGAAAAAACGGTGCGGTGGGGTCGGAACTTTCCTTGTTGCCAAAACCACTTTACTTTGTTCCGGTTCCGTTGCATCGTGCTAGGTTCAGGGAGCGCGGCTACAACCAAGCAGAAAAAATTGCGGCGGCACTTGCGGTGTGTGTCGGTGGGCGGGTATGCAAATGGTTGCGTCGCAAAACCTTTGTCGTTTCGCAGACAAAGTTGTCGAAAGAGGCTCGTGAACGCAATGTAGCGGACGCCTTTGAGTGTGCCTTGCCGAAAGAGGTGCCTGTGCGGGGAACGGTTATCGTTGTAGACGATGTGTTTACGACTGGTGCGACGACGGGGGCATGCCTCGCTGCTTTAGAGAATGCGATCGGGAGAGGCTTTCCCGGAGTAAATGGTCCTGTCCTCAAGGTGTGCTCGCTGCTTTACGACGAACCTGCTTCGGCAGTTGCAGACTATGCCGCTGATTGCCAGATGGACTGGGATTTATGAGGTGCCAAGGGCTCTGTTTGAAAACTAAAAAAACGCCCCTTTTAGGGAGCGTTTTTAGCGGAGGAAGAGGGACTCGAACCCCCAAGCCTTACGGCGGCGGTTTTCAAGACCGCTGACTTACCAATTAGCCTATTCCTCCAGGGCTTCCCAAGGATAGAAAAATTAAGGTGTTTCTGTCAACTGGAGTTGAGAACAACTCAAAGTTTATCTAAATTTTACACAGTATGACAGAACTGGATGATAAACAGGTTGTGGAATCCCAAAGGATCTTGGAGCTGTTGTTCTCTTACATGCCGAAAATTGCGGCAGAACGTAAGATGGACAACCTTTTGGTTCTCATGGCCGATTTGGGGAGATCCATCGTTTCTGCAGATCGCTGTTCCTTGTGGCTAGTCGATGAGGATAACGGCGTGTTGTGGACTAAGGTTGCTCATGGCGTGAGCGAACTTCGTATTCCGCTAAATGCAGGTTTTGTCGGTTATTCGGTTAGGACTGGGGAACCGCTTCTCATTAAGGATGCATACCAAGACCCTAGGTTCGATCGAAGATCTGATGAAAAGACGCATTACCGCACGACATCGGTGATGACGGTTCCGTTGATGAATTCAATGGGGCATGTCATGGGGGTGTTCCAGGCGATTAATAAGCAGGGAGTGAACGAAAAGGGAGAACAGGAAATCTTTTCAATTCAGGACTTGGAACGCCTGAGTCTCACTGCAGTCTATTCGGCAAAGACCGTCGAATCTGCGATGCTCAACACGGAACTCGAAGCGACCCAGCGCGAAATTATTCATATTTTGGGTGATGCTTCTGAATCTCGTAGCCAAGAGACGGGTGATCATATTCAGCGTGTTGCAGAAATTTCTTACACGCTTGCAAAGTTGATGGGACTTCCTGAAGAGGATGTGGATCGCATTCGTTTAGCAGCCCCTATGCACGATCTGGGCAAGGTGGGCATTCCCGATGCTATTCTCAACAAGCCGGGACGATTCACCGACGAAGAATACGCCATCATGAAGTCGCATTCCGAGAAGGGCTACAATATGCTTTGCAATTCGAAGCGCAAACTGCTCCGCTTTGCGGCTGAAATTGCCCGTTCGCATCATGAACGCTGGGATGGTCGTGGTTATCCGAGGGGTATTGCTGGCGAAGAAATTCCGCTGGCTGCTCGCATTTGTGCCGTTGCCGATGTTCTTGACGCCCTTTCGAGCCCCCGCTGCTATAAGCAGCCTTGGCCCGAAGAAAAGGTTAAGGAAGAATTCATTAAGCAACGCGGAGCGCAGTTCCAACCGGAACTGGTAGATGTCCTAATCGAACACTGGGACGAAATCTACGGGGTCTACCGTAGAGAAGCCGCCCGCTGCTTTGAGTAGTTTCTATAACTGATTCCCCGCCCCAAGGGCGGGGTTTTGTAAAAAAGAAAAAACCTCGATAGAATCGAGGTTTTTCTTCGTGGCACCGGTCAGAGTTGAACTGACGACACGCGGATTTTCAGTCCGCTGCTCTACCAACTGAGCTACAGCGCCGACTTGGTGGACCAAATATAGCACAATGTGTGACGCTTGTCAAGGGTAAATAGAATATTACCGATATTTTTCCCTTTTTTCTAAATAATCTTCTAAATTTACTATTAGGGTGTTAAGTAAGGCGCCAGGAATAGGGATTTCTCGGGAAAACGTTTTTATAGGTGGCAGCGTGCACATGCTCAATAGAATAAACGGCTTCGCCATAATTGGTAGCCTGGGACTAATTTTTGCAGGAATGGTGGCCTGCTCCGATGACAAGACGACTTCTTCGCGTGAAGAGGGAGAAGAACAGCCTGTTAAAATTGAATCGACCATCGTGATTGATGAAAATGGCAATCAGGTGGTAAAGTACGATACGATTCCTCTGCATGTTGATTCCGTTAGAACAATCACCGAGAAGGGCGATACTATCTACAAGTATGACACGACGTATGTCCCTGCCGATACGACCCTTCATTGGGTGGGCAACTCCGCTGTGGTGATTACTGAGATTTCTCCGGTCAATCTGGATTGGCTTGACGAGAATGGTGGAGATCCGGGCTGGATTGAACTTTATAACGCTGGTGATGAGGCTGCGAACCTCAAGGGCTATTCCCTTGTCGAAAATCTTGCCAAGCCGCGTAAGTGGGTCTTTGGCGATGAGCTGATTGCTGCCAAGTCCTTCCGCACTGTGTTCTGCGACAAGGGCAACGTTGTCGCGGTCGATGGTGGTGATAACGGTGAATTACACAATAGAACCCATACGAACTGGAAGCTGGAAAGATCCGGTGGCTCGGTTTATCTGATCGACCCGTATTATGGTGTGCGTGATTCGGTGAACTACCCTGAACTTTCCACGGGTATGAGCTGGGGTATTGTCGATGGTGGCGCTTGGAAGTATTTTGAAAAGCCGACACCTGAACAGCCCAATACGAAGTCGACTGCCTACGATGGCGTTGCACCTAAGTTTGATTTTGGTGAATCCCAGGGTGGCTTCTATAACCAAAAAGTGGTCCTTGCTGCTCCGAAGAGTCTTCCAGATGGCATGTCTGTGCGCTGCACCAAGGATGGTTCTGCACCGACTAAGAATTCCGAAGAATTCAAGTCCGACATGACAATTGAAAACACGACGGTCCTTCGCTGCGCCGCCTTTAAGGAAGGCCTCATTACCAAGGATATTGTGACCAATACTTACTTTATCGATGAATCGGTGAATATGCCTGTGGTGGCTGTAAGCGTTGATCCTATCTTCTTTGAAAAGTACTACAAGAAGACGAATGGTGGCGAACCTGATATGGATTGCGACCAGATGTATGCCCCTAACGATTGTTATCCGAATGACTCTGGTGAACTTCCTGCCCATGTGGAATACTTTGAAAAAGGTTCTAAGAAGAAAACCTGGGATTCTCCCGCCGGGATTTCTCTGATGGGTGGCTGGAGCCGCATGGAGCGCAAGAAATCTGTCGCCGTTGTGATGCGCGAAGAATATGGTGGAACCTGGGTGCATTACCCGTTGTTTGAAACCCGCAAGAGCGACAAAGACAAGTATAAGGGATTTAACCTGCGTAACAACGGTAACCGTTTTGTGAGCGATTACTTTGCCGATGCTGTGGGCGGTGCCATTCTTGAAGGCAGTGGCGTTGATTACCAGCGCAGCCGTCAGGTCGTGGTGTTCTATAATGGTAATTATTACGGTATTCACGATATGCGTGAACGCTACAACAAGAACTTTGTAGAATCGAATTACGGATATGATGCATCGTCGGTTACCTTCCTCAAACACCTAGGTGCAAAAATCGAAGCGAGCAATGGCTCTCCTGACGAGTACATCGCCATGCTGGAATATGCCGCTGCACACGACTTTAGCACGGACAATGATGCGTATGCCTATATGACAACGCTCATGGATATGGGAAATTTCGCTCGGTATATGCTTGCCGAAATGTATGTCCATAACGGTGACTGGCCAAACAACAATGTGCGTCTCTGGAAATCTCCGGAATCTCCTCTTTGGAAGTTTATGATCTACGACCTTGACCACGGATTTGACTGGGAATGGGGTGTGGATGGTTTCGGGGAAAGTACAAATATGTTCAAGTGGGTCAAGCAGGGTGGACGTTCTAGCGGCACTTGCTACACGAGTAGCGCCAAGGCGTTTACCGGTGACAAGGCGCATTGCTTCCATGTGCTTTACACGAAGTTGATTGAAAACCCCAAATTCAAGAGTCTGTTCATTAACCAGGCTGCCGTCATGCTTGATGCGTTCCTGAACAAAAAGAATGTTGAAACTCAGGTGAAGTTCCTTGCCGGAATGCTCAATGCGACGGATGTTGAACGTGATATGAGTGTGGAAGCTTATAAGGAAAGAAGAGGCTCCTATAACCATAGTTTCGATCCGTATGGTGATAGGCTTCCTCCTTGGGCTGAATCCCGCGATACGAAGTTCCTGTCCGAAATTCAGAGCGAATTCGATCTTAACGGAACCGCCTCCGTCACGATCGCATCGCAGGGCAATGGTAGCGTGTTGATGGACGGTGCAAAACTACCGAGCAACAATTACAAGGGTAAGTTCTTTACCGGTAATACGATGGAACTGACGGCTGTTCCCAATGCTGGAGCCGTGTTCTCGAAGTGGTCCGATGGAAGTACCGACAACCCGCATGTTGTGTCAATCGATGGCGACAACACCTTTACGGCTATTTTTGAATAGTTCCCATTGGTTCGATTTTGAAAAACAGAAGACACTCGCTTAGGCGAGTGTTTTTTTAAATTTGGAATATGATTAGTCCCGTGCGCAAGATGTTCGATGAGATTGCAGCCCGTTATGATTTTTTGAACCATACACTGAGCTGCTTTCAGGATATCCTGTGGCGTCGCAGTTGCTGTCGCGAAATTAAGCGTATGAATCCGGGCAAGCGTCTGCTGGACCTTTGCGGAGGAACGGGCGACTTTGCGGCGACTTATGAAAAGTTCAACGGGAAACCTGATGTTGCCGTTCTTGGTGATTTCTCTTACGGCATGTTGAAGGGTGCTGCGGGCAAGAAGACGGTAGCGTCCCCGGTGCAGCTCGATGCGATGAAGATGCCCTTTGGCGATGCGTCCTTTGATGTGATTTTGAACGGCTTCGGTATGCGCAACTTGCCCGATGCCGAAGGCGGCTTGCGTGAATCGGCGCGTGTGCTTTCGCCAGGTGGCTATCTGCAGGTACTCGAATTCTTTTCGCCGCGGGGGGTGTTCAACAAGTTCTTCTACAAGAGACTTGCTCCGCTTTTTATTCCGGTGCTGGGTGCGTTTTTTAGCAAGCGCGATGCTTACGAGTACTTGGTGAATTCCGTGCTGCGTTTCTTACCGGTGGATGACTTTGTCGCTATGGCGGAGTCCAACGGATTTGAGCTGGTGCATGTGAAGCCTTGCTTCTTTGGAGTGGCGTTCCGCGTTTTGCTCAGGAGACGCGCATGAGCCGGTTTATTTTGGGCGTGACGGGTGCCAGTGGCGCCATCTATGCAACCCGCACGGCGATGCATTTGAAGCGTCTGGGGCATCATGTGACCGCCTTGGTGACGGAGCCTGCGAAGGGAGTCCTTGCGTATGAAGGACAGGATGCCCTTTATGATTTCGTGGATGAGCGTCCCGATGTAAATGATTTCTTTGCGGAGTGCGCCAGTGGAAGTGCCGATTATGCGGGCATGGCGGTGGTTCCATGCTCCATGGGAACTCTTGGTCGCATTGCCGGTGGAACCTCCGACAACTTGTTGGTCCGTTCCGCTGATGTCTGCCTTAAGGAGCGTCGCCCGTTGGTGGTGGTGCCGCGCGAAATGCCTTTTAACTTGAATCATCTCGATTGCATGGCTCGGCTTGCGAGGATGGGGGGCGTCGTGATTCCTGCTGCACCGCATTTTTACGACAAGCCCGCAACGATAGAAGAACTTGCGGATACGGTGGTTGCAAAGGTCTTGGCTCACTTGAAGGCTCTTCCGGAAGGCGCTGAAATTGTGAGGCCATGGGATGGTTCTAGATGCTAAAGAAAATTCTTGAATTTGGGCACATGGTGCGCTTTAGCCATTCGCTGTTCGCGATGCCTTTTGCGATAGGTGCCATGTGGGTGGCTGCGGATGGCTTCCGCGGCATGGATGCTGCAGAGATTGTCAAGATTGTGGTTTTGATTGTGGGCTGCATGGTGACTGCCCGCAACAGTGCCATGAGCTTCAATCGCATTGCCGATGCGGACATCGATGCGAAGAATCCGCGTACCGCAAAGCGGCACTTGCCGGCGGGTCGTTTGAGCAAGGCTTCGGTCGTTGCCTTCCTTGCGGTAAACGGAATTCTGTTTGTCGCCTTTGCTGCGCTGCTTAAGCCGCTTGCCGGTTTGCTCGCCTTGCCGGTGTGGCTCTTGCTTCTGTCTTATTCGTACTGGAAACGCTTCAGCTGGCTTTGTCATTGGTTCCTGGGCTTTGCCATCGGCATGAGCCCACTCGGTGCCTGGATTGCAATCCGCGGCGAGTTTGCCGTGTTCCCGATTTTTTTGCTCGTGATTCTGATGCTTTGGATGGGCGGATTCGATATCATCTACGCGACGCAGGATGAAGAAATCGACCGGGAGATGGGACTCCATTCGGTGCCTGCCCGCTTTGGTCGTAAACGCGCTCTGCAGATAGCGTTCTGGAGCCATGTCGCAATGCTTGCTTTGTGTGTGGCGTTCGGTGTCTTTTGGAATATGGGTATTCCTTGGTGGGTGGTGACCGGTCTTATGACTGCTGCAATCCTCTACATCCATTTATTCCGCAAATCGGATGACCTCGATGCCATGAATAGGGATTTTTTCTTGGCGAATGTCGCCATTAGTGTGCTGGTGATGATAGGACTCATCGTATGGATTTGCGCGGGAGGTAATGTCGATGCCCTTTACTAACAGACCCTTCGGTACCGAAGAAAAGATCAAAATGTTCGAACGCATGGGGGCTACTGCCGCTGCCATTGCACTCGTGCTTATCATGCTCATCGAATCGGGTTATGCGGGCGAATACAAGAACCTCGCCGACTTGGGGCTCACCGCGATGATCGTGGTGCTTGCCATTGCGCTCACTGGAAGCTTGTATTTCAAGACAAGAAGAAAGTGACGCGCATGCGCTGGTCTCTTCGTTAGAAACCGCAGTATCTATACTTAAATTTCTAGGTCGGCGCTGTACACCGTTTCGGTCGTACCGTCGTCGCATTTAAACAGCAGACTTCCGTCATCTTGCATGTCACAGATGGTGCCTGTTTTTTTGACGGAGCCTTCGCCGCTTTCGCGATTGTTGTCGGTGCAGTGTGCATTTATGACGATAGTTCCGCGGGCGCCGATGAACTGGTCCATTTTTCGCCAGGCGCTTACCCAGGGGCGTATTCCGAAGGCGCGGAACTGTCCGATAGCGCGTTCGAGATTTCCGATAAGGGCTTGCAAAAGTTTTTCGCGGTTGATGCGTTCTCCGCAGATATCCTTGAGAGTCGTAACGGCTCGCCCTAGGTGGGCATAGTCGAGGGCGCTACTATTGACGTTGATTCCTACGCCCATGCTGATGCAGGACTTCGGGGAGCCTTGCTCCGATGGGATATGAACGAGTTCCGCCAAAATTCCGCAGAACTTGTGCTTTCCGCAGAGGATGTCGTTGGGCCATTTGACAGTGACTTTTCCGATGCTCTGATTTCCTTTGCCTTGCGCGTTGGCGTCGTCTTGCAGTCCCTTGAACACTTCGGCAAAGGTAAGTGCTGCAACTTGCGTGATTTGCGGTGCAGAAACGAGAGGAATCCCGTCGAGAGGAATCAGGATGTTGAAGTAGAGGTTGAGCCCTGCCGGGGAAGCCCAGGTGCGTTCGTGCCTGCCACGACCTGCTGTTTGGGTGTCGGCAACGATCAATGTGCCAGGGAGAATTTCTCCGGCTGCGGCACGGGCCTTCATGAGGCTGTGTGTACTTTCAAGACTTTGGAAAAGGGTTGCGGGGGCGTTCCCGAAACCGCAAAGATGCCAGTCGTTCAAATTTTTTTCTTTAGAGAACATGGACAATTCTGAATTCCGCGAAACGGATCCTGAATTTTCTTACTTGTCTTTCTCTTCGTCTTCAAGCATCTTCAGGGCTTCTTCGGGGAAGACGGCGAAGTATTCTTTCTTCTTGTCTTCGAACAGCTGCAGCAATCGTTCCTGCTCGAACTGTTCACGGTCGATATTCTGCATAAAGAACTCGTCGCGGGCGAAGTCGCGGGTGGTCATCATCTTCTTGATGTCTTCGGAAAGGTCTACTTCGTCCCACAAGATGTAGTATGAACCGATAATACCGTCGGCGAAGATGTCCACGTTCAAGGTGACGGAATTGCTTTTGGTCGAATCAACCAGCTCAACTTTGGTGTCGCGCTTTTCTGGGCGGAAAACATCGACATCGTTCACGGGCTTGTCGATGTCCTGTGCCCAGGAAATGGCGGCGAAGCAAACGACAAGAAGGGCGACCAGGAATCCTGGCGCCTGCTGTTTACAAATCGTCCTATATGCGAACTTGTTGAGCATACCCGTATAATATACAATGATAAATTAGAAAAGAAAAGGGGCATGCAAAAAAGCGTGACGAAATCAGCGCTAGACGACGCCGTATTTCTGCCATTTACCGCTGCGCCAACGGATATAGTTGACGATGGAACGGTAAAATTCGTCGGAAGCCATGCCGAGCCAAATACCAACGAGCCCAAGTTCAAGCCCGAAGGCGAGCAGGAGCGCCGTACCGAGACCGCATGTCCACATCATGGCGGACCCTACGATGGCTGGGAACTTGGAGTCCCCGGAAGCACGGAGCGCAGATGTGATGACCATGTTGGCGGCTTTGAATGGCTGCAAGAAAACGTCGCACCAGAGGCAGAGCTTGCCGAGACGAATGACTTCGGGGTCGTTTGTATACAGCGAAAGTAGCTGGGTTCCGAAGAGTGCGACGAAGACTGCAACGATTAATCCGCTAGAGCTGCCGGCGATAAGGCTCTGGTGAAGCCTACGGTTTGCCTTGTTGAAGTCGTGGGCGCCGACGAGGTGCGCCACCAGGATTTGGTTTCCGCAGCTGAGCCCCACGCTCAAGATGACGGCGAGCATCGCAAAGTTCGCACTGAAGATGCGGGCGGTCATGGCGGTGATGCCCAGATGGACGACGATAGCGGTGAGAACCACCTGGAAAATTTGGAAGCTCACGGGTTCGACTGCGGCGGGGAAACCGATGCGAATCCAATCGGGCAAAATGACGCGGGAACGCTTGAAGTCGGTGCTGCGGATTTTATGGTGAACCTTGAATCGTAGGATAAAGTACAAGATGGTCGAAGAGATGAGCCACGAAAGCATGGTGGCGAGTGCCACTCCCTTGACGCCCATCTGCGGGAGTCCCAGGTAGCCGTTCAAGAAGACGACGTTCATCGCGGCGTTCGAGATGATGGTAACGATGTTTCCGAGGAGGTTCCAGGTGGTGAGCCCGTGGGTGGCGATGAGTGCCGTAAGCGTCGATTGCAGGGCGCGGAAGGCGAACCCTATGGCGACGATGTGCAGAAAGTCGCGGGCGTGACGGGCGGCATCGCCGGTAAGTCCCATCCAGCCGACAATCTGGTCGGCAAGCGGGATGACAATCAGGGTGATGGCGATTCCGAGCATAAGGCTTCCGAGCAGGACCATGGTCTGGGTGGTGCCCGCTTGCCTGGGGCGTTCTGCACCGATAAACTGCGAGGCGATGCTCGCCCCTGCCTGGGCGAAAGCCTGGATGGCCATGAAGAGGGCGCCCAGGACGGGCATCAGGGAGCCCACGCCCGCGGCCGCCGCTTCGGAAGTGCGCGACAGGAACCAGCTGTCCATCATCGGCTGACATGTTGCGATGCCAAAGGTGATGAAAAGGGGCCATGAAAGGCTTAATAAGGAACGGTCCTTGACTTGCACTTGCATACGCGCCAATTTTAGAAATGCGGGTGCATGAATGCTAGGGGTCGAAAAAAATTTTCTGTATACAGAAGTGAGCGGAAAAGTGGGTGCAAAAGAAAAAATCAAAAAAAACAGAAATGTCCTATCCAAATAGTATGCGAAATCCGATATATAAAGAGAACGGAATCTAAAGCGGGTTCAGAGCTTAAAGCGAGGTGCTATGTCTGACATTATCGTAACGGTTATCGTGGCGCTGGTCGTCATTACCCTAGTTGCAGGGGTCGTGGGTCTAATCATTTCCCATTTGCCCTTGATTTTGGGCATCGGAGCGGTATTGTTTGTGGGCTGGTTGCTCTTTGGAGGTCAGGTCGAGCATAAAAGGGCTCTCGATGTTTCGGAGAAGCGTGTCCAGAAAGTTATGGACGTCGTCTATAGGCAACGGGATGCCTTGCAGCAGGAAATCCACGAAGAGGTGGAATCCCTGACTCTCCAGAAGCCGGGGGTGAATCTCGAAACGCTCCGCCCGGAGCTAGACTCTGCCATCTTGGTGGTGGTAGGCGCCTATCACGAGTTTATGGGTGATGATGACTTTATGCCGGTGATTACGAGTGGCAATGATTACGAAGGCCATGCCGCCTGTTCCGCGCACTATTCGGGGGCGGCAGTAGACTTCCGCATCAAGGACATTGGCTCCTTACAGACCCGCAAGGCCCTTGCGAAGCAAGTTGCCAGTGCATTGGGGAGCAGGTTCCTGGTCCTGCACGAAGACATCGGAACTGCGAATGAACACCTGCACATCCAGCTGAAGCAGGGCTCCTACGACCGCCGCGTGGTGTGGCGTTAGCCGCTATTCCCCGCGGTTTTTCGCGGCGACATCCTTGTACTTGTTATGGTCGGCAAGGTTGCTGCTGAAGAAGTGCGTCATGGACCCATCGTCTTTTGCAACAAAGTAAAGCGCCTTGGTCTCTGCCGGGTAAAGCGCCGCTTCGATAGCTTTGCGGCCGGGGTTCGAAATGGGGCCTGGCATCAGTCCCTTAAATTTGCGGGTGTTGTAGGGGCTGTCGCTGTTTAGTTGGCTCTTGTAGATGGGACCGGTCAGGTTCTTGAAGATGAACCTCACCGTGGGGTCGGCTCCGAGTGGCATGCCGATGCGGAGTCTGTTGTGGAACACGCCTGCGATAAGGGGGCGCTCTTCGGGAATACCCGTTTCTTCTTCGACGACACTTGCGAGGGTGAGCACCTTGTGCCAGTTACCGAGCGTATTCCACATGGAGCCGGGCTTCTTTTCCATTTCGTCGCGGAGCTTTAGGTTCGCAGCAACCATCTGCTTGAGAATGGTTTCTTCGTCGGCATCGATGGGGAAGGGGTAGGTGTCGGGCAGCAGGTAGCCTTCAAGCGAGTTGGCGTCTACTCCGAGTGAGTGGGCGAACTTCGGGTCCTGGACCAGCTTGTTCCATTTCTCTTCGCTCAATTCGGGGAAGGACTTTTTCAGATAGTCGGGAATTTCCCAGGATGCGCGACCTTCGGGAATCGTCACGCGGCGCACGGCGACCTTGCCGCCCTCGATAATCGAAAGCACCTGCGGAAGTGTTAGCCCTCCGGGAATTTCAAACCAGCCCGCCTTGAGATTCGGTGCCATCTTTTTTACGGTCAACCGGAAGGCGAGGTCGTCGGTCCAAATTCCATTCTGCTTCAGAATCTGGAAAACCTTGCCTGGGGAACTCCCCTTGGGGATCTCCAGGAGGACTGTTTGGGTGTTTTGGGCCTGGGATGACAGCCTGGACTTAATATTTAAGCCAAGAATGGTGCCCAAAAGTGCCAAAATGAGGACTAAAACAAGTAAAATCTTCTTCATACAGCAAAAATTTAAAAGAAATCCTAACGAAAGTCAAAAATAAAAGGTATATTCCTACTTGCATTGTTAAGTTTTTAACCTGTTTCTGAGGAAAGATATGAAAAAGGTGCTTTTTATTGCTCTCGCTTTGCTGGTTGGCGTCTCTTTCGGTGCCGGCAAAAAAGTGAAATCCAAGTTGGGCGACGTTGACCTGACCAAGGAAAAGGACGGCGGTTCTGTCGTCTGCACGGCGGGCTTCAATGATGAACTTACCATTCTGAAAGACGGCGACACCGAAGTTCTCGTGAAGGGACCTTGCGGACAGGGCTGGGTTCAGAAATCCAAGATTGAATATGTTGCACAGGCCGCGGGCGACAAGTCCATGAAACTTGACCAGGTGGACGTGGTGGGCTGGCTCGATAACCCGAGCGCCGTGTTCGTGTTGGAAAACGATGACCTCGACCTCGACGGTGTGAACATCGACCGTGACTTCAAGGAATACCTGCAGCACACGATGGACCGCGAACAGATGGAAATGCACAACAACGAAAACTAGTCCGTTTTCGCTCGTGAATTTTTGGAACCCCTGCATGATTGCAGGGGTTCTTTTTTTGCTGTTCAAACAACCCGCTTTTATGAATTCGGAACATTTAATTCCGGCGGTTCTTTTATGTATACGCCCGTATCCTTATAAAAAAATTATGTGCTTAAAATCACGTGGAAAATAGGACCTCAAAAGCTAAATTTGGTCTTGGACATTTGAATTCGAAGAGGATGTATGGAACTCAAATTCAGCAGAAAATGGTTTGCTCTTGCGGTACTTTCCCTGGGTCTCTTTTCTACGACTTTCGCGGCAAACCGGGTCGGTCCGGTAAGCCAGTATGGTCAGCTGCAGGCAGGCAAGAATTCTAACGGCAAGGGGCAGATTTACGGTGCCTGTAAGGGTGTTACTGATGGTGCCGAAGTAGTCGTGCAGGGCATGAGCCTTTTCTGGAGCATTGCAAGTGATGTGGGCGCTCCTTTTTGGACCGCTGATTATGTAACGGGTCTTGTCGAAAAACAGGGAATTCAGTTGATTCGCGCCCCGATGGGGGTCGATGAAGAGTGGGGCAGCGGAAACTACTTTACAAGAGACAAGAAGGATAGCTATCAGAAGATGATGGATGCTGTGGTTCAGGCTGCGGTTGCAAACGATATCTATGTGATTATCGACTACCATAGCCACAAGGCGTCTGGCAATGTGGACAGCGCAAAGGTATTCTTCAACTACATGGCTGAAAAATATGGAAAGTTGGATAATGTCATTTTTGAAATTTTCAATGAGCCGACATCGCAGAGTTGGGACGAAATCAAGAACTACGCCGATGCCATTGTTTCGACGATTCGCCAATTTTCCGACAATCTGATTGTGGTGGGAAACAGGTCGTATGACCAGTACCCGAACGAAGCGGCACGTGCTCCGATTAACGACAAGAATGTGGCTTACACGTTCCACTTTTATGCCGGTATCGATGAAGCGGGTCAGCATGAAACCAATCGAGAAGGTGCCAATGCCGTATCGGCGATGAATGCAGGACTTTCCGTGTTTGTGACTGAATGGGGAAATTCCGGCCCGGGTGGCAATGGTAACATGTACAAGGAACGCAGCAAGGATTGGTATGATTGGATGCAAAAGCATAAGCTTTCGGGTGCAAACTGGGCTGTATCCAATAAGAAGGAAACGGCTTCCTATTTCACGGAACAGGGGGCTTGGAACTATTCTGCAAGTGGCATCTGGGTGAATGATAATGTATTTGCCGGTCTTGCCAATAAAACCTATACGGCGTGCAGCGGCACTCCTAGCTCCAGCAGTTCCATTGCAAGCTCTTCGAGCTCGATGCCGACTGGTTACACCGACTATATCGATGATGTGGAAGATGGTGACAGCTACACCTTTACCGGTGGCGAATGGTACGCCTATACTGATGACGGCGACCTGGGTGCTTCCACGATTACAAACGGCGAAGGAGCTCGCGGTGGCTACAATGTCGTTATCGCAGGTTCCAAGGCAGGAAACTCCACCAAGTATGTGGCGGGTATCACCGGAATCAAGCTTTCGCAGGGTGATAATTTGTATGACCCCTATGTTGCGCTCGGACTTGCCTTGAATGAGAAGCAGACTGCATACGACCTTTCCGCTTGTACGCAGATTTCTTACAAGTATAAGGGTGCTGCCCATAACTTCAAGGCCGAAGATACCGCAGTCTTGGATTACGGCTATCATCAGATTCACAAGTCTGCGTCTAATACCTGGACGACGGTGACGATTCCTTGGGATATGCTAGCTCAGGAGGCTTGGCCCGATCCGGTGAGTCTTTCCAAAAAGCGCATTGCGAAGCTCACCTGGGAAGTCAAGGGCGATCAGCCGAGCCAGAATTATCTGTATGTAGACGATGTGCGCTGCAGCGGCTGGTCTATAAAGCCGGTGCCTTCGCCGGCATCGAGCAGCTCTTCCGCAAAGTCTTCTTCGAGTGTTGCTTCCAGCAGCTCCGCAAGGTCCTCCAGTTCCGCGAAGTCTTCTAGCAGTGTCGCGAGCAGTTCCTCGGCAAGGTCCAGTTCTTCTGTGGCTAGCAGCTCTTCCGCAAAGTCCTCTTCGAGTTCTGCGAAGTCTTCTAGCAGTGTCGCAAGCAGTTCTTCGACAAGGTCCAGTTCTTCCGTGGCGAACAGCTCGTCTTCCAGCAGCGAGAACACGGATGTCTCTGTTGAAGGTTCCTTGAACCAGATTGTCGCTCAGAATGGTCTGTTCGAAACGATTACATTCAAGAATGTGCAAACCTTTAGTCGCGCCACTTGGAACCTCCATTTCTTGGATTTTGCTCAGTCAGGAAATGTGGTCACGGTGTCTGGTACGGTGCCGGGCTATCTGCCGCCGGGTGGATACTCGGAAACATTGATGATTAACGATCAGCCTTACGAAATCAAGCTCTCGGTGACAGCAGCCGAAAGTAGCTCCGCTACGGTATCCAGTAGCAGCCAGGAAGGTAAATCGAGTTCTTCAGAAACCAATCCGTCTACGTCTTCGAGCGAGGCTATGTTCACCATGGCTCAGCGCGTTAGCCCGATATCGCTGACGGTTGAAAACCGCATGCTCCATATTGGCGGTGTCGAACAGGCGCAGGTCAATGTCTTTGATATGCAGGGCAGTCCTGTGGCGAGCTTTGGACAGGTGCGCGGGTCCGTAAGCCTTGAAGATCTGCACCAGGGTCATTACATTGTGCGTGTGCGTTCGGGCTCGAATAACCTGATTCGTCACATCAATATCAAGTAATAGGCGATTTCTAGCAAAAAACACCAATTCCATATGGTTAGACAAAAATCCTGGCATCTAGCCAGGATTTTTTGCTTGTCGGGGGCTGGTTTTTGAATGCAAAAAAGTTATTTTAGTAGTTATGAAAAATAAAATAGCCTTTCTTTTCTGCTTGCTGCTTTTGGCAACAGCTTCGTTCGCTGCCTTTAGCGAAGACCACTTCAATTTTGGAAGACAGTGGGCTTCGGGACTTAATGCTAGTTCCGTTTCCGGTAAGGGACTTTCGCACCTTGCCATTTGGCTTGGTGACAACGAGTCCTATAATACCTATTGGGAAGGTGAAATGGTCAGGGTTTGCAGGGAAACGAATCTGACCCCGGTCATTTATGCCTATGTGATTGCGGAATACGACAAGGACCAGGGCTTTTCCGATTGCGATGTGGGTTTCCCGAACCATTGCACCAACGGAGCGCAGACGATTCGTACGAGCTGGACGAACATCCTTTCTCGCTATCGTTCTTACGCTCAGGGAATTGCAAACGATTTTAAAAAAAATGGAACGGTCGGAACGACCGTCTGGCTGATTGAGCCTGACTTTTTCCAGTATTCCGTTTCGGGAGACGCTCGCGAAGGCCGCTTTGAACAAGTGGGGGGCGGCATTCCGGACGATTCCCTTACTGGCTACTATTTCAACAGCATTGTGAGTACCATCAAGTCCGCGTTGCCGAATGCAAAAATTGCCGTGGACATCTCGCCCTGGTTGAACGACGATATCAAGACGTGGTACAGTCATTTTGACAAGAGCAAGGTGGACTACCTGTTTACTTCGGGTGGCCGCACCCAGGGTAACCAGAGCCGAATCCGTAACGACAATAACAATATGCTTACTTGGGCAGGTGCAAGTGCTGCCATGGGTGGCAAGAAAATTATTGCCGATGATGGCTATGGTGTCGGCGGCGGCAGTAATGACGACTATAAGGAATGGCTTTCTGTGGATACGCTGGGAATGCGAATCCAGGATGGGGTCATTGGCCTTACCATCCAGGACCCGGACCAAAGCTATTACAATTTTACATCGACCCACGCCATCTCGATTTCTTCATCTAGCCAGGAAGACCTGAAGCTTGCTGTCGAACTGAAGAGCGGCAACGCAAATCAGACGGTGACTGCAGGCGATTCCATTGGGTCGATTGTCTACAAGTGCGAAAACTTCACATCGATAAAGCCGTCGGGTTTCCCGAGAGGGGTGAATGGCTCCTATAATGAAAGTACCAAGACCTATACGATTTCAGGCTCCGTCAACGAGTCTCTGATGGACAGCACCTATAACTATAAACTTGTGATTACAGGGGTCGATTCGACTAAGGAAGAGGTGTCTGGTAAAATTACGGTGAAGCACAAGCCGGTGACAACGACTCTGCAGCTGGTGAGTGGAAGTTTGAATCAGGAAGTGTATCCGGGCGACGATATCGTTCCGGTTGTAATCAAATATGCCAATATAAAATCCCTTAGTGTTGCTCGCTCGATTAATCTTAATTATGCTCCTGATCAGAATAATTCGTTAGTGACAATTTCCGGTACGGTGAGTTCGTCGCTTAGTGAAGGAAAGTATTTTGTTGCTTTGCTTGCAACTGGTGTAGATAATGATGCAACCGATACCCTGTGGGTTACGGTGAGACATAAGGCGGTTGCTCCGACATTTACGCTGACTACAAACAATGCAAATCAGACGGTAACTGCGGGCAATGCGGTTGAGCCGATTGTTTACCAGTATACTAACATTAAACGAGTGGTTGCTGCAGGTCTTCCTCAGGGCTTGAATGTCGCAAAGGATGAAAATGCTAAGACCTATACGATTTCTGGTACAGTTGCAGATTCACTCACAGATTATGAATATGACTACACGCTTTCGGTGGAAGGGGTTGATTCTGATACGGTAGTATCCGGAAAGATTACGGTGAAGCACAAGCCGGTGACAACGACCGTTTCCCTTGTCAGTGGCAAGACCGAACAGACGGTAACGGCTGGCGAGAAGATAGAGACGCTAGTATTCCAGTGCGCAAGCATTGATTCTGTCATGACGCTTGGACTTCCAGAAGGAATTTCGTCTGAATTGGATAATGCCAAACGGACGGTGACGATTTCTGGAACACTTTCTGCTGCACTTCTCGATAAAGAATACGAGATTACCGTGAATGCGTATGGCCCTGATAATAATGCCTCTGCAAGTGCAAAAATTGTGGTGAAGCATAAGCCTGTTGTGCCTGTATTTACGCTCATTAGTAACAATGACTCGCAAACGGTGACGGCGGGCAATGCAATTCGACCGATTGTCTATGAATATGCAAATGTGGTGAGAGCTGAATTAAGTGGTGTTCCGCAGGGGTTGAAACTGGTGACGGACGATACGTCAACGACTTATGCGATTGTCGGGGCGGTTGCTGATACTCTTACAGACCATGAGTATGACTACACCATTACGG
This sequence comes from Fibrobacter sp., assembly GCA_017526585.1. GTDB lineage: Bacteria > Fibrobacterota > Fibrobacteria > Fibrobacterales > Fibrobacteraceae > Fibrobacter. The sequence goes on along the minus strand of JAFXRC010000037.1, from coordinate 97,583 downwards.
CGCATGGATCTGATACGAGCCTTGTTGTAACGGGTAAAATTATCGTGAAGCATAAGCCGGTGACGACGACGGTGACGCTTGCCGGGGGTTCTGCTGAACAGACGGTGACTGCGGGCAATAAGATTGAATCGCTCGTGTTCAAGTATGAACACGCGGATTCTATTGCCACCTATGGATTCCCTAAGGGTCTTTCGGCTGTGGTGGATAAGGAAAAACAGATGGTGACTGTTTCTGGCGAGGTAGATTCGGCGCTTTCGGACAGTACATACACGGTGACAGTGGATGTTGTTGGCCCGGATAACAATGCTTCTGCAACAGCGAATATTGTCGTAAAACATCAGCCGAAGACAACGACGGTGACGCTTACCGAGGGTTCTGCTGATCAAACGGTGACTGCGGGCGATAAGATTGAAACACTGGTGTTTAGCTATGCCAATGCAAAATCCGTCAAGGTGGATGGTATTCCTGCGGGGATCTCATCCGAAATTGATGAGACGAAAGAGATTGTGGTGATTTCTGGAACCGTTGCAGATTCTCTGCAAGATAAAGAATACATTGTGACGATAAATGTGACTGGCGCCGATAACGATGCGTCTGTCTCTGTAAAGATTATCGTGTCTCATAAGCCTGTTGTGCCTGTGTTTACGCTCATTAGTGACAATGCCGCGCAAACAGTGACGGCAGGCGATACCATACAGCCAATTGTCTACAGGTATGAAAACATCAAGGCGGCCAAGGCGACAAACCTTCCGAAAGGAATTCAAGCCGACTTTGATGAAAAGGCGAAAACCTACACGCTCTCGGGCAGGGTTGCCGAAGGCCTTTCGGATTCGACATGGACTTACACGATCTCTGTAACGGGCATTGACTCGGATACGGAAGTGACAGGCAAGATTGTGGTGAAACACAAGCCCGCGATGACGACCATTGAACTTGTGGAAGGCCCTGCCGAGCAGACCGTGATGGCGGGCTCCGAAGTGGTTCCGGTCGTGTTCAAGTATGCCAATATGACTTCGGCCTCTGTTGAAGGACTACCCAGTGGAGAAATCAACATCTATAAGGACAAGACGAATAAGACTCTCACGATTCGTGGTGCGGTAGATGAAAATCTCCGCGACAGTGAGTATACGGTGAAGGTAAATGTGTACGGCGCTGACAATGATGATTCTGCTAGTATCAAGATTATTGTGAAGCACAAGTCCAAGGAAACGAGGTTTGTGCTTGCTGGTGGCGACTCGGTGCAGACCGTGATGGCGGGGGATACGATAGAACCGATTGTCTATAGGTACGAGAATTTGGAAAGTGCTGAAGTGTCGGGATTGCCTTCAGGACTTGATGCGGTGCTCGATGAAAATGCGAAGGTGTTCAAAATATTCGGACGAGTTGATGTGGATGCTGCGGCACAGGAGTATGTCTTTACGGTTGATGTGACGGGTATAGACAACAACACTTCTACGACAGGGCGGATTACGGTGACACAGTCTTCGAGCTCCGAAGAATCGGAATCGTCGAGCTCCGAAGAACCCGAGTCCTCTAGCTCCGAGATTGAAGTTTCTAGCAGCAGTGAAACTTCTAGCAGTTCTGAAGAATCGAGTTCTAGTGTAGAAGTGTCGAGCAGCAGCGAGACATCCTCTTCGAGCGAGGCAAGCTCCTCTAGCGAAGAGATTAGTTCTAGCTCCGAGGAATCTTCGAGCTCCGAAACTTCCAGCTCCAGCGAAGAAGAGTCTAGCAGTAGCGAAGAATCGTCGAGCTCCGAAGAACCGGAATCGTCGAGTTCCGAGGAACCTGCGTCCTCTAGCTCCGAGATTGAAGTTTCTAGCAGCAGCGAGACGAGCAGTTCTTCTGAGGCTGAGTCTAGTAGCAGCGAAGCGAGCAGCTCTTCCGAAGCGGAATCGAGTTCAAGCGAAGAGATCAGCTCTAGTTCCGAGGCGTCTTCTTCTAGCGAAGAGCTAAGCTCCAGTTCCGAAGCTTCCAGCTCCAGCGCAGAAGAATCGAGCAGCAGCGAAAAATCGTCTAGCTCCGAAGAACCCGAATCCTCTAGCTCTGAACCTGAAGTTTCTAGCAGTAGCGAAGCCTCTAGCAGTTCTGAAGAAACGAGCTCTAGCTCCGAAGAATCGAGTAGCTCCTCTGAAGGAATTCAGGTGGTCGTGACGGGCGAAATCCAGCAATCCCCTGTGGTGGGTGGCGAAATCGAACCGATCACATTTGAAAATGTGGATTCGTATACGCGCAACTGGGGCATGTACTACTTGGATTTCAGCGACATCATCGATGGCAAGTTCACTGTCACGGGTACCGTTCCGGAGCATGTCCAGCCGGGAACCTATACAGAAAAGGTGACCATTCGCGGCACGGTCTATTCCATTGTCTTGAATGTCTCCGAGCCGGAAATTTCAAGTTCTTCTCAGTCCAGCAGCAGCGCTGCGGAATCGTCTAGCTCCGCTGAAGAATCCAGTAGCAGTGTGGATGAATCGAGCAGCAGCGAAGGCACGACCAGCGTCTTTGCCGCGGCGAACGCATTCAAGTTCGGCTTTACCGACAACAAGCTCACGGTCGCTCTGTCGAAATCTTCTGCCGTTCGCGTGCAGGTCTTCGACATGATGGGTAACCTGATTGTGACCTACCGCGACCATGTTGCAGGTTCCGGCACCTTTGATCTTGGCCAGTTGCCGCAAGGCTCCTACCTTGTGCGTATCGCAACCGACGGCGCCGTGCGTTCTGCAAGAATCGTGGTGAAGTAATCTTTCGTAACTCGAACGTTGAGATGTGCCCGGCATGATGTCGGGCATTTTCCTTTTTGGTGCTCATTTCTCTAGACCTGTTTACAATTTTTGCATAAATTTGCATATTTGCATAATTCTGCTGTTGATTTTTTCTATATTTGTCGCATGAAATTTTCTAACGGTGTCAAGGACGGTCTCCCGATTGGTCTCGGCTACTTTGCCGTGTCATTTTCATTTGGAATCGCCGGCTCCAAGTTGTTGAGTTGGCCTCTGGTCACCTTTATCTCGATGACGAACCTTACTTCGGCGGGGCAGTTCGCGGGGCTCCAGATCATGTCCGATGCCGCTGGCACATTCATCGAAATGGCGATTGCCACATTCTTTATTAACTTGCGCTACAGCCTGATGGCGATATCCTTGTCGCAGAAGGTGGCGCCGAATTTTGGCTTGTTCAAGCGTCTGCTTCTTGCGACAGGCATTACCGATGAAATCTACGCCCTTGCGGTAAGCCAAACTGAACCTGTGACGGCGCGTTATTTTGCGGGGCTCATGGTGCTCCCGTACATTGGCTGGTCTTCGGGAACGATGTGCGGTGCTATTTGTGGTGAAATTCTTCCGGCGATTGTGACGAACGCCCTGGGGGTCGCCCTTTACGGAATGTTCGTAGCGATTGTTGTCCCGCAAATGAAGGTGCATCGTCCGACGCTCATTGCGGTGCTTATTGCGATTGCGTGCAGCTTTGCGTTCAAGTATGTGCCCGCCCTTAGCGGCGTCACGGTCGGCTTTGCGATCATCATCTGCGCCCTGGTGGCATCGCTCCTTGGCGCAGCCTTTTTCCCGATAAAGGATTTAGATGAAACGGATGACAGAACCTGCAAGGAGGAAGCATGAATCTGAAAGATTACGCTCTGTTCTTGCTCGTGATGTCGGGCGTTACCTACCTGTTGCGCGCCGTTCCGTTTATTCTTCTCAAGGGAAAAATCAAGAGCCGCTTCTGGCGTTCGTTCCTTTCGTATGTGCCCTACACGGTGCTTGCTGCAATGACCGTGCCTGCGATTTTCTATTCGACGAACAGCATGCTTTCGGGGGCGTGTGCCCTAGTGGCGGCAGTCGTCGCATCGCTCCTTGGTCGTGGCCTTGTGGGCGTTGCCGTGGTGGCATGCCTCACCGTTCTCGGCGTCGACGGCATGATGCTTTTGCTCTAGTTTTTTTATCTTTACAACATGCTCCCCGAACAGTGGAAAAAAATTCAGGACACCTGCGATAAGTTGTCCAAAGTCACCTACGAGAACCTGACGAAAATCATTCGCCTGGAATCGACGGGGAGTTCTACCGCTGCACAAAAGCTTGACGACAGCTTTCAGAACGATGTCGATGCGTGGATGGGTGGCGGCACCTGCTTCAGCATGACTTGGCACCTGTACCAGGTGTTCCGTGACATGGGACTAAGCCCTCGCCTGGTGATGGGCCACAAGCGTAAAGAGAAGAACATCCATTGCGCCTTGATCCTGCCGGACGATACAGATTCGTCATTGCGAGCCGAAGGCGCGGCAATCCAAAAAGCCGAATATCTCTTTGATCCCGGCTACTTGATTTTTGATCCGCTTCCGATTCCGCTCCCGCCGCCGTTCGGTACGGGCGAAGCGTTTTTCCCGCTCGTTCCCAACAGCGTGCGCCTAGTGCGGCCCGATGCATCGAGCATGGAACTATGGACGGGCGGTGCCGGGGGCCCGATGAAACTCCGCTTCGAATACCCCGTCGAAGGCGTATCTGTAGAAGAGTTCAAGCAGCACTGGAACGAAAGCTTTTACCGTGAGATGATGACCTACCCGGTGCTGAACCGTCTTGACCGCGAACGGGGAGTGCAGTACTATTACCAAAAGGGAAATCTTGTGACCCGCGACGCCAATGGCTCCCGTATCGAAAAGATTGAAGAGTCTGCCCGCGTAGAAACCCTGAGCCGCATTTTCGGATTGAAACCCGAACTGATCGACCGTGCGCTCCACATTCTGCACAAGTAGTTTGTGCCGAAAAAGCCAAAAAAACACTAAAATTGCGGGTTCAAGATAAATTTTTTGCTCATTTGCTCAAAAAAAGTATATCTTTGCTAGAAAACAAAGAGGTCTACAATGAAAAAATTTGCCCTTGCGGTTCTGTCGGTCGTGTCGCTTGCCTTGATGGCCTGTGGTCCGTCTAAACTTGAAATTCAGGAAGCGTCCTCCCAGAGCGATATCATGGTGGAAGTGCGCCAGGTGCTGAACGATTCCATTAGCTTGTTTGTAGGGAACACTTTCTACCTGAATTCCAAACAGGCCATCGCCGACAACATGTACCCGCTTCTGGTGAGTACCCGCGATCCGGCGGAACTCGAAAAGCCTACGGCGACGGATATTCTCAACAACGATGAAGACTTCCTCAACTACCTGCGCCGCAAATCTCCCGACATGGTCAATGTGGGGATCGTCATTGGCGAAACCGCTTACAATGAAATTGGCTTTGAGGAGGCTGACGCCGTTGCAAAGCTTACGGCCCTCTTCAAGAAACTTCAGGGCGGCTCGCTCGTTCTTTTCCACGAAAAGGGTGGCGAACTCACCGACATGAAGAAGCTGTATTAGTTCGGTGACTTCGAGGTGTTTAAGATGAAAAAACTTTTCTCCATTGCGTTGCTTTCTCTCATGGCTGCGTTTACGGCCTGCTCCGACGACTCTTCCTCAGTCGAGGTCAGTATTCCCGAAGTGAAGTTCCCTGAGACGAAGGTGTTTACCGCCGAACCGTCTCCGGAATGGGTGACGAAGCTGCTCGTGGCCGATACGGCCAAGCAGATATTCGTGGTGGCTGCCTACGAGGGAACCACGGCGTGGATTTCGATGCACGAAAAAGACAAGTCGGGCAAGTGGCAGATGATCATGTCCACCCCGGGCTTTATCGGCAAAAACGGTCTCGGTAAAACGAAGGAAGGCGACGGTAAGACTCCCGTGGGCACGTTCACCTTCAACAAGGCTTTCGGCAATTCCGACGACCCGGGAACCGCTTTCGAATACACCAAGGCAGATAGCAATACTTACTGGTCTGGCGATGAGCGTAAGGGCATGCACTACAATGAACTGGTGAGCCTCAAGGACTATCCCGACTTGGACAAGGAAAAAAGCGAACGCATTGCCGACTATCCGATTCACTACCAGTATTGCCTGAATATCAGCTACAATGCAAAAGGCGAACCGGGCAAGGGTTCTGCGATTTTCCTGCACGTGTTTGGCGATCGCAAGCCCTATACGGGTGGATGCGTGGCTATTCCCCTGGACATGATGCGTTTTGTGATGCGCAATGTTTCCAAGGACTGCGTCGTGATTATTGACTCCCTCGAAAATCTCGGCGGAAGTTTCTAGCGTCTATGAACGGCTAATCTGCATTTGTCATGCCGGGCTAGCCCCGGCTTTTCTTATTCAAGAGCTTCATCACCAACGGCCACAATACCATGACGTAGAAAATCAGGAAACCGCGTGCGGCGAACTTGCCCCACTGCTGTGCCTGTGCCGATGCGGTCGAAGAACCGTGTCCACTGGCGAGACTGATGATAAAGAACAGAAGAACAGCGCCGATAATTCCGTAGGCGACGTTTTTCTTGTTGAACTCGGCTTTAAACTTAATCCAGGTCTTGTCGATAAATCGAGCGACGCAGAAGAATATCAGCTGACCGATGTCGCCGTAGGCGTCGATCATCATGCGTTGCGGGTCTACGAGAATTTTCCCGTTCACATAGTCTACATGGTAGGGCTTGAAAGTGACGTAGGCGAGGAGAATCCAGCCGATGACGAATCCGGCAAGCAGGAACCATTTTTCCTTTTCGGGGTGCGCGTCGAGGTACTTGAAAATCTTGATGGTCGCAAAGATGAAAAGGCAACTTTCAGCAAGTCCCACCAACACGTCTTGCGGCGTGTGAACGCCCAGGTAGTTGCGAGAGAATCCGGTCAGAAGAATGCCCGCGATGCAGATGAAGGCGGCGAAGCGCATGCGCTTCCAGAGATTTGCCGCGAAGCTTCCGTAAATGGGCGTTGCCGTAGTCGTGTGTCCGCTGGGGAATGAGTAACCGCCCGCCGTGGCGATGGCGTCTCCTGCGGGGAGGATTCTCGCGTCGCGAATCCAGGGACGGTAGGCGCAGACGGTCAGCTTGAGCGTTGCGTTGAAGGCTGTCGTGATCGACCATGCCGTAAAGGTGAAAAGTCCCATGCGCTTGCTTACGCACCAGTACACGAATGCGGGAACGATGCACAGGGTAGTAATTGCATAAAGTGAAATCATTTCTAGGAACGGTGTGAGTGCGTCGTTGATCGCGTTCCTAAAATTCTGTAACAGTAACAGATACTCGATATCCATCATCACCTCCAATTGAGTGCTTGCATAGACAAAATAAAAAATGTACAAGTATCTCTGCTACTTCAGCTTCTTCAGTTCATGCCAAAGCATGGCAAGCCCGATGATGGCGGCTCCGGTGTCTGCAATGGGCTGCGCCATGAACACGCCCTTCAGCTCAAAGAAATGCGGAAGGATGAGCAGGAAGGGAATTAGTAGAATCACTTGACGGCAGGCGTTCAGGAACATGGCTCTGAACGCCTTTCCTGTACCCTGGAAAAAGTTGCCGGAAACCATGCCGAAGGGAATCATGAAGAATGCTGCGGCGAAAATGCGCATCGCCCAGGCGGAAAGCTTGATGAGCTCAGGATCGTTCGGAGCAAACGGTGCCACGAATGCCTCTGCTTGCCACATGAGGATCGCCCATGTGATAAACATAAAGCTGCCCGCGTAGATGAACGTGAACTTGAGCGTCTCCTTGACGCGGGCGTTGAGGCGTGCTCCGTAATTGTAGCCGATGATTGGCTGCGTGCCGTGCACAAATCCAAGCAGCGGAAGAATTACAATGCAGACGATGCTGTTGGTGATGCCGAATGCCGAAATCGCCATGTCGCCACCTGAAAGCACTCCGGTGGACTTTACGCTGATGTTTCCGTAGGTGGTGAGGCTCCATGCAAGAATCGCGTTCATCAGGCTGTTGCAAACCTGCATCACGGAAGGCGGGAGACCGAGAATGTAGATTTTGCGGACGTAGGGAAGCCTAAGCTTCATGTGCCGCCAGCGTATCTTGATGGGCGACGACTTCTTGACAAAGAACTGCGTGATAAGTGCGGACGCGACCAGCTGCGATGTGATGGTTGCCCAGGCGGCGCCTTCGATTCCCCAGTGGAACTTCATGATGAAAATCCAGTCGAGGATAATGTTCGTGACGGCGCCGATGATTTCGCGGAACATCGCCGTTTTCGGGTGCCCCATGCTGCGGATGAAGTGGTTCATGCCCGGAGCGATAGTCTGGAACACTGCGCCGCATAGGAGTATGCGCATGTAGCTGCTTGCCACGGGGAGAGTCTGCTCGCTAGCTCCGAACAGCTTAAGGAGCGGCACCATGAAAATTTCACCGAGCGTAAACGTGCCGATTGCCATCAGGATCAAAAGCGAGAAGGAATTGTTCAGGATGATGCTTGCCTGGATGTACTTCTTTTGCCCGAGGCGGATGGCGAAGAGTGTGTTTCCGCCTACGCCCACCATCATCGACATCGCCATTATAAATAGGCAAATCGGAAAGCACAGCGTGATGCCTGCGATGCCGAGGCTGCCGACTCCCTGCCCCACGAAGAAACGGTCCACTACATTGTAGAGGGCGTTTACCAGCATACTGATGATGGCGGGGACGGAAAACTGCAGCACCAGCTTGGGGATGCTTGCGGTTCCAAAAGAATTGAGGCGCTCGGAATTCAAACTCGACATTTCGGCGCCAAATTTAGAAATTTTCTTTACAATTTAAAAGGCTACTCGGTTTCTGCCGCCCTCTTTGGCGACATAGAGCAGCTTGTCGCATTCGGCGATAAGTTCCTCGATTTTGCCGATTTTTTCGCCCTGGCGGCTTGCAAGCCCAAGGGAAATGGTCACGGGAATGACAGTGTCCTTCCACGAGAAACGGTGCCGTTCTACCGCGCTGCGCAGGCGCTCGGCGCTTTTCTTGGCGTCTTCGATGCCAATTCCGCTGAATAGCAGCACGAATTCCTCGCCTCCGTAGCGGGCGAGCAGGTCGGATTCGCGCTTTTCTTCTTTTAGAATGCGGGCGATTTCCTTAAGCACCATATCTCCGCATTGGTGGCCCCAGGTGTCGTTCACGTGCTTGAAATGGTCTGCGTCGACCATGATAGCGTGTACATAATAATTGTTGCGGCGGGCAAGTGCGAGCTCGCCCAGGCTCCTGTCCATAAAAGTGCGGCGGTTGCTAATCTTGGTGAGCGGGTCCATGGTGGCCGCTTCGTAGAGTTCGCGGTCGAAAGCCTCTTCGCTCGCGTCCTTGAAGTCGACCTTGAGCACCATCTTGCCGATTTGCAGGCGGTTGTGGTCTTCGAGCTTGCTTTCGGCGATGGGGGAACCGTCTACGAAGGTGCCGTTGGTGCTGCCCAGGTCCTTGACGGTCACGTCTAGCCCATCGAAGGTGACGGCGCAGTGCCTGCGGCTTACCAGTTCGTCGTCAAGGCGGATGTCTGCGTCCTGACCGCGACCGAGAATGACGGTACCCTTTTCGAGAGGAACCTGCTTGAACTGGTTCTGCGGATAAAGGACGATTAGATGCGGTCGCATCGGTGCGACGGGAAGCTTGATGGTGTTTCCGCTAGCAATTGTTCTATCCATATCCTGCATGGTGCAACTCCGTGTTACTTATAATGTAGTAAATAGTGGGGAAAACTAAAATTCTTGCGATGGAGTGTCCGGCACTTGTGAGGGATGACCTATTTTGGGGGTGATGAACCCGCAAAAGCGTTGTTTGAAACCTTTTATTTACAAAAAACGCCGCTGTACTGTGATTTTTCGCACTTTGGTTCGTCTATTCACTGTTTGTTTACAAAAATGAACGGTATTTTTATCAAAAATTACAAAAAGAGTTGGCATTTTTCGTTTAAAAAGAATAAATTTGAGGGCGGTATGTGGCATTTCAAAAAGGCCGGTCTTTTTGTTATGCTGTTTGGTAGGAAAATCATCGATGGAAACAAAAATGATGAAAAACTCTAAGATCTCCCTGTGGAAGTGGGCTTTGGGTGCCTGTCTGTTCTTTGCTGGAGTGCAGAACGCTTTCGCACTTGGATGTGAAGGTACCATATATATTCAGGTTCCGAAGACCTGGACGAAGGTGACTCTAGAAGCAGGTGGTATGTTCCCTGTTTTGTCCGTAGGCACATCCGGCTGGTACGAAGCCAAGGCTGCCACCGTTGGTCAGGGAACGACTTTCCGCGTCAACAGTGCGGGAACTCATTATCCGGCACAGTGGATTGACCGCCAAAACTATGATATTGCGAATAATGAGAGCACCTCCGAAAACGCTTTCACTTGTGCAGACCTTGCTTCTGGTACTCTTTATATTTATGAAGATCCCACGACTCCGGGTAAGACCGTCTTTACGAAGGATCCTCCTAATGCCAAGTATTTCTTTGTGATGATTCCGCCCGACATGGAAGACTGGATGTCGTCGGTTCCCATGCTAAGCTTGGATGGCGGCCAGACCGGTAAGCCCATGACTGCCGTTGCCGATATGTGCGGTTGGTATTCCTATGTGTTCTTTAATGAAACGATCACCGACAATGTGGTGCTCTTCCGCGATGACGATGACGAACGAACGGACATGATCGGCTTGTTCGGAAATGCCGAAGATACCGCGACTCCGATTCCCCTGAACATGACTTTTGACTACATGGCGGCTGCCGGTCAAGACACCCTGTTCTTTGTGCCGGACGAAGACCAGAAGACCAACGACGATGGTTTCTACTATACCGCTGCAGAAGTGGATGGCATCGAAGGTACGTGCGAATATACCATGGCCGCTATCATTTACGATACCGATGCTGACTTGCACCCGTCTTTCTCTTGCTATGCGGATGGTGCTGGTAAATCCAATGATGGTTGCCAGAAAGTGAACCAGTCTAATGCTGCGGCTGGAGCCAATGCGGCTACTGCTCTTAGTGCCATTTATGACTGTGTGGGTGTAACGCCAAACATTGTCAATCCGACGCTTGATCCGAATGTTCCGCAGAAAATGAAAAAGCCTACTTTGAACAAGTCGGGTAATGGTACGAAGTGCTTTATGGATGAAAAGTACTTCAACATGCTTTTCAATTACACGCAGGGTGTGAACGAAAAGAGCTGCTATAACATGCCGTTCCACCGCAGCGATGACGGAAAGTGGGAATTCGATTCTGACTTCTACACTAGTGCAGGATTGGCGGTTCCGGGTGGTTTTTATCCGGTACAATTCCCTCAGGATGAAACTGGTGATGCCATCATCCTGGCCGCTGACCCGTCTCAGCAGCCGGTGAGGGCTGCTCGTACCCCGCGCGCTGCAGAAGGTGCAATCTTCTATGGTCCGGAACTTCGCGAAGTTGATCCGACTGAAGGTGCTCCGATAATTGATTTGATTTGTAACGGACCTGGTTGGACTAAGGGCCACGATTGTACGGGGCTCTTTGCTGACGGTGACGGTACCGACGCTTTCTTTAAGACCAACGTCGCTGGATTCACCTGCGGCTTTGGTTGGAGCTGCCAAGATAAGGCTCCCAAGAACTGGACTTTCTATGTGTCTGGAACAGAAACTCCCACCGATACGGGTGGTGTACCTCGTTGGAATGCCTTGCGTAACCAGCATTATTGCTTTGAATCCCATGCTAAGTTTACCCAGAAGCCGGGCCTCAAGTTCAACTTCCGCGGCGACGATGACATTTGGGTGTTCATTGACAACAAAATTGCTGTGGACCTTGGTGGTACCCACTTGGCTGCACCGGGCTATGTCGACCTCGACAATTTCGAGGGCCTGAGTGGCAAACTGGTGGTTGGCAAGCAGTACGATATCGACATCTTCTTCTGTGACCGCCGTACTACGATGAGTAACGTGCGTATCAAGACGAACATGTACATCCAGCAGAAGACGGATATCAGCGTGCACGGCAAGAAGAACCCTGCAAACCCGGCGGAAAAGGTGTATGAACTCTGCTACACCAAGTCCGGTGACGGTTCCTGTGCCGCCGCCACTACGGGTAGTGATGAAGAAATTACTTGCTGCGGTTCCGACTTCACCAATCCGGCAAGACCGGAATGTATGGGACTTGCTCCTAAGTTCTTCCTGGTGAACGGAAAGAAGGCTACTGACCCGCTGAAGCAGATGAGTAGTACATCTCTCGGCCTGGTTGATTCCGCTGTTGTTCCGGGAATTTATAACTGCGGTATTGACCTTACTGATGCATCGGCTCCGGTCGTTAACCAGCAGACCGTTTGCGGACTTGGTGCAGGTCGCTTCACCCTGTTCGTGAGCATTGATGGTAAGTCCAGAAAGGTGCAGTCGTTCACCCCGGCTGGTGAACTTGATGTCATCTATGGTGATGCAGTGTCCATGTACATTGACGAAGAAGATTCCAAGAACGACCAGAAGCTTGGCGAATACCACTTGGTGACTAGCGAAATGGGTGGCAAGCTCGTTCCGGTCTATGTCTCGAATGTGGGTAACTTCGATGACGGACTCTTGGTTCAGCCTTCGTTGGCTGCAGGGCTGCCTTACTCTCTCGCCTTCGACCCGCTGATGAAGGTCTACTACATTAACGCCGCTGGCGAATATGTCCGAGTCTATGCAGGCGACCAGCGCGTTATCGGCGAATCCGGTGTCGATACCCTTTGGGCAACCGTTGAAATGGATGACCTGACCCAGCCGCTTACGGAATTTACGATTGGTGTTGCTGGTAGACCCAATGCAATGCATGTCAGCTTCTACCTGCCGGTGATTTCGTTCGTGTCTGCTCCGGACTCCACTGCAACGCAGGTGACCGGTCAGCAGCCTGAACCCGATGGTACCTACGAAGAATACTGGGTGGGTACTCTCTATGACCTGCACCTCGCCATTCTTAAGCCGATGACCGATGCTGCGGGCAATGTCAAGTACTACCCCTGTAAGGAAGACTGCGAAGGCCTTTTGATCCATAAGGGCTCGGAAACCTCTCCGAAGATTGACTTTATCCCCGAAGAAGTGGCGTTCCATGACGGCTATGCTTCTATCCAGGTGCGTTCTATGACGAAGTACCGTTGGGACGAAGATGCGACCAAGTGCAATCCGGCCTATATCGTTGCCGAATACAACGACTATGTGAAGGCTGTTTATAGCCCGATGTACTTCCGCGATCCTCCAGTTCCGTATCCGGTCTTGGCAGACGTGTTCGATGTCCGTGGAGCCTTGCCCACGGATGGTTACAAGATTCCGGAACCCTACTTTAGCGAAAGTCAGGAATACCTGGACGGTATCGGCGACTCTGTGGCGATTTACTACGATCGTAAGATCCACAAGGACTCTATCCCGATGAAGATTTGTATCCTGTGGGATGATACCGCTACTGTCGAGGATATTGAAACATTGAAGCATAATCCGAATGATGAAGGCTTCTCGAATATCCCGAAGGACACTGTCATTTACTGTAATGCCCTTGTCGGTACCGAAAACATCAATGTAGACTGCTCCAATCTGGTTGAGTACAACGGTAAGGGTGGCTACTGCACGAATGTTGCCATGATCGGTGGTGTGACGCTTTCTGAAAAGGTCAAGACCCAGGGTGTGGGTAAGGTCCATTCTTACGCAGTGTTCGAAGACAAGGGTCGCCAGGTCAAGCAGGGCTTTACTGGTGCCTTGACCGACCGCATCGCTCCGATACCGCTCCGTGCCGAGGTCCGTTCCTTGAGAGATGGCGACGAACTTCTCGATTACGACTCCTTGGTGATTTACTTCTCTGAACCGGTCAAGCTGGTGACGACGACCAACCAGAAGAACTCCTTGGACTTCTATCTGAATTCTGCATCGGAACTGCCTGACAACGAACGCTTCGTGTCTGCTCTCGGTAATGCGGCTCGTTCCGTGAACGCCGAAAGTAACCCGTCTCTGGGTACTGAAATGAACGAAGCGGACGAACGTCTTGAAGGTCGTGTCAAGTTCATGTACAAGCGTGGCAATGTCTCTCCGCATGTGGGCGACTATGTGCGCCTGGGTGGTGACCTCTCCAACGTATTCTGGTCCGATGCCGATACGACGCATACCAGTCAGCTTGGCAGCGACACCCTGCGTTCTACTGCCGATGCTACATACTTCTGGAATTCCCCGACCAGCTACGCTGAAACCAAGAGACTCCCGTCTCCGTGGATTCCGGTGATTGGCGATGCTGAAATCGATGTGGTTGAAAACAAGTTTGCCAATACCGGTAACGTTGGCGCTGGTGATATGCCGGCCATTACGGTCAATTCTTACCGCACTACTATGACCAAGGCTGAAATCCTTGCCAAGGAAGGCGGCAGGCCCGGTCAGCTGGTTAAGGCAGACATGTACGCCCTGTACAATGGTCTTTCTGCCGAAGACAAGGCTAATGTCGATATCAACGATATGTTCTTCTACTACGAAGTTCAGTACTTTACCAACCTGGGTAGCTATGTGGCAGGTAAGAGCCAGAGAATCTATTGTAATGATGCCAAGAACAAGGAACTTTACAATGAAGAATACTTTGGTGGTTCGACCTGTATCGAAGCCGGTGGCGACCGTAACTTCTACATCGGCTGGAACATGCGTTCCGACAAGGGCCGTGTGGTGGGTACCGGTGCTTACATCATGAAGCTCAAGAGCTATGTGCGCCTGGGCGATGCCGGCAAGGATGCTAAGCAGGAATCCACTTCCGTGTACGGCGTCAAGAGATCGCCGAAGGAATACACGGGCTGGAAGGCCGACGCCGCTTCCGAGTCGAAGTAGCCAAGAGATACTCTTTGAAAGAAGGGAACGGATGAACTCCGCTCCCTTTTTTTATATTTGCACCATGCGAAAAGTTTTATCTGTATTGTGCCTTTGTGCCTTGGCGTTTGCCGCAGAACCGACGGATTTGGATTCTCTCTTTCGAGGCAAGGAATACAAGCCTGTCCTAAGCGCATCTCTGCGCGACAGCTCCGCAAGCGAATCGACTGTTCCCGGCAAGGCTTCCGCTAAGGAATCCAAGTCTGACGGCTACTACATGCTGCAGTTTGAATCGGTCGCTGATTTCGATGCCGCCCAGCGTCGCCGTGCCCAGCTTTCGGCAAGCACCGGCTATGCCGTGCAGGTTGTGTTCGATGCTCCCTTCTACAAGTTGCGTGGCGGTGGATGGGCAAACAAGAAGACTGCCGAAGACAAGGCGCGAGAGCTCTCTGCCTATAACATCGCGGCCTTTGTCGTGAAGGTGAAGTAGGGTAGATCCTTCGACAGCGAACCTGACGGTTCTGCGCTCAGGATGACACTTATGAGATGTGCAATGAATCATCCTTCCTTGCACATTTTTCATTTCTAATTATTCCAACAGTCCCATCGCGAGCTTGAGGGCGTGCTCGTCCATGCTCTGCGGCATGAGGGCTCGCTCCTCGGGGGCTACAAATGCGAGCTTGCGTTCGAAGTCGGGACGGTTGCTGCGGTTGCGCGGCGTAAGTTCCTTCGCCTTGAGCGAGTAGAAGAAAGGACCCGTCTTCACGAATCGTTTTTTCTGAAGGCCCTGATTGATGGCATCGGTCAAAGCCTTTTGCAGCATGGGACCAGCTCTGTCCACATGGTGCAGTTCAAGAACTCGCTGCTTGAGCAGTTCCTCGTGGATGGGTGTTTCTGCGTCCACATAGAACTTGAGCTGCGTAATCAGCGCTGCCACGGGGAGTTCCGCAATGGGCTTGTCGTGTGCAGTTCCTTCGATTTTGGGGTGCTGTACCAGATAAGGTTCCGTAACGGGTGCTGCAGCCTGGTCGAAAATTTCGGAATCTTCGTCTTCTGCATTCGCTTCGGCTGGCGGCGGAGCCACGCTCTGTTCTATGGCGATGGTTGCGACCAGGTGGCCCAATTCATCCTTGTTTGCCATGAACCAGAACGGAAGCCAGATGTTCATGACCTTCCAGCCGAGCTGCTTTAGAATGAGCGGTCTAATATAGTCGCGGTCTTCGACGGAGTCGCGGAAACGCTCGGTGGTGCAATCGTCTTCGATAAGGGCGAGGTAATGTACCGGGTTGTTGGCGTCGATAATGACGGGACCCGTGGGAATGCCGCCTTTCGAGAAGTGTTCCTGTACTTGAACATCTTCGGATTTCAGTGCCTGCACTACATCGCTGCGAATCGGTGAATACGAAGGTTCAATGTCTTGCAGCGGGTCGAAGTTCTTCGACTGTAGGAATCCGAGCCAGTCGCGGAAGAGCGTCTGCTTGAGCGATGCAAATTTGGACTGGTCCGATTCCGTGGCGAATACGCGGAGCTCGCTTTTTGCTAGCGTCGAGCATACGGTAATTTTGTGGTCTGCCGCCGTTCCGCCAACGCCTTCGGTTTCGAGGCAGATGAAGATGACATCGCGGAACTTGTCGATAGCCCTTTCGGGAGTCTTGACAAAGTAACGGATGTCGGGGTTGGGCCTGTCGAAGAAGGCTGCCGTGGGAGTTCCTATGGTGAGCTTTGCTCGGATGGAATCTTCGATTTCCTGGCAGGTCGACTGGTGGAACGCGATGATGCCAAGCGTCTTTTCGGGGTGACGCTCGGCGTGGCGGATGGCCGCCTGTGCAATGGCTTCGATCTTGTCGGGAACAACCTTGAAGGATATTCCGTTGAACTTGCTGTTGTTGGGCGGCGGAAGCTGCTTGATGCCGTGATTGTAGATGTTCTCGTTGGCGAAGCTTACGATAGACGGTTCGCTGTAGAGCGTGGAGAACCACAGTTCCCTGGTAGGAACACCTTGGCGCAGTGCTGCCGTCAAGATGCTTTCCTGGAAGTAGGCGCTGCGTGTGACGGAATCTTCCTGGTATGCGTCGGACGGTTCGCGTTCGTGAACCGGATTGTGCGGATCACCGACAAGGATAGCCTTCTTTGCCGAAAGCAAAATGGGAAGCGTCTCTGCCGTGGAAATGGCGTCGGCATCCAAGATGATGGTGACATCGAAACTTTGCTGGCTTGGAATGCGCAATGCATCGGGCAGCGAAACGGAGGTGAGGCGTTCGGGGTTGTCTTCGACGGATGCATGCAGCTCCCTAAAGTTCGCACTCATGAACTGGTCCAGGAGCGAACGGTATTCCTTGCTCTTCTGGGATTTCTGCTTGGGAGTCTGCGAGAATATTGTAGGACATGCCTTGGATACGACTTGGATTTGTGCGCCAGTCCAGTAGTGAATGATGGCGTTGTAGAGATCCTGGTCTGCATTCTCCGGATTCTTGAGGAACTCGACGAGACTTGCACTGCAGTAGCCTTCCATTTTCTGGAAGAGTGTCGTTAGCTGCAGATGAATGTCCAGACGATCCCAGTTCTCGCTCCAAAGCATGATTTTGTCGAGCCACTTTTCGATGCTCAGGCTTTCGAGAGGGGTATCCAGATCCATGTCCTTGTTGATCTGCTTGATGATGCTCTGGAGTGCCGAGACGGACTTGCAGAGGTTGTCCAGTTCGGGGGCTAGCTCCTTGAAATTGTGCCACTGTTCCAGCAGTTGCAACAAAAGATCCAGCTTGGGGTCCTTCTGGTGCTTTTCGCGGAAGTCATAGACAAACTGAATTTTGTTTTTGAGCTCGATCCAGTTGGATGCTTCGTAATGCCAGTCGCGTCCGAGCAGGTGGTAGCCGAGCACGGAGCTTTCCTTGTATGCCTTCTTGTTTGCCTGCAGGTCGAGCAGGGTGTCGATGAGGTCCAGAAGTCTAGCGTCGGAATCGACAATTTTCGGATTGCGCAGCACCTTGAGGAGTCTGCGACGCGAAGAACGGTAGCGGTCAGAAAGTCCCTTGAGGGTTGTCTTCTGGCTCTCAGCGAAATCGTCGCGGGCGCTCTGGATGTTTTCGTCGACGGCGTTGTCGGTGTAGATGTCCGAGGTTTGCCTGCGGTAGCGTACCCACTTGTCGCCTGCTTCGGGGAGCGCGGTAAGCGTATCCTTGTAAGCGTTCCAGTTGTGGCTTCTAAGCTGCCAGTCTTCGAACAGCGGAGTATTTTCGTCAAAGTTGTCGCGCAACAGTTCCAGGATGTCGCTCAGTCCCGAAAGGAAAATTCCTGTGGTGAAAAGTCCGGTCGATTCCAAAACTTTGATAATGGAACCGAGTTCCTTTGCACGTTCTGCGGCGGTCTTTAGTTCCTCGGAAAGTTTGAGCTTTCCTTCGGGGGAAAGGCTTGGAACTTTGACTCCTTGGAACGCCTTGCGAGCATCGATGCCCTTCTCGTCGAAGTAGAGATTGAAAAGCTGTTTCAGGTCGGCTTTCAGGGCGGAGAAGTTTTCGAAGGAAAGTTGAGGGATTCCCTGGAAAATTGCATCGGGGAACTTCTTCTTGGGATTACGGATGTCCTTGAATTCCTTGAGCAGGTCCGCTAGCAGCACATTGGTCGGCGGGATGGGCTTGTTGACGGCATCGTAGTATTCCAGGAGTTCCTTGCGCATGGAACGGACCTTGTCCTGGAGGACTCCCCGGTCTGCGTTGGGGAAACTACGGAAAGACGGTTTCCATGCTTCGGTAAAGGCGCGCTTTGTGACATCTCGCCTGTAGGTGACAAGCACATTCTTGCCCTGGGCGATTTCGTCAGCGACGATGTTTGCGACGACTTTCATCTTGGCGGTTCCCGGGAGCGACTGTATTGCATAGGCGCATACCGCCTCGTTTTCAGCGTCGACCGTCACCTTGTTGGTGTGGGAATCCGTCGTGTAGAGGAAGTGGTGATCTGCAGGAGAGAACACCTTGTCAAAATCTTTTTCTTCGAACAGGGATTCCTGCGTCTGGAAACCTTCTTCGCGGAGGAGCGAATCAAGGATGGGGTTCGCGGCTACCGCCTTGTCCGGGAAGTCCTGGCTGTACTTTTTCTTGAGCAAGATGAGGTTCGTGTTGAAGAACCCGAGGCAGACCCCGTGACGGGTGAATCGCCAGTTGCGCTCTGTTGCAATCGCCTTTTCGAAAAGCGAGAAGTAGAGCAGGAGGTTGAACTTACCGTTTGTGGAGGCGTCTTCGACCGTGGGGAGCGTAATCGTGTCCTTGAGGCGTTCCTTGAGAAGGACATTTTCGATGGGGAGCCGCTTTGAAAGCGAGACGGTTTTCTTGTTTGCGTCGAAGTCCAGCGGGACAAGAAGGCTTGGCGCAAGTGCGTTGCCGTCCCACTTTAAAAAGCCGAGGAGGAGATAAAGGTCTGTTTCACCAAAGTCTGCAATTTTGTTGCGGAGAACCGCGGTCACCGAGTCGAGTGCCGAAATTTTTTGCTGGGCGGTGAAGTTCGCGCTAACCTGGAAGAAAGATTCCAGGGGGAGCGGCCCATTTGCCTGCTGCCATTTTTCGTAGAACAGGTCTCCCGCCTCGGTCATCAAGGGGGACTGAAGGTCGTTTTTAGTCGAAAAACTGAGCAGACTGTCTTTGGAGTCAAAGAGTGCGGCTTCTTGCCGAATTTTAGCGACAATGGCAGATGGTGAAGACATGTCCTGAATATACCTATTTTGGCGCTTCCCGGTGGCGAAAGGGCGTTGAAAAGGCGCCTAAAAAGGGATTATAATTTTTCGGCGACCAGGGCGATGGCTCTCTCCAGTGAAATGGGGGTATCCTCGGAGAGCATTTTTGCCTTGTAGAGGACTCTTCCCAGGAGCTGTTCTGGGCTTACGCCTTGGTCCTTGTCCTGTCGGATGCTGTGGGCGTGTTCCCGCTTGGAAAGCTTCTTTCCGGTAGAGTCTACGATGAGGGGGTGGTGCAGGTAGAGGGGGCGCCTGTAGGCGGGCAGGATTTTCGATGCATCACAGGCGTCCGAGATCATCTCGGAGAGGAGTATCTGGCGCGCGGTCGAAGGCAAAATGTCCTCGCCACGCACGATGTGGGTGATTCCTTGGGCGATGTCATCGATGCAGACGGCAAATTGGTAAGTCCAGAAACCGTCGCGGTCGCGGATAGGGAAATCCCCGCATTGGAATTTAGGGCTTTCGTTGAAGTCGCCGAGGCGCTCGTCGTGCCAGTCGATTACTTTGTCTGGAATTGCGATGCGAAGGCTGTGGGGCTCGCTGCAGGGGTGCGGCTGTGTGCGGCACTTGCCTTGGTAAATAACTTCGCCGGTTTCGCTGCGCGGGTTTTCGGCGATGAGCTGCTTTCGGCTGCAGGTGCAAGGGTAGACGAGTCCCTTTTCGTCGAGCTTTTCGAGGATCCTTTGGAAAAAGTCGAAGTGACTGCTTTGAATGCTTTCGCTGTCGTAGCGGAAACCCAGCCAGGCGAGGTCTTCGTAAATGCTGTCGATGTATTCTTTGCGGGCGCGACCCTGGTCGTGGTCCTCGATGCGCAAGTGGATTTTGAGGTCCCATTTCTTTGCGGCGGCCCACACATATAGCGCGGAGAGCAGGTGCCCTTCGTGTAGAAATCCCGTGGGACTCGGTGCAAAGCGAATAGTGCCGGACATGTAGGGAAATTTAGAAAACAGGGGGAGATTCCCGCATCTGTGGGAATGATGCAAGAGGATTTTTCTAACTTATTGTTTGATGAAGTTTGATTTGAAAGTTCTCTTTTTGACGGCTGCGTTTACAGCCGGTGTTATGGTTGCGTGTTCGGGAGCTCCCGAGCCGCAGACGGATTCTGTTCCGAAGGATTCCGAGTCAAAAGAGGCTCCTACAGCGACCGATTCTTCTGCCCAGGAGCCTGTGCAGGAGGCAGCTTCTGCTGTTCCGGCTAGCTACAAGGATATACAGTTCCCTGAATTCCATTATGTGGCGCCTTATCCGAAGGATTACCGCGTCGAGATTGTTCCTGGGATTGTGGGCTACATCGTTTCTGACCGTAGCCTTCCCCTGGTGAATTTCTCGGTCTACTTTGAAGAACCGCATGTCCCGTCTGTATTGAAGGATGAAGCGTCTTATTCGATGGTCGGTCGCATGTTCCGCCACGGTGGCGGTGGCGGCATTTCGGCACGAGCCCTCAATGATTCCCTGGAATTCATTAGCGCAGGTCTTTCTTCTTCTGTTGGGACTTTCTCGTCTTCGTTCGACATTGACTGCTTGTCGAAAGATTTTGCCGATATGCTAAAGCTTGCGAAGCAGGTGCTCACGGCTCCCGCCTTCGACAAGGAACAGCTCGATATTCTGCGTGCCAACTACATCACCGCATACGACCGCCGCTACGATACTCCCGCGAAGGTGCTTTCGGCGCTCCGTTCCAAGGTGAACTACGCGCCGAATCCGCGTCTCTGGGATGCCAATGCCGATGACTACAAGAAAGTTTCGGTCGATGACATCAAGCGCGCCGCCGTGGGCGTCTATACCTCGGACCGTGTCATCTTTGCCTTGTCTGGTGATGTCGACAAGGATTCCGCTGTTGCAATGCTCAAGGAATTCTTCGATGGATGGAAGTCCGCTATGCAGGCTGCCACCGCGAAACCTTCGAAGTCGGCGAAAGCGGCAAAGCCTATGGAAAGGGCGCTGCCTCAACCGCTGACGTACTTGCGTAAGCCGGGTATCTATGTCGTAGATAAGGACATTACGCAGGCGAACATTTCGATGAACCAGCCCTTTGTGCGTAGACCCCATGCGGATTACTATCCGGCTGCGGTGGCAAGCTTTATTCTTGGCGGAGGAAGTTTCACGAGCCGCCTGATGAACAGGGTGCGTAGCGATGAAGGTCTTGCTTACAGCGTGTATAGCTATGTTGGTAACGATTACCGCGACACCGCCATGGCGACGATTGCTTTGCAGACTAAAGTGGAGTCGGTTGACTTTGCGTTGAAGCTTATTGCCGAAGTGGTTCAGGAACTGGCGAAAAACGGCCCCACCGAAGAGGAACTTTCGCAGGCGAAGAAGTCCTTGATTGAAAGCCTGCCGAGCCTGTTCGATAGCCCCGCTGCAACGGCGAGAATTTTTGCGGAAGGTGAGCTTGTCGGAAAGACTTATGACCACTATCTGGATTACGTGAAGGAAATCAATGCCGTGACCGCAGACCAGGTGAAGGCGATGGTTTCGAAGTATTTCGGTATGGATAAGATGACGGTGTCGATTGTGGCGCCTGTGGCAAAGCTCGATTCGCTGAAACCGTTTACGGTCGTTCCTCTGGACAGTCTGGAGTTTAGGAACTAATGAAGCTTTGGATGGACATGTTGAAGGTCATGGGAATTGTCCTCTTGTGTGGGCAGTTTGCATTTGCAGGTTCTGCAGATGTTGGACCCGCTACCGATACGCTAGCCCGTCACCGATTGCTTAAGAAGTTGCAAAAAGAAGATGACCTGCGCTCGTTGTGTTCCGGACTCAAGGTTTGCATGAATATGGACTATCCGGGCTGCTCTGTGGGCGATAAGCACCCATGGCCCAAGGTCAAGTACAACGATGAATTTTGTAAGCCCTACAAGGAACTTGCAAACCGAGGCTACAAGGCGGACCCTAAGGCTCCGATGGTTCCTGAAATCTATGCAAGGCTTGGACGTCAGTATCGCGTCGAGTATGTGTACAGTGGTACGCTTCCGTTGAACGAGAATGTTATTAGCTACCTGTTCGACAACATGCCTTTTACGGCACAGCTGATCAACGCCTATCTGGAAGAAAACTACACGCTTGAATACACGCACCCGAGTCGCAGGTTCTTTAACGGCAGCAATGGGCGTAGCCTTTCGGGTGAGTTCTACTGGGCTTTGCAGGACAGCGCGGGGCAGAAGCTTGGAATGCGCGATGTATTCTTTGGTTACGGTCATGCGCAAATTTTAAAGTGGGCGCTCCATGGGACGGCTATTGCGTACTTAGACATGGACCCAATTCCGGGTAATCAGATTAGGTACAAATTAACTGCAATCGTGTTCCCGGGTAACTCGGTGCTCAACAACATCATGCAAATGAAGGTGTTCAGGAGCGTGGTGAATACGAAAATTGAACACATCGTAAACGACATTAAGAAAGCCGCAGGAATGTATTTCGGTGGCAACAAGGAGCCTATGCTCAAGAGTGCTGCGCTCAAGTCTTCGGAGAATGTCCAGTACGTGCTGGATTTTGAAGAGGTGGTGAACGGAGCGCATTGGGAGCTCGGCGATTTTGAACGCCTGCAGAAGGCGCGTAAACAAAAACGCGAACAGGATATGCAGGCGGTGCCAATTATGGTCAAGGATATTCAGGTAATCAAGGAAAAGAAATGAGTGAAGAAAGAGAATCGATGGAATCGCTGCTTGCACGCGTGACGGAACGTCGCCGTGAACTTTTGACATCTGTGGTGGATCGCCGTACCAGGCATTTTTGCATGGTTCTCGAAGACTTGTTCGATCCGCACAATATTTCTGCCGTGATTCGTACAGCCGAAGTTTTTGGGCTGCAGGATGTGCATATCATTGAAGAGGATAATGCCTACAGCGTGAACAAGTCGATTCTGAAGGGTTCTTACAAGTGGATGAGCCTGTACCTTTACAAGAAGCGCATGCTGTGCATGGAAAAGCTCCGTGCGAAGGGCTACAAGATCGCTGTTGCAAGTACCAATACCACCAACTCGGTACTGGATCTTGATTTGAGTCAGCCGACCGCCTTTTACCTGGGAAGTGAATTCCACGGGAATCACCCCGATACGCTTGCTCATGCCGACTATGAATTTAAGCTTCCGCAGTACGGCATTACCGAATCAATGAACGTGTCCGTGGCGGGTGGCGTGCTGATGACCTACCTCGACGTGTTCATGCAGAAGGAAGGCCGCGAAAAGTTCCTGCTCAAAAAAGAGGAACGCGATGCCTTGCTCTGGGACTGGCTGGACCGTCATGTGAACGGCATCGAGAATAACAGCCCGATTGTCCGGGTGGATGGCTAGAAAAAGCGGTTGCCAAAATAAGGAAATGGGGGGAGAAAAGCCCCCTTTTTGGTCTTTATAGACCGATACAATCCCTAAAATAAGCTAGATTAAGAGCCAAATGAAAAAGTATTCGGCTCTTTATTTTTCGGTTGGCCTGGTAGTCATACTGGCCCTGATAATTCTTGTTTTCGGAATCTTCTTTTTGAACGAAAAGGATCCCAGAGAAACTTTCAATACCTATTATTTGCGCTTTACCCAGGTAAGCACTCTGGTGCTGGATGACCCCGTGAAGGTGAACGGTGTAAAGCTGGGCAAGGTTGAGGCAATCGAACTCGCTGGACACCGCGTGGTGGTGAAGATCAGGCTCCGTACCGATGTGAAAATCCCGAAGGATTCCGAAATCCGCGTGCAGAACATCGGTATCATGGGTGAACGCCAGATTGGCATGATCCTGGGCGATTCCACGACTTACTTTACGCCGGGCGATACCATTACAGGTCAGTTCGATGCGGGTATTGCCGAAGCGCTTGGTCTCGTGGGCGAAGTCTGCGACTCTACCAAGGTCCTTTTGGAATCGGTCAAGCAGGCCCTCAACAGCACCATTGTGAATCCCGAATTCCAGGAACGTTTCAAGACTCTGCTAGTAAAGGCTGAAAAACTGGAAGACCGCATCTTGGTGATGCTGAATACGACTGATCCTCAGCTCAAGAAGAGCTTAGAAGGGTTGAACCAGGTGACGGTCAAGGTGAATGAGTTGATCGATGGAGTGAAGCCGCCTATTGATAACATGTTTGCAAATACGGAAAAGGTGATGGGCAATGCGGATAAGCTGCTCGGCGAACTGGAACAGGTGACCAACCATCTGGACGAGCTGGTTGTAAAGGTTCAGACAAAGATCAGCTCAAAGGACAATACGGTGGGTATTTTGCTGAACGACCGCACTCTGCATGATGATTTGGTGAAGACGGTTCATTCGGCGGATAGTCTGGTCCGCATCATACTGCAAGATGGCCTAGACATCAACGTGGATCTTTTCTGAGGAAAAAATGATAGAGAAAACATTGGTCGTAACAAACAAACTGGGTATTCATGCTAGACCCGCCGGAATGATCGTAGATATTACCGGTCAGGCGAAGAGCGACATATCTATTGTGTTTGAAGGGTCCAAGGCAAATGCCAAGAGTATTTTGAACGTGATGATGCTTGCTATTCCGGCAGGCTCCGAAGTCAAGTTCGAAATTGATGGCGAAGACGAAGAAAGCGTTGCTTCTCAGTTGGAAAGCTTGTTTAATGACCACTTCAACGAAGAACCCTGCTAAGAAAAAGGGACCGGTTAGAACGGAATTGACCGGTGTGCCCGCGTCCCCTGGCTTTGCCATGGGATGTGTGTTCCCGGTGACTAACCGAAACATTTCGGTCGTTGAAGAGACGCTTCCCGAAAGCCGTCTGGCAGACGAAGAACAGCTTTTCTTGAAGGCTGTGAACAAGACGATTAAGGAAGTTACGCAAATTAAGGAACTTTCTGAAAGCCGTGCAGGGATGAAGGACAGCCTCATCTTTGCGACGCACCTGATGATTTTGCAGGATCCGAACCTGATGAACGGGGTCCTGGACAAAATCCGCACGGAACACAAGAATGCCCGTTGGTCGGTGCATGTGGTTCTCGGCGCCTATATCGATCGATTTGAACAGATTGATTCTCCCGCCATGCGCGATAAGGCGGCGGACCTAAGGGACCTGTACAACCGCCTGATGGCGTCGATGGAAGATTCTGGACCGGTACTCGAGGATGTGGCTTCTGAGGAAGGGGTCATCCTGGCTGGTCACGAGCTTCTGCCTAGCCTTTTGATGTCGATCAAGCCGGGGCAGGTGTCTGGCCTTGCGATGGATACCGGTGGTCGTACGAGCCACGTGGCGATTCTAGCGCGCTCGCTACAGATACCGCTGGTATCTGGCCTGAGGAATTTTGCAGCGCTTGCAAAATCTGGCGATACGGTTATCATTGATGGTTCTAGCGGACGGGTGGTGATTAACCCGAATGAAGAAGACATCAAGGAATTCCATACCCGTCAGGAAATATTTGAACGGCAACGGCGCGAATTGTTTACTATGCGCCAGCTGGAGCCGATGACTCGTGACGGCAAGTACATTACGCTGCTCGCCAACATCGAATTGCCGTCGGAATCGGAAAAGGTGACGGACTTTGGTGCAACGGGCATCGGTCTTTACCGTTCTGAATTTTTGTTCTTCAGGAAGGATGCCCCTTCCCAAGACGAACAACGCGATGCCTACCGCTATATTCTGGAAACGATGTCGCCGTGCCCGGTGACTATCCGTACTTTGGATGCGGGTGGCGACAAATTGGTGAACGGCATTACGGCGGTGAATGAGTCGAACCCGTTCATGGGTTGGCGTTCTATTCGCGTGTGCCTGGATAGACAGGATATCTTTTGCACCCAGCTGAAGGCCTTGCTGCTTGCGAATACGAAGGGCAACCTGCGGTTGCTGCTCCCGATGATTTCGGGAATGGCGGAGCTGCGCCGTGCGAAGGCTTGCATTGAAAAGTGCCGCAAGGAACTGGAAGCAGAGGGACACAAGCTGGGCAAGGTGAAAATCGGCGCTATGATCGAAGTCCCTGCCGCCGTGATGATTGTGGACAAACTAGCGAAGGAAGTGGATTTCTTCAGCATCGGTACGAACGACTTGATTCAGTTTACCTTGGCGGTAGACCGTACGAACGAATTGATCACGGATATGTTCCAGCCGCATCATCCGTCTGTGTTGAGCATGATTTATCAGACGGTCCGCGCCGCACACCGCGAAGGAATTCCGGTTGCCGTTTGCGGTGAAATGAGTACGGATCCGATAAGCGTCTTGTTGCTGGTAGGTCTGGGGGTTGATGAACTGTCGATGACTCCGTGGAACGTGATGTCCACCAAGAAAATTATCCGTTCGATTAATTTCGAAGATGTGCGTGATTCGGCGCTTACGGTGTTGCAGATGGATGATGCCGAGAGCGTGAATGAGTATATGCACAAGAAGTATGCCCAGACGATTAAGGACTTGGGTATTTCGAGCGTGGTGGGTCAGGTTGAAAACAGGAATTGAACCCTTCGAAAAGCTCAGGAACCGAAATCGGGTTGATGAGCAATCACATATTATGAGAAAGTTGACTGTTTTTGGTGTGTTAATCTTGTGCCTGTGCGGTATGTCTTTTGCACAGGTTGCTGATTCGGTGTCTAGTAAGCAGCCCGCTCCGCAAAATCCGCTCCCGACGGTTGCGACGGACAGCCTGATTGCGACGATGCCGATGGTGCCGCCGGACCCTTATGCGGAACAGGAACAGATTGCTCCGTCGCGGTTCCAGGATGTGGTGGTCCGCTACGAACGCCTAAAGTCTATCAGCGAAGATGCATCGCAGCCGAAGGATGTGCGTGCTTTTGCCCGTGCCGCCCAGTTCTTTTATAGGGAACAGTGGGATAGCGCCTATGCCGCCTACGATTCCTTACAGGGTAGGGATTCTGTGCTGAATGGCTCGGTCATTTTGCGTATGGCGAAGTCGCTGTTCATGCTCGGAAAGTATGCCGAGATGCGTTCGATTTTGAGGCAGAACAAGGACTTGGAACAGGACGCTGCTTTTGACAGGGTTGCATCGCGTCTGAGAATCGAGGCCGCGATGGCGGATTCCACCTTGAGCGACCATGCGCATGCGGATTCGCTGAAGGTGTTTGTGGAAAAGTACCCGAAGTCCGATGAGGCAGCGGCGCTGCGTTACCGTTATGCGCAGTATCTGGAACAGTTCAAGCAGATGAAGGATGCGAAGCGTATTTATCTGCGACTCTTGACGAGTTCTTCGGCTTATAAGGATTCCGCCTTCATGGCGATTCGCAGACTCCGCAAGGTGCGTGGCGCTCCTGAGACGCTTGAAGAAAAGGTTGCCTATGCGAAGATGGCATGCGCCAAGGACAACGCGAACGAATGCCTGGTGCTGCTCGATTCAATTAGGATTCTCGATTCGATGCTGATTGCGCTTTCGCCGGAAGCGGCTCAGCCGCTGCCCGATGATTCTTTGCAGAAGCGCTTGCCGCCGAGTTCCCTGGATATGGCGACCCGCATTAACCTTTGGGAAAAACGCGCCGTTACCTTGCGCACCTTGAAGCGCGAGGAAGAATCGATAAAGCAGTTCCGATTCTTGCTGGATTCCGTGGAAGCACGCCCGCTGTGGATGCAGTCGATATTGCGCCTGTACCGCAACAATGCCCTACGCTACGAAAAGGAAATCCGCGAAATGGATGCCGCCCTGCAGGATGCGAGCCAGTACAGCAAGGAAAACGCGAATAACCTTTGGGTGAAGGGCTTCGAATACGAGCAGAAGGAAAATTACGATAGTGCCATTGTCTGCTACAAGGCGCTTTCTCATAAGCGCTTTAAGAATAACATCAAGCGGCAGTGGGCGAAATTCCGCATAGGCTTTGTCTACTTCAAGCAGGAAAAATGGGCGGAGGCAATTCCGGCGCTGATTGAAGCGACTAAGGAGCCTTTCTTGTGGAGCGGAAGTGGCGCGAGAATGTTCCTGGGCGATGCCTATATGCGTCTGGGAAAGGACTCGTTGGCGCGTGAAGCTTATTTGGATTGCATCAGGGACTTTCCGTTGGCCTACTATGCGCATCGTAGCCGCCTTAAGCTGGAAGGCTACAAGCTGATGGCAAAGAAGGATATCCCGTATGCGCATGGTGTCCTTATGGCGCCGGAGCAGTCCCTTGCCTGGGTTCGCGCGTCGCAGAAGGTCGGAAAGCCCGATACGAGCTATAATGCGGCACGCTACAACCGCATTCGCACTTTGTTCCAGTATGGCTTTAGCGAACAGGCTTTTGCTCTCTATGACGAGGCCCGCAAGAAGAATGCGAAGCGTCTCGATTTCTTGTACGAATATGGCAAGCTTTTCTATGAAATGGGCGAGACCGCAGCCGGTTACCGCCTGGCGCGTCAGTTCCAGAACAACATCGACCGCCGTCGACTGATGGCGCCGCCCATCGATGTGTTGCATTTCCTTTACCCGATCCCCTACAGGGACCAGGTAAAGTTCCATTCGTCTGACCGCATCGATCCGTTCTTCGTTTATAGCGTGATGCGCCAGGAATCTATTTTCAACTTTGAAATCATGTCGCCGGCAGGCGCTTGTGGATTGCTGCAGATTATGCCCGCGACAGGCAAGATGCTCGCCGGCAAGGAAGGGCTTGAAAACTTCGAGCCGAAGCAGCTTTTTAACGCCTATATGAACATCCGCCTGGGTGTTCGCTACTTGGTGGACTTGAAGGCAGAATACAATAACGACTACATGTACGTGCTCGGCAACTACAACGCGGGACCCAAGCCCACCAAGCGTTGGCAGGCGCAGGGCGAAGGCAAGTCCTGGGATATCCGCGCCGAAGAAATCAGCTACTGGGAAACCCGCGACTACGTGAAGCGCGTCATGGGCAACTACTGGATTTACCAGGAAATCTACGACGGAATTTAGCGGATGCTTTTCCTTCTTCTGACAATTGGTCCGGCGTTCTTGTTTGCTTGCGGGAATATCCTCGAAAAGTCGGGGGTGTCGACGGTTGGCAAGCGCACCGGTGGCACCTCTAGGCCTTGGGAATTCTTCAAGGGCGTCATCACGAATAAGTTCTGGTGGCTTGGTATTGCGTGTTCCGGCCTTGCGACTTTGGGCTACTACATCGCCATGGCGCGCTACGATCTTTCGCAAGTGCAGCCGATGATGGTCCTGAATCCGGTGCTCACGGCGCTCATGGGCTTCTGCATTTTGAAGGAAGTCCTCACAAAGCGAATCGTGGTGGCCATCTGCTTTGTGGTGGCGGGACTCCTGTATTCCGTGGAAAACCTGGGCGAATCGACGGCGGTGCAGAATGTCGGGATGCTCTGGGCGTATGCGGGTGGACTTTCTGCGGTGACGCTCGTGGCGCACCTTTGGGTGAAGGACCGCGAGATGGTCGACTCGTTGATCATGGGAGTTGGCTTTGGCCTTTCGGCGGCATTCTACAAGAGCCTGGCGATGGACTTCGACCTGGACCATATTGAAGCTTCTTCCGTAGCGAACTTGCTGCTTGACTTTAGGACTCTCGGCTATATCGCGACCTACAGCATCGCTTTCCTGTATTCCCAGGTGTCTTTCTCTCGCGGACGCGCCCTGTTCATTATTCCGTTTAGCGCGGCGGTCGGTGCCGCTGTTCCGACGCTAGCCGGCGCCCTGGTGTTTTCGGAAGCGTTCCCCGTAGGAAAGGCGATTTCGGTCTCGCTCGTGCTGATAGGCGCCTGCCTCTTTATTGTGCGCCGTCCCCGTCGTAAAAAGGCGCAATAACCTTTAAGGCCCCTGAGCCTGTCGAAGGGCCGACAAAGCTCAGCCTACTTTAACCTTTTCGGTTGAATTAATATATATTCAATACATGGTGTGTTGGAATTTTCGTTCGTTTCTAGTTGGCAGGGTCCTTCTGACCGCTTTTTGGGTAGCGCTGCTTTTAGCGTGTTCTGATGACAGTTCCAGTTCGTCGAAGGAATCCGAAACGGATGTTCCGGCGGATTCTACGGAGCAGGGCGGTGCCAATGGTGGACCTAGGCTTTCTTTTGTAGGTGGCCCGGTGATGTTTACCGAGGTGGACCCCATCAATATTGTCTATGAGGACCACGAAGGGGACGATGCCGGCTGGGTGGAACTTTATAACACTTCGGCAGATACGGTAGATTTGTCTGGAATGTATCTGACGGATTCACAGGCGGAACCTTTCAAGTGGAAATTCGGAAACGCCAAGGTTGCCCCGAACTCGTTTCTGGTTGTGTTCATGTCGGGAAAGAACTATCCGGACTATGTGTTGCCACATGATACGCTCAACATGATTGGCCCTGGCTGCTGGACCTGGACGGATGCGCAGAGCGATCCGCCGGGTTATAGTTATGCGGATCCTTTGGCGGGTCAAAAGAAAATCTGCTTTAATGAAAACGGCGAACGCCATTTCGGTACTGTCATGCAATTGGGCGAGAACGAAGAACTTGGCTGGTCGTCTATTTCGGTATTCGTTGGTACGGGTAGCTCCGATAAGGACGATGTGCTCGATATCTCTGCGGCAAATGAACTTGTGATGCAGGCGTATATTACCAAGGACCGTCTAGTTTCTTTCCGCTTGGCTCAGCCCGATATTGACGATTGGAAAGGCTACGAGATGATTCTTACGGGAACGGGGGATTCTTCGACGGTGTACCGGATGCCGATTCCGACGGGAACGACTTTCCCTGACTTGAAGAATATTTATGGTACGCGAATTAGCCCCGAAGCGAATGAAACGCAGGAAGTGACACTCAAGGTTTTCAGCTACATTGCAAGAAACCGTGGGCATGAACCGCATGCGGGATTCAAGCTTTCGAAGAAGGGTGGCTCGCTTTATTTGGTGAATGCGGATACGGCGATTGTCGATTCGGTTGCTTATCCGGAAATGCCTGTTGGAAATACCTGGAGCTTTGGCAACTTGGCTGATGGCTCGAATGGGTTTGGGTATGGGACCGCTTCGCCTTATGGCTTGGCGACTTCGCTCGTGTCGCCGTCGCGTTCGCCTTCACTCGATACGCTGGCGGAGCTTCCTCCATCCGGTTTTTATGCGGAACCTTTTGCGGTGAGTTTCCCCGAAGCGGCAGCGGTTCGCTGCGAACAGGGTGGCCTTGCTCCGACAGAAAACAGCCCTGTTACGACGATGTTGCAGGTCGGGGCAACGATGACTGTTCGTTGCGCAAGTTTTGTTGCGAACGCTCTCCCCGGCGAAGTGGTTTCGCGGACCTATGTGTTTGAAACGGCGCCTTCTGTTCCGGTGGTGTTCCTGACGGCGGATCCGAATTCGCTTTTTGATCCGGATTCTGGCATATATATGGAAGGGAATTTTGCACAAAGTAAGGAACCGCATTATGGCGCGAATTATTGGCTCGATAAAGAGGTTCCCGTGTTTGTGGAACTGGTCGAGCCCGGAACGAATGCGCCTGCGTTTGGCAAGAATGCGGGACTCAAAATTTTTGGAAATTACAGTCGCCAGAACGACAAGAAGTCGGTGGCGATAACTTTCCGCGAAAAGTATGGCGATAGCAGGCTCAAGTATGCATTGTTCCCCGATTTCCCGGAACTGAACAAGTTCAAAGTGTTCCTGCTTCGGAATAACGGCGGTAACTTTGGAAACGACTACATCCGCGATCGCCTGGCGAGTTCTGTTAGCGAAGGACTCGGTGTCGATTATCAGCGCGGTCGTTTTGCTGTCGTATATTATAACGGCGAGTACTATGGCATCCACAGCATCCGCGAGCGATCCACTGAATATTATTTTGAAACGCATTACGGCCTGGATCCGAATGAAATTGACTTGCTTAAGGCGGACAACTCCGTCTCGGCGGGCTCTGCGGTGGATTACGTTGCGCTTATGGACTGGATCGAGGGTGTTTCTCTTGAAAACGAAGAAAACTATGCATATGTCGCGTCGCAGATTGATGTCAGTAATTTCATCAGCTACATGCAGACGGAAATGTATGCGAACAACCGCGACTGGCCCAGCAACAATCTTAAAAAATGGCGCAGCAATAATCCGAAGACGCCTTGGAAGTGGTTCCTGTACGATCTCGATTTTGGAATGGGAAATGAGTATAGCGAGTATACAAACAACATATTTGAATTTGCTACTGCTGAGGATGGCGAGTCCTGGCCAAATGGCCCAGAATCTACGCTCTTGCTCCGAAAAATGTTGGAAAATGAAGGTTTCCGTGCAGCATTCGTGAACCGAATGGCAGTGCTTTTGCAGATGAACTTTGAAAGCTCGCGAGTGCTTGCGCGCATTGAACAGATGATGAAAGAAATCGACGCTGAAATTCCGCGTGATCAGAAGCGTTGGGGGCTGAGTGCCACAAGGATGACGCGGCAGCTTAATTCTATCAAGAACTTTGCAAAGGAACGCCCCGGAGTGGTGTACGACGAATTGCGTGAATACTTTGAGCTGGGGAACGCAGCGCCTGTGACCTTGTCCGTGAACGGTCCAGGAAGTATTCTGGTCCATGGCCTTAGACTCGACACGTCTCCGTTGACGGTGAATTTCTTTGAGGGCTTCCCGGTAGAGGTTTCTGCCACTCCGTCTGCGGGTGGAGTTTGGGCAGGCTGGAGCGATGGCGTGATGGAAACGACTCGGTTAGTGAATCCCGGCGAAACGGCCGCCCTGGTTGCAAACTTTAATTAAGGTCTAAAAGGGCTTTCGTGAACAACTGGTGAACGAAAAAATGTGACGTAAATGTTACGGATTGCCCCTTTTACATTTTTTTGGCTAATATAATGGATAAGGAATTGCCGTTTTTTCTAAATTTGAGCCACTATGAGTTACAATACCAAGATTCTTTGCATTGGCGCGGGCTATGTCGGTGGACCCACCATGACTGTTATTGCCGACAAGTGCCCCGATGTAAAAGTGACCGTAGTCGATATCAATCAGGCTCGCATTGATGCCTGGAATAGTGATAATCTTCCGATTTTTGAACCCGGTCTCGACGACGTGGTAAAGCGTGCGCGCGGTCGCAATCTGTTCTTTAGCACCGACATTCCGGCTGCCATCAGGGAAGCGGATATCATTTTCGTTTCGGTGAACACCCCGACAAAGACTTTTGGTCACGGCGCCGGCAAGGCTTCCGACTTGCAGTATTGGGAAAAGACGGCTCGCAACATTTTGGAAATTGCCGACGAGGGCAAGATCATTGTCGAAAAGTCGACGCTTCCTGTGCGTACCGCCGCTGCCATGGAACGAATCTTGAATTCTAACGACAAGGGACTGCACTTCGAGGTGCTGTCCAACCCTGAATTTTTGGCTGAAGGAACCGCCATCAACGACCTATTTGAACCGGACCGCGTGCTTATCGGGTCTCATCAGACGGAATCGGGTCTCGCAGCCTGCCAGAAGCTGGTCGATGTCTATGCCCACTGGGTGCCGCGCGACCGCATCTTGACGACGAACCTCTGGAGTTCCGAGCTTACAAAGCTGACCGCCAATGCGTTCCTTGCTCAGCGTATCAGTTCCATCAACTCGATTAGCGCCCTTTGCGAAAAAACGGGGGCCGATGTGGATGAAGTCGCCTTCGTGATGGGCAAGGACCGTCGTATCGGGTCCAAGTTCCTGAAGGCATCCATCGGTTTTGGTGGTTCCTGCTTTAAGAAAGATATTTTGAACCTCGTGTACCTGTGCGGTTACTATGGACTCCCCGAAGTGGCCGCCTACTGGGAAAGCGTCGTGAAAATTAACGAGTGGCAGACTCACCGTGTGGTGGATCGCATGCTCGAAACAATGTTTAATACGATTGCTGGCAAGAAAATCGCCGTGTTCGGTTTTGCGTTCAAGGCAAATACCGGTGACACTCGCGAAAGCCCTGCGAACCTCGTGGTCCGCGACTTGCTCGCTGAACATGCACAGCCGGTCGTAACAGACCCGAAGGCAATTCCCGATGCAAAGCGTGACTTGAAGGACGTGATTGACCAGGTTCAGTTCGAAGAAGATCCGTACAAGGCTGCCGAAGGGGCTCATGCCGTGGTGGTCTGCACCGAATGGAAATGCTTTGCTGAACTCGATTGGAAACGCATTTTCAAGGGAATGGCGAAACCTGCTTTCGTGTTTGATGGTCGTAATATTTTGGATGCCGATGCCCTCAGAAAGATTGGCTTTGAGGTGTCTAGTATTGGTAAGGGGAAAGCGGAGTAGTTAATGGGTCTCGATTCAAAAACAAAGCAGCCTGTTCCCCTTTCTAAGGCGCAGCTGTCCATTTTGAATATTTTCAAGGAAATCAAGCCCTTCCTAGAGGATAACTCTATCCCCTATTACCTGTTGGGCGGCTCCCTTTTGGGGGCGGTTCGCCATAAGGGCTTTATTCCGTGGGATGACGATATTGATATTGGTATTGTTCGCGACGATTACGAACGCTTCTTGGAAACGGTTTCTAAGAATCTTCCGGAACATCTGGAATTGCGCTCTTACCGCGACGAGTCTGACCATCACTATTATTTCTCGAGAATTGTCGATAAGCGTTATGTGATGAGCCGCGAAGGAAGTATCGTGTCTAGAAAGGAAAACCTCTGGGTCGACATCTTCCCATTGGATGGCATGCCGAACAATGGCTTGGTGCGCCGCATCCACATGATGAAGTTGCTTTTTGTTCGTCTTTGCTACCATGTCGCATGTTTTGACAAGGTGAACCTGAAACGCCCGCACAGGCCTCTTTCCGAAAGGATCATCATTGCGCTGGTTCGAATTCTTCATGTCTATGGCCACAGGAACTACAAGAAGTGGCTGGTCAGGCTCGATGCCTTGCTGCGCAAGTACAAGGTGCAGGATTCGAATTGGATCGTGAACTTCATGGGGCAGTACAAGTTCAAGGAAATGTTCCCGAAGTCCTATTACGGTAAGGGAAAGCTTTACACCTTCGAAGACATGGAACTGCTGGGACCTGAAAACAGCGATGCCGTATTGAAGCAGATGTATGGCGACTACATGAAGGAACCGGACGACTGCGACAAGAACGTTCACGACGCCTATCTTGATGAACAGAAGGCTTAGTCATGGATGAATCCCTGCGTGCTTTGCAACTGAAAGAGTTGGACTTGCTGAAATACTTCCAGCAGGTTTGCAGGGAAAACAATATCACTTATTATGCCCTGGGCGGAACGCTTTTGGGCGCCGTGCGTCACAAGGGCTTTATTCCTTGGGACGATGATATCGATGTGGGAATTCCGCGTCCGGACTATGAGAGACTCTGCAAAATTCTCGAGGAAAAGTCCGGTTCGGACAACATCAAGTTTCGCTCGTATAAGAATTCCGAAGATTGCATCCGTTACTTTGGTCATATTGAAGACACGACTTTCAAGGTCGTGCGCCATGACAAGTTGAAGGCGGAAGAAACTTTTGCCTGGATCGACTTGTTCCCGCTCGATGCCATGCCGAACAACGCCTTGCGCCGCAAGCTGAAGGTCTTTGAAGTGCTGTTGCTTCGTGCCCTGTACCGTTTTTCTTGCTTTGACCGCCTTGTCGATGTGAACAAGAAAGGGCGTCCGCTTCATGAACGCATCCTTGTGTGGATTGGTCTCCACACTCCGATTCAGAAACTGTTTGATACTAAAAAATGCCTTGCCCGTATGGAACGCGCATTGACATCTACGCCGTACGAAAAGTCGGACTACCTGGTGAACGCCATGGGCGCCTACAAGTTCCGCGAGATGTTCCATAAGAAGTATTACGGCAAGGGACATATGTACCCGTTTGAAGATACCGAAATTTGCGGTCCTGAAGATTACGACTTTGTCTGTACTCAGCTTTACGGCGATTACATGACGCCGCCCAAGGCTGATGACCGCAATCATCATGCTCTTGAAACGGTAAGCGATGATGCCTAAGATCAGCATTGTCATTCCGGTCTATAATTCCGCGAGGTATTTGCGTGAATGCCTGGACAGCATTCTTTCTCAGTCTTTTTCGGATTGGGAAGTCGTTGCGGTTGATGACGGAAGCTCTGATGAATCGCCTGCAATCCTTGATGACTATGCGGCGCGCGATGCTCGCTTTAAAGTAATCCACAAGGTAAATGGCGGCGTTTCTGCGGCAAGAAACGACGGTCTCGATGTTGCAAGTGGCGAATACGTGCTGTTCGTGGATTCGGATGACTGGCTGAGCGATAATGCGCTGCAGGTGTTGTATGAAGCGACTTCGGACTGCACGGTAGATGTCGCCATAGCCGATCACTGGCTTTGGAAAGAAAACGGTAGCGAAAGCTTGCACCATTTTTTTGCGAAGGAATTTTCGACAGATTCTGCGGACGTGATTCGAGATGTGCTGCGGATGGTGCTGTATAAGGGTTATTCGCCTTACCCTTCGCCGAGTTGCAGCTATATGTTTTCGGCTTTGTGGTCCAAGCTGATTCGCCGAAAGTTACTTGTCGAAAATGGAATCCGTTTTTCGAGCGCGTTGAAACTGTACGAAGATGGTCTGGTCGCCTTGCAAGTGTTTCAGTCTGCTAAATCAGTTAGCTACAGGCAAGAGCCGGTCTACCATTATCGTGTGCTGAACAATTCGCTTTGCCACATTAACGAACAGAAGCTGGTGACGGACTGCGCTAACATTGTCCGCGAGGTGGAATCCTTTATTCAGGCTAACGGATGCGAAGATGCTTTGCGTGACGCTTTCATGGCGCGTGTGCTTTTCTTGACAAAGAAAATGGCTCTACGCAGCTTCTTTTGCAGGGGCGCCCAAGGAACTTTCTTTAGTCGCTATAAGGCGTTCAAGGGGATTTTTGCGACGGAACCGTATTGTTCGGCTGTAAAGAATGCCGCCAGGTTGAAACTTTGCGGCAATGAAAAAAGCTACGGAAAATTGACGGGGCACGGTCTGTTCATGCTGACGGCCCTTCTATACGAATTGCGCGCTAGGATTCGTCGCCGCTAGATTCGTCGGGTTCTGCATCGCTGACATCGGTATTGTTCTCGTAGGCGATTTGCTTGTACTGCGAAATATAGCCTAGCTGAAGCCCTGTAAATAGGAATAGGAACGAGGAACTGTTTCCGATGGTGCCTGATAGCGTCAGGAATAGGGAACCGCTTGCAATCAAGGCGAAACCTCCGCTAATCCGGTGCAACTTTTCTCTATAGCGGAAGAGCAGTACGAACATCCAGATCAAGAGTAGATAGTACGAAAACAGTCCGAAGAATCCTCTATCGATAAGAAGAGAAAAGACAATGGATTCTAGTCCGCCGAGATCGTTTCCGCTGCTGTCGGATGCTCTGGAATCTTCTGCAAAAATGACATGGGACGTGTATTTGTTTCCGTTGCCCAAAATGGGCGAATTGTAAATGGTTGCCACGGAGAATAGAAGCTGGGATGTCCTGAAATCA
This sequence comes from Fibrobacter sp., assembly GCA_017526585.1. Lineage (GTDB taxonomy): Bacteria > Fibrobacterota > Fibrobacteria > Fibrobacterales > Fibrobacteraceae > Fibrobacter. The sequence continues at coordinate 60,104 of JAFXRC010000037.1, read as the reverse complement.
AGCGAAGAGCCTCCGTGCTCCGTATTGGTTTTGAAATTTTGCAATAGTATGGCGAGCATGGCTGAGAAACTGAAAATAAAGACGCCCGCAATGAGTACCTTCATGAAAGGCTTAAGCTTGAAATAGATGTAGAGTCCCACACCAAATGCCGCGCACAGCATCGCCGTTCGAGAACCGCATAGGAACAAGTTTAAGGCAAGCAGTGCGAGAACCAGAATGATTTTTTTGTGTTCGACGCCAACTTTTTTGAAGTAGGGGGCATAGAACAAGAACATGCTCATGAGCAGAGTTCCGAAAGCAGTCGGATGCTTTGTTGTAAAGCATGTCCTGAAGCGCCAATGTTCCGTAAGGTTCATAGTCGCGTTCAGATCTCGGCTTCCTTCGTAGTAGGGAAATGCGGCGTTGATTATTTTATAGGGGTAATTATCGCTCAAGAGAATTTCAATGATGCCAAAGATACAGACAACAATCGCAAAAGGAATCAATTTTTTTGCAAATTCATAGACGTCAACTTGACGTCCGCAAATGAAAGCCGCGTATATATAGCCAAAACTGTCGATGACATCACGTATGCCATAATACATGTCCTTGGATGCGATGCCGGAATTGTAGATGGCTGTAAAAATGTAACTGATGACACTGATGCCAATAGGTACAACTAAAAGATTGTTGAAGATACTCTTGTTAAAGTTTCCCCTGTCCTTGAAAAATTCAATGAAAAAGAACGCATACAGGAAAATATGTTGCGGAGAGACAGATGGGTTTTTAATAATGAGAGCTGTTGTCGGGAACAGTACGGTTCCCATAATCAATGCTAAAAATCTACCTTGGGTGTCCGTCAGGAACATGTAGGCCAAGAGCCCAAAGAAGAAGAGTAGAACAACAATGCTCATTTTTCAAATATACTAATTATTGCGGTTCAGTTCAAAGAGGATTGTTACGGGGGAATGGTCGGATGGGTAACGGTCCCTTTCTCCGTCGTTGTAGGTTTCGTTGAGAATTTCGTAATGGCGGACTTTGATTTGCGGAGAAACGAAAACATGGTCGAAAGTCCATTCGCTTGAACGGCCTGGGTCAAAGTAGTTGTAGCTTCCGTTCGGGGCGATTGCCGTGTCGGCAGAAGTTCTGGAATCCTTCATGACATGGGGATCCAGATTTTGGTAAGACTTGGAGATGTTTGTAAAATTCAGATCTCCGGCAAAGATGAACGGCGTCTTCCCAGCCATGGAGAAAATTTTTCGATTCATCAACTTTGCGCTTTCGGCTTGTGCATCCTTGCCATGATAGTCGAAGTGAACATTGAAAATGTACAGGGATTCCTGATTGAATTTCAGTTTCGCCCAGGTGCAGTAGCGGGCGTGCTTGGAATCCCAGCTCTTGCTTTTCTTTTCGGGAGTCTTGGATAAATAGAAACGCCCGAATTCAGCCACGGAAAACATTCCCTTTCTCACGACAATCGGGTTAAACTCCATGGTATCGGAAAGAATAATTTCGTATTCAGGAAGAAGTTGCATCAGCTGCTTTAGCCGGTAGGGGCTGCCTTCCTGAAGTCCTATGATGTCGAAGTGGTGTGCCTTGATGACATTGGCGATAGGTTCTTTTCTTTTTTCCCATGCATCGCCTTTTTTGATGTCCTTCTCGTCTTCCCAGCGGATGTTCCATGTCGCATAGCGAAGATCCTCTCCATAGGAAATGGAGTGAATACAAGACAGTAAGACTACGAGAAGTGTAAGCAACCGCTTCATTTGTGAATGAACAATCCGCAGATTTTGTCGATGAAATTGTACGCTGGCTTGCAACGTTTGTACACAAACACGATTGCCCTGTAGAAAGCAGTCCTTTGGATTTTGACTGATCTCAGGTCCGCGTTCACGTCTTGTACGGAACTAAAGGCGATTTTGGGATTTGCCATGATGGCATCTAGCTTTTCGTGAGTGCCGTCCAAGATGGTTTTTTGGATATCTTTGTCGGCAAGATCAAAGCAGTTGAGCCCGAAGCTTGCATAGTAATGCATGATCTTTGCGTTATACAGATACTTGATGAACGAGGACCTGCGTGTTGCCTGGCAGTTCCAGGTGCCGTCCATTTCCTTCACGATGCCGCCTAGACGTGCATTGACTTCGTTAAGTGCTGTCTGGTCGAAGACGACGGAATACTTTTCCAGAGTCTCTTCCCAGAGTTTGTGCCATTCGTCAAAAAACTTTTGGGCGTCGGGAGACTTCTTGACCCAAATGACTCCGCTGTTGAAATGCATGTCTTGGAATCCGCAACTCCAATGCAATGGCAGAGCCCTCTTTTCATAGAAATTCTTGTAGCTGCTCTCGGAAATTTTCTGATGGCGGTCCAGAACCATTCCGATGGACATGTCTTCGTTAAAGGTCGGCTTTAACTCGTCACAAACAAGCGTGTCTCCGTCGATAAAGAGAAAGTCTTCATCGATGTAGTTGTACAGGGTCGTTTTTAAGAAGCGTGAACGGTCGCGATTGTTGTATTTTTCGGGAACCTGGATTTCGCAAATTTTAACGCCGAGCTTTTCGTGAAAAGTCCTTTTGCCGGTGAATGTCGCTGCGGTTCCCTGGTCGACGATAATTGTCACATTGGCTTCTTTGTTGTGCGTAAGCAAGCTGGAGGCGCTTATCATGGTTTGTTCATAATAAGTGTCTTTTTCGTTGCTGACGAGAACATAGACGAATGTCATGGGAACCTCTTTCATGTAGGTTGCTAAGCGACTTTGAACAGTCTCTTTAGAAATTTCATCTTGTGTTTGATGATTCGTAAATTGCCGAGGAATATAGATAAGTCGCTCCAGCTTTTGCTTTGCCTAAAAATTTGAAAGGACCTACGTACATGACGGTATTGCTGATCGGTAAAGTCGGGGTAGACGCCGAAATTGTTTGCGAAAACTTCTTGCTCGTGCAGCGATAGAATGTCCCTGCGAGTCATGTTCTTTTTGAATGTCTTGGATGTCCAGCTGTCGTTGGAAATGGATTTGCGGTGGTCTGCGGCCACAAACGAAGAACAACGCACCTTTCCGTGACAAAAACAGAGAAGCGACATCCCTACATCGCCGTTAGTGTGGTCCATGGCGAAGTATTTTTGTTCTAGGTCCTTAGGCATGTGTTGGACGATGTTCCTGTACATGCGCGTGCAGGTGTGACCATACAAGATGCCCTTTTCGAGATCCTTAAGGGTGTAGTCCCGGTCTTCCATTTGGCTGTATGTGTTAAACCACTTTCGCCATATAGGGTTGTCCTGTGTCATGGGGTTGCCGTTGTCGTCTACGACACGCACATTGTGACCGATGGCAAAATATTCTTCATGACTTTCTAGAAAGTCCGCTTGCATTTGTAGCTTGTTGGGGGCTGTCCAGTAGTCATCGCCTTCGCAGATCGCTACATATTTGCCTTTCAAGTGGGGGTTGACGGAGTGCGTTAGGGATCCGTCTCTTTTGGAGTACAGGTTCGTCTTTTGGTAAATCGGCTTGACGATAAGGGGGTATTTCTTTTCGTATTCCCGTATGATATCTGCTGTCTTGTCCTTGGATGCGTCGTCGTTTATGATGACTTCGAACGGAAAATCCGTTTCTTGCATCAGGAACCCGTCCAAAGTCTGGGCGATGTATTTTTCGTGATTGAATGCCAAACATTTGATGGATACCAAGGGGTGCTCGGTATCCAGACTTTTCCACTTTGCGGTAATTTGTTCTTGGGTTTTGTTCAGCATGTCTTTAGGTGTTGCTATTTAATCAGGGTGTTGATTTTTTCGAGTCTGTTTAGAGCCTCGTTCAGTGTTTCGTCTTTCTTGGCGAAGTGCAGTCGGATAAGGTGGTGAACATCTTCCTTGAAGAAGCAGGATGCGGGCACTGCACCGATGCCTATTTTTTGGGCGAGGTCTACGCAGAAATCCACATCGCTCTTGTAGCCGAACTTGCTGATGTCCGCAAGTACGAAATAGGCTCCCTGCGGGTCGGTGAAGGGAATGTTTAAATCCTTGAGTCCCTGCGTGAAAAGGTTCTTCATGTGGGTGTAGTGCTGCTGGAGCCCGACATAGTAGTCGTCGCCAAAGTTCAAGCCGACGACGCTTGCTTCCATGAGGGGTGCAGCGGCGCCGACGGTCAAGAAGTCGTGGACTTTCTTGACTCTGTCAATGATGCGCTCGCTCGAAATGACATAGCCAAGGCGCCAGCCCGTAATGGAGAAAGTCTTTGAAAGAGAAGAACAGACGAGGGTTCGTTCTTCCATGCCCTTGAGGGTGGACATGTGCTTATGCTTGTGCGGAGCGTAGATGATGTGTTCGTAGACTTCGTCAGTGATGACGTAGATGTCATATTTGATGGCGAGGTCGGCGATAATCTGAAGTTCCTGCTCTGTGAAAACCTTGCCGCTGGGATTAGATGGGTTACAGATGAGAATCGCCTTTACGCCTTCAGTAGCGATTGCTTTTTCAATGACGTCCACATTGAATTTAAAGTCGGGCGGAATCAGAGGAACGTAGATGGGCTCTGTGCCGCAAAGAATAGTGTCAGCGATGTAGTTTTCGAAGAAGGGCGAAAAGAGCACTACTTTGTCGCCGGGATTCGTGACGGCCATCATGGCTGCCACCATGGCTTCGGTACTGCCGCAGGTGACCACCATGTTCTTCATGGGGTCGATATGCTGACCGGTAAAGTGGCTCTGCTTTTTGGCGAGAGCTTCTCTGAAGTTCGGAGCACCCCAGGTGACTGCGTACTGGTGAGGACCTTCGTCTGCAACCGTTTTTAAGCGATCCGTGATTTCCTTGGGCGGATCAAAGTCGGGAAAGCCCTGAGAAAGGTTGATTGCTCCGCAGTCTAAAGAGATGCGGGTCATTTGGCGAATCATGGAATCGCTGAATCGGGATGTTCTATTGCTTAAGTCTTTCATAAGGTAGAATGCTTTCTTAGATCGTTTTCAGGTGATTCATGAACGCAATCTTGTTTTCTAGTGCGGTCGTTGTGGGACGTCCAAGATCGTCTCTTGCACCAATGGAGCACTTGATTTCGATGAAAAACAGCGAATTGGCTTTCTTTGCAGTTGCAAGAATCTTGTCGAGGTCTTCAAAATTGTCGACGCAGGCTGTTTGGGGGTATCCGCATGCTTTGGCTATCGCTACAAGGTCCATGCTCTTGGCAACGGTGGGCATGCCGCCGACGGTTTCATGGGCGGAGTTGTTGATAACGATGTGAACCAGATTTTGGGGTGCTGTTGCACCGATTACGGGCATAGCGCCCATGTGCATGAGGGCAGCTCCGTCGCCGTCGATGCACCATATTTTTTGATTCGGTTTGTTGATTGCAACGCCGAGGGCGATTGTTGATGCGTGCCCCATGGAACCGACTGTCAAGAAATCATATTTGTGGTCTTGTCCGTTGGCAACGCGTGTCTCAAAAAGTTCGCGACTAGCTTTACCGGTTGTAGAAACGATGGGGTCTTCGCCGCTGAACTTGACAATGTGCTGGATAATCTCTTCGCGAGACATCTTGTTTTCGTTTGCGTATTTGACTTTCTCATCGTAGCTGAGGGCCCCTTTGCGCACGACGAAGGCGACATTTTTTCCTTGTGCCAAAATATCGCGGAATTTCTCCATGGTGTCGGCGAGTTCTTGTTCGGTAGTTTCTTTCCCGATGATGAAAGAGGCTATGCCCAAGTCATCGAGCAGTTTGATAGTGATTTCGCCCTGATAAATATGCTGGGGTTCGTCATGAATGCCGGGTTCACCTCTCCAACCTATAATGAAAACCATCGGTATTGCATAGACTTTGTCATTGAGAAGCGAGGCGACTGGGTTTACGATGTTACCTTCGCCGGAGTTCTGCATATAGACAACGGGAATTTTTCCCGTAGCGAGGTGGTAACCCGCGGCGAGCGCTACGCAGTTTCCTTCATTTGCTGCGATAACATGATGTTTCGGGTCAATGCCGTAGGTGTTCATCATGTAGTTGCATAAAGCTTTGAGCTGGGAATCTGGGACTCCAGTGTAGAAGTCTGAACCTATGATTTCGATTAGTTTTTGAACGTTCATTTTTGCTTGAAAAAAAGTGATGTCGGCAAATCCTGCATTTGCAGGGGATGCTCGTTGGCAAAATATACCTATATGTAGTCGTGTGGTCAATGTCGTAGTAAAAAAAACAGATGGATGAATGGAAATGTGTTGCGCGAGGTATGATGTGAATGATGGAAAAAAGGTTAAGCAGGTTGTTTTTGTTATATTTAGAGAAAACAGAGAGTGGATACATATGAGTAAAAAAGTCTATCTTGGAATGATCGGGGACATTATGCACCCGGGTCTGATTAATATCATTAATGAAGGTGCCAAATATGGCGATGTGATGATTGGACTTTTTACGGACAAGGCGATTGCAACGCACAAGCGCCTCCCGTATCTGAACTACGAACAGCGCAAGAATGTCATCGAGAACATCAAGGGCGTTTCGGAGATTGTTCCGCAAGATGAATGGAGCTATGTAGAGAATCTGAAAAAGTACAAGCCGGATTACATTATCCATGGTGATGATTGGCTCTACGGTCCGGACAAGTATATCCGTGACGAAGTTTTCAAGGTCATGGAAGCCCAGGGCGGCAAGGTGATCGAAATTCCCTATACTCAGGGAATCACCTCGACCGGTCTCAAAAAGGAAATGGAATCGCTGGGCACGACCCCGCAGGCTAGGCTTTCTTCGTTGCGTCGTCTGATTGCGGCAAAGCCGATTGTCCGTATACTGGAATCGCACAACGGACTTACCGGTCTTATTGCCGAACACACGAGTGTCGAGGTCAATGGTTGCGTCCGCGAGTTCGACGGCATGTGGTCTTCGTCCCTGACGGATTCCACGAGCAAGGGCAAGCCGGATATCGAGGCGGTGGACCTCACGACACGCTTGCATGACCTGAACGATACGCTTGAGGTCACGACCAAGCCGGTCATCTTTGATGGCGATACCGGTGGAAAGGTGGAACATTTCGGCTTCACTGTGCGCACACTCGAACGTCTAGGTATTTCCGCGGTGATTATCGAGGACAAGGTGGGACTCAAGCAGAACTCCTTGTTCGGGACAGACGCCATACAGACGCAGGATACTATCGAAGGTTTTTGCACCAAGATTCGCGCGGGCAAGGATGCCCAGATTACGAATGATTTCATGGTGATTTCGCGCTGCGAATCTCTTATTGCGGGCAAGTCCGTGGACGACGCCCTGGAACGCTGCCACGCCTATGTGGCTGCTGGTACTGATGGCATCATGATTCATTCCAAGGACAAGAGCGGCGAGGACATCAAGGAATTCTGCAAGCGCTTCCGCGAGAAGGACCCTCATACGCCGATTGTCGCTGTGCCTACCACTTACAACCAGTTTACCGAAGAGGAACTGGCGACCTGGGGCATCAATGTGGTCATCTATGCAAACCACATGCTGAGGTCTGCATACCCCGCCATGGTGAAGTGCGCCGAATCGATTCTTACGCATAGCCGAAGCCTCGAGGCTTCTAACGACTACTGCATGCCTATCAAGCAGATTCTGAACCTTATTCCCGGGACGATGAAAAAATAATATGAGGCTTGCCATTTTGTCGGACATCCATGCGAATGTGACGGCATTGAATGCGGTGCTCGCAGAAATCGGACGGCGCCATGTCGACAGGTTCGTGTTGCTAGGCGACCTGGTCAATTACGGCATGCGCCCGAACGAAATCGTGGATATTGTCCGCAAAATGGACGACAAGTTTATCGCGAAAATCTGGGGAAACCACGAGAAGGCGGTCATGGACAACGACACGACTCGTTTCGCGACGGACCGCGGGTGCGCCATCCTCCACTATACGCAAAAGCGTCTTTCGCAGGAATCCATCGACTTTATCAATAACAAGATGAACCGCGACGGCACTTGTTCCCTGGAAATCGATGGCAAGAAGTTCCTGCTGGTGCATGGCATTATGGGCGACCCATACTGGGGTAAGTTCGCGCCTGCAGAACTCATGCGCGAAGAATATGCGCAGTACGATTTCGTGCTGACCGCACATTCCCATGTGTGCCATTACTTCGAAGTGCTTTTCAAGGCGGATTCCCCGAGTACGAGAAACAAGAAAAAAACGGTTTTTATCAATCCCGGTTCCGTCGGGCAGCCGCGCAATATCAATCCCTGCGCGCAGTTTGGAATTCTCGATACCGAGACGACGGAATACGAGCATGTTTGCGTCCCGTACGATATCGTGGCGGAACAGGAACTTTATACGGACGAGGTAGATGTATTCTACAAGGATCGTCTGACATTAGGAATTTAAACAGAGGCTTATCATGAAGAAAAATCTGTATGTCATAAGTGGTGCTACTGGCATGACCGGCAGCGAACTTTCCCGCCAGCTGCTGAAGGACGACAATATCGTCGTCGGTTTCGACAACTTCTTCGCCAGCTCCATCGATACGGTGAAGGACCTGGTCGGTCGAGATGACTTCATCTTTTACGAATACGATATCAACAATGCGGAACACATGGCTTCTGTCGCCGACAAGGTGAAGAGCCTCAAGGGGTCGTATTCCGGCCGCCTGGTGTTCATCAACTGCGCCGCGGCAGTCCATACGAAGCATTTCTACGAAATTGAGCACACGTTCCAGACGAATGTCGTGTCGATGAAGATGTTCCTCGAAATGGCAATCTCCCTCGGAGCGGACACCTACATGAACTGCTCCACCTCCGAAGTGTACTCCATGCAGTCGTGGAACGCAAATGGTGGTGTGCGCGAAGATGACTTCCTGGTGCTTGCAACCGCGGAACACAGCCAGCGTACGAGCTATGCCGTCGGTAAGCTGCTCACGGAATTCTTCATGAAGGATGCCGTGGACAAGGGCCGAATCAAGGGTTGCTCCATTCGCTTTGCGAATGTGTACAGCAAGCATGAACGCTTTGCCGACCACATTATTCCGCATATCATCAACAACCTCCTTGAAAAGCCCGAAGTCACGCTGCTCGAAAACTCGAAGGTTAACAAGCGTACTTTCCTCCACAACATCGACAGCTGCCGCGCCGTGATGGAACTCATGGAATCGCCTGAAGCTCTTGACGGTACCGTCTATAATGTCGCGACCGAAGAAGAAATCTCCATCGTGGACTTGGTGAAACTGATTGCGAAGAAGATGGGAATGGACGACGTGAAAATCAAGTTCGAAGGTTATCGCAAGTCCGACCCGGAACGTCGCCTGCTCAATACCGACAAGATCCGTACGCGTACCCACTGGAAGCCGGTCGTTACGCTTGACGAAGGTCTCGAAATGTGCGTGAAGAGTATCGAAAGATGAAGTACCTGATTATTACCGTTGCTGGGACCGCGACCCGTTTTAATAGAGATACCGAAAAGGAAACCCTGAAGTGCCTTTACTATAAGGATTCTCCGAAGTTTGCGCTGTTGAACCAGCTTATCAAGAACTGCGGTGAATACGACAAGTACATCATCGTGGGCGGTTACCTCTATTCCGTTCTTGAAGCTTATGTGAAGGAAAACCTCCAGGCGTACGACGACAGGATTGAACTTGTCTATAACGAGCACTTCAAGGATTACGGCTCGGGGTACAGCCTGTACAAGGGCATCGAAGCCGTGAAGGAATCGGGCAACGTCACCTTTGTTGAAGGCGACCTGTTCTTCTTGAAGGAAAATTTCAAGCCGGTTTACGACAGCGAAAAGAGCGTGCTCACGATCAATCGCGAACCCATCTATTCGAACAAGGCCGTGGCGCTTTACGTATCGACGGATGGCCGTCCGCATTACCTGTACGACACGAACCATTCTTCGCTTACGATTCCGGAACCGTTCCTGGCGGTATTCAATTCTGCGCAGATGTGGAAGTTCCAGTCGGCAGAAAAGCTGCACGAGGCTGTCGCTTCCTTGACCGAAAAGCAACTCCAGGGAACGAACCTCGAAATTATTCAGGCGTATTTCAATCAGCTCTCCCGTGAAGAATACGACGTGGTCACGTTCGATGCTTGGTATAACTGTAACACCGTTGCGGACTACAACATTGTCCGCGAACTTATGGAGTAAGATATGGAAATCCTGAACAAAAAAATTGCCTTGCTCAAGTCCAAGGTCGAGAAGAACGAGACGATTACCATCATGATTATCGGTCTCGGCAGTGTCGGAACATTCCTGCTGGACTTCTTGGTGAGCCTCCGTGACCCGCAGCTGAAAATCGTCGTTGCGGGGCGCAATGCCGCCAAGATGCAGATGGACGTGAACATTGTCCGTACGGCGGCGACAATCCGTCGCGAACTGCGCAGCCAGATTGAAATCCTCGGTGACTGCGATCTGAACGATGTCGACAGCATCGCTGCGACCATCAAGAAGGCAAATCCTGACTTTATCGTGAACAGCAGCCGCGTTTATTCGGGTCTCAAGTACGGAAGCATTTCGTGGAGCAACCTACGCGCTTACGGCATCTGGTCTCCGCTCTCCATCCGTTATGCAAAGAACATCATGGCCGCTTACGAGAAGGCGGGTTCCAATGCGGTGACCATCAATACCTCGTATTCCGACGCGGTGATTCCCTGGCTCAAGTCTGCCGGCAAGACGTACTTCGATTTCGGTAGCGGCAACCTGAACCACCTCATTCCGCGCATGAAGTTCTTCATGGCCGAAAAGTACAACATCGACAACCTGAACGATATCGATGTGACGCTCGCGGTAAGCCATTTCCACGACGTGGTGATTTCCAAGGAAGGTCACGCCGAAGGCCAGACGCTTCTCCTGAACTTCAAGAAGGACGGCAAGGATTTGCCGTTCGACCAGGCTGAAGTGCTGGCGGCATGCTCTATCCCGATGCCGGTGGACCAGAAGCGCAACATGATGAACGCCTCGAGCAACTTCAACATCATCGATTCCATCCTCACGGCTCTCCGCGAAAAGACGGTGACCAAGGTGCATGCGCCCGGTGTTGATGGCGAAATCGGCGGCTACCCGGTACTCATCGATGGCGCGAAGGCAGAAGTCTCGTTCGATACTTCGCTCTTCGGCATGGATGACATGCGTGCGGCAAACCGCAAGTCCATCTACTGCGACGGCATCGAGAATGTGGAAAACGGCACGCTCGTCTATACCGACGAACTCGTCGCGAAGGTGAAGAAGGCTTTCAACGTCGACTTGCCGAAGCGCGTCGCGTTCGAGGATATCGAGAAGACGGCCGACTTTATCATCAAGAATATTATCGAACCGTTCGCACCGAAGAAATAATATCTAGAGGTGCTAAAAAATTTGGGTTCGCTGCGGTAGTAGCGAACCCTTTTGCATTAAGCCTTGCAGTCGTTTTTCAGGAATTCCTGGTACGGAATGTCCGGTTCTAGGATATAGTGCCCATGGTGCTTTCCGCGTTCCTCTACGGGCGGGAACGCCATGTAGTCGCCATAGGCCTGGGTCAGGATATTCTTGTACCCGGAGGGAATGGGGAACATGTGACCGGCGAATTCGGCTTCGACCGAGCTTTCGAAATCCGCTGCATTCCAGGTGTTGATTTCGAGCGGTTCGGCCGTGAAGAGCATGATTGCCAGCTTGTCCGTTTTCCGGTCGTTGTACATCGTCGCAATCCGCTGGATTTCTTCGAAATCCTTCATGTGGTCGCGATTGTACGCGGCGACGCGCTGTCTGTTCTTCTCGTTCAGTTCCGGGTTGGTCAAGCGCATGAATGTCCCATTCTCGATGTTGAGACGGTTTATCTGCGCATAGCGTTCCTGCGCGCCCTCTTCGACAAGGTTGTCTAGCGGGAATATGTCAACGAAGAGACCCTGGTTCATCTTCTGGTATTTGATGATGGAGCTTATCGCGCTCGTGTTCGCATTGCGTACGCGTGCAAACGAGGCGGCATAGTCGCTATCTGTATATGGGGTCTGCAAAAAGATGGGGTGCTTAAATTCGTTTCCGAGTCGGATGAACTTTTCGTAGTCCTCGCGGGGCATGGCCAGGTCTGCGTCGTCATCCCACGGGATGAACCCCTTGTGCCTTATGGCGCCGAGCAGGGTTCCGCACATGAGGAAATACCTCAGGTTGTGCTTCTTGCAGACCCTGTCGATTTCCAGCATCAGCTCCAGTTCCACCGCCCAGATTTTTTTCCTGTGGGAATCGACGAGGAATTCACACTGGATTTCTTCGTCCAGGAAATTCGGTGGGACAATCCCGCTTGCAACGATTCTTTCGGGCTCGGTCATGATTTAAACCTCTTTACAGTCGATTTGAGGTTCGCCAATCATGGCAAAGTAGGAGTTCTTGTCTACTAGACTATGAGGAATGCCGATATCGTTTGGATAGTCTCTCCAGTGTTTACCGTATTCTCTATCCAGAATGATTTCGGTTTTGTTAGGACACGGAAATTCTTTACCCTCAAATATGATGGTTTTAAGAGGATAAACATCGTCGTAATGCCTGAATCCGTGAAAGCCGTACATTACTAGATCCCAGTTGCCGAGCCCTGGGACAATACGTGATGTAGGTTCTAGAGAGTAGATTCCACTTGCTTTCCAATTTTTTTCATAATAATCAAAGATCTCTTCCCAAGAATGTTCTTCTTGTATAAAACTAATGAATTTTTCCCTGCAAGCAAGATACTGTTCTTCGGTTACATCTTCTTTCAAAAAATCATTTGGGAAAAATTCGAGATTCCTGGCATCCCTTAGACTTGTCCCGTTAAAAACATGTATGCAGTGTGGCGTTCTTATGGCTATATTTTTGTTCGGATTAGACCGAATCAACTTGTCATAATAGCCGAGATAGTGACCGGTCTTTTGACTAGAATCAATCCATGTGAAATTTGGATCTGTCTTTAGAACATGAATTAATTTGTTGAAGTCTGAACGGGACATGGCAACATCAATGTCATCATCCCAGGGGATAAAGCCTTTGTGACGCATCGCACCAAGTAAAGCTCCTCCTTCAAGGTGCATTTGAAGGTCATATGGTTTTAGTAAATCAAGTATATCTCTTGCATAATTGACTTCAGCAAGTTGAAATTCCCTGAGAAATCCCGTGGCGGGTTTTAACTGGCTAATATCGGAGTGTCGCTTCAGGTAGCTAATTTGGTAGGACAAGTTTTTATTTTCTTTGATAAGCTTCCTACATTCAATTCGCTTCTTGAATAAAATTGGATAAAGTGGACCCATGCATTTAATGATGGCTTTTTTTAGATTCATGGTTTGCTACTCTATGATTTGAAGGCTATTTGAAAATGACCGTATTGTAGTGCGGAATACGAGCTTCTATTGGCGGCAGTTCCTTATAGTTCCCATAACGCATGGTGAGAATACGGTCGGGATTGATGGGACCCCAGAATTCATAGTCTCCGATTTTGTAGCGCTTAAGCGGAAACACGTCTTCGGGGTACTGCTTGCCGATATCGAATGGGTAGGCGAGTAGTTCGCGGTCTTCGTTGATAACCTCGGTTCCCTTGCGCGCTTCGAAAGACGCTTTGCGCTTCTCGTATTCTTCCGGGGAAATGAGCCCGAGCGACTTTCTGCGATCGATGTAGGCGACTGCGTGCTCGTAGCGGAACTGGGCAAAATCGCGAGCATTGATTTTCTTTATTCGGAACAGGTCGACGCAGAGACCGTGATGCGAATAGCTTTCGTCCTGCGGGTAATGTCCGTATGTGCATTCGGTGCAATTGTCCTTTACTCGGGACCATGCATGGAAAAAGTTTGGTTCGGACTTTTCGTTTTCCAAGAACATGTCGGCGGGCAGTTCCTTGGAAAGAATGTCCATCGCCTTTTCGTAGGTGTCATCGAACAGGAAAAAGTCGAAGTCGTCGTCCCAGGGGATGAATCCGCCGTGGCGTACGGCTCCGAGAAGCGTTCCGAAGGCAATCTCGTAAGGAATTTCGTGCTTCTCTAAAATTTGGGCGATGGCTTTCGCCATATCCAAGAGACGGTCCTGCACCCGTTTGATGTCAAAGGGTATTTCCATTATAAAGCCTCCACCATGTCCAGGCTGAAGACCGGGATATGGAACTTGTCGGCGACAGCCTTGCGCTCTGCGAAGGAGTCGTCAATGAATATCGAATCGGTGTTGTCGATAAAGTCAATTTTTTTCTGGCTGGGATCCAGGTGAAGGATTCTGTCGAACACCTGGCGGATGCGCAGCTTGTCCAGCAAGTCGTCAAGCTTGCCGAGCTTTATGTCGTCGTGACGCGAAAGAAGCGTGACCTTGATACGCTTGTTGACGCAACGATACAGGAACGCCATCAGGGCGTCGTTTACGTACTGCTTTTCCAGGTAGATGCAGTCGTCAAAGTCGACAAACACTTCGCTGTATTTCAGGTCGAGCTTGTACTTGTTGTCGAGTGCACGGTCCATTTCCACATCGTAGTGGTTGCGAAGTATGGCAACAGGAATGTCGAACGCGTCGAAAATGCTCATAAGCGCAAAGTTGATTCCCTGTGCCCTGAAAAGGGACGAGGATCCGCCGAAGCGGCTTGCCACTTCCATCAGCGTGAGTTCCCCATTGGAATCCAGCTTGACTTGATAGAACCAGGCTCCGCGGAATTTTATGACCTTGTTGATCTTTTCTGCAAATTCGTGGAATTTCTTTTCGTCGGGAACGGGTCTCGTATTGACGCTAATCCCGTTCATGATGCGATGGCGTTCCCTCGGGGCTGCAACGAGGAGCTTTCCGGAATTGTCCGAAAAGCAATCTACGGTATATTCCTTGCCGGGCAAGTACTCGACCAAGATGCAGCTGGGGTATTGCTCCAGGTGGGACTGCATTTCTACCAGGGAGTTGAGCTTCTTTGCTCCACGACTGCCGTAACCGATGTCTGGTTTCGCGAATACGGGGAACGCGTTTGTATTACGAAGTTCTTCTGCGGTAAAGAGCCGGGGTGTCTTGACAGAACCCTGCAGAACTTTGTAGGTCCTGGACTTTGAAAGGCATATCTGGGTGGTTTCGGTATCGGGGGCAATGACCTTGCAGCCGAGGACATCTTCGTTCTTTTTGAGAATCTCGATGACGGCGTCCATGGCGGGGTAAATCGCGTCGATTTTATTTTCTGACACGACTTTCTTCATGACATCGATAAAGTCCGGGTCTGTAATGAAGGGAATACCGTCGATGTAATTTTCAAAGACGAATTTTCCATGGTCATCGACGGAATTTGCGCCGATAAGGTTGAAGTGCGTAGAGTTCTTGACGGAACGGTAGACTTCTAGTCCAATTTCGGACCCACATGGGAAAACGAGGATGTTCTTTTTCATTTCGTGATAACTTCGATTACGCGGTCTACGCCCTCTCCATCCAGATCGGCAAACATTGGCAGGCACAGCACCTGGTCGGCAAGCTTATGCGCGATAGGCAAGTTCTTCGGATCGGCGGATTCCAGTCCCTTGTAGGCACTGAAGGTGCTGATGAGCGGGTAGAAGTAGCGTCGACCGTAAATGTTGTATTCTTGCAATTTGGTGTAAAGGTCGTCGCGGCTCATGCCGTATTCTTCGCTGATGAAAATCGGGAAGTAGGCGTAGTTGTGGCGCACGCCTTCGATATCCTTGAGAACACGGATTCCGGGGACATCCTTGAGGGCTTCGCGGTACTTTTCGGCGATGGCCTTGCGTTTTGCGATGGCGTTGTCCACCTGTTTCAGGTTCAACAGGCCGTAGGCGGCGCGGATTTCGTCCATCTTACTGTTGATGCCCGGGGCTACGAC
The DNA here is from genome assembly GCA_017526585.1 of Fibrobacter sp. Lineage (GTDB taxonomy): Bacteria > Fibrobacterota > Fibrobacteria > Fibrobacterales > Fibrobacteraceae > Fibrobacter. The sequence goes on along the minus strand of JAFXRC010000037.1, from coordinate 44,426 downwards.
GGTCGTTTCGCCGGCGAAACCGAAATTCTTGAGGAAGTCGATGCGCTTCTTTGTGGCTTCGTCTTGGCAGACGAGAGCGCCTCCTTCGACGGTGTTGTACACCTTGGTTGCATGGAAACTGAGCGTGCTCATGTCGCCGGCTTTCAGAACGGATTCTCCGTCCTTCTTGACGCCGAAAGCGTGGGCTGCGTCGTAGATTACCTTGAGTCCGTAGATGTCGGCGATTTCCTGGATGCGCTTCATGTTGCAGGGCGTACCGTAGACATGTACCGGCATAATTGCCGTCGTGTGCGGCGTGATGGCGGCTTCAATCTTTTCGGGGTCGATGTTTCCGGTTTCTTCTTCGACGTCCACAAATACGGGCTTTAGACCGTTCCACCAGATGGAATGGGTCGTTGCGACAAAGCTGTAAGGAGTCGTGATGACTTCACCAGTGATTTTCATTGCCTGCAGGGCGGTAATGAGGGGGAGTGTCCCGTTGGTGAAAAGACTGATGTATTTGACGCCGAGATAGTCGGCAAGAGCTTTTTCAAGTTCCCTGTGGTAAAATCCGTTGTTCGTTAACCACTTTCTATCCCAGATGTCCTGGAGCATAGGAATAAAGTCTTCCAGGTTCGGGAGAAGGGGGGATGTCACTGTAATTTTTTTGTTTTCGCTCATAATGAAAAATTTACAAATTATCTTTCTTTCTGTTTAAAAGTTCCAAAAGTTCCTTAACAGTTTCCCTATTGAATATCCAGTTACTAGCACCGTAGTAGACAATTCCTGCAACAATGCCAAGGATTAGTTGAAGAGCGTATGCTTTTTCGGGAAGAAGCTTGGTTACGCTCATGCAGATTGCTCCCATTACTAGGGAGTTCAAGAGGGTGGGAATGTACATTTTAAGCTGAATGAAGAGACCGGCGTTTAGCAATTTTCCAGAATAGTAGGTGTTGATTACAAGAGCGATGCTCGTGCTTACCCACTGACCGTAACACATGGCAATAATTCCATGGGGGAGCGTTATGCAAAGAATGGTGATACTAACAATTTTTTTGATGATTTCAAGCTTTAAGAATAAGTCAGAACGTCCCATAACTTGCAGAATGTTCAAGTTGATGGAATGTACTGGATACCACATTTTGGCGATGCAGATGATTTGTAAAATTAAGATGATTCCGGACCATTTATCGGAAAGTACGAAGAGTACGAAAGGCTTCGAGAGCGCGGCAAGACCTATCATCATGGGGAGTATTATTAAGGTAGCCATGTTGAGAAACTTTAGATACCCTTTTCTCAACTTTTCATGATCATTTTGAATCTTGCTTAGGACGGGAAATGTAACTCTCTGGAAAATACCTGTGATATTAGATGAAGGAAAATCTGCGAAATGAGCGGCTCTGCTATAGTTTCCAAGGGCCGCCGCGGCGAATGCTTTACCGATAATCAGGTCGTATAAGTTGTTGTACACGGTGTTCAGTAGACCGGAGGCTAGGAGCTTGGAGCCGAAACCGAACATGTTCTTGAAGGAGGTCTTGTTGAAAAAACACTTGGGTCGCCAATGAACCAATGTCCAAAAGAGAATCACCCTGAAAGAGATCGTTGTCATTTGTTGGACGACTAATGACCAGACTCCGAGTCCATTGTAGGCGCAAATCAAACCGGCTGTGCCTCCGACGACGGCTCCTGAAAGGGAAATTTTCGCAAGAGTTTTGAAGTTCAGGTCTATGGTCAGGTTCAATCGTTGGATCGATCCGAACGATTGAATGATAAGGTTGATGGCGAGGATTCTCAGAATGTCTGTGAGTTGAGGCATTCCGTAGAATTGGGCGATGAAGGGAGCCGCTAGGAATATTATTCCATAGCATGCGGCGGCCATGAAAATGTTGAAGAAGAATACGGTCGCCTTGTCGGCTTCGTTGCGGTCTGGCTTGCGGATGAGGGCGTTGCCGAACCCGCTGTCGATGAAGGTCTGGCTCACTGCCATAAAGATGGTGAGCATGGCAATCATGCCGTAGTCGTTTGGCGTCAACAGTCTTGCGAGAAGGATGCCGAAAAGAAATTGTACGCCTTGCGTAGAAAATCTTTCGACGGCACTCCAGATGACCCCTTTGAATGTTTTTTGCTTTAACGACATAGGCATCGCAAATATAGCATTACAAGTTCTCGTCAATCCACTGAATTCGCTGTTCTATCCAGTATTTTAGAGTATCTACGGTTTCTTGATAATTGTTGAACTTTCTGAAAAAGGGAAAGCCGTTGTCGGTTTCGAGTACAGGCCATTTCTTGAACTCGTTTTCCGATACTTTTGCCAGTTTTTGGGACATGGTGTCGATAGAGTCCAGGGTGGCTACGAATGCGGTTCGATTCTCTTTCCAGAAGTCCTTTACCTGTTTTTCGTATTCCGGATTCTTGAACAAGAAACGGTTCCATCCGTATTTACGAATTAGCCATTGGTCGGGTACGCTTTTTTCATCTCTCGAATTTCCGTAGCCGAGGTCGAAATCCCATACGGGACCCATTTTGAGGGGCGTGTCTGCGTCTGCATTCTTTTCCCAAGTGATAAAAATGCTTCGTCTGTGTCCGTCGATATTCTTGGTGAATTCCTGTATCCAGTAGTACCTTATGAAATCGTCAATGTCTATCCATTGGGCGATGCTGTCTATGTTGTAGATGTCCTTGGATTGTAGAAACCGTTCGAAATTATTAATGCGGTCTTCGAGGAGCTTTTGTGAATGCGTGCTGGGTTCTTTGGGCTGGTTGAACTTGAAAATATAGCCTAGACTAGAAGTGAACAAGATTCCATCTGTAGAGGTCTCGGAGGTCTTTTCGAAGAGAAAGCTCGAGTCGTTTTTTGCAATGTTGACGCGGTTTGCAGAAACTTTGATGTGCTCGACCAGAAGGTATATTCCCTGGTATTGCCGGTTTAGGTACAGCTCGATGAATCTGCACTTGGGGTAGTATTCGTCACCGAGGATTCCGGCGAGCTGATAGGTGATGTAGTTTTGCAGCATGGACTTGTCGCGAAAGTTGGATACCAGGTCCCACTCCTTGTCCTTGGGCATACCGAGCAAGGAATCTTTTTCGGCAAGTTTGATTTTGTATCCATATTTCGTCATGACGAAACTGGAATTGCCGCGTCCTCTGATGGTCAGGTCCTGAATAGGACCTGCGGGCTTGCTTTTATCGTAGAATTGCAAGTGCGCAGGGACTTTCGTCTCTTTGTTGTTGATTTGTCTGAAATTTTCAGTCTCGATAACGAGGCGTGGGAGTCCCGCATAGGGGTACTCCGAATCATTCAGAGGCAAATAGGCTTGGTCTGAATCGGTGACAGATTCTTCGCTCCAGACGCTGCAGGAGCTAACTGAAAGGAATAAAAAAAGAACAGAAAATATCGATAGAAGCTTCTTGAAATGGCGCTTCATTGCGACAAACTATTTCTTTAGGGATTCCAGGTCTTTTTTGATTTGGGTGGTGCTTATTTCAGGCGTTCGTTCCAGGTACACAACTTCGCAGTAGTCTTTCAGGAAATCGAATTTGCCTTTCCAGTCATCGCCCATCACAAAAGTGTCTACATGATATTCTTTGACGTCTGTCTTCTTTTGGTCCCAGTTTTCTTCGGGAATAACGAGATCCACATAGCGGACGGCTTCCAGAAGCTGCTTGCGCTTTTCGTAGCTGAAATAGCATTTTTTTTGCTTCTGGTTCCAGTTAAATTCGTCAGTAGAAAGTGCTACGATGAGATAATCTCCTAAAGCCTTGGCGCGCTTCAGTAGGTTAATGTGTCCGTAATGCAACAGATCAAAAGTGCCGTATGTGATTATCTTTTTCATGATATGCATAATATAGATAATCGCTACGGGATTTCCAACCAACCGAACCTGTTGGATGGCCCATTTTGTTAAATTATAGCTGTCATATTGTGAATAGATATATTTTTTTGAGAATAATCCCCATTTGTGTCCTAGCCGTGGCGTTTTTGGGTCATGCCCGCGAGACGGTTTCTCCGGTGCGTGCCCCTGAAAGTTCGGTGTTGTTCGGCGGAATAGCGGAACTTCGTGACGATGTGTATAGTGCAGACCTGAATATGGCGGGAGAGTATGCTCCCTGCAATTGTTTTAGTGTTTACGGTGATTTTTCGTACCGCCTGGTAAGTTACAAATGGGATGTCACGCTGCATGACCAGCGTCACGAGGTCCTGGATTTGCATGTGAATGGACTCAACGAGTCCTACCTGGGCGTAAAAATGGTGCCGTATTCGTTCTTTGGCGTCGATGTCAGCTGGAGGTTCCCGCCGCGCGAGGGCTCCCGCGTCAATCGTTTCCATCGGCTGGGGGTGTCCCCGTTCGGTCTCTACGAATTTTCTCGCAACATGACGCTTGGCGCTGCGGCAGAGTACTTTACCTTTCTTGAAAAGCAGAATTTTCAGCAGGGCGATGAAATTGGCGCAAAGGGCTCCATTTCGTGGAAGCTTCTGTGGGACCGCGACGATTATTCCGGCTGGAAATTCGATTATGTTTTTCTGTACCGCTGGCGCATCCAGGAATCGGAAAACTTGAATATGGATAAGTCCTACCGCAAGATGGACGACCTTTATCGCGGCTTTAGGATGCGTGTCGATGCTGCCCGCTACTTTGCGCTGTACGGAAATTCGCTGGGCGTCTCGCTCTTTTATGAGATGAACCGCGGCAATCTCTTTGGAATGGAAACTGGGCATACTCTGGGGTTATATGCAAAGCTCATGTTCCTATAAGGCAGTCTTGATTGGTAATGGCACCATGGGCCAGCGTCACAGGCGGCTGTTTGAAGAAGATGGTGTCGAATTCATCGGAGTCGCCGATACCTCGACCGAGGCTTCCGCCTTGTTCAAGCGAATTAAATCCGGGACTCTTACGCCAGACTTTGTCGTCATTGCATCTCCTGCCGTAACGCACGATGAATACATCAAAAAATGCATTAAAATGAAGCTCCCGGTGCTTGTGGAAAAACCGGTGTCAATTTCTGGGTTGGATGCTCTGGAATACCAGAAACTTGCCTTGAAGCGTAATGCACTTGTCTTTGTCGGGCATTCGGAACGCTACAACCCGGCAATCGAAGAATTTGCGAAGACCGACTTTTGCAAGGAAATGCAGGATTGTTTGAAGAACTGGTTCCTCCAAAAGCAAGATGTATTTCCGATCTGTTTTAAGTTTACGCGAACGCACGGATTTTCGCCGCGTAACCGCGATGTTTCCGTGGAATACGATCTGATGATTCACGACATGGATTTGCTATGCTCCTTTGTGGACAAGAATGCCATGTTGTACAAGTCGCTTCAATGCGAGGAATTATCGGATGACCGTGTTCATGCTATCTATGATTTCAGAACATTTAAGGCCGAATTTATAGCAGACCGCAATTGTGCCACAGATTCGCGCCTGGTTGAAATTTCAATGAAAGGTCGTTCCGTAACGCTGGATTTGGGGGCTTATCGGAACGGCAATCCCGCCTATGCTCTGCAGAAGGAGCACCAGGCTTTTCTAAATTATTTGAGCTCTTACAAGTATGCGTCGCAAGATGAAGATTCCGCATACGATTGGTATCGTGGCTTTTACGATGCCTGCTATGCGGTCGTATTAGTTGCTTTGATTGGTGAATTGTACAAAAAGGGGAGAGCGAATGAGATTGATGCAAAATAAGGTTGTGTTTGCGCTGATTCTATTCTGCGCAGCGAATGCCCTTGCCTACATTCCGGGAGAATCGGGCTTTGTATCGCTTGAAAACGAGCACGGCGTTTGGGGAAACCCTGCCGGTGTATCGGCTTTTGATTCCAAGGGAGCCCTCCTCGGTTACGACTATGACGACGGGGTGAAAAATTTCCGTGTTGGCGGTAACCTGGAACATTTGGCGGCGGGCTTCGAGTACACGCAGGGAATACACCATGTGGACCTTTCCCGTTGGAGCCTTGCGCACGGCTTTTCTTTGTGGGACCGGGCTATTTTTGTGGGCGAGCGCGTCAATGCGTACCGTAGCGCCGACTATACCGGTACCGAATGGAGTCTCGACTTGGGCTTGATGGTGCGTCCGTTCCAGTTCCTGTCGCTGGGTTATTCTTGCGACAATGTCCTCTACGGCGGTCCGCAGGCACCTGACCGTGTGCAGAATCTCGGTGCGACCGTTCGCGTGGGACCTTTGATGAGCGTGAGCTACGATGTCGAGGATTTTGAAAATCACCGTCTGCTGATTGAACTTGGCATGTACGGTATCCGCTGGGGTCTTCGCGTTCCGATTTATGGCGATGACGAATACCGCCTGACCTTCTCGACGAGTTTCGGCGGCTACAACCATGCTGCGTTGCATGTGTACGACGATCTCTTGCCGAAGGGTGGCGCATGGGGCTTCCACAGCGCACGCAATCCGTATGCCTCGATGAGTGCGCAGATAATCCGCGTGCCCCTGGACATGGAAGTATCTGAGACCGAGGATCCGTTTGCGTTCTTCCGCAAAAAGTCTATCTACATCTGGCATGTGCGCAACCTGTTTGAACACTTGTTGCGCGATCCTGCCGCAGGTCTTGTGATTCTTGACTTTTCGGGCTATAAGGGGAACATCGGTATCTCCAGCGAAATTGATCGTTATGTGAAAAAGCTGAAAATTCGCGGCGGAAAGGTGATTGCCTATACCGACGACATCCGCCCGGCGGTGCTTCTCGCATCGGCTCATGTTGACCGCATCGTGGTGGAGCCGTCTGCGTATATGAACTGGCGCGGCCTTGGCGGAAACATCCTATTCTACAAGGGACTTTTCGATAAGCTCGGCGTCAAGGTGGAGTTCCTGCGGCACGGCAAGTACAAGGCGGCGGTTGAACCCTATATTGCAGATTCCATGTCGACGGAAGCCCGCGCGAATTACGATACCTTGTATAACGATCTGTGGTCGGCGGTCCAGAGCTATGTTTCGATGCGAAAGGTCGGAAGGGGCTTGGATGCGGCCAAGGCGTATGCGTTCCTTGATTCCTTGGCGAAGGAGCCTCTCGTGACCGCAACGGCTGCAAAACGCGCAGGTCTGGTGGACGAGCTGCTCTATATCGACCAGGTGCCTTCCTATGCGCTCAAGGAATTCTTTAACATCGATTATCCGAATGCCTCTTACCGCACTTGGCGTCCGACCGACAAGAAGGTCTTCAACGAAAGCTGGCTGCACCGCGCGCCGGTCGCGCTCCTGAATATCGACGGTTCCATCGACTCGAAGATGGAACGCTCCGTTCTGGAATCGCTGCGCAAGTTGCCTTCGACAGGGGCTAGGGCGCTGATTGTACGCATCTCTTCGCCGGGAGGCTCCGCGATAGCCTCCGATAAAATCTGGGCGGCGCTCCGCCATGTGAGCGAACAGGGAATCCCTGTGGTTTCAAGCATCGGATACATGGGTGCTTCGGGCGGCTACTACATTGCCTGCGCCGGCGACAAAATTCTTGCCGAGCCCATGGCGATTGTCGGGAGCATCGGCATTTACGGTGGCAAGGTGGACGCATCGGGCCTGATGTCGAAAATTGGTCTCAAGGCAGAAACGGTCAAGACGCATGAATATGCAGATGCGACTACGTTTACCCGCCCCTGGACCGACCGCGAAAAGGCTGCCCTCCAGGAGTACATGGATGAATTCTACGAACGCTTTACCGGTGTCGTTTCCAAGGCAACGGGAATTCCGCAGGCGACCGTGGATACCGCCTACGGCGGCGGTCGCGTAATGATTGGCGTCAAGGCTTATGCTGCAGGGCTTGTACATGGACTCGGCGGAATCGACGACGCCATTGCCGTAGCAAAGCAGCTTTCGGGTATCGACGAAGATACCGATATCGAATTGAAAGTTTTGGGCTCTGGGCATTCGATGATGCTTCCGGTGCCGGGTTCCAAGATGTTTGCTGATTTCTCGGAATGGACCGATTATATCTATGAATTGAGCCGCCCGCAGCTTTGGGCGGTGGAGCCTTACCTGTTTGAACCTTCGCTGTTGGGTATCGAATAATGTTTTATATAGTTCTTACGGTTCTAGGCTGCCTTGCCGTGTCGGCGTTCTGTTCGGTGACAGAGGCGTCGTTCTATAGCGTACCCCCTGCCACGATTGAACTTTTGCAGAAACAGAAAAAGTTTACTGCGCGCTACATGGTGCATGTTAAGGAAAATATCGACCGCTACATTGCATCTGTTCTTGTGGTAAATACGATCGCCAATACGGTGGGTGCTTCACTTGCCACAGCCCTTGCCGTAAAGAACCTGCCGCCGATTGGACAGGTGTCACTCCCGATTGTACTCACGGTTTTGATTCTGTTGTTTGGCGAAATCACGCCAAAGACCCTTGGCGTGAAACAGGCGCGAATTGCTGCCCCCCTGGTTGCGGTTCCCTTCTTCTACATTACGAAAATTCTTTCGTGGACGGGAATTATCTGGCTCTGCCTTACGCTCACCAAGCACTGGACCCGCGAAAAAGAAGACAAGAAGGACGTGAGCATCGATGACATCAACAGCCTCGTAAGTCTTGGACTCCGCGAAGATGTCATTGATAAGCAGCAGTCGGTTGTCATTAAGAACATTCTTGCTCTAAAGTCGGTGCCTGTCCGCAAAGTGATGACGCCGAGGCAGGTGGTATTTTCGCTCAAGGCAGACTCTACGATTGGCGAAACCTTGGATGAACGCGGCAACTGGCCTTTCTCCCGCGTGCCACTTTACGAAAAAGAAAAAGATAACTGGATTGGAATTGTGCTCCGCCGCGATGCCTACAACAAGCTGGCCGAAGGCAAGCGCGATGTGAAGCTTCGCCAGATGATGCGACCGTTGCAACTGATTCCCGATAGCCTTACATTGGATAAGCTTTTGCTCCGCTTTTTAAAGCAGCGTGGACACATCGTTGGTGTCGTTGATGAATGGGGCGCTATCGCAGGCATCGTGAGTCTCGAAGATGTCCTCGAGGAAATCCTTGGCAGAGAAATCGTCGATGAATACGACGAAGCTGTAGACCTCCAAGAAACGGCCCGCCGCCGCTCTAAGGCGCTAGAGCGCATCCGCCAGCAAGACAGAAAAGAAAGAAAATTATGACTCCTGAAAAACCGAATTACTTTCCGGCCCTCGACGGACTTCGCCTCCTTGCAAGTATCAACATTGTGATGCTCCACCTGGGTTCTTCCTGCGCGCTTGGCTACATGGCGGACTACAAGTGGATTATGCCCATTGTAAACGCCCCCGCCTTTGCTGCCGGCATCTTCTACGTGCTCGCGGGATTCCTTTTTGCGAGTAAGTTCAGCGACCCGGAACGCCGCATCCCGGTGGTTCCCTTTATGTTCGCCCGCATCTCCAAGCTTTACCGCCTGCACTTCTTCATGACCATCCTCATGTTCCTTGCGCTCGTGTTCAAGTTCAGCGGATACACGCACCTGCCTGGCTTCTCTGAAATTGGCGATTGCTTTGTGGCGGGGCTCGCCAAGATGACGCATCCGTGGCGGAGCCTGTTCTTGCACCTTTCGCTTACCTGGTCCATCGTCCCTGACTTGGGCATGAAACTGAATGAACCATCTTGGTCGCTCACCAGTTTCTTCGTGTGCTATGCGGTTACACCGTGGTTTAGCCGCTGGCTGTTTAAGCAGAGCAACCGTACGCTTTGGGTTCTGTTTGGCACCTTGTTCATTCCGGGAATTCTTTGGGCGGTTTTCTTTGGGCTTTCCGATAATTTGTGGTTCGCCAGTTTCGATGCCAAGTACCGTTTCTTCCATATCTTTGCACCCGTGCGTATCTTTGAATATTTGTTCGGCATGGTGATTTTTAGACTCTACAAGGAGGGTTTCTTCGACTTCCTCAAGCGCGATTTTGTCGCGGGAATTTCGCAGGCGGTAATGCTTGCCGCCATCTACGGAAGTCTTTTCCTGATGAGCCCGCAGCTGAATCCCGGCTTCAACTATTTCTTCCACCATTCGCTTCCGATTATGTTGTATGGACTCTTCCTCCTTTCGCTATTGTCGGGGAAGGGTTTTGTGGCGTGGTTTTTCTGCATCGGTCTGGTTCGAAAAATTGGTAGGGCTTCGTTCTATCCGTATTTGATTCATTTGCCAATCATCACGATTGCCTGGGGAATGTGCAACCTGAATTGTCCCAAGAATACAATCCTGTTGCTCATTTTCATTTATACGGTGAGTACGCTTTACAGCGAATTCAAGGTATGGCGTCGCAAAAAGCAGAAGGCAAAACAGCAGGTCGTGATCGCGACTCAGTCGGTAGCAAAATAAGGACTTTCTTTTAGAAAAGTAAACATAAGTTTGTTGAGAACATTTAGAGAACTTTTTGTTCCGAAAAAATTACCGATAAATTTACTTTTGCAATTTTAATATTACACTGGGAGCCTTACCGCTAAAGGCTCCCAGTTTTATATTTATGCGCGGGTGTGAAGTCATCAACAAGGAAATTCTTATGAAAAGTATTTTTAAAGTGGCGTTGGGTGTGTTAGCCCTTTCGGCTGTAACCTCGTCTTTTGCAGGACAGTTCCCGTTCCCGCAGAACAAGAAAAATCCCCATGGCTATACGATTCCGTTTGCCAGCACCAAGATGATCCAAGAACACTATAATCTTTGGAAGGGTGCTTGGTATAAGGATAAAGGGAGCGAGGGCTGGGTCCTTTCTCCTGAAGGAACCAATTCCACAGTGTCTGAAGGTATCGCCTATGGTATGCTCATTACGGTGTACATGGACGATGAGGCGATGTTCAAGAAACTCTATACCACCTGGAAAAGCCATAATGTGGTAAATGGTGGATTGGGTGGTATGCATTGGCGTATCTACGATGATGGACGAGTGGAAACGGGCTCTGCAACGGATGCCGATGTCGACGCCGCTCTTGCCCTTGTGATGGCTTCTAAACAGTGGAATAATGCGTCTTATCTGAGCGATGCCAAGTCGATTATTTCCTGGATTGGAAATACTGATATTGGTGATGGCAACCGCATTAATCCGGGTAGTGGCTGGAATGATATGTTTAACCCCAGCTATGCAGCTACTGCAAACTTCCATCTTTTTCAGGAAGTGACGAACGATTCCAAGTGGGCTTCTGTCAATACCAGGGCCTATCAGGATTTGAGTGCCTGCCAGAATAGCACTTCGGGTCTCGTTTCTGACTGGTGTGACTGGGGTAGTCATAACCCGACAAAGAATTATAAGGCCGCTGTAGCCCAGGATGAAGATGCCGGTTTCTACGACGATGCTGCCCGTACTCCTTGGCGCATGGCTTGGGCTTACTACTGGTATGGCGATACCAAGGCTCAGGCGTTTAACAAGAAACTTTCCGATTGGATGATTCCTACGACCCATACGGCAAGTGGAATTAATTCGGGTTATTTGCCGAATGGTACGGCCGTGAAAACCGAAAAGCGTAACTTCGTTTCTTCGACCTTCTCTGGTGGCATGGGTATGGCTGCTTCCTCTGTGGAAGGTTCTTCTGCAGAAGCTTACATGAAGTCGGTGTACAAGGTCTTGAAGCAGAAGGAAAGCTGCAAGACTGCAGGTACTTGCGGAAATACCGGCGTTTCCGGTGAAAAGTATTATCCGGCTACGTTGAATATCCTTTATTTGCTCCTGATTTCGGGTAATATGCCGAACTTCTATAACATGAGCGGCTTTACCACTTTCACTCCGGATACGACTCTTGAATCTACTCTTGCCGATGTCGAAGGAAAGCAGTTGACTAAGGGTGATACCTCCGTAGGTGTTTCCGGCTATTGGAACTGGGGTGCTTACCATGACAGGTGGAAGAACACTGGTACGGTCATGTCTCCGGATTCTGGTACATCTCCGCTGTTTATCAAGGACGGCATTGTCGTTGCCACCGCTTCTATGTCTATCGGTCCTGAACCTGAATGGGGCTCTGCTGATGCCGATGCTGGCCATTATCCGAGTGCCGGTATCGCAATGTCCTTCCTCGAAAGTGAAGGTGCGGTTGACTTTACCCAGCTTGGTGTGAAATCGATTCGCCTGACTTACAAGTCCAGCGGTCCGATGCGTATGGCTTTGCTGAATAAGGCGACGCCTAAGGCGGGTGCAGAACCGGGATGCTTCCTCCCTGTATCAGAGGACTTTGGCGAATATACCTTCAGCTTGAAAATTAACTCCTCTGGTGAAGAAACGGATGACTGCTCTAGTAAGGGTCTCACCTTTATGAGCTGGGTTGTCAGTGGCGACCTGACGATTACTGAAGAGAATATGATGAAGACTGCTTCGGGCGTGAAGTTCGAAGTGAAGGATGCAAAGGGTGGCGAAGGCTCCATTACTATCAAGGCTATCGAATTCCTCGATGGTTCCGGTAATGTGGTTGCCCCTGAAAAGCTTGTTGGCTTTACCCTTCCTGAATTGGATCCGGGCAGCGTCATTACGGATCCGGGCACTGATCCGCAGTTTGCACGCAAGGTCGCCGTACCTTCTTCTGTGGCAAAGATTGCTGTCACTGGCATGAACATCTCTGTTGAAGGTGCCAAGGCGGGTGTAGATATCGCCGTGTTCTCTCTGCAGGGCAAGAAGGTTGTGTCTACCAAGGCTACCTTCGGTAACGCATCCGTGACGGTTCCGACTAAGGGAATCTACCTGGTTCGCGTGGGCAACAAGCTCTCCAAGGTGAACGTCAAGTAATAGACTTTCAACGAAACAATTAAAGAAGGCCTCCGATTTATTCGGAGGTCTTCTTTGTGTGTGAAGGAGTAGACTGTAATTACATCTCTTCGAGTTCCTTGCCCTTCGTCTCCTTGATGAACTTTGCCACGAAGAAGATACTGAAGATGGCGCAGCCTGAGTAGATGGCGTAGGTGGGGCCGACGCCGATACCGTCTTCGCCGGTGAGAACCGGGAATGTCCAGGTGACCACGAAGTTTGCAAACCACTGTGCAAGACCGCAAATGGCAATCGCAATGGTACGGATACGGTTGTTGAACATTTCGCCAAGCATCACCCACATGACCGGACCCCAGGTAGCCGCGAAGAAGGTGATGTAGAGGTTTGCTGCAATCAACGCGATGACGGCGGCATGTCCCGGAAGGCTTCCGTCGGCGCCCGCGCTCATGAAGCAGAGGGTAAGCGTGCTCAATGTTACCGCCATGCCGATACTACCAATCAACAGCAACGGTTTACGACCAATCTTGTCGATGAGCAAGATGGCGACCACGGTCATCACCAGGTTCACGCCACTCGAAATCACGCTCGTTAAGAAGGCGTCGCTTTCACCGAATCCAACGCTCTGCCAGAGCATCGTTCCGTAGTAGAAAATCACGTTGATGCCCACCAGCTGCTGCAATATTGCAAGCCCGAGGCCCGCCCACAAAACCGGCGAAACCTTTTCCTTGCCGTCGATAATTTCGAGCATGTCGGTAAACTTGGCAGGTTTTTTGTTTTTATAAGTAGTTTGAATCGATTCGACTTCTTTGTCGACCCCATCGGGATTGATCATGGCGAGCACTTTCTTTGCTTGATCCAGGTAACCCTTATGAACTAGGTAACGTGGCGATTCCGGAAGTCTCCAGGCGGCGTATCCGTAAATCACAGCCGGAATGACTTCGACCCAGAACATGACCTGCCATGCCTTGATGTTGCCAATCATGGGCGCATTTGCAGAACCCGCGATACGTACAATCAAGTAGTTCGAAAGCAACGCCACGAAGATGCCTATCACAATGGCGAACTGCTGCATCGATCCCAAGCGTCCGCGCAAATGCGCGGGGGCTGTTTCGGCAATGTAAATCGGGGCGACAATGCTTGCCATGCCGATGCCGAGACCTCCAATCACGCGCCACATGATAAAGTCGGGAATACCGAACGGAATACCGGAGCCGATGGCGCTCAAAACGAAAAGGTCTGATGCGAAAAGCATGCAACGCACTCGACCTAAGGCGTCGGCGATTTTACCTGCAAAGAAGGCACCGACGGCGGCGCCAATCAGAGCAAGCGAAACGGACCAGGCGAGCTGATAATCTGTTGCATGGAAGTGTGCTTTCAGGGCTCCGTTCGCGCCGTTGATGACGGACGAGTCGAAACCGAAAAGGAATCCGCCAATGGCAGCGGAGAACGTGATCAGGATAATGTGCCTGAGTGTGGAATTTGCACTAGACATATAAGTGCCCCCTTTTTGTTGAACTTTTATATGATAATATATTTGCAAGAACTGTAAAAAACAAATTAGAACGCAAATAATGTCCAAAAACGCTATTCCAAATTGGAATAGTCTAGATTGGAATAATTGGGTTTTGTCTTATATTTCTACGGTTTCTTCGTCGCTTTTGATGAATGCGGCGAGTCTTTCTACGGTTCGCTCGAAGTCACTCCCGATAGAACATTCCCAGACGGTTGCCACGCGGTAACCCATTAGCGAGAGTTTCCAACTGGTCTTGATATCTCGCACGATGTTGTTCGTGAATTTGTTGTCCCAAAAGGTGCTGTTGCTCTTAGGGCGGCTTGTCATTTTGCAGCCGTGTTGGTGCCAAAAGCAACCGTTTATAAAAATAACCACATTGTATTTTAGAATGAACAGGTCTGGGGACCCCGGCAAATCACGCCGATGAAGCCTGTAGCGGAAACCCGCCTTGAACAGTGCCCGGCGCACAAGTAATTCTGGTCGTGTGTCCTCGGAATGCACCGCCTGCATCATTTGCGAGCGGTTCATCGGGGTGTGCTTTTTGCGCTTACGGACCATGGTGAAAAAGATAGGAAAACTAGTTTGCGAATATCACCGCTTCGAGGGGGCGCATTTTTCCGGGTTCCGTATCGCTGTAATTCGAGATAATCAGCTTGCTGCCCGCTACGATTGCGCTGTCGTACAGAGCTTCTGTTTCGCTTAGGTTCACGAGTACGGTGACGGTATCGTTCTCGTTCCCGTTTGTGTAGATTCTCTTATATGCAAAAATCTGCGCGTGATCTGCAAGAATCGGCGTGAAAGTCCCTTGTGTGAGCGCCTTTTGCTGCTTGCGGATCTCGGCGAGTTTCCTGTACCAGTTCAGTACCGATGCGGAATCTGCCGTTTCGCTGAGAGCGTTTACGGTCTTGAAGTTTTCGTTCAGAGCAAGCCAGGGCTTGCCTGTGGTGAATCCCGCATTCGCGCTAGTGTCCCATTGCATCGGGGTGCGGGCGTTGTCGCGGCTGAATGCCTGTACGAACGAAATTGCCTGCTCGGGCGAATAGCCTTCCTGCAAGGCAAGGTTATATTGCGGTTTCGTGTTCACGTCGTTGTAGACCTCGACGGAATTCCACTGGACATTGCTCATGCCGAGTTCCTGCCCTTCGTAAATAAAGGGCGTTCCTCGGAGGGTGAGCATGAGGGTTCCCATCGCCTTTGCGGCAAGGATACGGTCTGCCTTTTCGCTAAAGTAGGCGTTTACCGAGCGCGGCTTGTCGTGGTTCTCGAAAAATACCGGATACCAGCCGTTGCTTGCCGTGGCGGCTTGGCTTTTGATGAGGGCGGTCTTGATTTCGGGGATAGAAATCTTCTTTGCCTTGTGCCAAATGTCGGCTCCCGGCAGATGGCTGAATTCGAACAACATATCGAATGCGCCGCTGTCGCCCACCCAGAACTTGAGTAATTCGGGACCGACTCCGTTTGCTTCCGCGACGGTAAAGACTCCCTTGCCCGCGACGGTTTTCTGCCTGAATTCGTAAAGGTAGTCGAGAATGCCGTCGGTATTGGCGGTCATGTCGTGAATGTTCACCATGCCGTCTGCGCCATCGGGCGTGCCGTCTGCCATTTCGGCGGGTTTCTTGATGTAGGGAATCGCGTCGATTCTGAATCCGCCTACGCCCTTGTTAATCCAGAAATTCGTGATATCGTACAAGGCCTGTCGCACATCGGGATTGGCCCAGTTCAAGTCGGGCTGCGCGGTCGCGAAGGTGTGCAGGTAGTACTGCTTGCGCTCTTCGTTCCACTGCCAGGCGGAGCCTCCGAAAATGCCTCGCCAGTTGTTTGGAGCGGAACCGTCGGGTTTTGCGTCACGCCAAATGTACCAGTCGCTCTTGGGATTGTTCTTGCTTTTCTTGGATTCCAGGAACCATTCGTTCTGATCGGAAGTGTGATTGAATACCAGGTCCATCACGATTTTGATGTGGTGCCTGTTGGCCTCTGCAATCAGCGAATCCATGTCTTCCATGGTGCCGTAAAGCGGATTGATCTTGTAGAAATCCGCGACGTCGTAGCCGTTATCGACCATGGGCGAGGCATACACCGGTGTAAGCCAGATGCAACCAACATTCAGCGATTCCAGGTAGGGGAGCTTCTGCGTGATTCCCTTGAGGTCGCCGGTGCCGTTTCCGTCAGAATCCATAAAGCTGTTCGGGTAGATCTCGTAGCAGACTGCCTGCTTCCACCATTCCATCGGGGCTTCATTTTCGCTTTTTTGTGCTGGCTGCGCGCTTTCCTGTTTCTCGCAAGATGTGAAATTTGTGGCGATAATCGCCGCAAACGCCGCTGTCGAACAGAATGCAAACCAACGCTTCATAAAATACTCCTTTCTCAAAAAGAAAGATAGATTTTTTTGGATGGTTTTGTGCCATCAGAAAATGGGCTGATGTTGCCGTTCCCATCGCCATTGACACTCTTCGAGTGTCTTTTGCTAGGCTCGGAAGAGGGCCTGTAAACAGTCCCGTTTCACTCGCCTTACGCAAAAGTTTCTATCTTTACCGCCGAAAATTTAGTGCCCGCAGCGCTGTGCTGCGGGGTTTGAGGTAACCCATGTTTCGTGAAGTAAAGAAAGAAGAGACCTTCCCGCAGATTGAAGAGCGCGTGCTCGGCTTGTGGGATAAGGATGAATCGTTCAAGAAGTCGCTGGACTCCCGTCCGGAAACTGAACCGTACACTTTCTACGATGGCCCTCCGTTTGCAACGGGCCTTCCGCACTACGGTCACTTGCTTGCCGGTACCATCAAGGACATCGTTCCGCGTTACTGGACCATGAAGGGCAAGAAGGTCCCGCGCGGCTTCGGTTGGGACTGCCACGGTCTTCCGATTGAATCTCTCGTGCAGAACGAACTCGGTCTCGCGGGCGTTGCCGAAATTCAGAAGCTCGGTGTCGACAAGTTCAATGAGACCTGCCGCGGCAAGGTGCTCAAGTACACCAGCGAATGGAAGAAGACCGTTCGCCGCATGGGCCGCTGGGTGGACTTCGACAAGGGCTACAAGACCATGGACAAGAACTTCATGGAATCTGTGTGGTGGGTGTTCAAGCAGTGCTTCGACAAGGGCCTCATCTACCAGGGCTACCGCATCCAGCCTTACAGCCCGGCTCTCGCGACTCCGCTTTCGAACTTCGAAACCAACCAGGGCTATAAGGACCGTCAGGACCCGTCCCTCACGCTGATTTTCCCGATTAACTCGAACGAGCCCAAGTTCAAGGACACGAGCATCCTCGTGTGGACGACGACCCCGTGGACGCTGTACTCCAACTTCTGCATCGTTGTGGGCCCGGACATGGACTACAACCTTGTGGAACAGGACGGCAAGAAGTACTGGATTGCCGCAAGCCGCACCGCCGCCTACTTCAAGAACCCGAACATCGTGGATACCTGCAAGGGTTCCGAACTCGTGGGCAAGGACTACGAACCGCTCTCCCGCATTTCCGATGCGTTCGTGACGCCGGACCAGCTGTCCCGCCACTACAAGATTTACCCCGCCGACTACGTGAGTACCGAAGACGGTACTGGCGCCGTGCATACCGCTCCCTCCTTCGGTGAAGAAGACTTCCAGAAGGGTGCTGAACTTGACCTCGGTCTTTTCGACCCGCTCGATACCGAAGGCAAGTTCACGGACAAGGTCCCGATGTGGAAGGGCCTGGGCGCAAAGGAAGCCGACAAGGAAATAATCCGCTACTTCAAGGAACAGGGCCGCGTGTTCAAGCAGGACGTGATTGTCCACAGCTACCCGCACTGCTGGCGTACCGGCGTTCCTCTGATTTACCGCGCCCTCAAGACTTGGTTCTTGAAGATTGACGCGCCTGTCACAAGCAAGGACGGTATCACCAAGACTTTGAAGGAATGGATGGTCGAAAACAACCAGACTGTGAACTGGGTCCCGGACCACATCAAGAACGGACGCTTTGGCAAGTGGCTCGAAGGCGCCCGTGACTGGAACCTTTCCCGTAACCGCTTCTGGGGCACGCCGATTCCGGTGTGGCTCAGCGACGACGGCGACATGATTGCCGTGGGCAGCATCGAAGAACTGCAGCAGCTCACTGGTGTGAAGCTCGATGACTTGCACAAGCACTTTGTGGACAAGCTTACCATCGAAAAGAACGGCAAGGTCTACCGCCGTACGCCGGAGGTTTTTGACTGCTGGTTTGAATCCGGTTCTATGCCGTATGCTAGCCGCCATTACCCGTTCGAAAACAAGGAACTCGTGGAACGCAGCTTCCCGGCAGACTTCATCGCCGAAGGCCTCGACCAGACCCGCGGTTGGTTCTACACGCTGACCGTGCTTTCTAACGCACTGTTCCAGAAGCCGGCTTTCAAGAACGTTATTGTGAACGGAATCATCTTGGCCGAAGACGGCTCCAAGATGAGTAAGTCCAAGCGCAACTATCCGGACCCGAACGACCTCATCGAACGCACGGGTGCCGACGCTATTCGCTTGTTCATGATTAACTCCGCCGCTTTGAAGGCCGAAGACCTGCGCTTCAGCGAAGAAGGCGTGAAGGGCATCGTGAAGCAGGTGATGTTGCCGCTTTGGAACGCTGTGGCATTCTTTGTGTCTAACCACAACGCCGACGCCGCCAAGGGCCAGCTCAACTGGAAGCCGGGTCAGGAAGTCAAGAGCGACAATGAACTTGACCGCTGGATGCTTGCAACGCTGCAGGATTTGGCCGCCAAGGTCGAAGTGGAAATGAAGGCTTACCGCCTGTACAACGTGGTGCCCGCCGTGATTGCCGCGGTCGATGACCTCACGAACTGGTACGTGCGCCGCAGCCGTCGCCGTTTCTGGAAGAGCGAAAACGATGGCGACAAGAACGCCGCCTATGCCACCATGTACAAGGTGCTGGTGGACTTCTCCAAGATTCTCGCCCCGTTCCTCCCGCTCCTCGCCGAAGAAATCTACCAGATTCTCGTCCGCGAAGTGGACGCTAGCGCCCCGGTGAGTGTGCACCTCTGCGAATTCCCGAGCGCCGACAAGTCCCTGATGGACGAAAAGCTCGTGGAACGCATCGCCATGGTGCGTGGCATGGTCGAAATGGGCCGCGTGATTCGTGCTACAAACAACGTAAAGAACCGTATGCCGATTGCTAGCATGACGGTGGTCGCTCACGGCACTGAAGAGAAGAACGTTGCCGAGACCATGAAGGACCTGATCCTCGAAGAACTCAACGTTCGTGAAATGAAGTTCCTTGAAGATGAGACGAAGCTCGTGAAACTCTCCGCCAAGCCGAACTTCCTCGCTATCAAGGCGAAGGGCCCGGATTACGCGAAGAACATGAAGGTGATTTCTGCGAAGCTCAACAGCCTTACGGTTGATGAAATCAAGGCTCTGCAGAATGGCGAGACGATTAAGTTCGACTTCGGTGAAGTCGGTGCCGACTGCTTGATGCTCAACCGCATCGTGGCCGACGGCATGGCCGTGGAAGCCAACCAGCACTTCACCGTGGCTCTGGATTTGAAGATCACGGACGAACTCCGCCGCGCCTGTGTGGCCCGCGAACTCGTGAACCGCATCCAGAACCGCCGTAAGGACCAGAACTACGCCATCACCGACAAGATCGAAGTGACGCTGTTCTCTGCAAGTGACGTGTTCAAGCAGGCCGTGGCTGAGAACGAGGCTTACATCGCTGGCGAGACCCAAGCGGTCGCAATCAAGTGGGCTGCCGCCGCCGATGGCCTCGAAGCTAATGATGCTGATGGAGAGGCATTTGCGTTTACGACTGTCAAAGCCTAGCAAGGCGAGAGTCGCGGGCAAGCTTGCTTGCCCATGACCGAGCCGCTGGGGCTTGGATGCGAAGCATCAATGCGTAATCGAAGAATCCAGACCTAAAAATTTAGACCGTAGCTCACCGCTGCGGTCTTTTTGTCTTTTACGGATAAACTCCTAAAATACGATATATATAAACGCGACAATCATACCGTGTACAAGACCTGTCCCGATTGTAGGCACCCGGTGAAATATCATGCTGATGAATCAAAGATGACGATTTTAGCGAAAATTCGCCGATTTTTGTTTGGAACATAACATTTTACCAAGGAGGCGTTCCATGAATCTGTCAACTTTTGCTTCGAAAAAAACGAAGAAAGATGCTTGCACTTTCAAGTATTCCTATGATGGAAAGCGAATCTCGATGGAAAAATTCCTTGAGTACATGGAAATGAACGATGCGAATAACGCTTTTATCGAATGGGAATACAATGTGATGAATTACCCAGGGATTACGTACCATTCATGGAGCTGGGGACTATATGAATGTACTTTCAAAGGGGAAAGATAATGCTCAACCTGTTCAAACGCCAGTGGCTTTCTAGTTACACTCGTGAGTACATTATGAAGTATTTACCCGAAAAGTATTTCCGGGTGGAGTTTCAGATTGACGGGAAAAATGTCAAGTTGATCGATGTCGTCGGGAACGAACGCCATATCGAGCGTGGCATGGTCACCTATACCGATTCTGAGGGGAATACGGAGACGGAATACCTGTTCTTGTACAAGGGTGAAATCGACTTCAATTCGGTAGAGCATGCAAAGGACCAGTTCTCACTCAAGGGTATCGAGCCTGGTTTACGCAAGCCTCCGCTGGTGGGTAAGAAGGGCGAGGTCGAAAAATACCACAAGATGCTCAAGAAAAAACTCTCGAATGCGATGGACTACTGCCCCGGTTCGCCCTTGGACAGACTTCACGAATATCCTATCACCGACATGCCCCGCTGGCGGCGCAAGCGCATCTTGAACCTACTCGCCAATATGGGAACCGAGGGCATCACGGCTTTTGTGAGCTTTGACTTGGACGACGCCTCGCTCAGTCAGTTGCAGGAATTCAATGACGAACTGGAACTTGCCTTGATGGTGGAAAACAGGTACGAACCGGAGCTGGATTCGGAAGAATAATTATATTTTTGCTAGAGAGCGTAGGCAGATGATCTGTGCGCCGAGATTTTACAGGAGGTTTTTATGTTCCGTAAGTTGAATTTGGCTGTTGCCGCTTTCTCGATGGTTGGAATGTCTGTGATGTTTGCTGCGTGCAACGAGCAGGAGTCTAAAACCGAGGTGAAAAAGGATGTCGCTGAGGTGGCGACGCCTGCACCTACGCCGGCTCCCACGAAGTCGGTGGTGGTGTACTATTCGCAGAATGGTGCGACCAAGAAACTTGCCGAGATTTTCGCAAAGGCGAAGAACGCCGATGCAGTGGAACTCAAACTCGTGACGGCTTACCCGTCGACCTACGACAGCACGATTGCTGCGGTGAAGGTGCAGCGTGATAGTAAGCAGTGGCCCGCGCTCGAAAATGCAAAGCCGGAACTCGCCAAGTACGACACGGTCTACCTGGGCTACCCGATTATGTTTGGCTCCTTTGCTCCGCCGATTTACACCTTCCTCGATTCCAATGACCTGGGCGGCAAGGTGGTGGTGCCATTCTGCACCTACGGTAGCGGTGGTCGCAAGGCGTCTGCCGCGGAACTCAAGACGCTTGAGCCGAATGCGAACGTAACGCTTGCTTACGGAATTTCGAATAAGCGTATCACGGCGGAAAATGGAGCCGAAGTTGCGGCGAAGGAAGTTGAGTCGTTCTTTGCGGATCTTGAAACGGGTAAGACTGACGAAATGCTTCTGGGAGGCTTCTCGGAACAGCGCCCGCTTACCGCGGAAGATTCTGCTGCGTTTATCGAGGCGACCAAAGACTATGCCTATTTGGGACTCAAGCCGCTGAGTGTCGCGACGCAGGTTGTGGCAGGCACGAATTACCTGTTCGTTTGCGAAATGAATGCGTTCGGTGGACCTGCCACGCAAACGAACGTGAAAATATTTAAGCCGCTCCCGGGTCGCGGTGCGGCTGAACTGATTGTCGTAGAAAAGTAATTCTCGATATTATTTAATGGGGTCGGCTGGGACAATTTCGTCTAAGCCGGCCTTTTTTTCTTGTCTGTCCTTGATTTCAAGGTAAAGCTTGCTTTTTGCCGTGAAGTAGTAAGGCGAAACCCATAGACCTGCGATGCCGAAAGTGACGATGCAGAGCAAGATCCAAAGCGAGAACGCTACTTGCAAGTAGAATAATTGCATACGGTGACCGTACATCATTTCTTTGCTAGCCGTGATTGCCTGAAGCGGGCTGTACTCCGGGTGGTCAACGAGAATGAGTTCCGTCATGGAGTAAGAATACAGCTTCATGATTCCGGGAACGATCAGAAGTAGCGTCCACCAGAAAAGAAAGAAGTACTGGAGGAATTCCGTCGCGAAAACCTTCAGGAGAAATTTAAAGTCCCTGAATGCGGTGAAAAATCTCGCTACGGAGGAGGGGACTTTGCGTGCGTTGTCAAGGAAACAGGCGTAGAATCCGAATAGGAAACCCGCAGATGTGAATACCGTGATGAGTTGCCAAATCAAAAGACCGATGCTGTCTTCTTCCAGGAATGCTTCGGGAATTGCAGGAACTACGACGGTAAAGATGAAATTCAAAAAGACGATGAAAGCGCCAATGCCCCACTTGTCTTTCATGGCGTCCCATGCGAATTCCTTGATCCTTTCTGCGCTGATAGGTCTTTGTTCGAAGATCTGTTCGTTTTCCATAAGAGTCCTTTGGATTTGTCGTTACACCAAGGAATATAAAAAATTATCGCAGAATATAATACCCGGGGCTTGTGCGGGTGTGCGTGACGTTTCGGCCCTTGGTGTCGAAGCGCCTTGTGGTTCCGTATTGGGGCGCGGGGCGAATCGTGGCTTTGGGCCTGATGCCGTCAACGACGGTCGGCGTTGACGTAGTGAGCAGTACTGCGGTAATTGACTTTGCGGGGAGCTTGAGCGCAACCTTGTTGCCGGTGGCTGTCGCGGATCCTGCCTGTAGAGCGTTTTCTGTATGCGAAACGAACGTTTCGCCTTGGAGATTTTGCAAGGTGAGTGTTTTGACTGTTCCGTCGGAGGCGAAGTTCGCAAGGCCGAGGTTCACATCCTGGGCATCCTTTTCGGCGCGGTTCACGAAGATGACTGTGAGCGAATCGCCCTTGTTGCTGATGGAACTGTAGGCCGACACCAGCGAATCGTTGCTAGAAGTGGACTGTACGCGGTTCGGATGGCCGTAGCGGCTGAACAGGTGGACCGTTTCGTACATGCCGTCGCCCCATGTCCACGGGGTGAAAATCTCCACACCGTTGTCCTGCATGGTTCCGAGGAAAGACGCATAGATGAGCGCTGTCACCATAGGATCAGAATCGTTCAGGTCGGTTTCGGTAATGCCGAGCGTAATGCCGTGATCCTTGCCGAAATATTTTTCGAGCCAGTCGTTGATACGCTTGAAGATGTATTCCTTTTGGTTGTCGTTGTCCCAGCCTCCGTTCACCATCTTGATCCCGTTTGCTCCGGGATAGTTATAGGTGGTGTCGAATAGAACTCGATGCCAGTTCACGCGCGATTCGTAATCTTTTTCACTCGGATACCAGTGAATGTCGAAAACATCGAGAAGACGTGTGCCAGAGGACTTTTGCGCCTCGGCAACTTTCATGATGAAGTATTCTAGCCAGCAGTAATCGCGATCGGGGCCTTTGGGTCTATCCTGTTTGTTGTACGAGGACACGGAGCACCAGAACCATTCGTTTGCGACCACCGGGCCGGTGAGCTTGATGTCGCCCCAGGCGGTGCGGGCCTTCTTGGCGACATCGATGTAGCGTTCAACGAGAAAGTCTCCCGTGACAGGCAAATCCAGGTCGGAATGCGTGCCGCGCCAGATTTCCATTTCGTTGTCCATGCTCCAGTACTTGAAACGGCTCATGTCGAACTTAAGTTCGTCTTTCCAGTGTGGGATAATCGCGACGGTCGAGTCGGCTGGCCATTCCATGTTGTAGAGCGAGGCGTCGCCCGCCTTGATGAGTGTTTTGCCATCGTCGGAAACTTCGCCGCCGCCCGCGAGGTCGAATGTCTGCGACGGATAAGAGCCGTGTTCCTGATACCAGTTCCAGTCGGGGAAATTGTATTCGGTGCTGCTTGCCGCGTAACCTGTGAGCTGGAAAGCGTACATCGCGTCGACTCCCGGCATGTTGTCGAGAACCTTTTGCGCGGTAATCGCCCAATCGTGCGAGTAGACGTTGTTGAACCAGTCCGGGTGAACCGTCATTTTGCGACGCCAGTTGTAGCGGGTGGCGTTGTTGCCGTTGTTCGCGCGTAAAAAGTGAATGCCCGCATCGAGCATCTGGTTGATGAATGCGGATTCGTCTGCGGTGACTTCGGTGTTGCCGTCGCTGATTTTGTCGATGTTTCGCCCGTAAAGGTACGGCGAAATCTTCTTGATGCCTTTTTGCGCGTCAACGGTGATGTTGATGGCTGCGGAGGACAATGTCGCTGCACTTGCGATGAGCACGGTGGCGAGACTTGCCTTCGTGGAGAACGCGGTCAGAATACTTTTCATACAACACCCTTTTAAAAACAACCTGTCTTTAAAGTAATCTCTTTTTAGAAAAAACGGCTGTGTCGCCGGGGGTGTTTGAGCTCATTTATGTTGAGAAATCCGCAACGAGTGCGGATTGGATAAGGTAAAATGCGTATTTTTCTTACGCTTTCACGTGGAAGTAGTCGATTTCGGGGTGGCTGATGTAGAGACCGCTCACGGAGGCCTGCGGGTACATGGCGCCGTTCTCGGTGAGGCTGATGCCTACGCTGCCGAAATCGATGAGTTTTGCGACGTTGAAGATTTCCTTGATGTTCGGGAGCACGGGGTAGCCGACGGCCGGGCGGATGCCCTTCCAGCTGTTGGTACGCGCGAGTTCCTGGCTCAGGTATTCGGCGCCTGCTTCGGCGAGGCGGTCGGCGACAGTCTGCATCAAGAGAACGTCGTAGTCGCTGCCGCCCTGTTCGGCCTTGAGCTTTTCGAGGCGCTTGACGAAGGCGTCGCTTACGGTGACGGCGAATGCACCTACGATGTCGCGGAATACATCCTTACCGGCGGGAGCGGCGAAGACGCTTGCGGTGTTCGCATTGGCGGGCGCAACGTAGTCGCAGAGGGCAAGGCAGGTGCCTTCCGGGTTCTGCTGGCGTGCCGTGGCGACTTCGACTAGGTCGGAGTCGGTGCCGGTACGGCCCGTGTTGAACTTGATTGTACTTTCCGTACCGGCTGCAGGGTAGAACGCCTGCACGGCACGCAGCGCATACTCGGGCTTTGTGAGCGACTTGATGAGCGCTTCGGCATCGGCCTTGAGCTTCTTGGCTTCTTCCTCTTCGGGCTTGATTTTCCAAGTGAAGAAGAAGTATTCCCAGCTGATAAGCGGGATGACTTTTTCGAGCGCGATAGGCGGGAGCTTGCTTTCGCCCATGAACGGCGGTTCCACGGGCTGGTACTTGCTCCAGTCGCAAAGGTAGCGGCGTTCTTCGGGAGTCTTCTCTGCTGCGGCCATGGCGCTTGCGGCTTCGGTCTGGATGCCGTTTTGCTTGTCGCGAATGCGCTGCTGTTCTTCGCGGTTTTCTTGAATGGTCTGCTCGCTGGTCGCGGGGTCCAAGAGCTTTTGTACGAGGCCCGGGTTACTGGCGGCATCGCGCACGTGGAATACGGGGCCTTCGTAGCACGGGGCAATCTTTACGGCCGTGTGCGTGGGCGAGGTCGTTGCGCCGCCGACGATAATCGGGATGCGCTGGCCTGCGTCCTGCATGGCTTTAGCCACAGTGCACATTTCTTCGAGTGAGGGCGTAATCAGTCCGGAGAGGCTCAATATATCGGCCTTGTTCTCGATGACCGCCTTCACGATGACGTCTTCGGGAACCATCACGCCGAGGTCCACCATTTCGTAGCCGTTACAGGCCATAATCACGGAGACGATGTTCTTGCCGATATCGTGCACGTCGCCCTTGACGGTTGCAATCACGATTTTACCGCGGCTCGATGCGTTGGCGTCTTTGCCCGCCTCGATGTAGGGCTGCAAAATTTCTACCGCCTTCTTCATGGTGCGTGCAGTCTTCACCACTTGCGGCAAGAACATTTTGCCTTCGCCGAAGCGGCGACCGACTTCGTTCATGCCGTCCATGAGCGGGCCAGAAATAATTCCCACCGGGCTATCGCCGCGGTTGATGAGTTCCATCAAGTCGGGCTGAAGCGATGTGGAAGTTCCCTTGAGGAGCGCTTCTTGCAAACGTTCTTCGGGGGTGGTAGGCTTAGCTTCGGCGGCGCTTTCACCTGCGTCCGCGGAACTTGTACCCGCGCCTGTGCTCATGGCAAAAATTGCCTTCGGGTCGTATTTGGTGCCCGCTTCTTTGGCGGCAGCGGCGGCTGCGGTCATGCGGCTTGCAATTTCGATGAGCGCTTCGCTCGCATCCGGTTCCGTGTTGTAGATGACTTCGGTAATGGCCATGCGGAGTTCAAGCGGAATCGTCTTGTATTCGATAATCGCGCTCGGGTTCATGATGGCCATGCCCATGCCGTTCGGAATCGCGTAATGCAAGAAGGTGGTATGCATCGCTTCGCGCAGGTAGTTATTGCCACGGAAAGCGAACGAAAGGTTCGAAAGACCGCCCGAAATACGCACGCCAGGAAGGTTGTCCATAATCCAGCGGACCGCGCGGATAAAGTCGATGGCGTAAGCGTTGTGTTCCGCCATGCCCGTAGCGACAGTCAAAACGTTCGGATCGTAAATAATGTCAGAAGGATCGAAGCCGAGCTTCTTCACCATGATGTCGTAAGCGCGGGCGGCGATCTGTACGCGGCGCTCGTAGTTGGTGGCCTGGCCTTCTTCGTCGAAGAGCATCACGATGACCGCACCGCCAAGGCGCTTGATGGTGCGCGCGTGATCGATAAATGCCTGTTCGCCCATCTTGAGTGAGATGGAGTTCACGATGCACTTGCCTTGGGCGCACTTGAGGCCCGCTTCGATGACTTCGAAACGGGAAGAGTCCACCATGATGGGCACGCGGCTGATGGCGGGGTCCGAAGCGAGCAAATTCAAGAAGATCTGCATTTCGGCGGTAGCGTCCAAGAGGCCGTCGTCCATGTTCACGTCGATCACGTCGGCGCCGTCTTCCACTTGCTTGCGGGCGATGTCGAGCGCTTCTTCGTAATTTTTTTCGTTGATGAGGCGGAGGAACTTCTTGGAGCCTGCCACGTTGCAGCGTTCGCCGACCTTCACAAAGTCTTCGGCGTTGCAGCTGTCGGCACCGTTGCTCGGGCGCACCTGTTCCTTGAACAGCGGTTCCAAACCGGCGAGGCGGAGAAGCGGGCTTGTTGCATACTTGGGTGCGGGCTTGCGGCGTTCGTAATCGGCCGGCAGGGCGTCGAGCATCTTGCGCATGGCGGCGATGTGTTCCGGAGTGGTACCGCAGCAACCGCCAATCATGTTCACCAGCTTATCATCCAGATAGACGCCCATGAGCCGCACCATGTCTTCGGGCGTATCGTCGTAGCCGCCGAACTGGTTCGGCAGCCCCGCGTTCGGGTGGCAGCTAATGTAGCAGGGCGCGACCTTGCCCATGCGGCGCAGGTACGGCACCATACCATCGGCTCCGAGACCGCAGTTCAGACCGATAGAAAGCGGGTGCATGTGCATCACGCTCACGGCGAATGCTTCGACAGTCTGGCCCGAAAGCGTACGGCCCGAGGCGTCGCTCACGGTCATCGAGAACATGACTTCGACGGGCTTGAGGTCCGCCGCTTTGTCACCTGCGTCGGCGGAGCGTTTTTCCATCACCTTGGTGAATGCACTTGCGGCGGCCTTCGCGTTCAGCGTATCAAAAATCGTTTCAATCAGAATCGCATCGACGCCTTCTTCAATCAACACCTGGATCTGTTCCAGGTACGCGTCTTCCAGTTCGTCGAAAGTAATGCTACGGCTCGCGGGGTCGTTCACGTCTTCGCTCATGGAGAGCATCTTGCTGGTGGGGCCTACGTCACCCAGGATGTACACCTGACGGCCATACTTTTCCATGGCCTCCGCCGCGGCCTGCTTCGCGATCTTCACGGCGGCGCGGTTCATTTCGGCAATGCGGTGTTCCTGATGGTATTCGTGCTGGCTCACGCGCTGGCTGGAGAATGTATTCGTCGTCAGGCAGTCCACGCCCGCATCCACGTAGCGGCGCTGGATATCGAGAATGATTTCCGGCTTCTCGATGGAGAGCATGTCGTTGTTCGCACCCTTGATTCCGTAAGTCTGAATGACAGAACCCATGCCGCCGTCGAGCAGCATCATCTTGCTTTCAAAAGCTTCGCGTAAAGTCATTTTCTTTTCCATGGCACGAACCACCATACTTGTATTTGTTATGCATTTATTTAATTTTATGCATAAATATAGAAAAGTTTTTATTTAGTCTGCATATCAGCATTGCGAATAATAGGGAATCCGCCACCGCCTTCGTCTTTTTCGTAATCGAAATCGCCTTCGACAATAATGGCATCGCCTTCGGCCGGGTATTGTTCTGGGTACTTGCGCGGTTTTGCAAGTTCAAAGGCGAGCCCCTGCGAACAACAGGCGAGAGCGTCTTGAATGACGCAACCGTAAAAACGCCGCTCCAGTTGTTCGTCGTAATAGCTCGAAAAGATTCCTTTCATCTTGATGTGCTTTCCGAGATACTTGCTCGGGTACATGATCATCTGGTTAACTTGTCCGTAGACCATGGTTCCGCTCATGCGGGAAATGTCGATGTCGTATTTCTCTTTACCGCCGGGTTCCTTTGCAAACAAGGCCGCAAAGGCAAGCAGAACGGCAAGAACTACTTTGAACAATTTAAACACCTCTGCCCTGAATCAGGCTGATCGAATAGAAGAGACCAAAAGCCACAATATCTGCCGCCACGATGGTGGAGCCTACGGGAGTGCCCGCAAGAATCGCAACAACGATTCCGATAAGCGAACATACGACCGAAATAACGGCCGATGCAACCGTTACCGCAAAGAAGCTCTTGAAAACGCGCATAGCTGAAAGCGACGGGAATACCACCAGGGCGGACACCAGAAGCGCACCCACCAGGTTCATGGCGAGAACGATGATGACGGCCACGATGACAGCGATCAGCAAATTGAAAATCGTCGTGTTGACGCCGGTCGCCTGCGCAAAGTTTTCGTCGAAAGTGATGGCAAAAATCTTGTGGTAGAAAAGAATAAAGACCGCGAGGACTGCAATCGAAAGCGCAACGCATAGGTAGACTTCTTCTATACGGAGCGTTAAAATCGAGGTAGAGCCGAAAAGGGTCGTGCAGACGTCACCTGAAATATTCGCCGAAGTCGAGAAGACGTTCATCAGCAAGTAACCGATGGCAAGGGCTCCGACCGAGACCATGGCGATGGCGGCATCTCCCTTGATGCGGGCATTTTTCCCTGTACACAACAAGAGTACTGCCACCGCGACCGTCACCGGCAAGATAAGCAGCATGTTGTTCGTAATCTTGAGTACCGCTGCAATAGAGAGCGCGCCGAAGGCGACATGCGAAAGGCCGTCACCGATGTAGGAGTAACGCTTGAGCACCAAGGTCACGCCCAGAAGCGACGAACAGAGCGATACGAGAACGCCCACGATAATCGCATAGCGAACGAAAGGGAAATCTAGATAGAACGAAAGTTTTTCAAGAAGTTCCGGCATGATTATTTCCCCTTCACCGAAATGGTGTTGAAGTCCAGTACACGAGTGGCATCGTCTAGGGCGGTATCCACATCATGAGTGACCATGACAATGGTCATTCCTTGCTGGTGCAGGTTTTCGATAATGCGGTACATCGTTTCAGTAGATTCCGGATCAAGGCCTGTTACTGGTTCATCGAGAAGCAGCAAACGTTCGGCGGCGCACAGGGCCCTCGCTAAAAGCACGCGCTGCTTTTGGCCCCCCGAAAGCTCGCGGAAGCAAGATTTTGCGAGGCTTTCGGTACGGGTT
The DNA here is from genome assembly GCA_017526585.1 of Fibrobacter sp. Taxonomy (GTDB): domain Bacteria; phylum Fibrobacterota; class Fibrobacteria; order Fibrobacterales; family Fibrobacteraceae; genus Fibrobacter. Next base: position 14,454 of record JAFXRC010000037.1, on the reverse strand, counting down.
AGCGCCATGGATTCCATGGCGCGATCCCGGTGCGCCTTCCTGTAGAAGGGCAGCAAGCGGTGCTTTCCTTGGAATGCCGACAGCACGATTTCTTCGACGGAGGCCGGAAAATCTTTCTGCACAATCGTCATTTGCGGCAGATAACCGATTTGGTTTCGAGAGAGTCCGTCGCAAAGCTCAATGACTCCTGATTTCGGCTTCAACAGCCCCGCGATACCCCTCAAGAAAGTCGTCTTTCCGGAACCGTTGCGGCCTACAATGCACAGGTAGTCGCCTGCGTTTACATCGTAGTCCAAGTCGCGTACCAGGTCCTTGCTCCCGTAGCCGAGAGTCAGCTGGCGACATTTTATTAAAACGTTATCATTCATCATCGAACTTTGATTTTTAGATCCTTCGACTTCGTCACTTCGTGACTACGCTCAGGATGACACCTTTTTTTGTTGCTTGTCATGCCCGCGAATGCGGGCATCTCCTTTCTACTTAAACTATTACTTAATCGCCTTTTTCAAAACTTCCAAATTTTCTTGCATCATCGAAAGGTAATCTACACCGGATTGCATCTGGGCGTCCGTCACCGACTGCATCGAATTCAGTGTAAGGACTTGCGCTTCCTTCGACTTCTTGCTGGCATCGAGAATCGCGCGTGCAATTTTTCCGTTGCTACCGTCAATCGTGAAGATGGCGGGGAGTGCAAGCGAATCCATTTTGCCTGCCAAGAAGGCTACCGTCTCGAAACTCGCTTCGCTTTCGGCGGAACAGCCAACAAACGCGGCAAAATACTTAATACCGTAATCATCCACCAGATAGCGAAACGGGAAACGGTCGCCGAAGAGGATTGTCTTGTGAGCTGCGCTATCCACGCTTGCTTGGTATTGAGCATCTAGTGCGCTGATTTTTGCGACATAAAGCGCTGCGTTCATGTGGTATTCCGTGGCGTTCGCCGTATCCACTTTCGAGATGGCGTCGGCAAGGTTCATTACCAATATTTCTGCATTCTTCAGCGAGAGCCAGACGTGTTCATCGTTTTCAGCCTCTTCTGCATGCTCATGATGGTCATGATCCTCGTGAGCTTCAGCGTGTTCATGATGATCCTCGGTCCCTGAGCTTGCCGAAGGGTCGCCGTGTTCGTGGTGATGTTCGTGTTCCTCTTCGGCTTGCATGCCTTCGACGATTTCTTCTTCCTTGACACGGTCACCCAGAGCCTGCATCAGGTTCACCTGTACGCGGCCTTCCTTCGGCGTTGCTTTCAGCGCTTTCTCGATCCATTCGTCCGATTCACCGCCAACATACACGACCATGTCGGCGCTTGCGATGGACGCAATATCTTGTGCCGACGGCTTGTAGCTGTGCAAATCCGTCCCGTTCTTGATGAGCAATTTCAGGTTCACTGCGTCCAGGCGGTCTCCGAGAATGTTCTTCAACCAGTCATACTGCGGATAAATCGTTGCGACAATGGAAATCTTCTTTGGCGCGGATGTCTTCTCGTTCGATTCTGCATTGCAGGCAACAAGCGTCAAAGCTGCTGCCAAAATAAACATTGCAAATGCTGCAATTTTCTTCATTAAAAGTCCTTTGCCCTTTCGGGCTGTAATTGAATTGATGTTGTATAAGCCGTGGCGCACGATGCGCTCAAAGCGACAATCAATTCAGTAAAAGGACTTTCTGCGAGACAAGAGTAATAGACCGCGAAGTCGCAGTTTTGAAACAAACTAATTTGAAATAGAAGAATCGAAGTGCAAGTTCGAACGGCGCCACCACCAGTTCCATGCAGACCGAAATCAGTTCCAGACAACGGTGGATGTGGTGGCAAACGTGGCAGTGCTCGCCGTGGCAATGGTGTTCCATGTGCTTCGCGACATAGAGCGAGGCGAGCATTACAAGCAACTTGTTGAACAGGGCGCTAGCCATGCTTCCTCCGCGAACAGCCGGAGCAGCGTCCGAGCAGCACCGATTGCTGTTGGTCGAGCTCAAACCCGCTACGCTGTACCGAAAGCTGCAACACCTTGAGCGCGGGGCCTTCCAGGTGAAAGAACTTGCCGCATTCCTTGCACACGAGGTGCATCTTTTCTTCGCAGCGGCCGGGACCCGTGTAGCGGTACTGCAGTTCGTTATTGTCAGCGGCACCGACAATCTGCACGACCCCCGCCTTTTCCATGCGGGACAGGTTCCTGTAAATGGTACTCAGTGAAACTTCGGGCAAACTTTGGGCAATTTCGGACGCCTTGAAAATCCGGTCGGGATTTTCGGCCATGAAGTCCATGATCTTTTGCCTTGTTTGCGTCTTGTATTCCATTTTTCCTCGAATTTCGCAAATTTTGCCGTTGAAAAGAGCCGCGCGGTCTTTGAGGCGATTGTTTCGCGTGGTCTTTGGTGCTTCGCGAGGCGTATTCCTGGCTTAATTTGCGAATGGTTTGCAAAATATAGTAAATTTGCGATTGGTTTGCAAATGCTGAGCCCGAAATCCCGTTTTTTCACGAAATTCTCAAAAATCGGGATGTTTCTCCCGCCATGTGACAACTGTCACTCCCTTCTTGGATAAAACATCCACGGCAATTTTACCTAGGGTATAGTTTTTTTTACCTGCAAAGTCTAATTTATTATTGTAAATATACGGGTAAAAAATTATGGTAACGTTTTCTGACATATCGGATTACCGCGACTTCTTGAAGGAGTACTACGACCGCAGGAAGGCTGAGATGCCCTTCTACTCGTATCGTATGATGGGCGACAAGCTGGGGCTCGATTCGAGCTACCTTTACCGCGTGCTGCAGAAGAAGCAGCACCTGCCGGCCCATGCTCTCCCTGCCGCAAAGGAAATCCTGGATTTGTCCGGCCGCGAGGCCGAATACTTTGACTTGCTGTTCTCCGCCGCTGTCACCAAAGACAAGAACAAGCGCGAAGAACTCATGGCAAAGGCCCTCGATCTTAGGGATGTGGACCGCCATAGCCTGCAGGCTGCCGAGCTCAAGCTGCTCGAAAACTGGTGGATTCCTGCCGTTCGCGCCTACCTGGAACTGAATGGTGGCGTGGTAAATGTCAAGCAGATTTCTCGCGACATTTGTCCCCCGATTACCGAGGAACAGGCTAAAGAAGCGATTGATACCCTGCTAGAAGTTGGTTTGGTGAAGAAAATGGCGTCGGGTAAACTGGCGCTGACGGATGCCCACTTGACCGTGGGTGGCCCCGAAAAGAAGCAGGCCGTGCGCCACTTCCAGAAAGAAGTGCTCTCGTTGGCGAGCAATGCACTGGACAACATTCCTGTGGACGAAAGAAATATTTCTACACTTACATTGTCCGTGGACCAGTCCTGCTTCGACGACTTGGGTGATATGCTTAGGGAATTCAGGCGGCTAGTCCAGAAGAGGGTGGACAGCGCCAAGAACTCGGACCGGGTGATGCAGCTCTCGATGGCTTTTTACCCGATCGCGCGCAAGGGCGGAGTCCGTACCGTTGATTCTGTGGAGGGCGACAAAAGGGAGTCCAAATGAAGAAATGGGTGTGGCATATAGGTTTAGCTGCGATGGGTGGAATCGTCGCGGCATGCACGAGCGGCGACGGAAACACAAACGATGTCGCTGGTTCTTCGTTTGAAACGGAGAACTCGATCGCTGTCGTGCTTGCGGTGCAGAAGAGCGATGGCTCTCCTGCTGCCCGTACCAAGGTTTTTGTTCGTCCCTCTGATTTCTTGGCTGGTGCAAACAACCTGGTCTTGAGCGACGATTATGGTGATTTCGATTCCCCTGTTGTCGAAGAGGATTCTGCTTCGGGAATCTTGAATGTGGAAACGGACAGCCTGGGCATGTTGAACCTTCCGAGGCTTAAGCCTGGCAACTACACGATCGAAGCCCGTGAAGAACTGGGTAAGGGTATTACGCGAGTCGTGGTGACCGACAGCTCGGTGGATTCCGTGTCGCTCAAGATGACCAACCCCGGTTCCATTTCCGGCCAGGTTTACCTGCCTGAAAATGAGGTGACCGTGACTGTGGGTATTGAAGGTCTCGATTACTTTGTCAAGACCGATACGGCAGGCAACTTTGAGTTCAAGAACATCCCTGTCGGCTCTTTCAGCGTGGTGGGCTTCGTGTTCCACACCTACAAGTCGCTCGACTTGAACGGGGATCCCTCGACATCCAGTGTCTACATGTCGCTTGGCACCCGCCGGACGAACGTCTCTTCGGGCACGGAATCCAAGAACGTGGTGATTGGCCAAAAGCCGATTGTCATTGAGAAGGATACGACTCCGAAGGACACGACGCCTGTCTATCCGGTGGTCCTGTTCGAAGACTTCGAAGACAGCACCTATGGCTGGTACACCAATGTCTCTAGGTATGCAGAGGCCAAGCTGGGAGTCGATGAGGACGTCCTTGACCGCGAAGGCCTGGTGGCTCACTTCGAGTATTCCAACGACTCGAACTACAACTGGGCCCTGATGGGTCGTTCGCTTGGCGGACTGAAGGACTTCAGCGATCTCGACTCAGTCGTGTTCTGGGCGCGTTCTGCCAAGGGCGATTCCGCTCAGTGGATTAGTCTCTCGTTCGATGTGCAGCTGGACAGCGCAAGCCTTGAAAAGTACGGTTACGAAAATGGCAAGGCTTGGGTCCATATGGAACTGGATACCGTATGGCAGCGTTATGTGATCACGCCTGACGACCTGCTCGAAACCGATTCCACCAAGATTGGCGGAAACATCGGCTGGGATGCCGTCAAGGACCATGTGACGAACCTGAACTTCTTTGGCGGTGGCGTTACGAAGGGCTCCCCGTACGAAATGTGGCTCGACGATGTCACTATCTACGGCGTCAAGGACCTAGAGTAAGTTCCCCTGAAAAATAATCTTGAAAAACCGGGCAAAAGTCCGGTTTTTTCGTTATTTTCGGCATTTTGCACCTCATGCCGTTATGGACAAATAGTCAATGGAATCTATGGAGAATGGTGTGAAAAGGCTCTTTTTTCAGAATATCTTTAGATTGAAGGCTTGGAGTGTTTTGCCTTCTCTGGAGTGCTTTTATGGATTACAAAAAAGTGTGGAAAGGATCTGCCCTTAAAAGAGCAGCTTGCCTTGTGGCGGGCCTTACCGTGTTTGGTCTTGCCGACAACCCGATTTCGACTTATCATTACCTGGCTGACCCCGGTGCCGCTGCCGACGATGAATACTTCTATATCATTACGGACTCCGATGACCCGGCTCCGTATAATTCCAATGGTTACAAGATTTACGCCCTCTATGCATTCCGCAGCAAGGATATGCAGAACTGGACCGACTACGGCATTATCTACGATGCCCGCAAGGTGAACGGCATTAACGACATCTGGGCGTCCGGCATCGCGGTGCATGACGGTACGTTCTACATTGTGTTCCCTGATGGCGGTGGTGGCGGTATCGGCTATATCAAGGCCCCTGCAATTGACGGCCCGTGGACAAACGCCGTGGGCCAGGGCAAGGACAAACTGGTGGGTGGCCGCGGCATTATCGGTTGCGATGGCGTCTCGTGGTGCTTTGACCCGGGTATCTTTATCGATGACGACGGTACGACCTACGTGACGTGGGGCGGTGGCGAAAGCAACAGCCGCCCGAATACCGACAACTTTGACATTGTCAAGCTGAACGACGCGAAGGATGCACCGGTGGGTAACGGCTCTCACGTGAAGGTGAACAACCTGCCGACCCGCAAGATGCTCGAAGCGTCGTACATCCATAAGCACGGAAACAATTACTACTTCTCTTACAGTACCGGCTGGCAGCAGGGTGCACCGACGATTGACTACGGTATGTCCAACAACGTGATGGGCCCCTACACCTGGAAGGGCACGATTCTTGGCGACCCGAGCATGAACGGCAGAAGCATCAACGGCAATAACAACCACCACGGTATTGCCGAATTCAAGGGACATTCCTATGTGGTGTACCATGACCGCCGTATCGCGAAGGGCCACAACGGACTTGAAATTATTCCGGCCGATGACGGTCAGCCGAAACCGAACGAAGGCTACCATCGCAGCGTCTCTGTAGACGAAATGTTCTACAATGCTGACGGCACCATTCAGACGGTGAAGGTGACGGACGAAGGCCCGAAGCAGATCGAGAACTTTGACCCGTACGACTGGTATCCGGCACTCACGAGCTCCAAGCAGAAGGGTATCCGCAGCCGTTCCAACTTTGTGCAGGGCAAGAAGGCTGAACATGTGCTGATTCCGCTTTCCAGCAAGGAATCCTGGATCCGCGTGAGTGGCGTGGACTTCGGTACTGCGGCGACCGGCTTTACGGTCGAAGCTTCGAGTGCGGCCGACGGCAATAAGATTGAAATCCGCACGGGTTCTGCGACGGGAACTCTCGCAGGTACTTGTACGCTCAAGAATACCGGCAGCAAGAATACCTATGCCGAGAACAAGTGCGAAGTCGAAGGCCTCAAGGGCGTCGTGAACCAGCTGTTCCTCGTGTTCAAGGGCAACCAGGATTCTACCATGTACGTGAAGGCATGGGGCTTCGAGGGTAGTGGCACGACTCCTCCGGAACCGCAGAAGCCGTTTGGTGGCACTGCCTGGGCAATCCCCGGCAAGATCGAGATGGAAGACTTCGATATTCCGGGCACCGGTCGTGGCGCAGGAATGGATTCTTACAGCGACAATGATGCCACCGACCATGGCGCCGAAAGCAATGGTGGCGAAAGCTACCGCGAAGGTACTGGCGTAGACATCTATAAGAAGGCTACCGGCTATGTCGTGGGTTACAACCAGACGGACGAATGGCTGGAATACACGGTGAACGTGGCTGCCGAAGGTGACTACACGATGTATGCGGCTGTGGCTTCCGCCAATTCGACTTCCGGCTTCAAGCTCTCTATCGACGGCGATGACATCACCGAGTCGATTGCAGTTCCGCAGGCGACTTCTGGCGAAGACAACTACGACGACTACAACAAGGTCAAGGCGAATGTGAAGCTTCCTGCAGGTGAACATATCCTCCGCTTCACTGTGACCGGCGACTGGATGGATATCGACTACATCAACTTCGTGAAGGGTAAGGATGCAGAAGATACCGAACCGATGACCATTAGCAACAAGGTAAAGCTTGCGACAGAAGCGACTTCGAGCTTCGATGTGTTTGACCTGAGCGGCAAGAAGATAGCCCGCTTCACGGCCCGCAACATGGCTGAAGCGTCTAGGCTCTGGCGTGATGGTTCTGTGAAGGGCTCTGAAAAGGCCCGCGGCGTAAGCTTGATTCGTAACAGTGAAAACGGAATGATTTCAAAGGTGCGTGTAACACGATAAATTTCCCATAAACACATCCAACCAGGAGGACACCCCCGAATGGGGGTGCCTTTCCTTGGGAAAGCGCGGTGAGTGCCTGACTTTTGGAGCAAGGGATGGTTCTAAAGGAAGGGTTCGCGCAAAAAAGGAGCAAAACATGACAATCCAAAAGATTGCAAAGAGTGTGGGTTTCGTCTTTGGTGTGGCGGGACTCTGGAGTATGGCTGCCGCTTCGACGGTCAATGTGGATCTTGGTGAAGAACACCAGGTCATCCGTGGCTTTGGCGGCATGGTGCATAACCAGTGGCAGGGCGGTGGTGGACTCTCCGAAGCCGATGCCAAGCTCGCGTTCGGTACGGGTGACGGCCAGATTGGCCTCAATACGCTGCGCATTCCCGTATATGCAAGTTCCAATGATTTCAACAAGGAAGTTCAGGCCGCGAAGTATGCCAAGAAGTATGCCGGCGATGACTTTATTTTGTATGCAACTCCGTGGACTTCTCCGTATGCGGGCGCAAACCAGCACATGGCTTCTTCGAACTACCAGAAGTACGTGGATCACCTGAACAGCTTTAACGATTACATGAAGAATCAGGGCGTTCCTCTGTACGCTATCTCAATCAGTAACGAACCGGACTGGTGCCATGAATGGGCTTGTTGGAGCGCCGACGAAATTTACAACTTCACCAAGGGTTACGCAGACAAAATGCGCAAGAACGGGGTCAAGGTGATTTCGACTGAGTCTTTTGCCTACCAGAAAAGTCTGTATGACAAGGTGCTGAACGATGCGAGCGCCCTTAAGAACTGGGACATTCTCGGTGCGCACTTCTATGCAAGCGACAGAAGAACCGGGGATAACTTCTTCCAGTATTCTTTGGCTGACCAGAAGGGCGTGGAACGCTGGATGACGGAACACTACACCGAAAGCCAGGGTAGCGGCAACTACTGGCGTACGATAACGAATACGGGTGACCAGGCGAACCAGAACAAGCGCGATACCGTGAACGCCATGGATGTGGCTTACGAAATCCACCGTGCCATGGTCGTGGGTAACTTCAATCAGTACACCTGGTGGTATATCCGCCGTTGCTACGGCCTGATCATGGAAAAGGACTTTGGCAACAAGCTCCAGATTCCTTCCAACGAAATCGGCAAGGTTTCTAAGCGCGGCTATGTGCTTTCGCAGTTTGCCCGATTTGTCCGTCCGGGTGCTGTTCGCGTGGGCGCTACGGCTAATCCCGAAAAGGAAGTGTTCGCTTCTGCCTACAAGAGTGCGAATGGCGACTCCGTAATCGTGGTGCTCGTGAACCGCGACTATGGCAATTCGAAAACCGTGACGGTGAATGTGCCGGGTGTATCGAAACTCGAAAGTTTCCACGTGTACACCACCAGCGAAGCGAAGAATGCAAAGGACGAAGGCTTTGTGGATGTGAAGAATGGCTCCGTGACCATCACTATGGAATCGGGTGCCACGAATAAGGACTGTATCGTGACGCTCGTGGGCGAAATCGGTGACGTGGTCAAGACTCCGCGTGAACCGTTCGGCGGCAAGGCCGTAGAACTCCCGGGCAAGATCGAAGCCGAAAACTTTGACATTCCGGGAACGGGTAGGGAGAATAAGACTTACAACGAAAATGACGCTGACGATCACGGCGCCGGAGAAGGTGGCACGAGTTACCGCGAAGGTACCGGCGTTGATATTTACAAGAAGGCGACCGGCTATATTGTGGGGTACAACCAGGAAGGCGAATGGCTGGAATACACCGTGAACGTGAAGGAAGCGGGTGACTACACCTTCTTTGCCGCGGTGGCATCTGCCAACGAAACCTCGGGTTTCCAGATGTCCTTGGACGGTGAAGCGATTACCGAGACGATTTCTGTGCCGAAGAATGATGGCGAGGAAAACTACGACGACTACAATAAGGTGAGTGCCAACGTGACGCTCCCTGCGGGTGAACATATCCTCCGCTTCACTGTGATGGGTTCCTGGATGGACGTCGACTACTTCACCTTCGTAAAGGGCAAGGATGCGACCGACCCCGAACCGATCGGTGAAGACATCATGCTTGCGAATGCTCGTCTGAAATTGTCGACCGAGGCCGAAAATTACCGCATCTTTGACCTGAACGGCAGCTTCCTCGGCATGGTCCGCGCATCGGGTATGCAGGATCTCCGTGCCCATACGGCAAGCCTCGTGAAGCGCGGCGGCGCCTACCTTGCAAAGTCTGCAAGTGGCCGCGTTATGCGCCTCCAGGTGACTAAATAGAGCGATCCGAAATCTAACACTGAATAAGAACCCGCTGAAAAGCGGGTTTTTCGTTACTTTTTCTTTATCTCCCATTGACTATTTGTCCATAGTTTTTGGCGAATTTAGCGAAATTTTGCCGTTTTTTTAGGATAATTTTAGAACAGTAAAAGGAGTGTGTTATGGATATCAAAAAGTTTTCGGAATTGCTTACTCCGGCGCTGTGGCTTATTGGCGGGCTTTTGATGCTTGCGACGCTTGCCAATGCGGCGCCGAACCCTAATTTCCATATCTATATCGCTTACGGCCAGTCCAACATGGCGGGTAACGGCGACATCGTTCCGGCGGAGGACCAGGAGAAGTATTCCGAAAAGTTTCTTATGCTCGCTTCTCATACGGCAAATGCAAAAAGCCGTAGCGGTAGTACCACCCAGTCTATCGAAATGGGCAAATGGTATCCGGCGATTCCCCCGATGTTCCACGCTTTCGAGAACCTCTCCCCGGCGGACTACTTCGGCCGTGCGATGGTGGATTCCCTGCCGGGCGTTACCGTGGGCATTATCCCGGTCGCTATCGGTGCGGTGAGCATTCGCGCTTTCGACAAGGACCAGTATGAAAGTTACTTCAAGGGTGACGGCAAGGACATTATGAGCTGGGGCTGGCCCAAGGATTACGACAATAATCCTCCGGGACGCATTCTGGAACTCGCCAAGAAGGCTAAGGAAGTGGGTGTCATCAAGGGCTTCATCTTCCACCAGGGCGAAAGCGACGGCACCGACGACAACTGGCGCAAGACCGTCTACAAGACCTACAAGGATATTATCGACGCGCTCGACCTCGACGAAAATGAGGTTCCGTTCGTTGCCGGCGAACTGCTCCAGTCGCAGGGTGCTTGCTGTTCTTCCAAGAACGGCGGCATTGCCCAGCTCAAGAACAACTTCAAGAAGTTCGGGCTTGCGTCCTCGAAGGGCCTGGAGGGCAACGGCAAGGACCCGTACCACTTCGGGCGCGCGGGCGTGATTGAACTCGGCAGGCGCTACTGCTCCGAGATGCTCAAGCTTATCGACAAGACGATTGACCCGGATGCCCCGCCGGTAAACCTGGTGGATCCGAGCCAGTCTACGGTTCCTGACGAACCTCCCGAGGAATATGGGCCCTACACCGACCCGATCGAAATTCCGGGCAAGGTGCAGGCGGAGAACTACAACAAGGGCGGTGCAAACGTTGCCTACTACGATTTGAACAAGGGTAACGAGGGCGGTAAGCTCCGCAAGGACGACGTGGACATTTATCAGCCGAACATGGGCATTGTCGTGGGCTACAACCAGAAGGGTGAATGGCTCAAGTACACCGTGAACGTGGCTGCCGATGGCGAATACGAGATTTCTGCCAACGTGGCGGGCGAGAACGGAACCGGTAGCTTGACGCTTTACATGGACGACCAGCCTATCGGTACCGAGATGGCCAATACCGGGAAAGGCTTTGATGCGTTCGAAGTGGTAAGCGGCGGCAAGGCTACGCTGAAGGCCGGCGAACACGAACTCAAACTGGAAATTACCAACGACTGGATTGACATCGACTACATCGAATTTAAGGCTCTTTCTACCGATGCCGTTACGACGAAGTTGAATCTGATGACCGAAGCCGAAAGTAGCTTCAACCTGTTTGATTTGCAGGGTAAGCGTGTGGCAAGCTTCAATGCGTCTAGCTTGGATGCGGCAGTCAATATGGTCAAGGGTGGCCTCAAGGGAATCCGTCAGGGAGTGTACCTAGTGCGCAGCGCTGGAAAGATGGGTGTCAAGCAGCAGGTGGTGGTCTATGAAAAGTAGCGAAATCGTTGTCGTCAAGCAGATCGTCGTGTTTTCCGTGCTCGTGGTCGTACTTGGCTTTTTATACGGATAAATCTTTTGTAAGCAAAAAAAATTCTCTCTCATCTCATTTTGCCCCCGAATCCGGGGGCATTTTGTATATATGGCGCTTTTTTTGCGTTGCGTTTGACAAGTGAAAAAGTAAAGGCGATATGTAAAATGTTCGACGCGAAAACAAGGAGGTGCCCTGATGAAAAAGTTTCTGACAAAAGCGTTTCTCAAGGAATGCGCTTGGATAGTGCTGTGTTTTGTCGTGGGCGCAGTCATAGGTGCAGCAGGCAGTGTAACGGTTACACTGTTACTTGACGGCGTAGAAAACAAGTGGAAACCTTCGCGGAGCTTCTACTATACGAATTGCCCTGCCGATCAAGTAGACAGCTATTACTTCCAGAAACTAGAGACTTTTGTGGACCCGCGTGACAGCAACGAATATACGGTGCTCAAGTTTGCCGAATATAAGGGGTGCACCATGTCGGAACATGACTCCGGTTTTTTGGCGGGCGATACCGTGACATTCCACCTGATGCTTGAAAACTTGCGTTATAAAACCAGATGCAGCAAGTGCCTAGATTCTACTTGCGAACGAGGGCGCTACTACCCGTTCTACGAACGCGGTCGAGTTTGCCCTGCTGGCTGGAGTATCGCGAGTGCCCATCAGAACGCAGCGCTGTTTATCGGCAGGAATGCCCGAATTCAATACTGGCCGACATTTGCCCCGGTCAAGGTGGTTGACCCAGAGGACCCGAGCGGACTGAAACGCCTACGCTCCCGCCTGCATGACGATTCCTGGGGCCTGGTCGATACCGTGGAGCTGAACCTGTCCGGTTATTACAATGGTGAAAAAGGCGTCTTTGAATATGTGGATACCCTGAGTATCGTGTGGACGAGCGATGCCTTTGCCTCGGTGATTGCGCCGAACGATTCCGTCGTGCAGCTGAAGGAACTCTTGATTTCTGTCATGGATATGGACCGACTGAAACCTGAGTTCCTTTACCCCGTACGCTGCATCCGCATAGATGATCCGAAACATATTATGGACAATCCCGAATCGGATCTGATTACGTATTACAACAACATGCGGCAATTGCCGTATCTGTACAGGTAAGGAGAAACAGGGGAGTTTGAAGAGCAATAAAAAAAGCCGCGTCTTTGTGACGCGGCAAAATTTGGCCGCAAAAGGGGCGGCCACGGCTATGCGGCCAGGGCCATGCGGCATTCTTCGTAAAGGCCGCAGTCGCACAGGTGCTGGAGGAGCTTCTCGTGATGGTTGCTCGCGGTGGCACGGGTATATCCCAGACGGTTCGCGACTTCGGAGTCGGTAGGGGTGAGGCCTTCCTCGCAGATTTCCATAAGGGTGTCAAAGAAGCGCTGGAGCTTCTTGTTCCCTGCGAGACTGCGACGCATGACGGCAATGGCGTCCTTGCGGAAGGCGTTGCCTTCGATATCGTCGAACATGCTGCTTGCCATCGGGTGGTGGCGATCAATGTAGGCGATGTTCGCGGATTCTGCGGCACGGTGGCCGTCGTTCTCGCTCGTCTTCTTCTTGTAGGAACGGTGTTCCTGGACGTAGTCCATGGAGACTTCACGGTTGTCCTTCTTGGCGTTTTCACGCTTGTTGGTCTGGAGCTGCCACTTGAGCTTCTGGGCAGCATGAGCCATGAACGGCACGCCGAGGGTGGCATCGAAATCCAGGGCGACATTGTGGAACACCTCGAAGGATTCGCCCATGACAGAAGCGCGGCGCTGGGCGATGCTGTAGCCGTGATAGCCGAAGTCAGAATCCATGGCGTAGGACTGCTTGGCGGCAATTCCCACGATCTTGTCTCCGTACTTTTCCCACATCTGGCCGATAGCGCATGCGCGGGCCTCCTCGTTCGTGGAGGTCTGGGCGATCGCGATGAGGTTGTTGATCTGGGTGGCGTTTGCCTTGGGGGTGTTGTTTCGCATGAGCGACTCCTTTTAGGGTTTGTGTTTGCTCGCCGTGACGGACGAAAGGCTTGAGTGGACAGCAAAAGGCCCTTGATAAGGTTTTTATCAAAAGACGGTGCTGTGCCGTAAATGCAAAAATGGGGGATTATTTGGTCAAGCCGTGGGCAAGACCACTATATACATAGTGCGAGGAAACGCTCATCGGGGAGCGGGAGAACCAAACAGAGATAATATCAAACACTCTCATGCTCATAAATATAAAAAGGGCCCTATGTCAAAAGATGACACTCGGGACTTCTGTCCCAAAAAGTTTTGTAAACTTTTGTTTTCAAAATGTTTATTGGTCCAGTTCATATTCATGCAAAACATATCGTTTCTAATTTTCAAATTGTAAAACGAAAAAAAATTTCTATATTTACGCGCGCTTGGGCAATTTCGCCCAGGTAAAACCAATCACCGGCTTGCGAGAGTCGCTTCGGTGGCACTGTCCTGACCCCTGGGTCCGCCCTGTGCTTCGCGGCTTAATTGCAGTCCGGGTAGTAACAACCGAAAAGGAAATACATTATGGCAAATCTGCCTTCTGTCGAAGATCTGCTTGCTGCAGGCTCCCACTTTGGTCACCAGACTCAGCGCTGGAACCCGAAAATGAAACCCTACATCTTGGCTGAAAAGAACGGCATCTACGTTCTCAACCTCTCCAAGACTCGTGAACTCCTTGAAGAAGCTGCCAAGGCCGCTGCCAAGATCTCTGAATCTGGCAAGACCGTGCTCTTCGTTGGCACCAAGCCGACCGCTCGTCAGTGCGTGCTCGACGCTGCTGCTTCTTGCAACCAGTTCTCCGTGACCAACCGCTGGCTCGGTGGTATGCTCACGAACTTCCAGACCGTCCGTAAGTCCATCAAGAAGATTGACAAGATCGACGCCATGGAAGCTGATGGTACTTTCCAGGCCCTCTCCAAGAAGGAAGTCCTCGACAAGAACCGCGAACGCGAAAAGCTCCTTTCCGTGTTCGGTGGCATCCGTGAAATGGTGAACCTCCCGGGCCTCCTCGTCGTGACCGACCTCGCTCACGAAAAGATCGCCGTGGCTGAAGCTCGCCGCCTCCACATTCCTATCATCGGCATTTGCGACACGAACGTCGACCCGACTCTCGTGGACTACCCG
>JAFXRC010000036.1 GCA_017526585.1 Fibrobacter sp. | reverse complement strand
GCTTCTTCGAGAATGCTACGGCTCTTGCCGCGCACAACCGGATTCGGATCCGCATGCGCGAAGTAGACATCCTTGATGCCGGCTTCGATGATTGCCTTGGTGCAAGGGGGCGTGCGGCCATAATGGCAGCAAGGTTCCAGCGTCACGTAAATGGCCGCCCCGCGGGCGAGCTCGCCCGCGTCACGCAGCGCCATGACCTCGGCATGAGCATTCCCCGGGCGCTGTGTACGCCCCTTCCCGACAACGATTCCGTCTTTAACGACAACGGCACCTACGGCAGGATTCGGCCGGCTGATTCCGACCGAAAATAGAGACTGCTCAAACGCGAGTTGCAGATAGTTCATGCGAATTGACTGGAACCAGACGTGTTATAGATTCAAACTATTGGCTAGAATTCTATAACTTATTTCTTCGGGTAAGCGAGATAGCCACCGAGAACATTATACACGCGAGTATAACCCTGATCCATCAGGAACTTAGTTGCTATTTCACTGCGACGACCGGAACGACAGTAAACCAGAAGATCCTTGTCTTTCGAAAGTTCGCCAAAACGTTCCTTCAATTCTCCCAGCGGGATATTCACTGCACTCTGAGCAAAGCCATCTTTCAATTCAGGCGGGTTACGCACATCGACATAAATAGCTCCCGCCTCATGCATCTGGATAGCCTTTTCCCAGTCAATCGACTGAATTCCGACGCGTTCCGCAATCGAGGACGGTGCCGGAGCGGGTTTTGCAACCGGCTGTTCTGCAACAGGCTTCGGCTGTTCCGCAACAGTTTCCGGCTTCTTTTCTTCGCAACCGGCAACCATAAACATAGCTGCAACCGCAAAAAACATCAGTTTTTTCATCATTTCTCCATTTTTATTTTATTGGTGACATTAAAATCATTTTCATCCAGCTGCATATAAACGCCAAGGACGCGATGAGTATAGCCATCCGCCCGCTTAATAGGCACAGCGTTAAACCACAACAGGCGTTTGCCGGCACCGAACCCGCCCTTCCACGACTTAGAAAGTCCTTTTTCAAACACTTCCGAAATCACACCATGGAAGAACGAGAAATACTTGGGACGAACCACTTCCAAAAGGCGTTTTCCTTCGATTTCCTTGGGAACGGGTTTTCCAAACGCAAGCGAAAACGCCTGGTTACATCCACAGACCTTATAATCCCTATCAATCCAGAACACTCGAATATCAGGAAATGCCAGTGCCGAAGACTGGACCGATTCATTCACATCACCCTCATCGACAATCGGATTTTCCAGCTGCAAGTCCAAACGCCTAGCCGATCCGCGGAACACGATTTTTGCATTTTCCTCGGTATAGAGCCTTCCACAGAAGG
Source organism: Fibrobacter sp. (assembly GCA_017526585.1). GTDB lineage: Bacteria > Fibrobacterota > Fibrobacteria > Fibrobacterales > Fibrobacteraceae > Fibrobacter. The sequence goes on along the minus strand of JAFXRC010000036.1, from coordinate 10,860 downwards.
CGTACCAATCCAATCTTCCATTTTCGCCATTCAATCGCAACTTTACACCACGGTTTTCGTTCGTATTCTGCCCGGTCGCACGGAACTCCACCACACGGGCGTTCAAGTGCTTGTCAAAATAGGCGTAGTCTTCTTCAGGCATCATGGAGCGAATGTCCTGCACCCCCAAAGACCTTGGAATCGCACGACCTTCGTCATCCATCAAGGGCGACAAGAAAGTAAACTTACGGGTATCGATATCCATCGACCACAAAAAATCACCCGTATTTTGCAAAAGCATATCCACATTTTCTTTAAGACTGTCACGCTGGCTTCTCGATTCCACATCAATCGTCACATTCTTGAGCAATAGAATCATGTGGACATCACCACTCTGCTTCTGCATGATGGCCCTGATTTCATACCAGTTCAATCCGGCGCCACAATCCTGGGAGAAAACAAAAGGAATGTCTGGGTAAGAATCCAAGCCCTTCACATATTCCAGAAACCTTTTATATTCCGCATCCGAGAAAATCCGCTTGAAGGACTTTTTGCGAAGAATCAACTCGTATAGAGGGTCCGTGATATAGGTCGGAGTAGCATCGATTAACCTGCCATCCATAGAAACAATAACCAGGAAATCGCTCAGGTAACCCGCAAAATTGGAATAGATTTTCTGTTTCTGCAACAAATTTCGCATCAACAAAAGAGACACCACGAGTGCCGTGATCAGCAAGAAGCCGCCAAAGAAGAACGCTATGATGACACCTACGGATATCTGCATATAAACCTACTATCATAATATAGTCTTTTTTCGAACAGATTTTGACGCACTTATTCCGAACCAATCCCATATCTGTCCCACAAAGCCATACATTCCTGACACGGAAACTCCACCTAGAACAAAATCTACCGAACAGGCTACTCCAAATTCAGGAAAACGATAAGAAGACCGAATCGTCATATACTTGAAACGAAACGCACTACCAATATCAAGAGACACTCCATCATATTCCACAAACGAATAAATTCGACCCGCAAGATTCAAAGAAACCGAAACCGCGTAATCCATCATCAAATTATGAGCGTAATCCGTCCATACAAGCATACCAGACAGAGCAAAGGGACTCCACAAAAGAGCCGATCCAAGCTTGTAGCGATTGCCAGTCCACTGATTGTCACCAGGAACCCATTCCACCGAAAGCCCATAGCTCACCCCCACGACATACCAGGAACCAAAAGCAGAGGCCGCCCATTCCGAATAGACCTGCCGATAGATTGAATCAAGTTCCACATACGAGCTGAAGAACGCCATTCGAAGACCGGGACAATCCCCACCGCAAAGGGCATCCCACCCAAACTCCCCTGCCGCCGCAGCAATTTGCTCTTCAGCCCCCAAAACTCGCGCATAGGAGACTCCAAAAGCAGGCTCCAAAAGCCGAGCAGGAGTGGAACGGAACCCAGGAAGCCCAGACAAAGCCAAGGAACCACTCGGATTTTGAGCAAATTCACCGGGAAGGTCGAAGGCATGCGAAAGCCCCACCAGCAGCAAACCGCATATCATTAAAGTCCGCCACATCCTAGGGCCTCACCAGAATTCCAACAAGTTGCTCATAACGCCCCACCGACAACGACAGGTACACCACCCCCACGCGACTCACCGAATCGAGCGGGACATTCCACCAGGCATTCGACTGCGAAGGAACTTCGAACTTCCACTGTGGGCGACCCGCCGAGTCAAGCAGCTTCAAGGACACCGGGGACTCGCTTTCGACATAGACTCGCAAAGGGCTTTTCCGCAAACGCAACACCCGCGAAGAGACTTTGTATGTAAACGGAGACTCCTCTTGCACGCCTTTTCTAGAACGCCCCTGGAACCCCGGCGTATTCTCGCTACGCCCTGTCATCGGGTTGAATCCCGCGGGGCACTTCACCGTATTCTTGCCCCAGGAAACGCTATCGACTACATAATCCCCCCTGCAAATCGCAAGCGAACCAGCCGTATTGTTTAGATACCCCAGCGGATACTGGACCAAGCGAACATCACGAAATCCCAAGTATTCGCGCAAAAGGGCGGAATCCCTCGTAAAAAGGAGCGTTTCAAAAGGAGCAAGCGAATCGCGGACGGACTCGCTCCATGCGCCCCTCTTGCCGCAAAAGCTGAAATCCCGCATCGCAAGGGAATGCGCCGACGCATTGTAGACTTCGACCCACTCCGGTTCAGGCTCCGCAGGGCAATGATGAATTTCGCTCAGGACAAGATGCAAGAGTGAATCGGGAACCGTCGGTTCCGCCACAATTCCAAGCTCATCGAAGGAGTTGAGTTCCCCCGGCGTCGGCTCGGATACAGTCCACGAATCGGTTTCCTTGACACGCTGCAGCGACTTGCCAGGCTTAGGCTTGGGGAGCTGCACCGAATCAAGACACGCTCCCGCTGAAAGCCGCCAAACTGATTCCCGCGAATTTGGAAGTGAAATGGGTCCTAGCAAGCCACACGACACGCCATCCAACGGCGGACACTGCAGGCTATCGTGAATCAGCACAAATCTGCTTCCGACCGAGTAGGCAAACCGCAGCGGAGCACGGTCCTCAAACTGCACGACAAGGCTATCGGCTTTCGTCTCTAGAGCCCCCTCATCTAGTTCCTGCAGGCGTATTTCGACAAATTCGCCTTTCTGGTCAGGGACATCCACCGGATCCGCGAAGAATTCCACAAACCGGGGACAGGCAAAGGCAGGAGTCCCGCACTGAGCAAGGAACATCGTGCAGACAGCCAAAACACAGCACCAGCGGTGCCGCACAAACAACATTTGAATCAAAAATCACCCCCTAGGGGTGGAGCCATCCTTAGCCGGTCAAGCCGGCGCCATCTCTAGGGACAGCAGCGTTACCCAGGTCCGTCAGTCGACGGTATAGCCGTTGGGCAACATATAGGCAAGCGGGTTTACAGGGGCGTTTCCGACCCAGACCTCGTAATGAAGGTGCGGACCGACGGAACGACCGGTGTTACCCATATAACCAATCACCTGGTAGCGGTGGACAAACTGACCCGGATGCACAATAGACAACTGCATGTGACCATAGCGCGTCTTGATGTTGTTTCCGTGGTCGATCGTCACAAAGTTACCGAAGGTCGAACTCAGCTGGGAAACCTCAATCACGCCATCGGCAGAGGCATAAATCGGGGTCCAGCGTTCGTTTGCAATATCCACGCCCTGGTGCATCTTACCGATTTCGCCCGTCACCGGGTGGATTCGGGGACCAAAAGCAGAGGCATAGCGTCCATTCGTCGGGGAAATCGACGGAACAAAGCGCCAAGCCGACATTTTTTGGTCCATGTACTTGTTCAGGTTGCGGAAAGAAGCGTCATTGTTCGCGAGCTTGCCCTGAATGCGCTGGGCAGTCTCGCCAAGAATCGACATCCGTTCAAAAACCGGGGACGTATTGCGGAGCAAAAGAGAATCCGCGCTGATAGCACCACCCGTACCAAGCTCTCTAGACGCCTCATCCTGGGTGGGCAGTCCAAAGCGTGCGTAAAGGCGATTTTCATCGGTAAAGAACGCAGAAGTCGTATTCGCTAGGTAATCAAGCGTTCCTTGAATCTGGGACATCTCGCGGTCAAGCTTGGCGCGCTCATTCAACTGGTGGTTCAAGACACCATCGTAAATGGTCGTCGAAGCCATCTGCACCACGAACAGCAAGACACCAATCGCCACAAAAATGCGGAGCACCGGCCATGCCTTGAAGATAAACGCCGGCATGTGCAGCGTCACAGACTTCGAGGAGTTCTGGAAATGGATGGTGGTCTTGTAAAAAATCACGGGCGAAAAGATAGCAAAAAGGGGTCAAGAAGCAATGTAAAATAGTGTGACATGGCTCAACCACACCCAAAAGCGCCTTTTTCAAGAAAAAAACGCCAATTTTTCGGAAAAGTGCAAGTAAAAAGTAAGGTTAAGGGATATTCCCTAGACCTCGTTGTCTATGTCGACAAAGGTAGCCGGGATACCCAATTCGGCCTGAATTTTGGCAGCCAGAGCTCGCACCCCGAAAATCTCGGTACGGTGGTGGCCGCAGCTAAGCAAGTTGAATCCCAGTTCTTCGCAGGTAATGGGCACGGCTTCCTTGATTTCACCGGTGACGAAGGCATCGCAGCCGAGAGCCATCGCTTCTTCGATAGCGGGGGCGCCAGCCGAACCGCTACAGACCGCCACCTTCTTGATAGAAGACTTCCCGAACATCAGGGCATGCTGCACGCCATGTTCAAACACCGTTTTGGCCTGATCCACGAAAGATTGGCTAGAAACGGGTTCAAGAAACTCGCCCACGACCCCAATGGTACGCTCCCCTTCGCGAAGGAATCCTTCCACATTTTGGAGTCCAAAGGCCTTCGCAATCAGGATATTATTCCCCACTTCCATATGGCCATCGAGTGGCAAGTGGAAGCCGTAAAGGGAGATCCCGTTTTGCATAAGGCGGCGCATTCTCTCGCCGAACTTGCCCACCAACCTACAATTTTCGCCCTTCCAAAAGCCATTCGGATGATGCACGATAATGCAGTCGGCATTGTTTTCAATGGCGGCATCGATGAGGCGGTCTCGGAAAGAAACTCCCGTGACTATTCGCGAGACCTTGTCCGAAGCTTCGACGCAAAGACCGTCGACACAGTAATCCTTGAACATTTTCGGTTCAAGCAAGTTATCAAGCCAAGTCGAGAATTCGGAAAGTTGCATCGGGCACCTCGTTGGGAAATTCTTTTTGAAATATAACTTTATAGTCGGCTTTAAAGTCGACCGAAACGTCCCTTGAGCTTGGCAAGGGCATCGTCTTCGATAACCTCTTCGGAATCATCGCCCTTCCGTTTGAATTTGAGAATTTCAAAATCTTCCAGCATAGCGCAGGCCTGCAAGTAGAATTCCGGGAATTCCGTATCGTCAGCGGACAAGCGTTCCATCTTAGACAAGAGTTCGCGGGCACCTTTAAGCTCGTGTTCCTTCATGAACCTTGCCTTCAGGAACGGGCGGAACCTTTCGCGGAGTGTGCGCACCGATAATTCGGGCTTTAAGGGAGGAATCATCTCGCCCAGAACACAAAGCCGTTCGAACAAGGTCGTCTCCTTGTCGGAAGTGTAGAGAGCTACGATTTTGCCGATGGACTTGTGGTTCATCGTGATTACGCTCAAGGCGTCGCGGGCATGGTCGCCCCCCTGCCGAACAGCAACCGAGAATTCACGAAGAATGTCCCAGAAAGCGACAAAGGCTTCGGCACCGAGCAGAGCCGACTCGTAAGTCGCCCGAACTAGGGCGAGGCGCACTTCGTCATCTTCGCTGCGCGACGAGACCGCCAGATTCTTGAAATCGTTAATTTTTTTGCCGCGGGAGAATTCGAGTCCCGAAAAACGCACGCAACGATTCGCATCCAGATTGTCAGCGGCAAGAGACTTGAGGACCCAAGCCTTCAGGGCCGTCTTGAACCCGTCGGCGTAAAGACCTCCGGTTTCGAGCAGGTTCAAGCGATCGGTAATGAGCGTATCAGGCTCGACCGGAACCTCAACCCTTTTGCGGAAACTTTGCCAGAAGGCGGATTCTGCCGAAGTCATCAGGGCGGATTCGCCGAGACGCCAGCCAAAGCGCATTTCGTCTAAAGCAAAGTCGATACCAAATGTCACCACCACTGGACGAACCGCGGCAAATAAATTGAAGCTTCCCCATTCCGGCGAAAGTTCGGCGGAAAACTTTTCCGGGAAACCCGTCTTGAAGATTTTCGCATGCAAGCGCAGGTGATTTTCCTTTTCGGGCGTGACCGTCGGAATATCGCAATCCAGCTGTTTCATGCCAGCAAAGACTTCATACAAGAGCAAGAGAGGAGCCTTGTGCGGACTAGCCTTCAATTTATCGCAGAAGGCATCGTCGATAAACGTGCGACGATTTTCCAATTGCTTCTTGGCGGCCTTCGGCATTTCGCGGATAATCGATTCGGCCATCCATTCGCGCCACTGGTGAATCGAAAGCGCAAGTTTCGCGGGAGTGAGCTGCGGGAGCATGTCGTAAGGCAACTCCAAGGTAATGCCGTCGTATTCCTTGGTCGCATCAAAGACCATCTCGCCCACGACCATGCGACTGGAGCCATCGAGACACTCGATACGGAACTGTTCTATAGAACCACCGAGAGCCGGTTCCGGAACCTTGACCGCTTTCTTTTTTTCACCCTTTGCCAAAGCATCGAACGCACGGTTACTGAACCCCGAATCCGTATAGCTGGCACCCGTTTCACTCTGATCCAACCAGAATTTGGCGTCAAATTTCAGGAACTGGTCGGTATGTTCACGGATGTAGTCCTTGAGTGTCTTGATGGAGTTCACGCTATGGGCGATACGCACATAGTAATCTACCAGAGCATCTTCACTCGGAGCAAGTCCAAACTGACGCTTACGCGCTTCAAGAGCATGCAAGTCTTCGACAACTCGCTCATTATGCGTCATAAACGCAAACGGGCGCGCCATCTGACCAAGTACAACGGCTTCTCGCCAGAAAATTTCGGCACATTCATCGGGGTTCACGCGAGCATAGTCTACGCGGTGACCGCGGCTAATCACAAGCCCCTTGAAGCTTACTTCTTCCACCGCTTCTACAAAGCCGCGCTCCTGGTTCCACATAGGTGAATACCAGCGACGCGTACAGAAGGGTTCAGCCACCTGCATAATCCATTCGGGCTTGATTTCGGCACCCTTGTTCAGGAAAATGCGGCTCGTTTCGCGAACTTCGGCGCTAAAGAGCCACTCCACGCTCTTGCCGTACAAATCGCTGCCAGGGAACACGTGCGTTTCGCGGCCACTCACCAGTCGGTAGCAACCGTTTTCGATGTCGCGGCGAGCAATGCCGCCCAGGAAACCAGAAAGTAGCGCGATGTGCAAGTTGTCGGCGTGGAAGCTGTCGAGTGGACACACGCGATTTTCGTATTTCACATCGAGAATGCGACCAAATTGTTCGTAAAGGTCAATCCATTCGCGACAACGCAAAAAGTGCAAGCTGAACTTGTCGCAGAATTTACGCAGCTTATTCCAAGATTTGCCATCCCATTCAGCGCAGAAGGCATTCCACATGCACACGAAAGTGAGAAAATCACTCTTGTGACCCGCAAACTTACGATGCAGCTGACGAATCCGGGTGCGCTCCGGCTCTTCGCCGGGGACCACTCGTGGGTCCTGAATCGAGAGTGCGGAGCAGACAATCAACGCAGGATGTAGCACTCCCGATTCGCGCGCCCGCAAAAGCACCGCCGAAAGCGCCACGTCCATCGGGAGCCGAGTCATTTCGCGACCAAGTTTAGTCACATGTCCGCTGCTATTATCGGCAGTCAAGGCGCCGAGTTCAAAAAGCGTCTTATAAGCGCCACGGAATGCCGAATGGGGCGGCGACTGCAGAAACGGGAAATTTTCGAGTTCAAGCCCCAGGCTACGCAGTTGCAGCACCACATTCGCGAGATTACTGCGCCGGATTTCCGGCTCCGTAAACTCGTCTCGCTTCTCAAAATCCTCCGGCGAATAGAGACGAATACATACACCGGGCTTTACGCGCCCCGCACGCCCGGTGCGTTGCCGAGCACTCGCCTTCGAAATTTCCTCGACGGGCAACCCCTGGATTCTCGACTGCGCATTGTATCGCGAAATGCGCGCCATGCCCGTATCAACGACATAGGCAATCCCAGGAATCGTAAGGGATGTCTCGGCAATGTTTGTCGCAAGCACGACGCGTGTCTTTCCCGTATGCTTAAAGATGCGGCGTTGTTCATCGGGACTCATGCGGCCGTAAAGCGGCAAGATGTCGAAACTCGCCGAATCCAGTTCGTGGGCAAGCTCCCCAGCCAAATCCTGAATGTCGCGCTCGGTCGGTAAAAAGCAAAGCAGATGGTCGCGGTGGCGGGTTTCCAAATCCAAAATCGCATCGCGGGCTTCGTCGAGCAAGCCGGAATCGCCCTTGCCGCTGATGTCAAGCGACGCGCGGGCCGCAGCACCACCGTCAAAGAAATACTCCACATCGACCGGGTACGTGCGCCCCTCGGCTTCGAGTACGCAGCTGTTATCGTAGAATTCCTCGAAAAGCTTCGCATCAAGCGTCGCAGAGGCGACAATCAGCTTGAAGTCGGCGCGTTCCTTCAGCACCGCCTTGAAAATGCCTAGCAAGATATCGATGTTTAGCGAGCGTTCATGCGCTTCGTCAATCACCACCGCCGAATACTGGCGAAAAAGCCTATCGCGGCGAAATTCCTGCAGCAAGATACCGTCAGTCATCACCTTGATGGGGGCATCACTCTGTCCCTGCTCCCAAAAACGAATCTTGGTACTGACGAGCGTTTCGTCCTTCAATTCTTCGCGCAGGCGGTCCGCAATCGAAATCGCCGCCAAGCGCCTCGGCTCCGTCACGCCGATTTTGAATGTTTCCGCTTTCGCACCAGTCCGAGCTTCTGTACACGCGAACCACTCTAATAAAAACTTCGGCAGCTGTGTCGACTTGCCCGAGCCCGTATCCGCCTTGACGATTACGACCTGGTGCTTTTCAAGCAACTCAAAAAATTCTTCCCGATGTTCAACAACGGGAAGTTCTGGGTACTCAATTTTTATTGAATCAATGGACAAGGTGCAAAAAAATTATTTCAGGAACCAGCGTTCTATCTCTTTTTTCCAATCTGCGACAAAGTCGTTCCGCGACACATTGCTCAACAGCTTTTCCTTCGCTTCAGCTTCGCTCATGCGGCCAACGCCCTTGAGCGTGCCACCAAGCGTAAAGTAGGATTCACCACTGCAGGACTTTCCATTGAGGGCGACCACTTCGGTGCAGCTGATGCCAAGTCCACCTTCCTTGCAATTCGGCGCCGATATTTCCAATTCAAGAACTACGCCGACATCACAAGAATCGGGAACACTCTGGAGCTTAACGCTACCAGAAATCTGCTCAAAAAGGATTCTTCCTTCATCACTTTCGTAAGCTCCATCTATGTAAACCTTGTAGCGGCTCTTGTAATCAATGTAGTCCGCAATGGCCTTCGCATAGTTTTCTTCAATTTCAGTCGAATTTTCATTGAACCCGAGCGACTGCAAAATTTGAGCAGACTCCCTATACTTCGCATAGGCCGCTGTCATCTTTTCATAGTTGCCCGACTTTTCAAGGGGATGGGTCGTCATCGAAAGAACAGCAACTGAAGACACCAAGGCGTCACGGGCGCTCTGGTAATCGTCGCGGAAAGGCTTAGCAGCATCGGTACGGTGCATACAGGCGACAACACCGACAACGCCTTCTCGTGCTATCGTTTCCTGAACATGCACATCCTGGCGGTTACGCAGCTGAACAGACACCTGCGATTCCCTATCATAGGAAGACGTGATGTTTTCTTCGCCCGCAGCGGATGTTTCAGACTTGACCTGCATTTTGCTTGTCGAAGTCACAGAGCTCTGGATTTGAACGGCAATCTGGTTCACCGCATAATCCAAGGCATGGTCATAATCTCCCGCAAGTCCCGAACCCCGCAGGTCCCCTTCCGGACATGCGATGGCATTCAGTTCCTGAGACACCGGAACGACCCGCACAGGCGGTTCAACCGCAACAGGCTCCTGTTTCGGGCTTTCACTGGAAGCGCAACCCGACATGACCACTAAAGACGATACAACCGCCAAACCGGCAAACAGCCTTTTCATAGACAACCTTCTCTTATAATACTCAAAAAAGGCTACTCTGAATATGCCGGAGCATACCAGAATAACCTAAAATCTAGTCCCAGATAACGCTTGAGACCACGCGGAAAGGATCACTTCTTTTCTGCAGCGATTTCGGCATCGATTTCGGCGTAGGCCTTGTTAGCCGCAGCGCGAATTTTTTCCTTCATGGCTTCGTTGGCAGCTTCGGTATCCTGCAGAGACTTCAGGTATTCGTTCACCAGGTCAACATTGAGAGTCATGATGCCGTAAATCTTGTACTGACCGTCTTCAGAGGTTTCGACCTTGACTTCGGTGAGCGTAGCACCGTTCAAGTGAGTATTCACGACCGTCTTGGATGCACTCTGGAAGTGTTCAGCGATGTCGCCACCCACTTCTTCCTTGAAGTTCTTGGTCAGAGCCTTCATCTGAACATCGATTTCCTTGGCGAGGTCGACACGGGCATTCTGGTCAGCCTTTTCCATGGCAATCTGTTGATCCTTGGAAACGCCAATACCAAGACCAGCCGGAATATGATCCTTCTTGATTAAGTTGGTCTTTTTCATCTGCATTTCAACAAGAAGATCTGCAGCCTTTTCCTGCGGAGTGCTTGCACAACCGACAAGGAACGCAGCGACAGCAAGAGCGGTAAGAATTTTTTTCATACTTTTAAACCTCCGTGATGGATTAATTGTTTTACATTTTCATAACAAAAATAACACATTGGACAGGGCGCGTCAATAGAATTTGTCAAAAAACGCGGCGAATGTATTTTTCCTCACAAATTCCACACTTCCAAAATGACCATAAGACCGCTTTCAAGAGCATCTTTTATTATATTTTGGATTAGACCGTTTATTAGACTAATATAGCAAGCCAAAACAAAGGAATTAAACTATGGACATGAGCAAAATGTTGAGAGACCTTCAGAAGATGCAGAGCAAGATGATGAAGGCTCAAAGCGACCTCAAGGCGCAGAGCTTCGAAGCCGAAGCCGGCGGCGGAATGGTGAAGGTCGCCATGAATGGCAAGGGCGTGGTCACCATGATCAAGATCAACCCCGACGCCGTGGACAAAGATGACGTGGAAGCCCTTGAAGACCTGCTCATGGCAGCCATCAACGCTGCCGTCAAGAAAAAAGACGAAGCCACCCAGGAAAGCATTAGCGGCATTACCGGCGGCATGAAAATCCCCGG
>JAFXRC010000035.1 GCA_017526585.1 Fibrobacter sp. | reverse complement strand
TTCTGGCCGATAATACCAATCTTTGCGCCATAGTAGAAGCTCAAAGAAATGTCCTTCAGCACCTCTTTGTTAGGCGGATAGGACTTGGTCATCTTGTACATGTAGAAAACGAATTTTTCTGCTTTGTTTTGTTCGGCCATAAGGGCTCCAAGGGGTTACAAATGTTAGGATCCTTCGACTTCGTGCTTCGCACTCCGCTCAGGATGACACATCTTCATTTATTCTTCTAAATATAACAAAAATGTTTTCTATACTTATGCCATATGAAGTTATCCTACGTCATTATCATAAGTCTCGCGCTTACCATTTTTGCGCACGCCACAGACAGCACGGCTGTTTCCAGCGATACCACAGTCAAGGACAACTTCCAGCGATTCTCGCTGCTGCCCTTCGGAGCCTACACCGAAGAAACCAAAATCCAATATGGTGCGGTTTTTGTCTTGTTCTTCAGGCCGTTCCAAGACGGCGAAAACATTTCTTCGATGGACTTTATCGCACGCGGAACCACACGCGGACAATTCCAGTTCCAATACACCCCGAACATGTGGTTGCTCGGCGACCACCTGCACATTCCCGCCAAGCTCAACTTGAACAAGTGGCAATACTCGCTATTTGAACGAGGCGCCCGCGGAGATTATGAACCGGTAGACGAATACAAGAGTTCCTTCGTCTATAGCCGCATTCCCTTCGAAATGAACTTCGGCATTCCAAGCAGTCTCCCCTTCCGCTACGGAGTCGTATTAGAAGGAGAAGCCCGCGACAACGAACTCGGCGACGACATTCCCAAAAATTACCAGGACGGTTTTTATCTCGGTGGCGGCTACCTGTTCGTTCTCGACAAAAAAGACAACGATAACTGGCCCACCAAAGGTTACTACGCAAGCTTCGAAGAAGTCTTTTTCGGCGGCGACTTTAGCTACCATACCGAAACATTCGACGCTAGGTTCTACGCACCCCTATTCTGGGAAACATCTATTGCGCTTGGGCTTTACGCAAGACAGAGCCGCGGCGACAATGTTCCTCTCGGATGCCTCGCCGGTCCCGACGGCACCAAGCGATTCCGCGGCGTGGAATCGGGTATTTGGAGCGACACACAAGCTTTAATTTGGCAAATGGAATTCCGCCGTCCGCTCTTCTGGCGCTTCGCCGGCGTTATCTTTGGTGAAGCGCTGCAGTCAGCGCCCTACTTTAGCGAACTCTTCAAGCGGCAAATGCATTACGCCGTCGGCTTCGGCGGGCGTCTGGCACTCAACCGTAGTGAAAAGTTGCATGCCCGCGGCGACCTCTCGCTCGTAGACGGCAAGCACATCGGCATTACGATAGACTTAAGAGAATCGTTCTAATAAAATTTTCTAGCAATCAGCAGGCAAATCTTCGGGCAACAGCTTCAACAGTTCCGAAACGCTGTAGTCCTTTTTCGCTAGGCGGTTCGCCTGGTTCACAAGGGTCTTTTCGTACAAATTACGAATGCCACGACCATTGCCAAAGGAGCGGTCCGCCTTATCCACAATCTTTTGTAGCAGAGCCTTCAGGGTTCCTTCAAACTCAGGCGACAGTTCCAGTTTCTGCTTTTCGCACATGCGCCTGAAAATTTCATAAAGATCCGACGCACTATAATCGGAAAATTCGATATAACGGTTAAAGCGTGAAGACAAGCCCGGATTGCTATCAATGAAAGTCTTCATTTCATCCGTATAACCGGCTACAATGACCACAAGACGATTGCGGTCATCTTCCATCCGCTTCAGAAGCGTATCAATCGCCTCCTGTCCAAAGGCATCCTGTCCGTCATTACGAGCCAAGGTGTAAGCTTCGTCTATAAAAAGGACTCCGTCGAGGGCGCTGTCAATAACTTCATTTGTCTTGATGGCGGTCTGTCCGGCATACCCGGCAACCAAGGAAGAACGGTCACATTCCACCAGATGTCCCTTTTCAAGAACGCCGAGGTCCTTGTATATCTGAGCCACAATTCTTGCCACCGTCGTCTTGCCCGTACCGGGATTTCCTGTGAACACACAATGGTAGGACATCGGTATCTGAGGAAGCCCCACCGAGACGCGCTTGTTCTGCGCCAAGATCATGTTCTTGAGCGAAAGGATTTCCTTTTTCACCGAAGTGAGCCCCACAAGCGAATAGAGTTCGCGTTCGGCATGCGACAGCGAAAAACGGGTTATCTTTTTCTTGATGACAGCCGAGACATCGTGTCTTGCCTTCCCAGCACCGTTCCCGTCATCCTTCTTCTGCGCCGACTCCGGTTGCTTTGCTACAGGAGTATAGAGCTGCTTGAATATGTAAATCTCGTAAAAGACGAACCAAAAGCAAAGGTTCTTTGCAATGGCAACCAACACTAATGGAACGGGAACGGGTGTATCTCTGGAAATGAGAATGGCGGCAACCACGAGTCCCATTATACAAAAGACGAGAGCCGGTTTCTTTCGAAGAGCACACTCATAACCGACTTCACCAGCCGCATGAATCTGCCAAAGAAACACCATTACAAAAATGGCGAAGGCAATCGACGCGCCCCAAGAAATCGGATAAAAGGGAACTAGGCCAATCAGACCCAACAACATGAAAAATGTCGAAACAGCAACAAGTATAAAATTTTTCTTCAATCCATCCATATTTGTAAATATAAGATAATTGTATCATTTTGGTAACCCTTGGGCGAAATAAGCCGAAAAAGCACGCTTTTTCTATATTTGTATACAACTAAAGGAGCTCCTTATGCCCGCACAAGGTGAACACAACAAATGGATTGCCCTCGCCCTTTGCATTTTGCTAGGCTATCTTGGCATACACCGTTTTTATGAAGGTAAAATCTGGACGGGCATTCTCTGGCTTTGCACCGGCGGGCTCTTCGGCGTTGGCATCGTCGTCGATGCGATCCTTATCGTGATGAAACCGGAACATTACTAGAAAGAACGGCTCTACGAGCCTACAGGCGAAAGACGAGAGATATTTTAAAATGAAGCATTTATTCGTAATCGCAACGGGAAATCCAGGAAAGATTAGAGACTTCGCCCACATCCTCGGGACCGAGAATAAGGAATTCAAGACGCTCAAGGACATCGGCTTTACAGACGATATCGTCGAAGACGGCGATTCCTTCGAAGCGAACGCCATCATCAAGTCGAGCACCGTTGCCAAGTGGCTTTGCGAAAAGCATATCGAGGCGTCTGTGCTTGCAGACGATTCCGGCTTGGAAGTGTTCGCACTGAACGGTGAACCGGGTATTTACAGTGCGCGCTATTGCGGCTATCACGGAAACGACCAGGCGAACAACGATAAGCTCATGGAAAAGCTTGAAGGCGTCAAGGACCGCAGCGCCCGCTATTTCTGCGCGCTCTCTTACCAGAAGGTAGCAGAAATCGACGGCAAGTGGACCGTTAGCGAGCCGAAAATTTACGAAGGGGAATGTCGCGGACAAATTAACCACGCCCCCATCGGCGACATGGGCTTCGGCTACGACCCGCTGTTTGTTCCCGACGGATTCAACCGCACCTTTGCGCAGATGGAGCTTGCCGAAAAGAAAGGCATCAGCCACCGCGGCAACGCCATCCGCGCCATGAAAGCGGATCTAGAAAAGTAAATGCAAGTGTCATCCTGAGCGGAGCCGTCAGGCGAAGTCGAAGGATCTAAAAAATGTCCCCTGAACGGGGACTTTTCTTTTAAGATAAAGCACAAGCGGTCTCTGTGAGCAACAAAGCCCCTGTTATTAAACAGGGGCGGTTGCGAGAGGACCGGTTCCAGAGTAAGGACTCTGCAGAATTTAACCGGTCCGGTCTTATTAGAACCAGCGCCAGGTCAGGCCGAAGAGCAGCATGCTCTTGTACTGCGTGTCTTCGTCGAGATCCCAGTCGTAGGCCATGTCGAAGCCCACCTGGAGTTCAACGAGCGGAGCAATCATCACAGAGAGCAAGTTTTCCCAAAGGCCGTCAATCTTTTCCATACCTTCGAAGTTGCAGAAGGCCCACAAACGTGTCTTGAAGCTCACGATGTCGGAGAAAGCGTACTTGGCTTCGGTGATGGATTCGAGACCGGGTTCGTCACGGAACTTTTCGAATTTGTCTGTATCCTTGTCATCAGCGTAGCCGTAGCCATTAGAAATGGTCATGCGGTTAGCAAAGCCCAAGCGCTGGGAGAAGTTTTCGTTCGGAATGTAGGCAAGACCAGCCACCTGAGTTTCGTAGGCGGGGTCCATGAAGCTGGAAATGGCGTGCTTCACTTCGTTGCCATCTTCGTCTTCGGTATATTCGTAGCCCTTCATGAACTGCGTTTCGAAACGGTTGCCAATGTAGGGCTTCAGGACTTCGGTCATATTGAAGTCGAGCATGGATTCCCAGAACAGACGGTCATTGGACTTACGCTTGCCCACGCCCTTAGTCCAGGTCTGACCGAGGTCGATGTCGATCAGGTTACGCCAGTTGGCGACCTTCCACTTGCCCTGCACGTCGGCATCGTAGGTCACGAGCCACGTGTAGTTGGAAGTACCGTCCTTCTGCCAGTTGCTGAAATTGTACCAGTTGTAGCGAACGGCGGCCACCACATCGGCAGTCCAGTTTTCGGGGAGAGCCCCTTCGAACATACCGCCTTCAGCCATTGCAGGTGCGGCAAATGCGCAAGCGGCAGCGCATGCCATGATTAAGGATTTCAATTTCATTTCTCTTTCCTTTTTTATGGCCCGGTCAACCCCAAGCCGTGATTTGTCAAACAATATAGGAATAAAAAAAGAAATTTGCGAGTATAATTATCGCTTTTGGCTATATTTAGCCTATGTTTTGCAGCCATTTTTCCCGTACGATCGCCTTGACCGTCTTTCTTGCGGTCATTTGCAGCCATGCCGGCAACTGGCGCTTTGACGCCGGACTTGGAGCCAGGAACCTGACCCCGATCGTCTTTGTCGGCGGAGTCGGCTACAACGACGCCATATTGCGGGTGCAGGGAATGGGCGTACACAACGGACCAAGCGACTACTGGTGTGGAATACGCGGAAGCCTGCTTTGGACGTTTTTCAGGGAACTACCGTTCAACTTCGATGTAGGCATCGGCGGCGGCTACGAGTTCGCCGAAGCCCCCAATAAACTGCATAAGGCGTTCAACAAGGCGAACGAAGCCCTGCTCGTGCTCCCCTACAACTACAAGGAAATCGGCGACATTTCAATTGAACTCTGGACCCACATCTACGGTTTCTACACACAAATTAGTGTACCCGCCTACCGGTTCATAGAACACGACCCCCCAAAACTTCTTTGGGGAGCCGGATACATGGTGGAATTCTAACATTCGTATTACAGGGTTACTTTTTACTGATATAAATGGAATATTCATCCCCACTTGTAAAATCATCGTAATACAATTCCATTGTATACACGGTTCCATTATAAGTAATAGAACCTTTGATAGCCGAATAAGAAGAGGCCCCCTCTTTCAAGTTCCAGCCGTATTTATTCAACTGGGATATAACGTAGGTGCGATTCACCGCACTTGGAATGGAGCCCGCATAAAATTTATCACCAGAGTTGCTTATTCTACCTTTAGCAAAGACATCCGCGGGCAAGTTCGCTCTAGCCACTTCGGTCAGTTCATAGCCTAATTTTTGTTTTTCCGTCATCGGCTCGGTCACGCCGGAGAATGTTCCGACGAAAGTTTCCATCGAATAAGTAAACAGCAAGGTATCTCTATCAACTGTAGCGGATTCCATATTCGGCTTTTCGATTGTATACCTAAAGCTTTCATTTGAAATTTTAGTTTGTTCGTAACCAGCCACAATCAGGAGAGTATCAAACTTCTGCAATTTTTCAAGCGAAATCGTCTGGGAAACTTCACAACTACCACCAAAGGTCGGCTTCCAGGCGAGTTCAGACGGAGGCAGCTTTGCTGTTGCCAGATCGCAGGTCGAAGCATTCTTGACAGGTACTTCTGTCGTAGGATCAGACGTCTGCGGCGTATCACCGGTCTTGACATACACGACAGTCACATTTCCACCCGTGGTTGTCAATGTGACCGAATGCGAAACAGCACCGTCCTGCTTGGAGAATACATATTCGCCATCACCATTCGGTTGCGGATTTGCCGCAACAGGAAGCCAGCCAGCATTCGTATAATCAGCAACCATGGACATAAAGGCGACGGCATCCATCGACCCTTGTGCAACGCAACCTTCTCCAGAAGAAGCAAATGACAATGACGAAGCGGGCAAAGCCGATGTGTCGCAGGAACCGGAGGACGCGCCCGTACCGGAATCGTCGGAAGAACAGGCGGCAAACATAAACGATGCCAAAGTACATCCCAAAAGCGTCTGTTTGATATTCATAATTTCCCCTTTATATGGTGGAGTTCATTTGAAACAAAAATGTAAAATAAAAAACACTTTGTCAATAAAAAAAAAGCACTGCTGTGAATTTCAGCACATTTTTCCCTGTGCAGAGGTCCAAAAGCAAAAAAAATCCCCGGTCCGATGAACGGAACCGAGGATTTTTTGGGATCGCTTCGACCCTAAGGTCTCGCAATGACGTCCAAGGCGAGAGTCTTAGCCATGTTCACATGGCTTTGACCGAGCCGCCATGTCATGCGCGAAGCGCAATGACGTGAACGCTACTTTTTCGGGAGCACGACCGGCTTGCCGAAGTCGACGTTGGTCTTGTTGCCGAGCAACAGGGCGCGCGTCTTGAGAGGCAGGCCGAAGCAGCGGATGAAGCCCGTTGCGTCCTTCTGGTCGTACATGTCGACGTCGGTGAATCCACCGAGGCCCATGTCGTAGAGGCTGTAGGGGCTCTTGATGCCGGCCGGAATGATGTTACCCTTATAGAGCTTGAGGGTCACGTCACCGGTAACAACCTTGTTCACTTCAGCGAAGAAGGCGTCCATAGCCTGGCGAAGCGGAGTGAACCACTGGCCATTGTACACGAGGTTGGCGTAGGTCATAGACATCTTCTGGGCTTCGAACAAAGTTTCCTTGTCGAGCACGAGCTGCTGCAGGCATTCGTGAGCCTTATACAGGAGCGTGCCACCCGGAGTTTCGTACACGCCGCGGCTCTTCAGGCCAACGAGGCGGTTTTCAACGATGTCCAAGAGACCGCAAGCGTTCTTGCCGCCAATCTTGTTCAGGTATTCGAGGAGTTCGACAGCGCCCATCTTCTTGCCGTCGATAGCAACCGGATTACCCTTATCGAAGGTAATCGTCACGTGATCCGCCTTGTTCGGGGCCTTTTCGTACGTGTTGGTGTGCTTGAGGAATTCGTACTTGTGCTCCTGTTCCGGGAATTCCAGAACGCCACCTTCGTGAGAGAGGTGCCACAGGTTACCATCTTCGGAGTAAATCTTCTTCTTGCTGATGCCGTTCAGCGGAATCTTGTGGGCAGCTGCGTAGTCGATAGCGTCTTCGCGGCTGTGGAACGTCCAGCGCGGGTCCTTCCACGGAGCGATGACTTCGAGCTTCGGGTTGAGTGCAGCGTAGGTCAGTTCGAAACGGACCTGGTCGTTACCCTTACCGGTAGCACCGTGAGCAACAGCGTAGGCACCTTCCTTTTCAGCAATCTTCACCTGATACTTGGCGATGAGCGGACGGGCGAAAGAGGTACCCAGGAGGTAGGTGCTTTCGTACTTTGCACCGGCGCGAACGGTCGGCCAAACGTAGTCTTCGAGGAATTCCTTCTTGAGGTCGAGAACGTAGCACTTGGAAGCGCCAGTCTTCAAAGCCTTGTCTTCGAGAGCCTTTGCGTTCGGGAAGTCGTTCTGACCGAGGTCGGCGGCGAAAGCGATCACTTCGACGTCGTAGGTTTCCTTGAGCCAGGGGATGATGATGGAAGTATCGAGTCCACCGCTATAAGCGAGGACAACCTTCTTCTTGGATTCTTTCTTAGCCATTGTATTTCCTTTGAGAAAAATTTAGACGCAATTAATATAGAAAATCTAGTTACTCGGCAGCAGGTTCGGCAGCGACCTTCGCGGCCTCTTTTGCAGCCTGGATTTCGGCGATCTTTACGATTTCGTCCCATTCGCTCTTGTCGCCGGTGTAAAGGAGCATGGCTCCCTTGTATTCCGTCACGATTTTTGCGGCAGCGGCGGTGTCACCCTTATCGAGAGCTACGTTTGCATTTGCGAGCAAATCCTTCTGGGCGTTACGCATATCCTCGATTTCGCCCAGGCGGTTCTGACGGAGCACTTCGAGCGTATCGCTCACGAAAGCAAGATCCCAGGTCGCCTCGTAGCAAGTTTCCACTTCGGCAAACTTCGAAGCATCCTGACCTGCAGCCACATAAAGAGCATCGCATGCGGCAAAGGTTTCGGCACAGTTGCGCTTCACATACTGGTAATACTGGTAACCACCCACGATCAGGCCAATGATGACCAGAAGGAACACACCGTCCTGCCAGCCCATGATCGGACCGGTCGGCAGCTTCGGTTTTCCGTTGACGGTCTCGCCCGCTTCCAGGCGTTCTTCCGCCTCATCAAAGGGGCTCTTTCCATTCAAGAAACTGAACATATTCTACCTACTTTTTATCCCTATTTTTTGGTGAGGGCAGCAAAGACCCTCGCATATAAATAAATCTGCTTGACAAGGCTTGCAAAACCGTTCGAACGCGTGGGAGATAGTCCCACATTGAGTCCGATGTCCTGGAAGAACTTCGGGTCGACAGCCAAGATGTCTGCCGGAGCCATATCGTTATAAACTTTGAGAGCAAGCGCACCGAGTCCGCGGCTAATGAGAGGATTCGTGGTGCCGCCTTCGACATCCATTTCAAAATGGATTTTCGCACCGTCAAAATTCGGAACCAGATACATGGTCGAGGCGCAGCCTTGAATAATGAACTTTTCCGCCTTCAATGCCGCATCCATGCCCTTATGGGCACGCGCCAAATCCAAAAGGAATTTCCACTTGTCGTCGGGGTCGCTAAAGCCCGCAAACTTTTCGCGGATTTCACTTAATCGCGCATTCATCTGTTCGCTGATTGCTGCTTCCATAAACCTACCGCAAGAACGAGCGCATCTTCCAAATCAGGGAAGGTGCCGCCCACAAAACATTAAAGAAGATACGGAACAGCGTCTGCTTTTCGCGCGGAAGCCTCGAAAGTCTTTCTGCCGCACGGTCAAACTGCCTGTCGCTAATTTTATTAAAGCCAACCTTGGCGCGCGCTACCTGCAGGTGCTTGTTGCCAAGGAGCTCCATCCAGCGGGAAAGCACCTTCGACTCGATACTGCTGCGGTTCGCGCCGGAATCATCTAGCCATTCCTTGACCGATTCAGCAACGACCTTGCCGCACAGCAAAGCTTCGACAATTCCTGAACGGCTGATAGGGTTCACGCAGCTTGCCGCATCGCCCGCCTTGAAGAGACCGCACTTCGCCATGGGCTTTTGCGATTGTCCACAAGCGATCATGCCGCCGTACACCGCCTTGACAGTCGCCTTGGGGTAATCGCGAGCAATAAAGTCCAGCAATTTCTGACGCAGGGGAACCTTGTGTTCCACATCCTTCCCCAGCACGAAGCCGATATTCACTTCCTTGCCGTCGCGCGGGAAAATCCAGCCGTAACCCGATTCAAATTCAGAACCGAAGAAAAGCTCGATGTGTTCCTTGCTGTGTTCAATTCCGTCAGCCACCGCAAAGATGGCGGGTTCCAAATCGGTATCGCCCGACTCGATGCCTTCAAGGCATTCGATTCCGCGAGTCAGCTTGCAGCTTGGGCCCGAAGCGTCGATGACCGCCGTCGATTGGATTTCAACCATCTCGCCAGACGACTGTACCGAAAGCTTCCAGCCGTCGGTCGTCTTTTCAAGCTTCTTGATGAGCGCATCGTAGTGGCATTCTACACCCGCCGACACACACCCATCCGAAAGGTCATGGTGAAAATGGGCGCGATCCAGAATCAATCCACAATCTTTACTGTAAAATTCTGCGCGGAAACGCTTGGGCGATGTAAAATATATCCCGGAAAGATTTCCACGGACAAACGAATCGTTCACCGGCCAAAGGGAGTTCAGGCGATCCTTGGAGACAGCCTCGGCGCAAAAGATAGGTTCCTTCCAGGGTTCCTTCTTGTCTAAAAGCAAAATCCGTCTAGCACCGCCAGTCAAGCGACCCAGGGTACAAGCGGCCATGAGACCGGCAGGACCGGCCCCGCAAACCACTACATCATATTGGTTTGATGCAAAATTTGCCATTTCGGGGAACAAATTAGCATTTATTTATAAAGTTTTTTTCTTTTTTATTGTTATTTGTCAATTTTTTTAGTTATTTTAGGGTTATCCGTTATTTGGTTTATCCTTAAAGGGAAAATGTATATGAATATGAAGAGTGTATCAAAGTTCGGCCTGTGCCTGTTGAGCGCACTTGCTCTCAACGTTTACGCCCAGGACGATTGGGCAGGCAAGGACCTGAATGTTTCTTTCAGTAACAAGCGTATCGATGGTTTCAACTTCAGAAACGCAAAGGCAGTCGCGCACACCACGGACTTCCGTCGTGCCACAGGTGAAAGCCCGAACTTCCAGGGCGCAGACCTCAGGGAAGTTTCCTTCCAGAACGCCGTGATCAGCAACGCCAACTTCGAAAATACGAACCTCACCAAGGCAACCATTAGCGGTGCAGACATTCGCGGTTCTTCTTTCGAAGGTTCCAACATGGAAGAGGCTAACCTCTACCGTGCAACGCTCCTCGATAGCCAGTTCCCCAAGACCAACCTTAAGAACGCTCGTCTCGATGCCATGAAGGTGTCCGACAAGACCGACTTCAGCAAGGCAGACCTCACTCAGGCGTCCGTGATGGATGTGGACCTGACCGCCGCCGACTTCAGCAAGGCAAACCTCACCCACACGAACTTCTCTCGTTCCTTGATGGCAAACAGCGACCTTCGCAAGGCGACGATCGTAAAGACCGACTTTACCGCTTGTAACCTGATCGCCGCCAACTTCAAGGGCGTCGACCTCATCGACGTGAACTTCGCCAAGGCCGGTCTTTCCCAGGCCAACTTCAGCGGTGTGGAATTCAAGAACGTGAACCTGAAGGAAGCCGACCTTTCTCTGACGACCTTCAACGACGTCGACCTTTCCAAGACCCAGCTCCAGAAGGCTAAGTTCGCCCAGTCCACCGTGAAGAACATGAAGTTCGACAACCAGGACCTCACCGGCGTTATCTTCGACAAGGGCTCCGTCGCAAAGAGCTCCTTCATCAAGACCAAGCTTTCCAAGGCATCCTTCTACGACACCGAAGTGAGCAAGAACTCCTTCCAGAACGCAGAACTTCTGAAGGCCGTGTTTGACGGTGCATACGTCCGTAAGGACATCTTCGACAAGGCTGACCTCACCAAGGCCAACTTTGCAAACTCCACCATCGAACGTTCTGACTTCATTCTCGCAACCCTGACGGGCGTAAGCTTCGCCGGTGCCAAGCTCGAAAAGGTGAACTTCACGAACGCCAACATGCAGGGCATCAAGATTGACGCAGACACCAAGATGAACGACGTGGACTTCTCCGGTGCCAACCTCGAAGGCGCCAAGATTGAAAAGTTCACCGCCAAGAAGGTCATCTACGACAACAAGACCGTGTTCCCGTCCGGCTTTGACCCGCGTCAGTACGGTTTCACCAAGCGTGGTGAAAAGGCCGCCGACATCAAGGTCGAAGGTTCTGGTTCTTCTCCGAAGAAGAAGAGAAAGAAAAAGTCCGACGATGACGACGAAGAGTAGTCTCTAGCCAAAAAAACGGAATTAAAAAGCCTCGGCGAAAACCGAGGTTTTTTTGTTTTAAAATACTTTAAAGCCATCTAGAGATCCTTCGACTTCGCAACTTCGTTGCGTCGCTCAGGATGACACCACATTTCTGTTCTAAGCTTATTTCTTGTTCATTAACCAGTTCACCGCTTCGGAGAGGGTGTGAACCTGCACAATTTTCATGCCGGAGGTCGTTTCAGGCAGTCGACCACCGGCTGGGACCACAGCCTCGGTAAATCCCAGGCGGCGGGCTTCCTTGAGCCTGGTTTCCAACAGGCTCACGGATCGGACCTCGCCCGACAGTCCGAGTTCACCGATAACGATGGACTGGCGACCCAGCGGAATGGAAAGGTGGTTGCTTGCGATGGCAAGGGCGAGGGCAAGGTCCGACGAAGTGTCAGAGACCTTCAGCCCGCCGGCAATAGAGACAAAAACATCAGAGGCTCCGACAACCACCCCGCCAAACTTTTCAAGCAGCGCAAGGATAATGGTAAGACGCTTCGGATCGACCCCAGCTGCCACGCGCTGCGGCACGGCAAAAGTCGTCGAACTCACCAGCGCCTGCGTTTCAAAGAGCATTGCGCGGGAACCTTCCAGCGTGCAGCAGACGACACTACCCGGAGTCGGCGGAACATTCTCTTGCAGGAACACCCGGCTCGGATTTTCGACCGAAGAAAGCCCATGCCCAGTCATCTCGAAGACGCCGATTTCATCCGTGGCACCAAAACGGTTCTTGATGGTACGCAGCAGCCTGTATTGATGGTTGCGGTCCCCTTCGAAATAGGCAACCGTATCGACCATGTGCTCCAAGATGCGTGGTCCCGCAATCTGGCCGTCCTTGGTAACATGTCCGATGAGAATCGTGATGCAGCCCGTATTCTTTGCAAAGACCATTAGATCGAGAGTGCATTCGCGAAGCTGCGTGGCGCAGCCCGGAGTTCCCGAAAGGGACTCCTTGTAGACCGTCTGAATGGAGTCGATGACAAGGACCTGCGGCTTGATTTCTGACGCCTGTTGCAAAATTTTCTCGAGGCTCGTTTCGCAGAGCAAGAGCATATCGGAGCCCGCGACATTCAGGCGCTCGCTGCGGAGCTTTACCTGGACAGCGCTTTCTTCGCCGCTGACATAAAGCGTCTTGACGCCGGCGGCTGTCATGGTGGCGAGTGTCGAAAGCACGAGCGTGGACTTGCCGATTCCCGGATCGCCACCAATGAGCACCAGGGAACCTGGTGCAAGCCCGCCTCCCAGCACGCGGTCAAACTCGGCGTTGGCGGTGCTCAGCCGCCGCGTATCCTCGGTCGCAACGTCCTTTAACGGAACAATCTGATGGATGGGTCCACCTAAGCCTCGCGAGGTTCGTCCCCCCTCTACGATATTTTCAACCACATGCTCCTTGAGACTGCTCCACGCCCCACAAAACGGACACTTGCCTGCCCACTTGGGCGTGGTGTTACCGCATTCGGTGCAAAGGAACTCAATTTCTTTTTTTGCCTTAGACTTATTTAGTGCTACCATGTGCACTAATATAACTAAAAACGCACGACAAAAAGTGTCACGCGAGTACATAATGCACAAAAAAGCACCTCATATAGACCAGTCTTACAAATTTTACGCAGCACATTTCACATCGCGCATGCGTAACTCTTTGATAGACAACGATTTACGCACACATTTCAAAGTAATTTCAAGACCGCATTTCGTGCATTTTCTATACTTGAAATCAAGTTGATCAAAAGACCGACGACATTTGTGGGAACAGCCGTCCTTACAACGGCTGTGGTTGGCGTCATTGCCCTTGGCGCCTGGTTCTTGCATGCGCTCCTCGAAAGGTTCCTTTCTACCGAACATACCTTCGCAGGGGTCACCATTACCCCCTACGGGCACAGCATGGAATCGCTCCTGACCCACCATTTTGACTCCATCCGAGTCTCCGTCGAAGGTTCCGACATCAAAATCGCCAATCCTAACTTGGATGTAACCCTTCTCGGCTTCACAAAGGGCGTGAACCTGGAAATGGATTCGGTTATCGCCGTCGTCGGCCCACCCAAGGACGATTCCAAAACAAAGGAAGATCCGCAAGA
Organism: Fibrobacter sp.; assembly: GCA_017526585.1. GTDB lineage: Bacteria > Fibrobacterota > Fibrobacteria > Fibrobacterales > Fibrobacteraceae > Fibrobacter. Next base: position 30,612 of record JAFXRC010000035.1, on the reverse strand, counting down.
AATACCCAAGTTCCCCGAAAAGCTCCGCTTCCCCATTCCCGTCCAGGTCGAGGTGAAAAACGCACAAGTTTATCTGTCCGACGGTAAAGGCTGGCAAGCAAAGGATCTTTCCATCGAGAGCGAAGGCGAGAAGTCGCTTTCTATCAAGGCGAGGGAAGCTTCGGGCGACTTCATCTCGGCACCCGCCAAAATAGACATCCGCGCCGACTTTGAAAGCGAAAAGCTGAAAGTCAACGGAAGCGTCAAGACCGCCAAGGACTCCGTCGCACTCAACATGGAAGCCCCCAAGGACGATCTAGGAAAGGTTTCGGCGAATACGAACCTGACCATCAACAATCCCAAGGAATGGATTCCCGCGGACCTGCCCGCAGCGGTCCCGCACATCGGAGCTATCAAGGTAAAGGCCAACGGAACGTTCGACCTTCAGAAGAAAAGGACGACATACGATGCGACGGTACAAACCCGAATTGGCGAATTCTGGCCGCTGCTCGCCGAAAGCGTCACCTTAAAACTCTCCGGTGACCAGAACAACATTGATTTCGATTGTCTGCTCAAAAACGACGAAGGCGGAAGCATTTCGCTCAATGGATCGGCCAACAAGAACAAGGAGGCGTTCTTCACCGGACGAGTCAGCCACATGAGCGCCCAGTTCGGACCGCAGATGATGCCATTGGATATGGAGATAAAGTCCGGCGAATTGCACGGTAACGAACTGGTCGTTTCTGCAGAAACGAGACAAGGATCCTTAGTCGACGCCGTCATCAATTTCAAGGATTCCCTAACGCTCACCTTTACCGGAGACATATCCCCTCACGAACCATGGGCGCTAGACTGGACGAATGGTAACTTGACGCTTGGCGCAAGATCCAAGGCCTACGGCTCCTTCAACGGACACTCGCTAAAAATTCTTGCGCACATCCACTCAATCATCAACGCCTACCACATTGCCGCAGACTCCCTGCAGGTCACGCTCGACATTAACAAGAAAGGCATCGACTTCTCGAACGGTACAATCTACACGCCCAAAGAAACATTCGATTTCGACGGTGATGTCAAATGGAACGACGAGCACCCGCATACTTCCTGGAACGTAAGACAGCAGCACGGTGGCAAGGCAAGCGCCTATGTCCACATCGGCGACACCATCGCCCTCGATGTCGAAGCAGACAAGGTGGTCTACGAAACAATACCCTTCTCCGACATCAACCTAGGCAGAAACATCGTCGGTCGCGTCAGCGGAAACTGGCACCAGGACTTCGACAACCACATAGGAGTCATGGATCTTTCCGTCGAAGGAGAAGTCGAATCCTTCCAGGTCGGTCTAGAAACTTCCGTCCGCAAGAACAAGGACACCATATTCGTCGACCACTTCAAGGCGTTGCACAACAAGAACTCGGTAACGGCAGCCACCATCTTCATCTTGCCCAACGATTCCAACCCCGACTTCAAGGCAACGAGCTTCCTGCCAGTCCAGGTTCTCTACGCCAATATTTCATCGCATGAATTCAGCATTCCCCTGCTACTCGAAGGTCTAAACGACAGCACCCTGACGTCCGGTATGCTGAACGGTGACCTGACCTACAACCAGGGAAACAAGCTCATAGGCAACCTGGACTTCTTCGACATCCAGTTCCGCAAAATTCCAAGCGACTTGTTCAACATTCGAAAGCTGAACGTATTCGCTGAAAATGACAAGATTGAGCTGAACTCCTACCTTGACATTGGCGGTGGCGGTTGGACAGGCAACACACAAGTCATCATCAACAACATCTTTAGCGACAAGCGCCACGTGAGTTTCTCTCACGGCAGCGATAACGGCGGAACTCTTTGGGCAGAAGGGTTCATCGACAACGATTTCATATTCAAGGGCACGGTCGATGCGAACGGTTCGTGGTTTATTCCAGGCACCGTAAGCGAAATCACGAACACCGACCTGCACATCGACATGACTGCAGAACTGAGAAAGGGACTCAGCGGAATTACAGCCGATTTAAAACTTGATTCCACCTTATATGAACCTCCCAGAACCAAAGTCAAATTCCCGATTTATATGCGTGGGCACCTGGAGAACGGACTCCTAGATATTTTCGAAGCAAAGACACAGAACGACAACGACGAAGAAATTTCTGCAACACTCCAGTACAATCTGGACAGCATGAGGATTGAAGGAATCAACCTGCACTCCGATAGGTATTCCATTCAGAGTGGATCACATTATCTGGTTTTTGAAGATGTTCAAAGCAGCATGACCGACAGCGAAGACGAGCTTTTGATTACAGCGAACATTCCCAAAATTTCGTACAAGTTCAAGGATGAAGTCTATGGAGAAGCAGACGCCGTCGCCAGAGGCAACATCGGTTTCATCGTTCCACACCGTCGTGAAGGAATTATCCAGAACAACACGATTACAGGAAACATTTCCATCGACAAAATGGTGTTCTACAGAGACTTCGAGGTTGACGTCACGCCATCTGCGCTCGACAAGTACCTGACCATGTTCAACAACTTTGTTGCTAAACTCCGCAAGAAGGGGACCCAAGAAGAAAAGCTTTCCGCTACAAGCCCCATCAACCTGTCGCTGCACGTAAGTGACTCCCAGATGGATTCCATCGCGGTCGTCACGCCGTTTGCAACATTCCCTCTCACCGTAGACATTTGGGTTCTTGGCAACACGGCACGTCCGCTATTGCGCGGCGACATCAGTAACACGAACAGTGGCTTTATCGGCGTCAAGGACATCTACGAATTCGAATTGAATTCCTTCTTGCTTTCTTGGAACGATGTGCCTTGGCAGAAGGGCGTCATCGATGTGTCCAGTAGCCAGGAACTCCCCTACTGCGCAGAAACTTCGGAAAATGACAAGGAGACTTGTCCCATCAACCTCGATTTGCAAGGCACCATTACGAACCTACAGGCGATACCGTCATCCAACTGCGGTACGGAATCTTCGTCTGCATCCATTTACTACAACATATTGCTAGGCTGTATCGCCGACGACAACGGAGAAGAAACCGACTGGAACAAGCTCGCAGGCAAGGCCATCGGAAAGGTCATTTCGACAACGGCGAACAAGACGCTTGGCGGCGACTACATCGGCGATATCGATATGAAGGTGATGTTCTTCGAAAACAACACTACCAGCGACAAGGACTCTAGCTACTTCAAGATTCCCGTGGCGCTTGACCGCTGGGTAAAGAACTTGAGTCTGATCTTCGGCTACACGCAGGACCAGAGCGAAAACCCCACTTACGACCAGTCGCTGCAATTCGGCGCGAACTACATACTCCCCGTATTCCAGGAAGCGGAATACTCGCATAAGAACCACCTGTCTCCGACACTGTCGTTGAGCGCCATGCTTATACAGAAGCAGTACCTGACCAACACCGGTACAGAAAGCGGCGAAACAGAACGACTCGAAAAGAATGTCGGTATCGAATATGTCTACAAGTTCTGGAACCCGTGCTTATTAGGTTTGGGACGCTGCGAAGAAATGCAAAACAAACCCAAGGAAGGTGCCAAATGAAAAAATTAGCGATCCTTCTCTTGTTCGTTGCCGTGTTCTGCTTCGCCGAAGAAGACAAACACCCCTGGTACATCAACATCGAGGGCAACAAGGCTTTCTCAAGTTACCAGCTGGAAGAGCAACTTGATGTACCTGAAGAATTCGGTCGAATGGACACGACAAAACAGGACTTCATGATGCGCCTTTCGCTCGAAAACATCAAGGCGCTCTACTATTCCCGTGGCTACTACAGCCTAGACCTTTCGATGGAAATCCACCGCGACATCGTTTCGCAGGACAGCTCCGTGCGCGGCTACTTCATTGAAATCCGCGATGGCGAACGTTACCGATTCAACGGAGTCAAGCTGATTGCACCCCCCGATCGAACGGTCGAAATCGACACGACCGACCTCAACACGGCTCAAGACCACTACTACAACCACGAAGATATTGCCGAAGATATGGAAAAAATCCAGAAGGCTTACCGCCGCGAAGGCTATCTGCACACGACGCTATCTTCTGTAGAACTCGTTGACACCAACCAAAAGAAAATTTATGTCGAGATTACAATCGACCCTGGCGCCAAGGTCATCATGGGTAACATGGTGAGCGTCAGTCACCGTTCTCGTGACAGACGCTCACCGCAAGATTCAGCTCAAGAAGCGGGACTTACCGACACGGCATGGCTCTCTTCACTCTGGAGGATTCCGAAAGGTGAAATCATCAACGGTAACCAGTACCACTCCTTTAGATCGAAGCTATTCTCTACGCAGCTATTCACTCAAATCAAGATGAGCGATTCCTTGCGCGAAGATGGTCTTTCCGACGTGCACCTGGATGCAACCGAACGCGTTCCCGGTGAGACGCATTACGGTTTCTTCTACGAAGAAATTTACGGATTCGGCGCACACGCTTCGGCAAAGCACAAGAATTTCTTCGGGCGATTCCACGAATTTTCTACGGGAGCACTCGTCGCCCAACACAAGCAGGAAGCATCGATTGGTTACGCAAACCCATTGCTGTTCGGAACCGCATTCAGCTTCATCCCTACGGCTATCCGCTTGGACGACCGCCTTACGCTAAATCACGAAAAGACGAACCCGCCCGCCTACCCAGACAGCATCGAAGAACGCTACGAAGTGATTAACCGTGGCGACTTGACCTTCGGCATTACGAAAAACATCCGTTTCCGTGGCACGCTCGATACTCGCTACGTCGATAAAAACCGCGATAGGCTCTTCAAGCTGAAAGGCGAAATAGCACTCACCTTCGACTATACCGACGACTACTTCAACCCGGTGAAGGGTATCCGCTTTGCACCCACCGTAGGCGCGGGCACCAACTGGAACGGTGATATTTATTCGCTCACCATGGTCGGGAATCCCTACTCCTACGGCGAGATGACCGTCAACTTGTACCATCCACTATTCTGGACATTTAACGGTGCCATCAGCGGAAGCGTCGGCAAGTTCTTCGCCAAGGCGCTCGAAGACGACGCTCGCGTATTCTACCAAGGCGGCACACGTTCCGTACGCGGTTACCGCTTCCGCAGCATTTACGCGAGCTATGACAGCACCTACACCGAATACAACGAGAAAACAGACGAGATCGATACCGTCACCGCCATCAATACAGGGCTCACGCCGCTTTATTTCAGAATGAACGAAGAAATCCGTTGGACATTCCCCTGGAAAACATGGAAGCGCTGGCAAATCGTTCAGTTCTACGACTGGACGCGTGTCGTCGACAGCGAAAGCGTTTACAAGGAACGCGAATGCGAAAGTTTCGGTTTCGGCATTCGTTACCGCTGGCAGTTCCTAACATTCCGTCTCGATTACGCATTCAAGAAGGATTTGAGCAACTGGGATCCGGAAGCGTTTGGCTGGGGAAGATTCGCGTTCGACCTATCGCAGACTTTCTAGATTCGACGGTCTACAACATCCCGATAAATATTCACAAGGTTTGAATTGGCGGAGTTAACATCAACATCAAGCCCCGCCGAAGCAAGTGCCGCGCGCACCTGCTCCAAGGTCACGCCGGCAGCGGCTTCTACTTTGAATGTATTCGTAACGGTCGCAAGATCCGCGACCCGCCCATTTTTCAGCACCCGCCCGCGGTCGATAATCGCATAGTCCGTCGCCTCGTTTTCCATTTCGGCAAGGATATGCGAGCAGACAATCGCCGTGCCCCCCTCGTTTCGCCGCCAATCCGCAATCAGGTTCCACACCGTTTCCCTTGAAATCGGATCGAGATTTGCAACGGGCTCATCTAATATCAAAAGACGCGGATTAGATGCCATGGCGCGCAGCAGTTGCACTTTCTGGCGGTTTCCAAGAGAAAGCTTCCCCATCCTCGTGTCAAGCCGCGGAAGATCCAATTTTTCAGCCAAAGATTTGATACGGGCGCAGGCGTTCTGCTCGTTCCACGAGGCATTTTGTGCGGCATAAAAACCGACAAAGTAATCTACGTATTCGGCAATCGAAAGTTTCGGATAAATTCCAGGATTTTCAAGTAGAATGCCACATGCAAGCGGATTCAAGAATCCATTTGTGCCACGAACATCCGCAGCAATTTTAAGACTTCCCGAAAACTTAGCGAAGCGACCGCAAAGTAAACGCAAAAGAGTCGTCTTTCCGGCACCATTCGGTCCGAGAAGCGCAAAGAAACTTCCCTGCGGAATTTCAAGCGACACTGACGAAAGCGCCTCCACATCCGATTTCGGATAGCGGAAAGTCACACCATCGAGTGTGACCAGCGGTCTTTGCGGTGCAACATCCATCGCAGAACCTATTTGCAGAATTCCTTGACCGCTTCGGAAGGGTTCTTGATGAGCGGGAACACGCCCTTGTCCTTGCGGACGGCTTCCATCTGCACCTTTTCAGAGGCTCGCTGCAGATACTGGATGCAACGGGGATCGGTGCGCACCGCCGCCATCTGGACCGCCTCGGTGCGATTCTTGATGCTCACGTATTCAAAGGCGCGGTAATCCTGCTTGACAGCGGCAACCACCACGAGAGCAGTCGGATGTTCTATTTCTTGCAGATAAGTCCAGTCGCGTTCCACGGCTGCCACCAACACAGCTTCGCCAGGGTCGCGCACGAACTTGAGTGCATCGGCACTCACGCGCACCGCTTCCGCCCAAAGCTCATCGCTAGCATTTTCAATTTTCTTGACGATTTTCCAGTCGGCACGGATAGCCGCCTTGAGAAGCTCCGGATTCGTCACGAACTTGAGGATATTCGGGTCGCCGTTCACGGCGGCAAGGAGAGTCGGTTCGTCGAGAGAGTTGAGCGCCGCCTTCAGTTCTTCGCACAGTCCGTTCTTCACATAGAGAATCGCCTGCACGTTCTGCTCGAAGGCCGCTTTCTGCACCGCAGGAGTCGGATTTGCAATCAGGCTGATTGCGAACCAGTTGAGTTTGACGGCTTCCAGCTGCTGTTCTTCGGTGGGATTCTCGATTTTCTTGATCTCTATCCAGGACTGCATAAAATTTCTCCAATTAGATTACAAAGATAATAAAATGCCCCGACGCAATGCCGGGGCAAATCTATTTCAGGTCTGTATCCTTGTCACTTTCGCACTTGCACCATGTGCATGTTGCTGCCGTCCATTTCGCCGTAGCGCATCATGTAGACACCATTCATCAGCGAAGCCTTGACGCCGTTCCACACCTCGCTTTCTGAGCCCGCCACGACATTCACGGACTTGATCAGCTTGCCGTTCATGTCGAACACCTGACAGCGAATCATTCGAGCACCCTGTTCAAACGAAAGACCATGTGTAATAGAAGTCGTTTCCGAAGAACCCGGTTCATCAGAAGTGGAACTGGATGACTCCGGAGCAAAAGTATCCACAAACTTGATCCAGTCCACATTGACATAGTTGGTGTTAATCGTAAGGCGAAGCGTCTGCTTGCCTGCAGCCAGTTCCAATTCTCCAGCCTCGACTTCGGAATAGGTATTCCAGTCGCCTTGCGAAGGAATTTCGGTTTGCACCTTCTTGTCGCCCACGGACACAGTCACGCTGGAGGCCGTCGAGTTGCCCGTTGCACCGTTGATGAGCACCTTGTACTTGCCCGCGGCCTTCACGTCGAGCGTGTATTCAAAATAATCGTCCGCACTGGTGTAGCCCAGCGCGTAGCCATTGCCCGCCTTGACGATTCCCGCATCATCGCTGCGGTAGCCCGTCTCGTCGCTCTTGCCGTCGGCATCACTATAGGCGTAAGTGTCGTAGTTTTCGGCCTCGAGAGTTCCCGGAACCTCAATCGCGCCCTTGAACGGTTTGACTTCAATCGGTTCGCCCGAAACTTCAAGTTCGAGCGCCATAAATTCAATCGTGTAAGTGCCATCGGAATTCGGCTTGACTTCCTTGCCCTTCTGGCTCACGGTCTGCCCCTGGGCGCCCTGAATCTTCACGCGCAGCGGCACGCTCTTGGGCATGTGCGCATGCGGGGACGTCCACGTGACCTTGAAACCATTAGAAGTGTTCGTCGCGGTAGCCTTGTCAATCGTGAAATGCGCGCGCAGGTAGGCACCCACCGTCGAGAAACTCGCCACCCAAAGATCTTTACTAACGGCGTACTCGATAAGTGTCTTGATATCGGCAGCAGAAATTACATCCCAGTTGGCAGCCACACCATGGTTCAGCTGCACATGCCACTTGCTTCCGCTAGCCGCCTGATCCAAGCTTCCTTTAAAACCGCTTACAGAACTGCCATTCGCTTGCCAATAATGCGAATCGATTTGCATCCAGTCCGGTTCATTGTCCCAGCCCGTAAGGCCGCCTCCACCGCAACCACGGCTAATAAAATGTTCCTGGTTGATCGCATTCTTGACATTCGCATTCTGGGCGCAGTACGGAGTTGCCAGAGAAGTCGCCTCAAGCCCCATGCCACGCAATTTTTCCGCTGCGCCACTAATTTCTGAAGCATAGTTGCTCACTTCAGTCAGGTTCTTGTGGTTCATCGTATGGTTGCCGATTTCGTGTCCCTTTTGGGCGTAGTTCAAGTGCGGCTGCGAATTGGTCGAAAAGTCCATTGTATTCGTACACACAAAGAACGTCACCGACACATTGGGCATATTGTCCAGGAACGTCAGGTTCGTTGTCTGCGAATGCAAACCGTCATCAAAGGTGAATGTGGCTGCACCGGGGTGACCATTCCAGGGCACCGTGGTAATTGGACCGGCGAAAGCGGAAACCGCAGAAACGGCAGCAAACGACAATGCCGCACCAAACGAAACCTTCAAACATTCCATAATAAACTCCTTATCAGTAATTTAACCTATTTCGCCACAAAAAGGCGCACCCCCTCCGTAAAAAATATGGACATAAATACAAAGCTCGCAAGCGAGCTTCGCATCGGCAAACCATACAAAAAGCCCCCGGCTTTGAACCGAGGGCAATTTCTTTAATCTAGATCCTTCGACTCCGCAACTACGTTGCTCCGCTCAGGATGACACAGTCGTCTTACTTGTACAACGGATGCTTCTTGCAGAGAGCCACGATTTCTTCGCGGATCTTGGCGAGAGCGGCATCGTCGTCCTTGGCCTGGATGGCGCGGTCAATGATGCGGGCCACTTCGCGGGTGTCTTCTTCGTCGAAGCCACGGGTCGTGATAGCGGCAGTACCGAGACGGACACCAGACGGGTCCATCGGCTTGCGCGGATCGAACGGGATGGTAGAACGGCTGCAGGAAATGCCGACCTTTTCCATGGCCACTTCGGCTTCCTTACCGGAAACGCCCTTAGAAGTCATATCGACAACGATGAGGTGGTTGTCGGTGCCATCGCTGATGACCTTGTAGCCGAGCTTCTGCATTTCGGCACACATAGCCTGAGCGTTCTTGATAACATTCTTGGCGTAGGTCTGGAATTCCGGCTGCAGGGCTTCGAGGAATGCAACGGCCTTACCGGCGTTGATGTGGTCATGCGGACCACCCTGCATGCCCGGGAACACGCCCTTGTCGATTTCCTTGGCGAGAGAAACTTCCTTGAGTTCGCCCTTCACCATCTTCTGGATGGTGCGGTCCTTGCACATGATGATAGCGGAACGCGGGCCACGGAGAGTCTTGTGGGTCGTGGTGGTCACGATGTCGAAGTACGGCACCGGAGAATCGATTGCCTTACCGGCGATGAGACCTGCGACGTGAGAAATGTCTGCCATGGTGAGGGCGCCGACTTCGTCAGCGATTTCCTTGAAGCGCTTCCAGTCGAGGTTACGGCTGTAGGCGGAGAAACCGGCGAGGATCATCTTCGGCTTTTCGCGGAGGGCGATTTCGCGGACCTTGTCCATGTCAATGCGACCAGTTTCCTTATCGACTTCGTACTGCACGAAGTTGTAGAGCATGCCGGAGAAGTTCACCGGATGGCCGTGAGAAAGGTGTCCACCGTGGTCGAGCTTGAGGCCGAGGACCTTGTCGCCCGGTTTGAGGACGGCGAAGTACACGGCAGCGTTGGCCGGAGAACCGGACAGCGGCTGGATGTTCACGTGGTCGCAACCAAAGAGCTTCTTGCAACGGTCGATGGCCAAAGCTTCCATCTTGTCGATCACTTCGTTACCACCGTAGTAGCGCTTGCCCACGTAACCTTCACTGTACTTGTTGGTCAGCACGGAACCCATAGCTTCCATGACGGCCTTGGAGGTGTAGTTTTCAGAAGCAATGAGCTCGATGCCATATTCCTGGCGTTCGGCTTCTTCCTGAATGATGTTGTAGATTTCCGGATCGGTCTGTTGCAGTGTAGATTTGAGCATTTAGCTACTCCTTGGGATTTTGTACGGGGGCAAATATAGCAATTTTTCCCAACCAAAGGGGTAGGTATCCCCCTCGCTGCAACCGCCCTTGGCGTTTTCCGCTACCCCATCCAGCGGGGACACCCCGCAACGCCCCGGCAGCAGAGCCCTCGGCTCCAGAAAGTGAGCTTGCCTCGCTCACATGGATTCGGCCTTCGGCCTCTAATGTTCGCTCACCAACTTACTTTCCTCCGCCTTTAAGCATTCCGACCTTTACGACCCGCTTTACGGTCAGGCTATCGCCAAGTCTACCAACTCTTTCACTCCTAAGACCCCTAAATTTATTTCAAAATGTAAACTACAGGTGTCACAAACAGCCTCTTGAAGATTGTATATTTAACAGAAAAGCAAATTTGGAGACTTTAATGAAAGCGACCGAACAACAGGCTGCAGCGAAAAAGTTTGTCAAGGAATGGTCTGGAAAAGGCTACGAAAAGGGCGAAAGCCAGAAATTCTGGATTGACTTGCTGAGCAACGTATTCGGCGTACAAGATTTTGCTGATTTCATCTTTTTCGAAGAACAGGTCAAGGACTTTTTCGTAATAAATCCCGATTTAAAATCCGGATCAAATTCTGCAAAGCATTCCAGGTTGACAACCAATTTTATCGACGCCTACATACCTTCGACCCATGTAATGATTGAGCAAAAGTCAAGCGGCAAAGATTTACGCGAACCAATCAAACAATCCAACGGAACGTTTCTTACCCCATTCCAGCAAGCAAAGAACTATTCCGCAAACTTACCCTATTCCAAGCGTCCCCGCTGGATTGTCACCTGCAATTTTGATGAGTTTCTAATTTACGACATGGAGCGTCCTAATGGCGAGCCACAGCAAATATTTCTGAAGGATTTGCCAAAGGAACTTTACAGGCTACAGTTTCTGATCGACACCAAAAGCGAACACATTCGCCGCGAAGAAGAAATCTCCCTAAAGGCAGGTGAACTCGTTGGAAAGCTCTACGACGCACTATATAAGGAATATATTAATCCGGACGAAAAGAGTTTACGGAGTTTGAACATTCTCTGCGTCCGCATTGTATTCTGCCTCTATGCCGAAGATGCGGGTCTTTTTGATACAAAGACAGCCTTTGAGGACTATATCCAAAGTTTTAAGGTCGAAAATCTTCGTGATGGAATCTACAAGTTGTTCAAAGCGCTTGACACAAAACTTGAAGATCGCGACAAATACGACACGAAGCTAAAACCCTTCCCTTATGTGAATGGCGGACTTTTCGCATATGTGGATATCGAAATTCCAAATTTTTCGCAGGAAATTGTCGATGTCATCGTGAATCATTGCGCACCTTTTGACTGGAGCGAAATCAGTCCTACCATTTTTGGTGCAGTATTTGAAAGCACATTGAACCCCGAAACACGCCGCAAAGGCGGAATGCACTACACCAGTATCGAAAATATACACAAAGTCATTGACCCTTTGTTTTTGAATGACATCAAGTCAGAATTCTCTGAAATTTGTGAGACAAAGACCGCCAAAATTAGGAACGACAAACTCGAAGCATTCCAAAAGAAAATCGGCGCGCTCAAGTTCCTTGATCCAGCCTGTGGTTCAGGCAACTTTCTTACAGAAACTTATGCAAGCCTGCGTAAAATCGAAAACGAATGCATCAAATTACGTCTCGGCAAGGAATCAGCATTAGACGTTTTTGGCGAAGAATTTAAGCCTCAAGTAAACATCGACCAGTTCTACGGAATCGAAATAAATGACTTTGCCGTGACTGTGGCAAAGACGGCACTATGGATTGCCGAATGCCAGATGATGGAAGACACGTCCAAAATTCTGAATCGCAACCTTAATTTCTTGCCGTTAAAAAACCATGCGACCATCGTTGAAGGCAATGCGCTCCGCATGGACTGGGAATACCTGAGTGAAGAACCGCACCTTGATTTACTTTACGCCGACAAACTAAAATACTATATCGTCCCGGAAGATTTTGATAAGGATTCCCTGCACGATGCGTCTGCAAAGTATGAAGCACCAAGCGAACTGCATGTCGCCACAAAACAAGTAGAGCAAGGCAATTTGGAACCACAAAAGATTGAAAAAGTCCGTTACGATTATATCATGGGGAATCCGCCGTTTGTAGGCGCAAGATACATGAGTAAACCGCAAAAGGACGACCTTCTTTCCGTATTTGGAAAAAAATGGCAGGGTGTAGGCGATTTAGATTTTGTTTGCGCTTGGTATAAAAAAGCGTCTCCGCTATTGCAAAATGGACATACAAAAGCAGCATTCGTTTCAACAAATTCAATTGTTCAAGGAGGTTCCGTAAGCAACCTGTGGAAGCCGCTCTTTGAAAAAGACAATCTACACATTGATTTTGCATACCGCACTTTCCGTTGGGCTTCCGAATCAAGCTCCCTGGCACATGTTCATTGCGTTATTATTGGATGTTCAATTGAAGAGTCTACAACCTCTAAGCATATCTACAATTCCGATGGCTCTGTAACAGTCGCAAAAAACATCAATGGTTATTTGCTAGACGCTCCGAACACATTTATTGAAAAGCGATCCAAACCCATTTGTGATGTTCCTCAAATTTGCTTGGGTGGACAACCAATTGATGACGGCAACCTGATTTTAACGGCAGAAGAAAAAGAAAAAATCGTCAAGAAGGATCCGCAAGTGGCAAAATTCATTCGCCGCTACATGATGGGAAAAGACTTTATAGACAGGAAACCTCGTTACTGTCTTTGGCTACAAGGAGCAAATCCTGCGGAATTTCGCAAAAGTCATGAAATAATGAAGCGAATAGAAAAGGTTAGAGAATTCCGTCTTGCCAGCGACCGTTCAAGTACCTTACGTGCTGCAGAAATGCCGTACCTATTTGGAGCTCCTTTTGAATGCGAAAGCGATTACATTGCCATTCCAAAAGTTTCTTCAGAAAAACGACAGTATATTCCAATTGATTTTCTTTCACATGAAATTATTCCGGGCGATAACCTTTTTGTCATGCAAAGGGCATCTGACTACCATTTAGGGGTATTAGCATCCAAAGTTCACAACGCATGGATGAGAATGGTATGCGGTAGACTTGAAATGCGTTATCGTTATAGCAATACCATCGTCTACAACAACTTCCCATGGTGCAATCCTAGCGAAACTCAAAAAACAAAAATTGAAGCAACAGCACAGACGATTCTCGATGTTCGCGAAAAATATCCCAACGCAAGCCTTGCTGACCTTTACGACGATTTGACAATGCCACCTGATCTTCGCAAGGCTCACACAGAAAATGACCGTGCCGTCATGGAAGCCTATGGATTTGACTTGAAAATGGCTGAAGACGAAATCGTGGCAGAACTGTTCAAAATGTACGGGAAACTAGCAAAATCCATATAAAATCTAGGCATTTTTCTATATTATCCTCGTCATGCCCATTATTTTATTTATCGTTTTTTTGGCGGGTTTTGCCCTTGCGCAAGATACCCCCGGTACATTCAAAATCGACTCTATCCGCTACAATATCGGCGACGCTTTTGACGATTCCAAGTACCACACCAAGTATGACAAATGGGCTTACGACCTCCTGAACTGGATTCACATCGAAACACGCGAAGCAACTGTTCGAAAGCTGCTCCTCTTTAACGAAGGCGAATCCGTCACCATGCTACAAGTGCAGGAGGCAGAACGTTTTCTGCGAAGCCAGAACTTCTTGTCGGATGCAAGCATTGACATAAGCTCCGAAAACGGCAAGAACATCGCCACGGTGAGCACCAGCGACAACTGGACCCTCGCTGTTCCCACAAGCATCGGCTTTTCCGGCAACGAATGGAGCTACGACAACCTGAACTGGGGCATTGGCGTACAGGAAAGCAACTTCCTGGGGCTCGGACAAAAACTCGGATTCTACTTCGGGCACGACGAATTCCGCGACATGTGGCAGGTGGAATACGGCGACCCGCACTTTCTGTTCCGCTACAACCATCTAGACTTCCTATACAGCTACAACACCGACGGATACCTCGCCAGTTGGAAAATGTATGTTCCCTTCTTGAGCAGAAGCCAGAACCAATGGGCCTATACCCTCGAAGGTCTAAAGAGCAAGCGATTTGCCTACTTCTACGGGAGTGGAGAACTTCCGCCGGGTGCCACCCCTTATAGTTACGAACAAAATAACGGTTTCCTAGCCCAGCTAGACGCCATCCGCGAAGATTCGCTCTTTAGGCATGCAAGCAACCACGAAATCGACTCGACTGCTAGAGCTAGATATTTAAATTCTCTTTCACATTACAACGGCAAAAAGGCGATGAAGTTGATGAAGGTCGAAGACTTCATCGACGACTCGCTGAGTTTCAGATTAAGCCGTTCCTTCGGTGGAACCTACCGCAAATTCTATATAGGCGCCACCTACGACTACCGCTACCAAACCGCTAGCGAAGGAACCCTTTACCGTTACGTATTCATACATGGAGACACTACCTACGCCATCGATTCCAGCTTCGCCTACAGCGACTGGTTCCCCGAACAGAAAGATTCCCGGCTTGGTCTGTACCTAATGTTTTCTAACATCCGCTATGAAAAAATCAAGAACTTCCATAACGCCAAGTGGACCGAGGACATCGAAAAGGGATACTCCATCAAGGCGCAGATTTCCAAGAACTACGAGCAGCTCGGAGCATCGGACAACGACATCCGACTCGACTTTTGGACAAGCCTGATGCTCGGACAGCGCATGCACCACCTGACGCTAAAGACCGAGACGAACTTCTATCTCGATCACGGCGAAAGCCACGACTACTACGGGCGTATTTCAGGCGAATACATATTCCACCCCACTAATCAACTTTCGACAGCCCTAACGGGACTCGCCGACTTTTATGAAGACACCCGCTACGGCAAGCAACTGACACTCGGAGGCATCAACGGATTTGCCGGATTCCCCACCGGTTTCTACGCCGGGCAGGCACGCGTATTCGCTAACCTCGAGCAGCGCTTCTTTACCGGATTTGAAATAGCAACACTCATGCCCGTCCTTGCCGTATTCGGAAGCGTCGGCGAAACCGCCTGGGAATTCAAGGACATCAACCGCAAGGACCTAGTCTATCTCACCGGGGTTGGAATCCGTTTTGCACAAACCAAATCCATCAGTCGCCTTATCAACAAGTTCGATGTCACCATCCCGCTAAACGGCGTTCGCAAGCACGAACCACACTATTCGTTGACTACGACATACAATCTGTAACCCTGAGGCTCCGACATATTCCAATATGGAGTATCCATATCGGCGAAAAATCGCAAAAAATTGCATTTTTTCGTAAAAAACTTGTCTTTCCGCCCCATTTTTTGATATTTTACACTTTATGAGAGAGGCGCGTGGTAAAACCATTCGTCGACTCGAATTGTTGGAGTTTTTATGCGAACCTTGTCGAAACTTTTAGGTGTCATTACCATTGCTGCAGTGGCCCCCTTTGCACAGCTTGCTCCCGAACCTCAGATGGCAGATGTCAAACTGATGCAGGATTCCACCACAAACCAGCCCATGAAGATGGACTTTTCGAAACCACTCTCCGGTATCAGCGATCCGGGCATCCTGTTCAGCCACTTTGCCAACAAGCCGCTTCTAATCTATTACTTTAGCCCCAAGTGCCCGCACTGCCAGCGCCATATTTCCGAAATTCAGGACCTGATCAAGGAATACGAATCCAAGGGTCTGACAGGCATTGCCATCGGTCTCGGTGGCGGTATCAAGAAAAACGATATTCGCCTGTTCATAGACCAGTTCCACGTATCGATTCCCGTATTCCAGGACAGCGACTACAAGTTCGGTCCCGCCTACGGCACCGGCTACATTCCGGTCGTGTACGTGGTACAGAAAGACGGAACCTTCTACCGCTACGAAACCTTGAACGAAGCAAACATGAACCACATGCGCGCAACGCTCAATAACATGTTCAAGTAGCGACACATCCACTATTGCGAAACTTTCAGATATGAAAAGCGCCCCGATGAGGGGCGTTTTCAGTTTATATCATCGCGCCTTTGGCGCCACACTAGAACATCTTTCTGGTGTTCTTCTTAGCGGGGCCGCTGCTGCTAGCCTTGGGAGCAGAGCTAGAGCCCTTGTTGCTGAACAGGGTCGCATCATCTGCAGACTTGGTCTTGACTTCGAAGTGGTTACCGTCGCAGACTTCTGTCGGGGCGTAGCCCGCTGTATAGAGGCAGTAAGTCTTTTCGGAGCAGAATTCACCGGCAATCTTACCCGTATGGTTGCAGACGCCCTTGCTCACCACGCCGCTAGGCACGGGGAAAGGCTTACGCGGCAAATCCTTGTGTAGTTCCTTCATCACGGCGATCCAAATCGGGAGCGCATCTTCGGTACCAGTGTGGCCGGCACCCAAAGTACCCGGACTGTCGG
Source organism: Fibrobacter sp. (assembly GCA_017526585.1). Classification (GTDB taxonomy): domain Bacteria; phylum Fibrobacterota; class Fibrobacteria; order Fibrobacterales; family Fibrobacteraceae; genus Fibrobacter. The sequence goes on along the minus strand of JAFXRC010000035.1, from coordinate 13,943 downwards.
AACCAATCCACACGCCCATCGTATATTGCTTGGTAAAGCCGATGTACCAGCAGTCAGTGTAGTCGTTCGTGGTACCGGTCTTACCGCCACTCGGATGCGTAAATCCGTTCGCCCACACGCGTGCAGCCGTTCCACGCACGTTCACATCCTTGAGCATATCGACCATCAGGTAGGCCGATGCCGGACGCAGCACTTCGTGCTCGACCTTGGAATTCTTCTCGATGACTTCACCGTTGCGGTCCACGATGGATTCAATCATGTAAGGTTCGATGCGGTTACCGCCGTTCGGGAACACGGTATAGGCAGAAGTCATTTCCATGAGGGTTGCGCCCACGGAACCCAGCGCAAGGCTAGGCACAGCCATCAACGGCGCACGTACGATGCCGAACTTGCGGGCGTAGTTCACCACGTTGTTGAGACCGTACTTCATACCGGTGAGAATGGCTGGCAAGTTCTTGGACTTGTAAAGGGCGCGGCGAAGCGTCATCATGCCTTCGAAGTCGTGTTCGAAGTTCGCCGGGCGCCAGACCTTGTTCTTGTCCTTATCGTCTGGGTCAGGAATGCTCACGGGCTGGTCGTTCACCGAATCGCAGGGGCTTGCACCGTTATCCATGGCGGTCGAATAGACGATCGGCTTGAACGACGAGCCGGGCTGACGCAGCGACTGCACCGCACGGTTCCAGCGAGACTGGTTGAAGTCGGAACCGCCGACCATGGCGCGGATTGCACCCGTCTCGTTTTCGATGAGGATAGCGGCCACTTCGGGATGGTGATAAAGGATACTATCGGGGAAACGACGGTTCTTTGCTTCGCGCTTCAAATCGTCAGCCAGGTATTCTTTCTTGAAGAGAGTGTAGACACTGTCGAAATGGGCGACCACGCTGTCTTCAGGCATATTATACTTCTTGGTGAGGTAAAGACGGCGGGTCGCGCGGTACTTGACGCGACGGCGGACCTTTTCGACCTGCACCCTGGCTACGCTGTCGGCGTACGCCTGAATGTCGGGATCAATCGTCGAATTGATGGAAACGCCGTCTGCGTAGAGCGAATTTTCGCCGTACTTCTTTTCCATGTATTTGCGGATTTCTTCGTAGAAATAGAGACCCGATTCGTTCGAGACTTCCTTCTTCGCCAGTTCGATCGGAGTCTTGATATATTCGTGGTACTCGTCATCATTGATATAGCCAGCGTCGCGCATCGCGTACAGCACCGTGTTGCGGCGTTCGAGCGATGCTTCCGGGTGACGGTCGGGGCGATATGCTTCCGGACGCTGCAACATACCAGCCAAAACAGCATACTCAGGAATAGTAAGGCTGTCGAGAGGACGACCAAAGTAGAACTTGCCCGCCGCCTGGAAACCGTAGTTACCACCGGCAAGATAGACTTCGTTCATGTAGAATTCAAGGATTTCTTCTTTCGTATAAGTCTGTTCGATGCGGATTGCCGTCATCATTTCCTTGATCTTACGCGAAATCGTGCGTTCAGGCGTCAGGAACAGAAGCTTGGTCAGCTGCTGCGTCAAGGTAGAGGCACCGCGGAGCTTCTTACCCGACATGGCGCTTTCCATGATAGCAGACGGAATCGCCCACACATTCATACCCCAGTGGCTGTAGAAGGCGCGGTCTTCTGTCGCCATCACGGCGTGAATCGCGTTTTCGGGAATGGAATCGAAGCTCGTCCATTCGCGGCGTTCCACGAAATACTCGTGGGCGATTTTCCCGTTCATGTCATAGATATTCGTCACGAGCTTCGGGTTGATCTGTTCGAGCTGCGAAAGCGACGGGAGTTCCGGAGCAAAATGGTTATAGACAACCACCACGGCAATAAAGGCCAGTACCACGGGGATGGCGAAGATAATCAACCACTTGACCACCCTACGGTCGGTAAACCAACCCTTAAGAACGCCGAGTAGAGCCAACAAAACGGATTTGACTTTATTCATTTTGATTCAACAGAAAAAAATTTTGAGAAAAAATAATAATTTTTCAACAAGGCCCCTTGACAAAACCGTGTATTATGCTATATTTGGGCCAACAATCAAGCGGATGTAGCCCAACTGGATAGAGCGTTTGGCTACGAACCAAAAGGCTCCAGGTTCGAGTCCTGGCACCCGCAGAAAAAGGCGATTTGCGATAAGCAGATCGTCTTTTTTGTTTCCATGCAAAAAGCCCTACGACACCAACACTTTCACCATATATGGGGGCGAGAAACTGGAGCCGACATTTCTGTTAAGATTATTTTTCAAACTTTGCAAACTACTGTTTGCACAGATTACCAAAATGTTATACTAAAATTGACAGCGATACAAGAGTGCAAGGGCGAGAGTGTTGGGGATAAACCCTTAATTTCATATGGAAAAATGGAATACAACAACCGCACTATCCAAGAAGCAGTCCGTCTCGTTTTCCTAGCCAGTCGACACAAACGCGGACTCACACAGAACAGGCTTTCCATCATCTCGAACATCACAAGGCAGTTCATCTCGCAAGTCGAAGGCGGAAAACGGCAGCCTTCCATTTTCACGCTTTGCGCCCTTGCAAACGCCTACAACCTGTCCCTGACAGCCTTTTTCGAGGAAGTAGACAGGCTTTACCTTCTGCTAGAAAACGGCAACTTTGTATTTGCCCGAGACATTCTCCAGGCCGCCGAACCGAGCAAGATTGCAAATGATTACCTTGAAAACGCAAAAAAAATAAAAGCTGAAAAGCATTCCCAATAGCCTATTTTTAAGCATACGGGCCTATATTTTCATCGTGTTTTTACCCTTAACAAAAAGGTATTTTTTTGCTATCTTTACCCCCCGATGGAATGGCAAAGGAACATAAAGACGCTCAACGAAGACGAGCTGAAGGCATGGCTTCGCGAGCATGACGAAAAGCCTTTCCGAGCAAGCCAAATCCAGAAATGGCTGTTCTGCCAACAGGTTAAAACCTACGACGAGATGGTCAACATCTCTCCCGCCCTCCGCGAAAAGCTCGCCAAGCAATTCGAGCTCCGCTCCCTTACCGTGGAGCAGCGCATGGAATCGGTCGACGGCACCGTCAAATGGCTATTCAAGACATCCGACGACCACCATATCGAAACGGTGATGATTCCTGCAAACGGTCGCTTTTCCGTTTGCGTTTCGACCCAGGTGGGCTGCGCCATGAACTGTGCCTTCTGCCGCACCGCCAAAATGGGCTTCACCCGAAATCTCGAAGCTGGCGAAATCCTAGAAGAAATCATCAATGTCAACTGGTACCTGAAGGAATCCGGCCTTTTGAACGAAGAAGGCAAGACAGCCCAGGTGACAAACATCATCTTCATGGGCATGGGCGAACCTTTGAACAACCTGGAAAACGTCCACCGCGTCTGCTGCACGCTGCATAACCAGAGCCTGTTCAACATGGGCGCGAAGCGCATGACCGTGAGTACAAGCGGAGTCGTTCCTAAGATCAAGGAACTGGTGGACCGCAATACTCCCTGTTGCCTCGCCGTGAGCCTGAACAGCACGAACAACGAATACCGTTCGTCCGTGATGCCGGTAAACAAGACCTGGCCCATCGAAAAACTTCTAGAAGCGGTTGACGAATACATTCGCCGAACCGATAACTATGTAACGTTTGAATTTGTCCTGATTCAGGACATCACCTGCACGCCCAAGGCCGCCAAGGAGCTCATCCGCATTTGTGCGCCCCGCCGCGTCAAGGTGAACGCCATCGTTTTAAACGACGGCGACGACCCCACGCTCCACGCCCCTACGCCGGAGCAAGTCGAAGACTTTTTGGCTATGGTTAGGGCAGCCGAAATACAAATCACGATCCGCAACCCGCGTGGCCGAGACATTCTCGCTGCATGCGGGCAACTTGCGTACAAAAAGGAAGGTAAATAATGTTAACGCAGAACCTCCCGGATTTCTGGGATAATCTTTATGCCGAAGGCAAGGACTACTGGAATCTCAAGAAGGTGACGCCCGCTCTGACGCAATTTTTCAAGCACCCCTCTTGTCCCGCCACAGGTTCCGTTCTGGTACCCGGCGCAGGCTTTGGCTACGACGCCGAAGCTTGGGCACTCCGCGGACACGACGTGCTGGCAGTCGACTTCGCCCCCTCTGCAGTCGATGAACTTGACCACTTGAGCCGCAAGCACAAGAACCTGCGTTCCCTGGACCTTGACCTGTTCTCACTTTCTCCCAAGGACGACAAGCGTGGCGGCCAGCTTTTTGATATCGTTTACGATTACTGCTGCTTCACGGCAATCCACCCGGGTCGCCGCGACGAATTCTTCGAAGTCTGCTACAAGATGATGAAGGATGACGGCTTGTTGATTCTCTTCTTGTACCCGCTCATGAACGGCAAGACTCTGCAGGGGCCGCCGCATGCCACCAGCGAAGGTGAACTCATGGCTCGCCTCGGCGGCGTCTTTGATGTTGTCGAACGCATCAAGCCGACGAACAGCATCGCCGGTCGCGAAGGCAAGGAAGAAATTTGGCTTCTCAAGAAGTGCCTGTAATCCTCCTCGCGAAACGCACTCATTTAAAGGCGAACGGAATTCAACCGTTCGCTTTTTTTTCTAACTTTTCTGCAAATTTTTAACGGCGGCCAAGCCGCTCTAACGTAGACACAAGGATTGAATTATGGCAAAAGATTTATGCCCCTGCGGTTCCGGTAAGGAATACTGCGAATGTTGTGAACCGATTATCAAGCAGAAGGCTCTCGCGGCAAGCCCCGAAGCCCTGATGCGTTCCCGCTACACCGCCTACGTGAAGCAGGAAATCGGCTGGCTCAAGGAATCCCTCGAACCCACGCAGCGTAGCGACTTCGACGAAGCCAGCGTGACCGCTTGGAGCAAGGATTCCGAATGGCTCGGCATCGAAATCAAGCAGACCAAGACCGAAGAAGAAAGGAATATCGGCTGGGTCGAATTCATCGCTCGTTTCAAGCAGGGCAACATCACCCGTAACCACCACGAACTCGGCGAGTTCCACAAGGTGGGTGGTGCATGGTTTTTCTACGATGGTCGTGCCGTGAAGCAGGAAACTGTCCGTCACGAAGGTCCGGTCGTTGGTCGTAACGATCCGTGCCCGTGCGGTTCCGGCAAGAAGTACAAGAAGTGCTGCGGCGCTAACAAGTAAGGAAAGACAATGTTCAAAGTTTTCGTAGATGGTGAAGCAGGTACCACAGGCCTGCAGATTTATGAGAGACTCGCAAAGCGTAACGACATCGAAGTGTTGCGCATTTCTCCCGAACTCCGCAAAGACATTAACGAACGTAAGCGACTCATCAACGAGTCCGACGTGACATTTCTGTGCCTGCCCGATGCTGCGGCTATCGAAAGCGCAGCCCTCTGCGAAAATCCGAACACCCGCGTGATTGATGCATCGACCGCCCACCGCGTAAACCCCGACTGGACCTACGGGATGCCGGAACTCAGCCCCGCCCAGCGCGAAGCGATTGCAAAAGCCAAGCGCATCGCGAACCCCGGCTGCCACGCCTCAGGCTTTATTCTCGGCGTTCACCCGCTGATTGCCGCAGGCATTTTGCCGAAGAGCGCGAACCTCGCCGCCTACAGCATCACCGGTTATTCCGGCGGCGGCAAGAAGCTGATTGCCGAATACGAAGAAGCTGCGGCACTTGCTCATGCTGCCGGCGAATCGAAGGCCATCATGGCGCCCGCCCCGTACGCGCTCGCGCTCGCACACAAGCACATCCCCGAAATGAAGAAGTACTGCGAACTCGAAAATACGCCGTTCTTCAACCCGGTGCTTGGCCCTTATTACAAGGGCATGGCGGTCACCGTCGCCATCTTTGCAAATGAACTCACCAAGAAGGTCGGTCCCGAAGGCCTCACCGAAATCTTGGCGAAGCATTACGAAGGATCCCGCTTTGTGAAGGTGATGCCGTTTGAGCCAGCCCCCGTACTGTTCAACGGCCGCCTTGACGCTACCGTCTGCAACGATACGAACAACGCCCGCATCCAGGTGTTCGGCAACGAAACCGTGATGCAGGTGACGACTATTATCGACAACCTCGGCAAGGGCGCAAGCGGTGCCGCCATTCAGAACATGAATATCGCGCTCGGCCTCGACGAAGGAATTAGCCTTTAATGTTCCTAGACGAAAAATCAATTGAAGTTCGCTCCGGTAAGGGCGGAGACGGCATCTGCAGTTTCCACCGCGAAAAGTTCGTACCCCTCGGCGGTCCCGATGGCGGTGACGGCGGTCGCGGCGGTCATGTGATTCTGCAGGTGAACGAACAGTTTTCAACACTCCTCGACATGGGTAACGCTCGCCTGTACAAGGCGCAAAGTGGACAGCCCGGTGGCGCCAAGCGCTGCACCGGTCGCAGCGCCGAAGACCTGATCGTGGATGTTCCGCGCGGCACCATCGTGAAGGATGCCGAAGGTCGTATTCTCGCAGACCTTACCGAACCCGGCCAAAAATGGATTGCGGCCCGCGGCGGCAAGGGAGGCATGGGCAACCAGCATTTTGCAACGCCTGCCAACCAGGCTCCGCGCAAGTGTACGCCCGGCGAAAAGGGCGAAAAGCGCGAACTCTTCTTGGAACTCAAGCTTATGGCAGACGTGGGCCTCGTCGGATTCCCGAACGCAGGCAAGTCTAGCCTCGTGAACAAAATTTCCAGCGGCCGCCCCAAAGTCGGCGACTATCCGTTTACCACGCTCGAACCGGTGCTCGGCATCGTGCAAATGAACGGCCACAGCTTCGTGGTCGCAGATATTCCGGGTTTGCTCGAAGGCGCCAGCGAAGGCAAGGGTCTCGGTCACCAGTTCTTGAAGCACATCGAACGTACGCACACGCTGTTGTTCGTGATCGACGGCTTTGCCGAAAATGCCTATGAGCAGTTCACCGTCCTTAAGGAAGAACTCAAGGCATTCCACCCGAAGCTTGCCAAGAAGCCTTACGTGATCGCCCTCAACAAGAGCGACCTCGGCATTGACGAAGCCATCAAGCAGTTCAAGGCCCACAAGGAAGCCGTCATTGTGACCTCCGCCGTAACGGGCGACGGCTGCAAGGAACTCACCTTGGCTCTGGACGAAGCGGTGCCCCACGTGCAAAAGAAAAAGGTCGGCTGGGAAAGCAAGAAACTCAGCAGCGCCACCACCGGCATCGACGGCACCGGCAAGAAAATCGCAAAGAGCAAAGCTAGCTCGGCATCGAAAAATTCCGCTAAAACAGGCTCCAAGGCCGCCAGTGCAAAAGCTGCTCGAAGCAAGAAGAAGGCTTAACGAATGGCGAAAAAAGAACAGAGTACGCCGGTCATCGTAAACCGCAAGGCAAACCATCTCTACTTTGTCGACGAAACCTTCGAAGTAGGTATCATGCTCATCGGTTCGGAAGTCAAGTCTATCCGCGACGGCAAGTGCACTTTGGGCGAAGCGTGGATTGACATCGACGAGACTAAGAACGAACTCTGGCTCGTGGGTGCACACATCGACGAATACCTTTTCGCAAACCGCTTCAACCATTTCCCGGCAAGGCGCCGCAAGCTACTCGCCCATGTGCACGAAATCGCCAAGATGCGCAAGGCCAAGGAGCAGAAGGGCTGCACGCTCATTCCCCTGAAGCTCTACTTCAAGAACCGCCGCGCCAAGCTCGAAATGGGAATCTGCCGCGGTAAAGATCAGCGCGACAAGCGTCAGGACATCATCAACCGCGACGCAAAACTCGAAATGGCCCGTGCGGCAAAGGCGCACAAATAATGAAAAATCTTGTTTGGCACATTCTCCTTTGCGTTGCTCTCGCAGCTTCTGCCTGGGCAAGCAACAAGGTTGACGCCGAACAAGTCGCCAAGGAACACAAGGCAAGCTTCCACTGGTTCCCCGTTCAAAAGACATTCCTACTCGCAGGTGAAGGCGACACGCTCAAGTTCGCTATCGGACTCCCCTACGTCAGTAGCCACGGCAATTCCGTTGAACTCAAGCACGCCCCCGAAATTGCGGACGGACACATTCTGCTCGATTCGGCAGATGTCGCAAGCCTATACAAGACCGACAAAACAACTCCAGTCGTCCCAGCAAGCAGCAGCTCAGTCGCAAAAGTTTCTTCGTCTTCGGCTAAAGTCGTCGCAGTCCCAGCAACGCCCGTCCCCGCCACCACGGCTGCAAAACCCAAGAACGAGACCGCCGGCACCCGCGAAGTCAAGACCATCGTGATTGATCCCGGCCACGGCGGCAAGGATACCGGCGCCCAGGGCAAGAATTCCAACGAAAAAGACATCGTACTCGCCGTCGGCAAGCTCCTGAAGAAGGAACTCGAAAAGGAAGGCTTCAACGTCAAGATGACCCGCGACAAGGACGTGTTCATCGAACTTGGCGAACGCGCGAACCTCGCCAACCAATGGGACGGCGACTTGTTCATCAGCCTACACTGCAACGCCATTGATGCCTCGCCCGAACGCAAAAAGCAAATCAAAGGTTACCATGTCTACGTGCTCCGCGCCCCCGAAAGCGAAGAAGACAAGGCAATTGCCCGTCGCGAAAACAAGGTGGCCACGCTCTACGGCGAAAAGAACGCCAAGGAAGAACTCACCCCCATCGAATGGTTCAAGCTGGAAGCGCGCCTCGAAAAGTACAAGCAGAACAGCTACATGTTCACCGAAGAAATGCTCAAGGCATTCGACGGGGGCAAAATCAAGCGCCAAGGTGGAGGCGTCGGCGGTGCCGGATTCATGGTGCTCGTCGGTGCGCTCATGCCCGCAGTCCTCTTCGAAATTGGCTTCATCAGCAACCCCGAAGAAGAAGCCTACATGACAACGACCAAGGCTCAAGAAGACATCGCCGCCCGCGTCGCAAAGGCTGTCAGCACTTACAAGGCCGCGGTCCACAACTACCGCGAAACTCTAGGCAGATAGCTCCGCAAAATCTCTCGGAAAAACTCTCAGACGAAAGAAAAACCGACTGCAATCGCAATCGGCTTTATTTATCGCATTATTTTTGAGATTCTTAGTCAAGCTGCTCTGCATCTCGATTAATTATATCCATACACTCCTGAAGAATTTTATCGTACTTTTCCTGGTAGTGTTCGTTCGTCACGGAAGTTCCACCCGCACAGGTATAAGTCTTAGCAATATAACCATCGAACCAATGTTCCGAATCACGCTTTAAACTCGCATACAAGACATCATGTTCATATTCATCCATATAATAGGGTGACAAATTTCCCTTCAACCTTTTATTTTCACGATCCAACAGTCCCTCATAGAACTGCTTTTGTGCATCGTTCAAACCTAAATCAGGCACTTTCAACGCCTCAGATAATTTCTCATAAATTTCTTTTTGTACTTCGGCAAGAATATCCGCAAACAAGGCATAATCTTCATGCGGACAATTTTGAACCAATTTCTCGGATTCAGAACTAGAGCTTTCAGCCACAGAACTCGAACTTACTCCATGAGCCTCGTTGTATTCACTTTGACTCGTATAGAACAAGTCCTCTTCTACTACGCCGCCACTATAGGAACTGCCATTGGAGCACTCGTATTCAGGAATAAAGCTAACTCCAGCACAAACAGGAGCAACTATACCATAAAGGGCGACCTCCTCCCGAATGGCTCCGCAAGATTCCAGCTTTTCTTCCCAAGCGTTCAAAATTTTCTCTGATACGGTTGTATCTGTCGTCAAGAACTTCTTATAATCCATGCAGTCATAACTAGTTCCCGAAGACGGACAGGCAGAAACGGTCTTGTATCCCGTTTGCTGGCAAGTCACGGAGGTGTCACTTGCCAACTTATATTTTTTGTCGTTCGATGCTTCTGAACTTGAGGATATTTCCGCATCAGAAGAGCTAGACTCCTCGACTGCCGAAGAATTTGCGAATTCGGCACTGGACAGCGATTCCTGTTCAGAAGAAAGCTGTTCCGACGACGAAGATGTCTCCGACATTTCTGCACTTGAATTACCCCCCGAAACATCGGCAGAAGGGTCCGATTCAGGAACATCCGAATCAACAGCCTGCGTACTCGAATCACTGCCGCAACTTGCCCAAAAAAGTCCTGCAACGGACAGGCAACTCAAACGGAATAATCTACGAACATTCATGTTCCCTCCTTTTTTCCACTAATATATAATTTATTTAAAATAAAAATATCGGAAAAATTTAAAACAACTTTGCAAAAAAGAGTGATTTAAGCAACAAAAAACCGACTGCGTAGAGCAATCGGCTTTGAATTTTAAATGACACGAATGTTACTCAGCGTCGAGATCGGCTTCGTCGATTTCGGCGTTGTGGTAAACGTCCTGGACGTCGTCGTGGTCTTCGAACTTGTCGATGAGCTTCAGGAGCTTCTGGGCATCTTCGTGACCGAGCTTCACCGGGTCGTTAGCGACGTAGGTGATTTCAGCACTCATCATTTCGATACCGGCAGCTTCGAGAGCCTTGGACACGGCGTCGAAGGCTTCGGGGCTGGTGGAGATTTCATGCACGCCGTCTTCGGTGGACATGTCTTCGGCACCCGCTTCCAAGACGAGGTCCATGACCTGGTCTTCCGGATACTTTTCAGCGTCGACGACAATCACGCCCTTGTAGGTGAATGCCCAAGACACGGAACCGGATTCACCCATAGAACCGTTGTTCTTGTTGAAGATGTTGCGGATTTCGGCAACGGTACGGACCTTGTTGTCGGTCAGGCACTGCACCATGATAGCAATGCCACCCGGGCCGCGGCCTTCGTACAGCGGTTCCGTCATTTCGGTACCGGAGTTCGCACCCGTACCCTTGGCGATAGCGCTTTCGATGTTCTTGGTCGGAAGGCTCTGGCTCTTGGACTTAAGAATTGCGGCACGCAGACGCGGGTTAGCGTCGGGGTTGCCGCCGCCGAGCTTAGCAGCAATGGAGATTTCCTTGATCAACTTGTTCCAAGCCTTGGCGCGAGCAACGTCAGTCTTGGCCTTCTTGCGTTTGGTGGTGGCCCATTTGGAGTGACCGGACATAGATTACCTCTAATTGGTTTTAGTTAAAAAATTACTTGTACTTCAGCTGGCAGCGACGCTTTTCCTTGACCGAGAGACTCGGGTCATCGCATTCGCTACCCGGTGCAGCCTTCTTCTTTCCAGCTTTCTTGGGAGCAGGAGCAGCGTCTTCTTCGACACGGCGTTTACGCTTGTTGAAGGCGGCGTCATCTTCAACCGGCTTTGTAGCGGCCTTCTTCTTGGGAGCGACTTCTTCGTCGGCTTCCACACGGCGCTTGCGAGCCGAGATCGTAGCGTCTTCATCCATCTTCTTGCCACTCTTCTTCTGGAGAGCGCGAAGTTTCGCCTTGTCCATAGGATCGGCAGAAGCCTTGGTGATTGCCTTGTCGTACTTGCCGCCCCAGACATTGCCGAGCAGCGAGCCAGATTCCAGAGCATCTTTCAGGATACCCATCGCCCATTCATCGTTTGCCGGCGGCAACAATTTGAAGCGAAGGTTGCGAATCTTTGTGGGTTCGTCATCGAAGTAGAGCATCATGTCAAAGAGGCCCACCTGGTATTCCTTACCGTCGGAACCTGCCGCGGTAGAAGGAACATAGGCGAGAACCGCATAGACATCGCCATCGAAGAGTCCCGTAATCAGGGCATCGCCGTCTCCGCCCGGAGCCTGCACTTCACCATCGGCTTGGAAGGCCCACGGGTTGACATCCACCGTCAGGCGGAACTTGTGATACCCCTTTTCCACCTTCTTGAGCTTCAGCAATGCACCCGAGAAAGCCTGGAATTCAGGCTTAAGGGAAGACTGCGCCGAACAAACCACGGCAAAAGCGAGAAACAGAACAGCTATAAGTTTTTTCATAGGAACCTCCCTTTGAAAGACTTATTAATTCTTGAAGAACAGAGCCTTGGCAGCCTCGAACATCGGGTCCTTTTCATCCGGGTTGCGGCATTCCGTGTAGATACGGACCTTGGGTTCCGTACCGGACGGACGCACGAGCATCCAGGAGTCGTCGTCGAAGATGACCTTCACGCCGTCGAGGGTGAGGAGCTGCTTCACGGTCTTTTCATTGTTACCGACCATAACCTTTGCACCCGGCTTCGCAATATCGGCGATAGCGTTCACCTTGGCCTTCAGCGGTTCGCCCACAAGGGACTTATCCACTTCGAAACCGGAACGGGTCGGGTAGAAGCGGCCGTATTCTTCGTACAGGGCATCGAGGTATTCACCCAGGTTTTTGCCCGTCTTGGCCATAATTTCGAGAGCGATGAGGAGACCGAACTGGGCGTCCTTTTCGAGCGTATTGTTTAGGCCGGAGATACCGTCGGATTCTTCGAATGCAACGAGAGCCTTCTGCTTGGCATTGCGAGAAAGCCAGGGGCGGAAGTTCTTGAAGCCCACCGGAGTTTCCATCACGGGCACGCCGAGCTTTTCGGCGATGATGTTCACAAAGTTAGAAGTAGCGACAGACTTAGCGACACAGCCCTGCTCCTTGCGCCAGGTAGCCATGTAGTGGAAAGCGATGGCGCCGAACTGGTTCATGTCGATTTCGCGAGTACCGTCGTAGAAGCGGATACGGTCACCATCCGGATCGAAGATGGCGCCCAAGCGGAACCAGGACTTGCTTTCGTCGAGGACCTTGCGGACCTTTTCGAGGTTCTTGCTGGACGGTTCGGGGGCGATGCCGCCGAACAGGGAATCATCCTCGTTGCGGAGCGTAATGAGGCATTCCGGATTGTCGAGGAGGGCGGCCGGACGACGACGGGTAGAGCCATGAACGTGGTCACAGACGAGGGTCAGGCGTCCCTTCTTGATAAATTCCTTAATCAGGTCGAACTTGATCGTGCCCTGCTTTACAAGGAATTCCTTGTAAATCTTGAGGGAGTCGATAATTTCCCAGTCAACCTTGCCCACCGGTTCAAACTTCCAGGAGGCCATCATTTCGTTAGAGAGCTTGGTGATGACGTTCGTGATTTCCGGACCGGCAGGACCGCCGTCGGCCGGGTTGAACTTGATACCGTTGTAGTGGCTCGGGTTGTGGCTCGGGGTCATGTTGATGGAGCAAGCGGCACCGAGCATCTCGATGCAGGCGGAAAATTCCGGAGTCGGCATTTCGCCACCGTAGTAGACCTTCACGCCGGCCTTGGCAAACTGGTCAGCCACGGCTTCGCAGAATTCGTGGCCGAGCAAGCGGTTGTCGTGGCCAACGACCACGCCGCGCTTCTGGAGTTCGGCAAAATCCTTCACGCCGAGAGCTTCGAAAAGTTCCGGAGTGGCTTCCCTATAGAGACGCACGATAGCAGCACCCACCACCTGCAAGTTGCGGAGCGTAAATTCAGAACCGATTTCGCCACGCCAGCCGGATGTACCAAAGCTCACCTTAGCAGGCTCCTGGGAGGTCAGGGCGACCTGCTTCACCTGTTCAACCAAACCCATGTCCGTTGCGGGGTTGAATTCCGGGGACTGGATCTTTTTCCAAATCTGCGTAATGTTTTCCATAAGGATTCCTTTTAAGCTTTAACGAGTGTAATTTAGTAAAAATCAACTAAACTGAAGGCTTAGGAACGGGCTGAAATAGCCTATATTTTACTATCTTTACCCCCGTAAAAAACAAGAGGATATTATGTCTCAATTCAACGCCCATTTTAGGAACATCAACGGGGACGATACCTACCCGCTGACCGACGTCATTTACCGCAGCAAGGTGGACGGAAGCCTGCTCGAAGTCGAACACGACCGTGCAGCTCTCGCCAGCAAGAGCCCCGACGAATGGAAGAAGCTCTTCGCCGAACGCCGCATGAGCTTTGAACCCGCCGACATGAGTGGCATCTGGAGCAAGCGCGAAATGGTGCTCCCCGACATGCCCATCGAAGACATCGTGACCATGCGCGAAGGCTGGAGCCCGCTTTTTGACGCAGCTCCTCTCGCCAAGGAAATGGGCATCAAGAGCCTGAAGGTCAAACTTTGCGGTAACTCTCACACGGGTTCTTTCAAGGACCTCGGCATGACGGTTCTCGTAAGCCAGGTGAATCACATTATT
>JAFXRC010000034.1 GCA_017526585.1 Fibrobacter sp. | reverse complement strand
GTGAACGGTACCGGCAGCGCCACCTTCGGACTGCATTTCAAACACGCGGGGAACCTGTCCCCAAATATTCTTCTTGCCTGCAGCACTCCAGTTGTCGGCGTGCTCAGCCATAGGACTAGACGGTGTAATCGGGTAAATAGCCGCAACTTCGCTAACAGCAAACGCTACGCTAGCGGTGGCCTCGTTACCATCACACGCAATCATCTTTTTTGCCATGTGTGTCTCCAATTTTTAGGTTTTTTCGAAAAAATCTGATTTATGTGCACTTTCGGCCCATTTGGAGCCAAAAGCGTAAAATCCAAGATGAAAAATATAAAGATTAAAGGTAAAAGAACGGAATTTTTTTGAAAATTTGCGTAAAATAGTGTTTAATCTGCATATTCAACATTCGGAGAGTCTCGACTGAAACGAAAAAGATGATTTGTATCATCGTTTTTTGTAATTTTGTATCATAGAAAATTGCTTAAATTTAATCAAAATCGTAAATATACAACAAAATTAAACTAAAATTCAAATTTTTGTATCATAAACTATTGACTTTTGAAAAACGAGAATATATATTTGTGGACATGAAACCCGTATTGGAATACAGCAGCTACCGCGTCTACATTCGCGACTACTATGCCGAGCGCAAAGAACGCTCCGGTTTTACGTGGCGTGACTTCGCGAAGGCCGCCGGATATTCCTCCCCGGTATTCCTGAAACTGGTTTGCGATGGCAAGGCGAACCTGAGCGAAGCGGGCATCGAACGCGTCGCATCAGCCATGGGCCTTGTCGGTGCAGACCTGCAGTATTTCAGGCTCCTGGTCGCCTTCAACCAGGAAAAATCTTCTGCCGCCAAGAAGAAGTATTTTGCCGAGATGCGCAAGCTTGCCAACGAGAACTCCTTTGCGATTGTAGGAGAAGATCAGTATGACTATTATGGCAGCTGGCTGAACCCGGTGCTCCGCGAAATGGCCCCGCGCCTAGACGGCGCGACACCCGCCCAGATGGCGGGGGAGCTCGTCTTTGAGTCCGCGACCTCCAACGTGAAAAATTCTCTCAAGCTTCTTGAGAAGAACGGCATGCTCGAAAAAGACGAGCAGGGCCATTACAGGCAAGGCAACCGCTCCATCACCACGGGCAACCTTGACGTCACCTCGCTCGCCATCCGCGAAATGCACCGCCAGATGGGCGAACTCGCCGTGCAGAGCCTAGACCAGGTTCCCGTCAACGAACGCGACGTATCCGGTCTCACCATCGGCATCTCCGAAAACGCCTTTGAAAAAATCACCAAGGAAATCGCAGAATTCCGTCGCCGCATCAGTGCCATCGTTATGGACGATTCCGGCGAAGAGCGCGTCTACCGCCTGAACGTGCAGCTTTTCCCCCTGACAAACACCTTGCCCAAGGAGGAAAGCCATGTTTAAGATGTTCTCGACAAGACTTTCCTTGCTTCAATTTGCCGCAGTCCTTGCAGCAAGTTTCACCGCCTTTATCCTGAGCGCCTGCGCAGGTGGCGTCGGAGAGGAAACCAACTCCATCATCGGTGCAGCAGAAGATGACCAAAGCGCGCCCATCGAAACCGACAGCGCACCCCAAGTCACCGCCCCCGGCACTGTGGATTCTGCCATTCCAGACACCACCAGGCAAGAATATTCTGATAAGCAGACGGTCGTCGACAACGATACCATCAACGATATCGTCAATACGCCGGCATTCGATGCGCCCATCGGATCCGACTTCAACGGCATACTTTACAATACCAACGGACAAATACTGGACATCTCCGTCAAGTTGCCCAACGGCACGCAGCAGACACAAACCGATTCGCTGGGTTACTTCACGCTGAGCAATCTGCCGGAGGGAACCTACCCGATGTTCGTTTCGTTAGGAAACGACGAGATTGCCTACCTTGTACAAAAAGGAACCTACGGCAACAGTCTTTACGGTCCCGTTTCCGCATCAGCCATATCTTCAATCACTGCGGCAAGCTTGAAGGCTCCACCTGTAGAAACCGTTTATTACGATGGAGAAGCTGATACAGCCCCCTCCGTCGGCAGCGACACCTCATCTACGGATCCCAGCGATTCGACCGTTATTGGCGGCGGCACACCGACAGTTGACGGCGGCAAGAATGGCAACAGCGGTCTTTCAATCATCCCCGCAGGTCACGACGGATTCATCTCTTCCATCGCCACCAATGAACTTCCGCACGATATTGATTATGGCGTCGTAAAACATTGGAGTGCTGACATCGCAAACGCCTCGACGGAGCCCGACCAAGACGGCATTGTCGCAAGCCTTGCCGAATGGAATGTCGAAGTCCAGTTCCAGCTGAAACAGCTGGATACGACAACAAGTTATATCAAAAACATCTTCGGTCAGTTCGATGACAAGGCGAGTTTCTTCAGCGTGGCACTCATCAACGGAGAATGCGGAACAACAGCACCGTCGCTTGCCTTCTTTGTCGGAAAGAACAACGAGTTCTCTTGCAATTCGGCAGTCGTCTCCGGAGCAGAAATCAAGCCGTACGCAATACTATCCGTCACGGTCACGGTACAAAACGGTTTGCTGAAGCTCTACAAGAACGGCTTCCTCATTGCGAATAATTACGCTGGCTACTCGCTCTCGAAGAGCGAAGGCGTTCCGCCGTTTGTCTTTGGCGAAGAAAATTTTGATGTGAAACTGAGCGATGTGCGGTTGGGTGAAAAAGCAATCGATTCAGGCGATGTACTTTACAGGTACTATCAGTAAGGAGGCGAACAATGATGAACACTATCGATCTAGCATATTTCGAAGTCAATGAACATGGCCGCCTTCTCAGCGGAAACCGGCGCTTCTGCCGCATGTTCGGTTTCGAACCGTCGGAACTTCCGTGGCACTATGTCACGGACCTTTACCGCTACACAAGCGACTGGGAAAGTTTCCGCCGCGATACCCAGAGCGCAAGCTTTAACGCCCGCATGAAAAATCGTCGTGGGCGCAGCTTCGACTGCTGCATCGTGCGTGAAATCTACCAGAACGACGACGGGGAAGTCATCTTCCGCAATACCGTCCACAAGGTCGGCGAAGGCAAGGGCGTCCAGCCGCAGACAGTGCCACTGTCCGTTGTCTTTGTCACCAAGTGCTCCGACTGCGGCGCCCAGATCCGCGTCGGTACGGCACCCGAGACAAGGCTCCGCATGCTTTGCAACGAATGTGCCGCTAAGGCGTTCCCGGAAACATACTACACCAAGAGCGCTCAGGTATAGTGTGAGCCACAGGCGACTCATTTTAAAATGAGTCGTGGTGGCGAGAACCGAGAGGTTATAGGGGTTGGGGAAGAAAAAAGAGAGGAGAACAAAAAGAAAAGCGGCTCGCTTGAGCCGCTTTTCAAATTTTACTTCAGAAGTGAGCGATTATGCGCCGAAGGCGTCGTCTGCTGCACCGGAAACCTGTGCGGCATTGGCGGCAGTCATTTCGGGTTCAACAGCAGCAACTTCCGCTTCAGCCTGTTCACCAGCCTTCTTCTCGGTCAAGGTGAGCTTGCCTTCCTTGAACTTGTACATGGCGATGGTGGTGGGTTTCTTGGTCAAGGTGATGTAACCCTGGTTAGCCTGCTTGTTAATGAAACGGGCTTCCTGAGCCATCATGACTACTGCACGGAAAACGGAGCCTTGACATTGCTCGCTAGCATAGATATCGTCAAGATAGACTCTCTGGTCTGCAGCCATTTAGGTACCTCTGAAAATGTTTAGAAGAGGGAGAGGGATTCGAACCCTCGTTACCGTGAGGTAAACACGCTTTCCAAGCGTGCGCCTTCAACCACTCGGCCATCCCTCCAGGATGTGCGCCAAATATAGGTTATTATTTTGTCTTTGTCAAGCGATTTTGGGCTTTTTTTACGAAAAAATGAACTTTTTTTGTAAAAATTCCTTATTCAAAACGCTTAACCGCGACTCAATTCATCATAAACGACCTGCATCAGGGGCTCAATCGTCTTCGCAGTGAAGTCAAACTTGATATTTGCCGTGGCAAAAAGCTCCGGAAGCGGGCGACTGTCACCCAGACTTTCCGCCTTGAACAGGTCGTCAATCGCCTTTTTCGGGTCCTTCTTGAAGTTTGCCCACACCTGGAGCGCCCCGAGCTGGGCAATCCCGTACTCGATGTAGTAGAACGGGCACTCGAACAGGTGCAGCTGCTTCTGCCACAGGTTGCGGCGGACCGCCTCGAATCCGGAGTAGTCCACGCCCGCATCGTAGCGGTCCATAATCTTCGACCAAATTTCTTCGCGGTCCTTGGCGTTATGGTTCGGTCGGCTGTAAAGCTCATGCTGGAAGCTGTCGATGCTAGCCACCCACGGGAACAGCCAAATCACATCTTCAAGTTCACCTTCAATGCTACGGCGAATCGCCTCTTCATCGTTGCCGTAGAAGGGCTTCAGGTTGCTCGTGCCGATGAGCTCCATGCTCATGCTCGCGACTTCGGCAAATTCCGACGGAACATCGCGGTAGGCGAGGATAGGCTGGTTCGCAAGCGCATACTGGTGGAAGGAGTGTCCCGATTCGTGCAGCAGCGTATAGATGTCGCGGTCGGTTTCCGCCGAGTTCATAAAGATGAAAGGGAGACGGCTCTCGTCGAAACCGATCTGGTAGCCACCAGGAGCCTTACCAATGCGGCTATCGGGGTCGATCAGCTTTTTCGCCTGCATTTCGCGGGCCCACTTGCCTGCCTGCGGGTGTATCGATTCGAAAATCTGGTCGACCTTCTCAATCAGCTCGTCGCCGTTCTTGTAGGGCTTCAGGGGCGCGCGGTTCAGCGGATCGACGCTTAAATCCCAGGGGCGGAGTGTCTCCAGATTCATCTTCTCGGCACGCTTCTTGTAGATTTCCTTTAGGAGCGGAAGCACAAGCTTTTCGACACTTTCGTGGAAATTCTTACAGTCGGCAGGGGAGTAGTCGAAACGCCGCTTGGCGAGGAAAATATAGTCGATGAAGTCCTTGCAGCCGGCATTCTTCGCAATTTTGTTGCGAATCTGGAAAAGCTTGTCGAAGGAAGCGTCAAGCGCATCCTTGTCTTTAAGGCGACGGTCCCACATGGTGCGGAAGGCGCGCTCGCGCAGGTCGCGATCGTTTTTTTCCAGGTAAGCCCCCAGCTGCTGCATGGTCTTGATTCCGCCGTCGAAATCCACGCTCATGCCGCCGGTAATCTTCTGGTAGGCTTGAATGGCGATAGTTTCTTCGGTTTCAAGCGGAATGTTTGCGGGGGAGAACAGGTCTAAAGACACCTGCACACTTTTGAACCATACGCCGAATTCGCCTTGCAGCTTGTCTTTCGCGGGGTGCGCCATCAACTTCTTGTTAAGCTTGTCGCTGTATTCGTTGGAGACGGGGTCCACATTGCTTACAAAGTCTTCGTAAGCCTTGGCGGCGGCTTCGTCCTTGGTATTCACGGTCATGGCCACATAGCGGCGGCAAGAGACTTCCGAAAGCACCGAACCGAGCTCGCTCCACTTCAGAATCCAGGTGCGGAGGGCGTCGGGGGAGTTGCCGACATCTTCCAACAACAAGCTCTGGTAGAGGCGCTTGATCTCTTCTACGTTGTCCACATTAAAATTTTCAGGTACAAAAGTGCGCATAAAAAACCTCTAAAATGATATCGCCCCTACCCAATCGCTCACGATGTTGTCAAGCACCGATGTACGGGCCTTGTCGGCGAGAGCTTGCTTTTCTTCTTGGCTGATTTTGCGATCCTGGTTGAAGTCGAGCGTGAACGCCTCATCGGACGCCTTGAGTGACACATCCATACGGCCCACGATGTGGACGACATTAACTTCCATAAGCCTGAAAATGCGGCGGTCAATAGGCATTTCGGTTACAAGAATCACCTTGTTGTCGCCAGGAACAAGCTTTACCGTATCGCGAAGCGCCACGGGGAGCTCCATCAAAGAATCCAGCACAAGGCTCGCCATGAGCCCTCGAATCCAGAGCGTATCTTCGCCCGTATTCTTGGCGTTAAGGGCTACGGTCAGGTGAGCCTTGCCAATTTCCTTCTCAAGGATTCCACGAGCAAAATCCTGCACCAGGGCGACCACGTGCGGGTTCGGCAAAAGTCCTTTCTTCAGGTCGTTCGACTTGGGGAAAAGATCCTTGTTGATGGATGCAGAATCAAGCGACAGGCTTTCAAATTCGAGCTTTGTCTTGGAGAGAATGTCTGCAGCGGAAAGTTTCTTGACCGTCGCACAGCCGGCAAACAGAATTGTCAGAATGGATAAAGCCACCAGGGCGAGAGAACGGATTGAACAGTTCGTTGTTTTCTTCATATTGTATATATCGTAAATCCTGGTACAATATAACAAAAAGGAACATGCGCCAAGCTCCATATGGGCGTTTTTAGGCGAAAATCCATGATTTCACCAGGCAAAGCTCCCCTCGTCCTTTTCTATATTTATTGCCGATAATGCGGATTATGTAAACTAAATAATCTCAGAAAGGATGACGCCTATTTCATATTTTATTTTCAAATTGTCTTATTTTGTATATATTTGGCATGATGATTCTGGGAGGAAACATTCATGCGAGTTCTCTTATTCATTGCTTCGATATTTTTGATTCTAACAGGATGTACGAATCCTACGCGTACATACCATCCACTCGACAAACCTGAAACGAGCAAAGGCGAAATCGTCAAGTACGAGAATGCCGAAATCAAAGTCAAATATAGAGGTGATTTTGCCTATGAAGTCAAAACACCCGGCAGCGAAGATAGCGTCATGTTCTTTGCAAATCATCGCTTTTGTTACGATCCCCAAAACAGGAATATCGTCGTTCCACTCAAAGACAGTATTGGTTACGATATAACTACCCCCAAGGACGGTCTTTTTGTCGCCATTCCCAGGGATAGCGTCACCCTCTGTAAAAACGGCATCAAAAACAACTCCTATTTTGCAAGAAACCACGCTCTACACGGTACAGTCTATGGTGTCATTGTTGGCGGAGCCATATTTGGATTAGGAGCCATGGCAATTCTTCCGTTTTTTCTCCTAGCATCCCAAGGTTCCTTTAATACAGGTTTATTTCTCCTATACTCGGTCGGCATTGGCTCAGGAGCGGGCGGAATCACAGGCTTGACATTCGATACAGGACTGAACGGAGAAAAAATTATCGAAGATGTAGAAGAGAGATGTTCGGCTTACTATACCGAGGAAGAACTCGAAAAATTACTCAACGACAACCGGTGTTACTAGGAGAATCTCATGAAATACTCTATTCTAGGCATTCTCCTTTTTGCAGTAGCACTCACCCACGCTCAAGTCGATTCCGACCAAGCGCCCGAAAATGCGCAAAACAACTCCCCTCTTGTCGAAACCGTAACGGAAGAAGCTCCCGCAGATACTTCGATTGTAGAAAATGTCGCTTCTGAACCGGAACGCACTCCAGAAGGCTACCGCATTATCCGCATTATCGTAGAAGACACTAAGCAATACAAGGATAGCGTTACCAAGGCAGAAAAAGCTCGTGTAGAAGCCGAAAAGCCCACTATCCCCTTCCGCTTTCAAGTCGGCCTACTTGCCTCTGTCGGCGTAAAGGAACTATTCGGCAAAGACAAATATGCCTATTATGACCGCGATAGAACCAGTGGAAATATTGAACCGGTTACACTATTCTACGGTTATCCTCTGAACATAGGACTACTCGCGACAATCCCCATAACCGAAGCAACCATCGCTATAAAACTGGGCGCTCTGTACGAATTCACTTACCTCATTCATAACGAAAATTTCTTCTTGAAAACGGAATATTCTGCCAAAAGCCCGTGGTTCGAAGAGAAAAATCGCGACCCGGAACACGGGAACATCACCCAGATGCGCGTCAGTTTCCCTTTGCTATTCGCCCTAAAAGGAAGAACAATCCCGGCAATGCTTGATGTCGGTTCCAAAATCTCCATTCCGATTAAAGATGAATACAAATCTGTCGATTTTATAGACGAAAAATCAAGGACCCCAGTCGATGTCGCCTTTCTTTTTGGCGGAACCTTCATCATTAACAAGAATTTTTCGTTAATAGCGCATTTTGAAATACAGACTCAAGATGTCTATGACGATGAACTATTTGTCGGTGTTTCGAACCTCATGCTCATTGGCATGCATGCCGGATTGGTTTTCACGCCGTTCTAAATAATTGTGAAAAAGCTCCAAAAGTACTTGACACCGCAAACAAAATAGTATATATTTGTGCAGGTGAACAATTGTTTATTACTTTTCAGGTATTTTAGGCGATGATTGAGCGAATTCATGGAATCTTGATCGAGAAATCCCCCACTTTTGTGGTCGTCGATGTGAACGGCGTCGGTTACGGTGTCAATATTTCCGCCTATACGGCGGGCAAATTGCCTGATGTCGAAAGCGAAGTCACGCTTTACACGAACTTGGTGGTGCGTGAAGATTCCATGACACTGTTCGGTTTTGCCGACAAGACCGAGAAAGACACCTTTATCATGCTACTCGAAGTGAACGGCGTGGGACCAAAGCTCGCCCAACGCATTCTGAGTGGCAGCTCCCCCGCTGACCTCTTGAACATGATCGCAAGCGACAACAAGAGCGCTCTCGGAAAGATCAAGGGGCTCGGCAAAAAGACTTGCGAACAGATGGTGCTTTCGCTCAAAGAAAAAGCAGGAGCCATGCTGCAGGCTTTGGGCGATGTCGAAGGCTCCGGAATCACCGGAATGGGCGTGCTCACGGGCGCAAAGATGGAAGCGGTCCTTGCCTTGCATACGCTCGGCGTCAAGGACCCCGCTGCTGAAAAGGCGGTGGTCAAGGCGGCAGAAATCCTAGGAGACGCAGCAGACGCAGCAACGCTTATCCCCGAGGCTTTGAAGTATCTTTAAAAACGTCATTGCGAGACACGAACTGCTGATGAAATCTTAAATTTAACGTCATTGCGAGACCCCAAAGGGGTCGAAGCAAACTCTAGAAGAACTTGCATATGGACGACCAGCGTATTATTTCTCCGGAACGCCGGACGGGCGACGAAAGCGATATCGAACGCACACTGCGTCCGCCAAGCCTTGACGAGTTTACCGGCCAAAAGAACATCAAGGAAAGCCTTTCGATTGCGATAGAAGCCGCGAAACATCGTGGCGATGCGCTGGACCATTGTCTTTTCTGCGGACCTCCGGGTCTTGGCAAAACAACTTTGGCAGGAATCATCGCCAAAGAAATGGGCGTGAACATCCATATTACCAGCGGCCCTGTACTCGATAAGGCCAGCGACTTGGCCGGGCTCTTGACGAGCCTGCAAGAGAACGACATTCTGTTCATCGATGAAATTCACCGTTTGAACCGCGTGGTCGAGGAATACCTCTACCCCGCTATGGAAGATTTTAGACTCGACATCATGCTCGATTCCGGACCGGCAGCCCGCAGCGTAAACCTGCCGCTTAAGCATTTTACGCTAGTGGGAGCAACAACCCGCAGCGGTTTGCTCACGAGTCCGCTGCGAGACCGATTCGGACTCCATTACCGTCTGGAACTCTACGATGAGGACGACATCAAGAGCATCTTGATGCGTAGCGCAAAAATTTTGAATATAGGTCTCGAAGACGATGCCGCCAAACTCTTGAGTGGGCGCTGTCGCGGTACACCACGTATCGCAAACCGCGTGCTGAGACGCTGCCGGGATGTGGCGCAGGTCCGCGGCACGGGCGTCATCGACCTGATGTCGGCTTCCAAGACGCTTGAAATGCTTGGTATCGATGGCGAAGGCTTAGATCACATGGACCGTAAAATTCTGTCGATGATTATCGACAAGTTCGGCGGAGGCCCCGTGGGGCTGGGCACCATCGGGGCCGCGCTCGGCGAGGAGCCGGACACCCTCGAAGAAGTCTATGAGCCGTACCTGATACGCAAGGGGCTCCTCGCGCGAACGCCGCGTGGCCGTACCGCCACGCGCACCGCCTACGAGATGTTCCACAAGAGCATCCCGAAAGCACTCGCCGAGACTTTCGCGCAGGAATCGCTGGATCTTTAAGCAAAAAATTTCCCCGAATTCTAGGGTTTTAGGGGCGGAGCCCCACCCTGGTGGCCATGCGCACTAAGCGACAAGTCGCTAAGTGCTGTCCGCCCTAGGCGAAAGGGTGATGGAAGCCCCGATTTCATTCAGTATTGGATTGCTTCTGCAACAATAATCGGGGCTGAAATCAGGGAGAGACTTCTCCCTTTTCATAGTTCGGTTGATACACATTTATCTTTTTGACATTTGCAGGTGTTGCGGCACCTATTTTTTCTTTATAGATTCATTATAGGTGAATGTGGATGTGTTTATTGGAGGCAAAATGCATCTTAAAACAACTCTTTCCGTACTCGCAATCGCGGCGGTAGCAACTATGGCAAAAGACTATTCTGGCGCAGAACTCTACACCAACGAAACCTGGATGTACGGTAAGTTTGAAGCCCGTATGCAGATGGCAGCCGGCTCCGGTACGGTAAGCTCCATGTTCCTCTACCACAATGACTCCTACCTGGGCGGCAACGAACCCTGGGTCGAAGTGGATATCGAAATTTTGGGTAAAAATCCTAGCAAATTCCAGTCGAATATCATTACAGGATATGGTCCTAGTGACGGACAGCCCAACCGCAAAATTACAAGCGAAAAGCTTCACGACATAGCCCCAGCTTCAAACCAGTCATTCCACACTTACGGCATGGAATGGACACCCAATTATGTTGCATGGACTATTGACGGTCAAGTCGTTCGTAAAACAGTTAAGGGACAGGAAAGCGGCTGCAAAACCGAAGACGGCGGTCAACAACAGAGCTACTGCAACCAGGTGGAAGACCTCGGCAAAAAGAAACAGGGTCTCCGATTCAACCTCTGGTCTCATGAAGACGCGGGGTGGGTTGGCGCATGGAATGACAATATCCTCCCCGTTTATCAGTTCATCAACTGGGTCAAGGTTTACGAATACAAGCCGGGAGAGGGCGATAACGGAAGCGACTTCAAACTTCTATGGACAGACGATTTCAAGACATTCGATACAAGCCGCTGGAGCTTGGGTGACTGGACTTTTGACGGCAACCGTGTCGACATCAGTCCGAACAATGTCTATACAAAGGATGGCATGGCCATTATTGCTCTGACCAAGAAGGGGCAGGAAAGTTTCACTGGACAGGTTCCCCAAGATCCTGAAGGTGACGCTATGATCAGCGGATCTTCGCAGCAGTCCTCCAGCAGCGAACAGTCTAACCCGACTAGCTCCAGCAGCGAATTCAACCAGTTCAGCTCTTCCAGCACGACAGACGCAATCCGTCCGATTCGCACTCAGATGCTCAACAAGGAAGTCCGCGGTAAGGTCAATGCCAAGGGTGCTCGCGTGAACCCGAACAACAAGGCCAACTACCAGGTAGACTTCAACTTCTAGAAATTCATCCAACCCCAAACAACCCCGACCCGCATAGGAACCTCCCCTGTGCGGGTCTTTTTATTTAATGACCGCGCGAGCTGCAATCAAATCAGTTCTTACCATTGGCTCGCGCTCTCGCGACCGCCCCAGCTTAACGCTTGGGGCTTTGTCGCTCACAGTTTTTATTATTTTTCGGACATGAAACAGCGGATTATCAAGGCTTTGCTCGATATGAACCTCGCCGAGGGCGACCGACTCCCGTCGGTGCGTTCCATGATCAAGAGCTTCGGCGCATCGTCGGGCACGGTGCAGGCGGCGCTCGCTGAGCTAGAATCCGCTGGAAAAATTTGCAAGATTCAGGGAAAGGGCTGCTTTTGGGGCACGTCTCCCCTACGGACCAAGGTTCCCTACGTTCACGAGACCGTTTCCGAAAAGCTCGCCAAGGCATTCGAGCGCGACTTTGCTCAAGGCTACCTAAAGCCCTCGCAGCCGCTTCCGCTTTCCAAGGAACTCTCCGCCCGCTACAATGTGTCGCAGGGCACTCTCCGCAAGTTCCTCGAAGAAAAGGTCGCACGAAACATCCTGAAAAAGGAAGGCCGCCAGTACGTCTTTTACCGCAAACAACAGCAAAGAGACGAGGTTCCTCTCAGCGAACTCATCTTCGTGACGCGTTGTAACAGCTGGGGCGGATTCAGCGCCGAAAGTGAACGCGAACTGGACTTCTTGCGCCTGATTTACAAGACCGCAGGTAAGAACCATTACAAGCTGACCCTCTTCGGCATCAACGACGCATCGGGCAAGCTCATCGACCGCAGCGGCAAACCCTGTAAGCTTTCGGAACACCCGAACGCCGTGGGCGCCGTACTTTCGACGCTGTTGGTGCAGAACTTCAGACCACTCCTGACATTCTTCGCCGACGCCAAATTCCCCGTGGCCGTATGGTGGGAACATCCCATCGATGCCGTGCCCCGCAGCTTCTTGCGCAAGGATAACTGGATTTTCTTCAATTCCACCTTCGGCAAGACCCCCGGTAAAGAAATCGGCCGCTACCTGCTTGGCCTCGGCGTGACCGAAGTCGGTTACTTTTCGCCGTACCACAACAGTTCTTGGTCAAAAGACCGCCTCACCGGTCTCGAAGAATCGGGTCTAGTAGTGCATCCCTACGTGGATGCGGAATTCGCAAGCCCCTGGGATTACAAACAAATTGCCCGCAAAAAAGTCGAAAAGCTCTCCGTGGAAATCATGGCGCGCACTCTCGAAAAAGAGAAGCTAAAGACACTCGCCGAACGCGCCCTCGAATTCCAGGCGAAAAACGGCAACAACATGCCCTGGATTTGCGTGAACGATGAAGTCGCGGGAATCTTCATGGAAATGGTCGAAGAAAACAACATGGAAATCCCCGAACCAAACATCGGGCCGACCTACATCGCCTTCGACAATTCCATGGAAAGCTACCTCTTGCGCATTCCCTCTTACGACTTCAACACCGATGCGCTCGTGGAGCAAATTTTCTACTACATCAGCAGCCCCTCGGCATTCGACGGCATCAAAAAAATCCACCACATCCTTGGGAACGTGGTGGAGAAATAAGTTTTAAGGTTGCGAGCAAATTGCCGCGACTCTCGCCTAGTTACTTATTCTTATTGACAATCAGGGTCTTGGCCTTGAAGGTCTTGCGGTCGATCCACTTGACCATCAGAGACACCTTGTTGTCCTTGTCGAGAGCAGCCCAGTACTTCTTGAGCGTGTCTTCGGCATTGTCAAAAATCGGCATCAGCTGCGGGAAACCCTTGAAGCTCGGAATCGGGTTACCGTCAGTTTCGTAGGTGCTGATGAAGTGGCCGAGACCCGGCAGAGCCTTCTCGAACTCAAACGTCATGCGTTCGCAACCAGCGTCTTCGCAGTTGTTACGGCTCTTGAGGATAGAGAGCTTGTAGAGGGCCGGCTGGGCATTCTTGTAATGGATACCTGAAATACGCGGCGTGAAGTTCGGGGCATCATCTTCGTACTGACGCGTAGCGAGTGCGCTTTCAAAAGTGCCGCCGAGCTTGATGGCGTCGTAAATGGTGTCGGTCTGGTCACCGTTCGTGATAATCTGGACGTCAGCGGTGTGACGTGCCGGGTAGTAGATAATCAGGTGTGGGTCCGTGAGCTTGGACTCGTCGAAAGCCTTCGTCTTCATGAAGCCAGTCTTGGCTTCCATCTCGAAAACGCGATTGCGGCTGTTCACGCTGCGCCCCATGATCCAGTAGACCTGAACGTAGGACTTGCCGTCGGCGCTGGTGCCGAGCACGATGCCACGACCGGGATACGGGTTCTTGGAGAGGGCCTTGAAATTCTGTTTTGCTTCGTCTGTGTAGTTCATAGGAGTCTACCTTTTCGGGTTATAATTGTTCATGAGCACCATGGCGACGGCGACGCAGAGCATCACCACGCTGCCAACGATGACTTGC
The DNA here is from genome assembly GCA_017526585.1 of Fibrobacter sp. Classification (GTDB taxonomy): domain Bacteria; phylum Fibrobacterota; class Fibrobacteria; order Fibrobacterales; family Fibrobacteraceae; genus Fibrobacter. The sequence goes on along the minus strand of JAFXRC010000034.1, from coordinate 1,277 downwards.
TGGCGGTGGTTATATTCGCGCTTGACGTAACTCGGATTTTCTTCGTTGAGCTCCTGGAGGGTCGGCCCCTGGTTCAGCTTGGTCGAATCAACGCCGTAGAGTTCCGCCGCTTCTTCGTCAGTCATGTTCAGTGTACTCACGTAAGCGCTGTCGTACTTGTCGAGCTTGTCTGCGGCAAAAGACGCCCCTGCAGACAGGAGCGCAATAAGCACAACAAGAACGAACTTAGCCATTATTCCTTCGCGAGCTTGTCGAGGATCTGGTTCACGAGGCCCGGGTTAGCCTTGCCGCCGGACTTGCGCATGGTCATACCGACCAAGAAGCCCTTCAAAGCAACCTTGCCAGCCTTGAATTCGGCGAACTGGGCGGCATTTTCGGCACAGACGGCGCGGACCACTTCTTCGATGGCACCGGTGTCGGTCACCTGCACGAGGCCCTTTTCCTTCACGATAGCTTCGGGATCCTTACCGGTTTCGAACATCTCGGCGAAGACCGTCTTTGCAATCTTACCGTTGATAGTGTTGTCGGCGATGAGGTTCACGAGCTTGCAGAGGTCTTCGGGCTTGATCTTGAGGGCGGAGAGGCCACCTTCAAGTTCCTTCACCTTGGCGAGGAGTTCGGTAATCACCCAGTTGGCGAGCACCTTGCCGTTCTTGCAGTTCTTGGCGGCGGTGTCGTACCATTCGCTCACATCGCGGTCTTCAGTCAGCACCATGGCGTCGTATTCGGAAACACCGAAGTCGTCCATGAAGCGCTTGCGGCGGGCATCCGGCAGTTCCGGAAGCGTGCGGCGGATTTCTTCAACGAAGGCAGGGTCGGTCACGAGGCGGACCATGTCCGGTTCCGGGAAGTACTTGTAGTCGTGGGCGTCTTCCTTGGAGCGGATGACGATAGTCTTGTCCGCATTGGGGTCGTAACGCTTGGTGCACTGTTCCACTTCCTTGCCGGCGTCGAGCGTCGAGGCCTGCAGGTTCATTTCGCAGTAGAGAGCCTTTTCGAGGTTCGTAAAGCTGTTCAGGTTCTTGATTTCGGCGCGGATACCGAACGGAGCGTCTTCGCTCTTGCGCAGAGAAATGTTGCCATCGCAGCGCATGTTGCCGTTTTCCATGTTGGCGTTGGACACGCGGGTGTATTCCAGCGTCTGCTTGATCTTCTTCAAGACGAGCACGGCTTCTTCCGGGCTACGGATATCCGGTTCGGTCACGATTTCGCAAAGCGGAGTGCCGCAGCGGTTCGCGTCGAAGTGGGAATCGGTCGGGCTCATGTCGTGGATGAGC
>JAFXRC010000033.1 GCA_017526585.1 Fibrobacter sp. | reverse complement strand
TTCTTGTCGTTGAAGTCGAGAACCATAACTTCGACTTCCTGGCCAAGCTGAACCATTTCGGTGGGGTGGTTGATGCGCTTGTAGCTCATGTCGGTGATGTGGAGGAGGCCGTCTACGCCGCCGAGGTCAATGAATGCACCGAAGTCGGTGATGTTCTTGACGATACCCTTGCGGACCTGACCCTTTTCGAGGGTTTCGAGCACGTCGCCACGCTGCTTGTTGCGTTCTTCTTCGAGAACAACACGGCGAGACACGACGATGTTGCGACGGGTCTTGTTGACCTTGATAACCTTGAGGTCGAATTCCTGACCGATGAGGGCGTTGATGTCCGGGATCTGACGGAGGTCGATCTGGGAACCCGGGAGGAAGGCGTCGATGCCGAACAGGTCGACAACCACACCGCCCTTGATACGCTTCGTGAGCGTACCGCGCACGACTTCGTTGTTTTCGAATGCAGCGTGGATGCGATCCCACACGCGAACGAAGTCGGCCTTCTGCTTCGAAAGGATGAGACGACCGTCTTCATCTTCGAGCTTTTCGACAAACACTTCGATTTCGGAACCGATTTCGAGGGAGTCCGTGTCCTTGAATTCACTACGGTCAATGACACCTTCGGATTTGTAGTTCACGTCGATCAGGACTTCCTGGTCGTTCACCTGGCTGATCTTACCAGTGACGAGCTTGCCCTGTTCGAGGCAATCCATGCCGGCGTAAACGTCAGCGTTCTGCTTACGGAAGTCGGGGCTGCATTCGCCCTGTGCGGCGAGGATTTCAGCGAGATCTTCAGCGGTACCGAATTTGAGATTTTGAGACATATTGTTTGATTGGGTTGTGGAACAAAGGATTCAGGCTACGCCACTACACCTACGTAGTCGAGAATCTTTTGAACCTGTTGTTGGATTGAGATGTGTGTAGTGTCAATTTCAATAGCGTCGTCCGCTTTTTTTAACGGGGCGGTGGCACGGGAGGAGTCCAGACGGTCACGTTCGACCAGGTTGTTGAGGACTTCTTCAAGCGTTACCTTTTCGCCTTTTTCAAGGAGTTCCTTGTAGCGGCGTTCGGCGCGGACTTTCACGTCCGTCACCATGAAAAACTTGTACTTCGCGTCGGGGAAGACGACCGTTCCGATGTCGCGTCCATCCAAGATGCAGCTCTGCTTCTTGCCGATTTCGCGCTGCTGCTTGGTCATGGCGGCGCGGACAGAGGGGAGGGCGCAGTAGATGCTCACGTTGCTCGACACCTTCATGCCGCGGATTTCGCTTTCGCGGCATACACCATTGATGAGCACATGGTTCTCGGAGTCGAACCCGAGGGTGAGGTTGGAGAGAAGTTCGTCCATGGCAGGACCTTCTTCGGCGGGAAGTCCCTTGTCGAGGGCGGCAAGCGTCACGGCGCGGTACATGGCGCCGGTATCCAAATAGGTGATGCCGAGGGTCTTTGCCACGAGCTTTGCCGTGGTGCTCTTTCCGGTGCCGGAGCCGCCGTCAAGGGCGATAACGAAATTTTCAGAACTACTCATGAGTGGCGCAATATTTAGAAAAAATCATAGTAGTAGAAAGTGACTTTGCCCTCGAAACGGTTCCAATAGGCGAATGTATAGCCGTCTTTATAGATGGTCAGCTCGTCATCGTCCTGGTAAAAGTGGAAAAAACTGCCAAATTCGTCGTCGTAACCTTCGACATATTCGGATTCCATGTAGTAGTAATGGTCTCCGTTAATCTCGAGACTTGCAAATCCGTCGCTGTCGACGCGAAGACTCACGTGATTGGGACGGCTCAGGCTTTCGAGTTCGCTGCAAGCATAGACGGCATAGCTCACGATATTGTAGCTGCAGGTCTCCACATAATAGTAGTTGCTGCTCCTGTTGTACCTAGCCCCGTTTGCATGCGGGTTTGGACCCAGGTCTCCGCATGCGGTAAGGCTTAAAAGGATGGCGGACAATACTGCAAAAAACGACGCCCTGAAAAGCGCCGTTTTTGAAATCATTTTAAACGAGTCAAACATTACGGATTTTCGTAATCGCCACCGTAGAGTTCTTCTTCGGCTTCCTGGGTGTTTTCGTCCTGGTAGGCTTCAGGGGCCTGCAGGTCGCGGGTGCTGCCGTACTTACGCTTTTCTTCGTCGGTCAGTTTGTTGGAATAGACGATTTCTTCCTGTTCCTGGTTGGCTTCGGATTCTTCTTCCTGCAGGATCTTCTGACCCTGTTCGAGGCGGCGCTTGATGCGTTCGTCTTCCATCTGCTTCAGGTTCGTGCCGACCTTGGCCTGCTCTTCGGACATCACGTAGCGTTCGTTTGCTTCGTCCATGGCAGCCTTGATACCGATTAGACGACCGCGACCATCCACTTCAAGCCCGGCCTTGCGGAGCGTAGAAAGTGGGAGACGGCGAGCTGCGGTCTTGTACTGGTCCTTGAATTCGTAGCCGTCATCGGATGCGATGGCGTCAGCTTCGTCCGGGGTGACGTATTCCAGGGCTTCCTGCCAGCGGGAACCCTGCACGCAAGAGGTGAACGCCACGAGAGCGTTATCCAGTGCCTCGGGGTCATCCGACTTGGAACCTGCACAGGCGGTCAGAACCAGTGCGACAAAAGAAAAACAAGCAAGAAGTTTTTTCATAGGGTTTAGCCTCCGAAAAAATAGAATTTGATTTAAATATAAACATTTTTTCGCAAAGTAAACAAAAAAGTGCAAATTTTTTCAATTTAGGCGGCTTTTTCTTGCTATCATTATAGGCCTATGAACGAAAACGCAGACATTTACCGCATTCAAAAAGACGACCGTGAAATCATTTTGATCGGAACTGCCCATATTTCGCAGGCTTCCAAGGAACTGGTTCGCGAAACCATCGAGGCTGAGTCCCCGGATACCGTCTGCGTTGAACTCGACGAAGGTCGCCTGAAGTCCATCCAGGACCCAGACCGCTGGAAAAGGACCGACCTCCGGGAAGTCATCAAGAAAAAACAGCTGGCGACGCTGATTGCAAACCTAGTCCTTGGCTCCTACCAGAAGCGTATGGGTGCCCAGACGGGGGTGAAGCCGGGTTCGGAACTCAAGGAAGCGGTCGAGGTCGCGGGCGAAAAGGGCTCCGAGCTGGTGCTTGCCGACCGAGACATCAAAATTACGCTTCGTCGTACATGGGCGTGTACCCCCTGGTACCGCAAGCTGAATCTGTTGGGTGGTCTTTTCGCAAGTATATTCGACAAGACCGAAGTTAGCGAAGAGGAACTCGCAAAGATCAAGGAACAAGATGCCTTAAGTTCCATGATGCAGGAATTCGGCAAGAATTTCCCCGAAGTGAAGCAGGTGCTGATCGATGAACGCGACCAGTTCCTGGCGATGAAGATCAAGGCTGCACCCGGCAAAAAAATCGTCGCCGTGGTGGGTGCCGGTCACATGAGGGGCATTGCGAAAATTATCGAAGAGGACAAGCCGCTTCCGAGCGAAGAGTCCATCAGCGTCATTCCGAAGAGTGCCCCTATCTGGAAAATCATTGGCTGGGCGATTCCCATTGCGATTGTCGCAAGCATTATCGCCGTCGGCGTTCATGCCGGTGCAGCAAAGGCGGGTGAACTCAGCCTGCAGTGGGCGATGCTTACCGGTGGTGGAGCGATGCTAGGTGCAATTATTGCCGGCGGTCATCCGCTTACGGTCTTGGTTGCGCTTATCGCGGCTCCGTTTACAGGACTTACTCCTCTTATCGGTGTCGGTTTCTTTACGGCGCTTACGCAGGTGTATATGCGTCCGCCGCGCGTGTCTGAAATGGAAACTCTTTCCGACGACATTTGGCAGGTGAAGCGCTGGTGGAAGAACCGCGTGACTCGCGTGATTCTTTGCTTCTTGTGTCCGGGTATTCCGGCGATTGTCGGGAAGATCCTCGCTATTCTTAAAATCTATCAGGCAATGTGATAAATTCGCGAGCGAAGCGTTTTTTCTATCTTTGATGATATGGAATTCAAGCGCTTTGAAGCCCTGATCGAGATGTTCCCGCAGGTGCAGATTTTTAGCACCGAAGGCGAAGACTTGGATCGGGTCATCACTCATTTTTTAAACCAGCAAAAGAATGTCTCCACGATGTCGGAGGCGATGCAACGGAAAATTCAACGAGCTCTCGCTCCGTTTTTCCAGCAGCGATTTATCAGCTTGCACGATTCCGAAGCTCCGCTTGTTAAGAATCTGTTGTTGAACAAGAAGTTTTTCTTGCAGACGGACCGCTATATCGACGATATGGCGTGGCCGGAGACGGACCCTGCAAAGCTTGACGAGGCGCTCTCGATTGCGGAGCTTTCGCCGGAGGTCTTGGACCGTACGCTTCTGAGCCTTTCGAACGGGGAACTCCGCCGCGTGCTGCTTGCGCGCATGTGGATGGAAACGCCCGAATGGATTTACTTCAACGACCTGTTCGGAGGTCTTGACCCAGAATACCGCAGCCACCTTTCGGCAAGTGTCGTGGACCTGTCGAAGCGCCCTGGCGTAAATCTTGCGGTGCGCCTTGCCCGCGAAGATGAACTGCTGCCCGAAATCCCTGCGTTTGTGTATGCGAACAAGACATTTACGCAGTATGCCGGAAAGCTGCCGGATGCCGCAGCAAAGCCCAAGTTCACCAAGGCAGAACTCACGGACTACGAGATTGTTGATCTTAGGCGAGAGACGGTAGATTGTCATTGCGAGGACCGTAGGGACGAAGCAATCTCTACGGAGAACAGTGGTGAAGTTTTATTTGAATTGAAAAACGTGAATGTCCAGTTTGGCGACACGACTGTCCTTAAGAACCTGAACTGGACGGTGCGAAAGGGTGAACACTGGGCGGTCATGGGCGAAAACGGCGCCGGCAAGAGTACGCTGCTTGGCATGCTCACGGCGGACCACCCGCAGATTTACAAGAACGATATCACGCTTCTAGGAGAGCGTCCGGGGCATGGTCTCAACATCTGGGAACACAAGGCAAAGCTCGGTTTCTTCTCGCCGGAACTGGCGCTGCAGTACCGTGAAGACCTGGACCTTTCCGAGGTGCTGTGTACGGGCTTTACCGGGAACCTCTGCAAGGCGGAGAATACGACCTGGGAAGAACGCGCGAAGGCAAAGGAATGGCTGACATACCTGGGCTTTGAAGACATCCATGCCCGGTTCCGGAGCTTGTCACCTATCGACAAGCGTGTGGTGCTGATGGCGCGCGCGGCAATCCGTCCGCCTAAGGTGCTTCTGCTCGACGAGCCAACCCAGGGACTGCAGGGTGCTTACCGTGAAAAGATTTTTAACTTGTTGCAACTGCTTTCTAAGGAGACGACGATTATCCTGGTGAGCCACTACGAAGAGGAATGGCCCCCTTGCATGACGCACTTGCTTAGAATGCCGAAATTCTCGCTGAACAAGGGACTTTGACTATGCAACTGAATGAACAGACTATTTTGAATGCGCTGCGGGCGGTTCAGGATCCCGACCTCCACAAGAATATCGTGGAACTGAATTTTGTCCAGAACCTAAAGATTGACGGCGACAAGGTGAGCTTTGACCTTAGGCTCACGACTCCGGCATGCCCCATCCGCGACCAGTTCAAGGACCAGTGCATTGCAATCGTCAAGTCGCTTGGCGCAAGCGTCGTGGACGTGACATTTACCGCGCAGGGACGTGTCGGGGAATCCAATACGGCGACGTCTGCTCCAAAGATTTCCTACATCAACGAAGTCGCCCATGTGGTGGCGGTGGCAAGTGGCAAGGGCGGCGTCGGTAAGTCTACCGTGACGGCAAACCTTGCTATGGCGTTGAGCCTTTCGGGTGCACGCGTGGGTATTCTGGATGCAGACATTTACGGACCTTCGATGGGACTCATGTTCGGTATCGACAAGGCTCCGGAAGTCTTTGATGATAACACGATTGCCCCGGTTGAAGCGAAGGGCGGCATAAGCATTGTGTCGATGTGCATGTTTGCGGACAACGACAAGGCGACCATCTGGCGCGGCCCGATGGTGTCGCAGATGATTCAGCACTTTATCCATCATGTGCGCTGGGGAAAGCTCGACTATCTGCTCGTGGACTTCCCTCCAGGAACGGGCGACATCCAACTCACGCTCACGCAGAATTGCCCGATGGCAGGTGCCGTCGTGGTGACGACACCGCAGGAAGTTGCCCTTGCGGACTGCCGCAAGGGGCTTGCCATGTTTGACTCGGTGGGCGTTCCTGTGATTGGCGTCGTCGAGAACATGAGCTACTTCATTTGCGACCAGTGCGGCAAGCACCACAACATCTTCCGCGAAGGTGGCGGCGAGCGCATCGCGAAAAGCTGGGGCGTTCCGCTGATTGCGAAGGTGCCGCTTGAACCCGCAGTCGCAGGTTGCGGCGACGAAGGCACTCCCGCGGTGCTTCGTTACCCGAACTCCGAATCGGCGAAGGCGTTCATGCAGGCGGCGGATGCTACCGTGCGCACGCTTTCGATGTTTGCATCCGAAGGGGAGGCGGTCCTTAAGAATTTCAACTATGAATTTGCGGAACTTCCTGTGGAGGATGTATGATTCAGCCCAAGAAAGTTTTCAGGACAAACGACGGAAGGCTCGGCTTTGAATGGAACGACGGAACTCGCGGTGCATGTAGTATTCGCGAACTTCGCCTCGCATGCCCCTGCGCCCTGTGTGTCGATGAACATACGGGTGAAAAGTTGTTGGACGATTCCACGGTTTCATCTGATATCGCTCTGGTGAAGGTGCAGTCGATTGGTCGCTATGCGGCAGGGCTTTCCTTTAGCGATGGTCACAATTCAGGAATTTACCCTTACGATAAGTTATATAACTTGACGAAAACAAAGTAAAAAGACATATTTGGAGTGTCTTAAGGGAAATTTTCCTTGAAGAATCGAAGGTATGTGTTTCTATGAGTGATGCAAACGAAGCGCTATATTTTAGGGACCTGAATCGGTTTCCCACCCTGAGTCCTCAAGAAGAGGAAGCTCTTCTTGAAATTATCAAGAGCGACCAGGCCGAGGAAATCCGCAAGTCCGCTTTGCAGCGTTTGATTCGTGGCAACCTCCGCTTTGTGGTGAGCGTGGCGCGAAAGTATCAGGGAAGGGGACTTTCCCTCCTGGATCTTATTAACGAAGGAAATATCGGACTTTACAAGGCTGCAAAACGTTTTGACATGGGCAAGGATGTCAAATTCATCTCGTATGCAGTTTGGTGGATTCGTCAGTCTATCCAGAAAGCCCTGTTTGAACAGGTGGGGGCGGTTCGAATTCCTCCCAACAAGCTTGCGCTGGTCAATCGCTTCAAACGTGCCTTGATGCAGAACGAAGGTGATTACGACCGCACTATCGCGATGGATGAATTTGCTCCGTTCGAAAAGGATATCGTCGAGGTCATGGAAAAGATCGTCGATATCTCGCTCGACGCACCCATTGGTGATGCGACGACCGTCGGAGGTACCGGCGATACGGTGAGTACTCTGATGGATGTTCTTGGCTCCGATGGAAACCAGAACGAAGACTTGGAAAAGGATGAACGTAAGAAGCTGATTCAGGAAACCCTGTCCGCACTTCCGCAGCGCGAAGAGGAAATCCTGCGCATGTTCTATGGTCTAGATACCGTGGAAGACAATACGCTGAAGGACATTGGTGAAGACCTGAAGCTGAGCCGCGAGCGTGTACGCCAGATTAAGAACAAGACTTTGCGTCGCTTGCAGAAGAGCAAGGAACACAAAGAAAGATTGGCTGATTTCCTGGAAAAATAATGGCGAATTCGTCTTCTTCGGCTAGAAAAGCCGCTTACCTCTTTTTGACACTTTGCTGTGGAGCCCTGCTTGCTTTGGCGGGCTTTCGCATTTATGACGTCTATGGACCGAGCAAAATTGTCGTCGGGGGAATCCCCTTCGGGCTTCCGGCGGGTTCTACGGTAATCCGTGGTGACACTCCGGACCTTTCTGCCGAAATGGCTGCGGTACCGGTGCAGGTGCAGACGGAACTGCGTCGTGCGGCTGAACTTGCAAGGTCGGGTTCACTCTCTTCGGCGTATGACATTTACGATGGCGTCATCGTCCTTTACCCGGACCTTTTGCCGGCGCTTCTGGGCCAGCTGAATATCTTGTTCGAAATGGATTCCTTGACGGATGCGCAGCAGGACCGCCTGTTCCTTCTGATAGAAAAGCTGCAGGTGCGTTTCCCTGGATCGGGTATTGCCGCCTATCTGGAAAGCCGGAAAATCTACAAGTCCGGTAACGAGTCTGCCGCGCTGGAACTTGCCCGTGTCGCTTCGGAACGCGCACCGGCGCTGTACCAGACCAGACAGTGGTATGGCAAGCTCCTGATGGACAACGGTCGCTTCTTGCAGGCGACAAACGAATTCAAAACGGTCGTCAGCTTGTCTAGCGGCGATGTCCCGGCTGCATACGAGTCGCTCGCCGACCTGTATCACCGGAGTGGCAATCTGGATAGCTGTGCTGCGATTGTGGAATACGCCCTGTCGCAGTTCCCGGTCAATGTCAAGCTTCTCCTGCTGCGGGGCTACCTGGACGAATATCAGGGTCACTTCGACAAGGCCGAAAAAATCTATCAGCGCATTTTGGCGTTCATGCCCGACTATGCGCCTGCTCGTGAAGCCGCCTCGACCTTGGGAGAGAAGTCTCCGCCGGGTCCCGGAACGGGTGTGGTGCTCTCGCCGCAGGACCGCGCCCAGACCGCATTGGATATCTTGGAACCCTTGGTCGAAAAGTACCCCGAGAATCTGCCGCTGCGAGAAGCGCTGGGTCGTGCTTACTTGAAGGGCCGCCAGTTTGATCGCGCCCGTACGCAGTTCCAGGAAATTCAGAAAGTGGATCCCGATTATCCGGATATCCAGCAGCGTATTCAGGAAGCCTCCATTACGCGTCCGGCTCCCATCAACAAGAACGATGGTCTGACTGCCAACCTGAACCGTGCCGTCGACAGCCTCCGCGAAAGCATGTCGCCTTCGAAGGTTCATGACTTCTCGACGATGCTGGGACATTATGTTGTTCGTTATGGGGCGACGCCGAGGGAATTCTTCAAGAAGTATTCCATATCGAATTTCCGACCCGTGGCAAACAACGTGTGGCAGGAATCCTTCTACATCGCTCCTTACAAGCATACCTATACGGTCGTCTTTGATTCGCTCAACCATTTCCGCGAAGTCCATGTGGTCGTCTATGATTCATCTTCGAACTCGAATCATTTCGGAATTGCCCCGGAAGTGTATACTCGACTCCTGAAGCAGAATTCGAGAATTTCCGGCATCGGCAACAGCACCGGTGAAACGGACTGCGGCGACGGACTTATTATCGACGCGGCTGTGTGGGAAACCCAGGACAATTTCGAAATGCTTGCCCGCGTGGTGGGTAAACCTGCCGAAGTCCGCATGGTCCGATTCGACAAGACTGCGCTTCCGCCGGGACTCAAGCTCTGCGATTACAACAAGTACCTGAATCAGTACTAGTAGGTTACAAGTTTTTTCAAAAAACTCGTGTATCTATTAGCTATTGATTAGTATCTAGCAACTCCTATTTTTGTATCTTTATACTCATGTTCCGCATCCGTTATATGGCGCTTGCATTGGTAGCTTTCTTGCTGGAAGGCTGTACTTGTTGTGCCTATCTGAACCACATGTTCAACGCGGAACGCCTGGACGAACAGGCCGGGGAAATGCGCGCCGCCCGCATGGACAGCATTCCCGATAGTGAAAATTCCCTGCCCGGTTCCGAGGAACGCCAGAAGTACGACAAAATTATCGAAAAAGGCTCCCGTGTGCTGGAACGCTTCCCCAAGAACAAGAAGCGTACCGCCGAGGCCGTTTTCCTGATAGGCGAAGCTTTCCGACACAAGCACGAGTGGAGCAAGGCGATTACCAAGTACGACGAATTTGAACGCTACTTTGCCGACCATGATTCCATGAAGGCGGTGGAGTACCAGCGCGCCTATTGCCTTTACCGCAACCAAGAATACAACATTAGCCGTTTTGCTCTGGAACCGGTCGTTGCCTCGAAGGATCACCCGTATTATTTCCAGGGACTGAACCTTCTTTCGCTCCTGGATGAACAGTCCGAAGCGCCTGACCAGGCGATTGCGTCCTTGGAAGCGCTGCTTGCGGACACGGCGGGAACGCCCTTTATGCGCGGCAAGGCTCATTTCAGACTTGCAGGACTTTACTTCAAGAAGGAAAACTGGGACAAGGCTCGCGAACATTACATTGCAAAAGAAATCAAGGAACTGAATCCGCGTGAACAGCAGACCGCAGGCTCGCAGGCGGCGGAATGCCTCGCGAACCGCAAGGAGTACCTGAAGGCTGCCGACGAATACAAGGAACTTTACAAGAATCCTGAGTATGAATCCAATCATGCGGAATACCTGGTGCGCATCGGGGAACTTACGATGCTTGCCGAGCGCTATCCCGATGCGATTATCGTTTTACAGAAGGTGAATACGGATTACCCGCGTTCCGAGGTGGCGGCACGTAGCTATTTCTGCCTGGGTGACTACGAACAGAACAAGACAATCGACTACGACAAGGCGGTCGTCTATTACGACAGCAGCTTTATTTCGCGCACCATCAGCAAGTGGGGTCAGGAAAGCCGCGAACGCCGCGACGCCCTGAAGCGCCTGATTGCGATGCGGAACCAGAACGACAAGGAACGTAAGGACTCCATTCCTAATGTGGACAATTTCTTCAAGTCGGAATTTTTGATTGCGGAACTGTTCTTGTTTAAGCTTGACGAAGTCGACAGCGCCATCACGAGGCTCGACAATGTCATCAAGGAATCCGGCGATAGCGCAAGGACATTGCGTGCCATTTATGCGAAGGCTTTCATCTACGATGAGTACATGCATGATCCCGATGCTGCCGAAGAAATTTACAAGGAAATCATCGAGAAATACCCTGATACGGAGTATGCCAAGCAGGCGCAGGTGAACCTGGGAATGCGCGTGACGCTCAAGACCCGCGAAGACCTTGCGAAGGAAAAGTACATGGAAGCCGAAAGCCTTTGGACTATCGCTTCCGAAATGCCCCTTGACCAGATGGACCTGGTTGATTCGGCGTATGCCCGCGCCTTTACGCGTTTTGACAGTCTCTATCAGGAATATCCTGAAACCCAGTCGGGTGTGCAGGCGCTCTATATGAAGGCGATTTATTTCCAGATGAATCCGGAACGGGTGGATAGCACGATGCGGACATACAAGGAACTGCGCGACAAGTATGGACAGACCCCATGGGGCAAACAGGCTGCAAAGATGATGAACTCCCGCTTGACCATCACGGACAAGGATTTGGAGAGACTCCGTAAGCGCGTCAAGAGTACCGAAACTCATGTGAACCGGCTCTCGACCCAGTATTACGAAGAATTGAACAAGGCTCCCGAGGAAAAGCAGGCCGAGGTCAAGAGCAAGGAAGACGAAATTCTCGAGAATACCTACAATAGCATGTATGATTTTGAGTAGGTTGAAACATTTGGGCGCTGTTGCCCTCGTCTTTGGACTTGCTTCTTCTATCCTATTGTCGGGATGCGCTGCGGCAAATGCAAAAATTGCGTCTCGTAAGGGCTATGTCCGTTTTCCGGGTAAGCATTACGCATCGGGAGAAAAAGCGAAAGTTGGTACAAAGATTGAAGGCGAGGCAAGCTACTACGGTCCCGGCTTTCATGGAAAGCTCACGGCGAGTGGCGAAACCTTTGATCAGAACGACTACACCTGCGCTCACAAGACGCTTCCTTTTGGCACAAAACTCAAGGTGGTTCGCAAGGACAATGGCGAAAGCGTTGAAGTTCGCGTGAACGACCGCGGCCCCTATGTGGGTGACCGCATTTTAGACTTGAGCGTAGCGGCGGGTAAGAAGATCGGCCTTGACAAGGTGGGACACGCCTATGTCACCGCCACGGTCATTGAATAAAAAATTTTCCTGTTTTAGTCAGATTTAAAAAATGTCATTATATGACATTGTTTTGATTCTATATTTTGCGATATAGAAAGGCACTGTTCCGTTTGTGTGCTTTTCTTCTTAAAAAGAGGAAATATGTATAGCAAGTATCGTGTAGAAAAGTCCGCCTGTAAAACCGAATCCGAGGAAAATGTTCTTTGGAATAATTCCGGTTTTTTGTCTTTCAAACGCCGCATTGATGAACAGCTCCAGCTGAATGGCTTGGACGGTTCGCTTGTCGACGACGAGACTCTGTTGCCCTATTACCGTATGGGTGAGAGCGAAACCTACGTGCTCTCGGCACTCGGCTGCGCTGTGGGGATGTAGTTATTTAGTCTTATAACTAATAAATCGAACGTTCCCGCAGAAATCCTTGTGGATTCCAGAGAATTCAAGCCACGGATAGTTGGCGGCTTCGTTCTTCAAAACTTCTGCTTGTTCAGACCCGATTTCCAAAAGAATCGGGGCACCTGCGCTTAGCTTGCCTTCGGTCTGCTGCAAGAGCTTGCGCACGAGTGTGAGTCCGTCGGGACCGCCGAAGAGGGCAAGTGCCGGGTCGAACTTATCGACTTCTGGCTGGAGCTTTCCTTTTTCTCCGTCAGGGATGTACGGCAGGTTTGCAATCAGACAGTCAATTTTAGCGGTGTCGGTGACGGCATCGAGCAAGTCGCCTTTGGCGAAGGCGAGTTTGGCTCCTTCAGAATTTTCGCCGAGACCGTTTGACGCAGCATTTTCGCGGGCGAGCGAAAGTGCGTCTTCAGAAATATCCGTGGCGAGCACTTTCGCACCGGCGATTTCTTTCGCGCAGGCGATCGAAATCGCCCCTGTTCCCGTGCCCACTTCCACGATGAACGGATTTTCGACGTCCTTCAGCGCTTCCTTCGCCATGTCCACCAGCGACTCCGTTTCGGGGCGCGGGATCAGCGCCCGCGGATCGCACTTGATGATGAATCCGCGGAAGCTTGTGTCGCCGATAATATGCTGCAACGGTTCGCGGTTTGCGCGGCGTGCCACCATCTGGCGGAGCACATCGAGCTCGGCTTCCGTCAGTGGCTTTTCGAAGTTCAGATAAATGTCCATGCGGCTCTTCATCTTGAGCCCGTGGCTGATGATGTATTCGGCATCCAGGCGCGCGTCAGGGATTCCCTTCTTTTCGAAGAAGACCTTGGTGCGGTTCAGAATTTCAAGTACAGTCATCTGCGGCATGGGTTACCTTATGCGTTGAACTTTCCGAGCTTTTCCTGGGCGTTCGCCATCTGCAAACCGTTGATGATTTCATCGAGGTCGCCGGTGATGACTTTGTCCAAATTGTACAGCGTAAGACCAATGCGGTGGTCGGTCACGCGGTTCTGCGGGAAGTTGTAGGTGCGGATTTTTGCGGAGCGGTCGCCGGTGCCCACCAATGCCTTACGGCTGGCGGCTTCTTCCTGTTCCTTCTTGGCGATCACGGCGTCCAAAATTTTGGAACGCAGCATTTCCATAGCGTGCAAGCGGTTCTGCAACTGGCTACGTTCGGTCTGGCAGCTCACCACCACGCCTGTCGGAATGTGGGTGAGTCGCACGGCGGAGTCCGTCTTGTTGATGTACTGACCGCCGGCACCCGAAGAACGGTAAGTGTCCATATGAATGTCCGCTTCGCGGATTTCCACGTCGACTTCTTCGGCTTCGGGGAGAATAGCGACCGTTGCGGCGGAGGTATGCACGCGGCCCTGCGTTTCGGTTTCGGGCACGCGCTGTACGCGGTGAACGCCGCTTTCGAACTTGAGCGTTCCGTATACGCTGTCGCCTTCGATGAACACGCGGATTTCCTTGTAGCCGCCCACGGTGCCTTCGCTCGCATCCTGGATGGTCATTTTCCAGCCCATGCGGCTGCAGTAGCCCTGGTACATGCGGAACAGGTCGCCTGCGAAAAGCGCCGATTCGTCGCCACCGGTACCGCCGCGGATTTCGAGCGTGGCATTGCGGTAATCCCACGGATCCTTCGGCACCATCAAAATCTGGAGTTCGTCGGTGATCCCCGGCAACTTCTTTTCGATGTCGGAAAGCTCCGACTTTGCCATCGCGACCATTTCGGGGTCGGAATCGCCGAGAGCGGCCTTCCATTCTTCCTGGTCGGAGAGCATCTGCAGGTATTCCTTGGCCTTCAAAACGGCCTTTTCGATACCCTTGTACTGCTTGTGAATTTTGTTGTAACGGGCCTGGTCAGCGAGAACATCCGGATTACCGAGTTCCGATTCCAGTTCCTCGTACTTTTCAATCAGTTTTTTTGCCTTGTCTTTCATCGCGCTCAAATTTAGAAAAAAGTGACTTTCTTTCCAAAGAAGCTAAAGTGGATTTTTAGAATTATCTGCCTATTTTACCGAACAGAAACGGCAGACTATGAGTCTGCCGTCAATCCTTTTGGAGCTGTTAGATTTCTTTAGTCGTTTAACTTAAGGGCTTCTGCAATTCCGTCGATGAGCTTGGTGCCCTTGAGGTCACCTTCGAACAGCGAGAAGTCTCCGGTGTAACCCCAGTGCGTCCAAGGAATCTGGAGGGTGTCGCAGATTTCGCGCATGGCGGTGAGGTAGTTGAGGCGGGATTCGGCGGTGGAACGGAGGCTCAATGCGCCGAATTCGTTGATGATCACCGGAACATTGTTCGTGGCGGCCCACTTCTTTGCCTTGAGAATCTGTTCCAAGATGGCTTCCTTGCTGCCGGTCTTGTAGTAGTTCTTGATGGCGTTCTTCACGTAGGTTGCCGTGCTCTTGGTGACGCCGAAATCGCCCGATACGGTAGACCATTTTGCCGGATCATAGGGGAACGGAATGTCGTGAATCGTGGCGTAGTCGGTCCAGGAACCACCCTGGTGCGTGAAGGCAAACGGTTCGTAGGTGTGAATCACGTAGATGATGTTGTCGTCGGTGAACGGGGTACGCTTGGCGAGCAGGCTGATGGAGTACCACTGGGCGTCACCGAAGAGAATCGAGTGCGTCTTGTCGACAGTGCGGATAGAGTCTATCATTGCCTGTGCAGCGACGGTCCACTGGTCTGCTGTGACCTTGCCGTTAGACATGTCGGGCTCGTTCAGGAGTTCGAAGAAGATGTCTTCACGAGTGTTTTCTGCATAGTGGGCAGCAACATGTTTCCAGGTTTCAGCCATCATCTGGATATACTTGTCGTTCGTTGCTGTTGTGGTGTTGTAGCCGTTGTCGTATTCGTGGTAGTCGATCACGAAAGACATGTTGTGCTTGCCGGTCCATTCCACGAAGGAATCGAGAACGGTAAAGAGAGTGCTGTCGTCAAAGGCGAGTTCGACGGTTCCCGTGGTGTCCTTGACAAATTCGTTTCGGTTGGTGGCGTACAGGTCAAGGTCAATCGGCAAACGAAGACTCTTGATTCCGTTGTCGGCTAAAAGCTGGACGTCCGTTTCGTCGAAGACGAATTTCTTGAACTTGCCGTTGGCATTTTCGAGCCAGTTGGTGAAGTTTACACCCTTGTTCAGGTACTTCATCGCCTTTGCCTGCAGCGGGCTCGTGACGGTAATCTCGGCTTCGGTGAATTCGACTGTCGGAATGACCGGGTCGTTGATGGTCATGTCGGGCTGGTCTTTTTCGACTTCGGAGGTGTCTTGCAGGTAAATGTTGTCAATAAAGAGCGAATCGCTATAAACCTTGGCGCTGCCCTTTGCCTGGAAGCTAATTGCCTTGATGTGCTTTGCATCAAATGCAACCGTTTCACCCCAGCCGCCTTGGACAAGGTCCTTGAAGCGGATGACCGCTTGCGTCCAGGTGCGAGAAGCCTTGAGCTTTGCCAGATGGACATCGTAGTCAGTGACATCGGAAACTTCGATATGGACTTCGTGTGCGCCACCCTTATACCAGTAAGTAATGCCACCGAAACGACCGTTTTCATCACTTTCGGCGACCTGGATGCCCCAACCCACATACGGGTCGAATTCGTAATCGCCCTTGTCGAGCGTGTAGTTGACTTGCAGGGCGTATTTGGAACCGTTGTTGACGGCGCCGGCGACCATGTCTCCGTCTTCGTTTACAGGGGTCGTGATGACAGAGGCTCCGTCGTTGTCGTTATCGCTGTAAGTGTACCAGTAGTTGTCGATGGTAGCGGAGTAGTTGTCGCCATCTTCAAAATCATCGACCAAAAGTCCCTTGCCCTGGGCGGGCGTGATGCTGCCTTCATCAGGTGGGGTGGTGGTCGAAGAAGTGTCCTTGGCTGAAGTGTCTGCAGGGGTTGCGGTAGAATCGGTTTGAACCGGTACCTCGGTGGAATCAGTCGGATTCGTATTCGTTGTGGTGGAATCAGTCGGAGTGACTTCCATTTCGTCGGGTGCCGACGACTTGTTGGAATCGTCACCGCAGGCGTTCAAGAGAAGAAGCGCTGCTGCAGAAATGGCTAGGCTGGTCTTGGTTTTGAAATTCATCTGGACCTCATTTTGTTTTTATGCATTCTAAAACTATATCGGAGCGAGGTGAAAAAAAAGAATTTTGAATCGTTTTGCGTTTACGCAAGTAAACTTCGAATTCCAAATATTCACCTTTTTTCCCTAAATTTATCCTCGAAAAAAACAAAGCGGTTCTAACAAAATGGGTTGTTTTTGTGTAAGTGTATCGAATGTATTTGTAACCTCAAAACGCCTTGAATTGTTCTGTCTGTCGAGTGCCGATTACTTTTTTACTAACTTTATCGTATGCGTTTTTTCTCTGAAAAATACCACAAATCCATTAGCTTTGTCCGCAAGGAAAAGCCTGCCGAATTGTGTTGGGAAACGCAAAAGAGTTCGGATAGACGCTATTTGAAAGCGAACCGGATTGACCTTCATAATGGTGAAATGCCGACATTTGGTTTTGTGTCGGGTGACAATTTAAAACCGGTGGGCGTGTATGTCATCATTCGTGGTCGAACAATTCCCGATGGTGTGTATGCCTACGATCCCG
>JAFXRC010000003.1 GCA_017526585.1 Fibrobacter sp. | reverse complement strand
GTTCGGCATCGTCCGTGGCCTCATGACCACCGTTCACGCTGCAACTGCTACTCAGAAGACCGTTGACGGCCCGTCCAAGAAGGACTGGCGCGGTGGCCGTGGCATCCTCGAAAACATCATCCCGTCTTCTACGGGTGCTGCTAAGGCCGTGGGTAAGGTTCTCCCGCAGCTCAACGGCAAGCTCACCGGTATGTCTATGCGCGTGCCGACTTCCGACGTGTCCGTTGTTGACCTGACTGTCGAACTCAAGAAGGCTTGCACTTACGAAGAAATCTGCGCTGCCATGAAGGAAGCTTCTGAAGGCGAACTCAAGGGCATCCTCGGTTACACCGACGAAGCCGTTGTTTCTACCGACTTCCGCAACTGCCCGAAGACCTCCATCTTCGACGCCAAGGCTGGCATTCAGCTCGACCCGACCTTCGTTAAGGTTGTGTCCTGGTACGATAACGAATGGGGCTACAGCAACAAGGTTTGCGAAATGGCCCGCGTGATCGCCAAGTAAGATTTCTGATTAGCGTTCGTGGTGTGGGCGCAATAAACTAGATTCCTGCATCTCCGCTAGAAACCTTTCAAAGACCCCTGTCGGTAACCCCGACGGGGTTCTTTTTTATTGAAACACCATTTAGAATAAACTATATTTGGCGCCATGAAAAATAAACTCCTTGCTTTTTTGATTTCTTCGGCATTCCTGTTTGCCGCATGTGGCGATTCCACTTCCGCTTCTACGGACTCCTCTACCGAAGAATCCTCTTCTTCCGAAAAGGACGCCAAGTCTTCGTCGTCCGAGGATGGCGACAAGGTTTCTTCGTCTAGCGAAAAGGCGTCTGACAATTCCTCGTCTTCTACTAAGGACGGTTCCACGTCCTCTTCGAGCGTGTCTACGAAGTCTTCGTCCAGTGAAGCGCCGGAAACCTCGTCCTCTTCCGTAGAAACTCCGATAGGAACCCGTGTCGCGGAACTGGAGGAGTTGGAGAAAAATATGGAACTCAAGCTGTCCGACATAACGGTCTACCTGTCGACTGGAAGCAAAAAGGGCCTCATGACTCTTCGCATTCCGGATGAATTGTGGGCGGTGACCTATACGGATTTTGCAAATGGTTCGGTGACCTTTAAAATGGACGATGTCGGCTTGCTGTATAGCGAAACTGATGCCGCCAAAACGATTGTTGAAATGATGAACGAAGGCATCAAAATTTCGTTCGCGATTGAAGAAAGTGATGGAAGAATCCTGTACTCCCTGAATGACTGGGATGGATACACCGACGCTGTAAAGGCGAGTGTCGCCGTACAGAAGGGCAAGGTCTCCAAGGCTGAGGTGATTCAGAATAAGATCTATGCTTGTGCCGATGGTGATTCTACGAAAACCTTCAAATTCCTCGAAAGCTCGTATACCTATGAAGTTTCAGTCGACAACAATGTGGTGGACTGGCATGCGGGCCACTACGATATCCAGCGGAGCTCTCTATTGATGCGCCCGTTACGCGACGCCGAAACATCGCGTTCATTGTACATTTATTCTGTGGGCGAAGACAATACCATTACGGCTGACAATGGCGAGGTCATGAACTGCACGGTTGATGACGCCGAAAATGACGATGATCTTTAGTAGATCAGTCGCATCTCGTCGATAACCAGCGTGGCTTCGTTGGTGCCTTGGTAATGGTTGCCGTCGGCACTGGAGGCGAATACGACTCGGATATGGGTAACGGGTTCGTCGCCAGTGCCCTGAATCAGTCCGTTGTTGATCGCCTTTTCGTTTGCAGATTTTACGGTGGTGTCAAAGGTTGAAGAGTTCCAGATGGGGGAATCTTCAAGGGGCTCGCCGTATTTAAACTTCAGCCGAACCGTTCTCATCCCGTCTTCGTTCTTTTCTTCGGAGATGCTTACCAGGTCTGGATTTGGTCTGCCTCCATTATCGTCGGTCGTGGAACGGTACCAGGCACTGGCAACGAGCTTGTTCACGTCATCTGATTTGCGATTAGCGTTCTTATCGCCGGTTCTGTTTTCGAGTAAAACATAGAGATCGCAGCTGTCTCCCTTTCCTGAGTAGGCGAACTTGAATTCCACGTATTCTGGCCTTGCATTGAATTTCTTTCCGAAGTCCAGAAGTTCGTTTCCATCGGGCCAGTCTTCTGTTTTCATCATTCCCATGATTCCGACATCATTGGGGTCAAAGACGGCGGTATAAAGGCTACCGCTTGCCTTTTTAATAAACAAATCTCTTGTCTCTATTTCGGCGGCAATCATGGATCCTTCGGATTTTTTCGTTGTTATATACAGGCCAATATTGGCCATATTGGCGTTGCCCCAAATAGAATCAGGCTTTATATTATTGTCTTCGTCCCAAATGTTGAAGTCGCTTCCTGGCAACTGATAACCCGCCTTGACTTTATAGGTGATGGTTTCTCCAGCGGGATTTTCGACGGTCAATTCTTGTCCAGCTCCGAAATTGTAGGTCTTGCCTTCCTCAAGTCCACTTGCAGATGCTTTTTTGGACAATTTCAATTCCGTTAATTTCAGGGAGCTCAGGTCGGTAAGGAAGGGGAGCGTATCGAGATGAATCGATTTGTTCTCGTTATCGATGATTGCTTCCATTCCTTCAATTTTCAAGGACTGGACACTTGGTGGTTCAATTACCTCGGGAACAGTGGCTGTCAGAGTCCATGTTTCTGTGCTTGCGTCTTCGGCGGTAATCGTGAATGTGACAGGGGTTCTCAAATCGACTGTCTCGGGCAAATTGTGCGATGCCGTTTCAGAAACCTTCAGAGTCACTTCGACCGCTTCGATATTGGAGCCTGCGGTTAAGTGCAATTCGACGGTTTTCTTGGACTTGTCGATGGATGCCGCGGATTCTTCGCCTGTTGCAGAAATGGACAGGAGTTCCTTTTCGCTAGAAGCGACTTCGTCGGCCGCGGCGATAGATAGGGCGAGCACCCATGTTTTAGTGGTTCCGTCTTCGGCGGTCACCTTGAAAGACTGGAAATTCTTCCAGGATTTGACTCCATCGGGCTTGGGGGTAACTGTTGCTCCTTCGGAGATGCTCCACGAAGTCAGTGCGGCCTTTTTCAGGGAAGAACCGTTTTTCAGATCGATGTAGATGGTGTCCTGGGATCGCCGGACCTTGAGCTGGTTGTCAAACTTAAGCTGTAAGTCGGTGGCGTTGTTCTTGATCGTAGTAAGGTAGACCGTCCAGACTTTTTCGCTGCCGTCTTCCGCTGTTACCTTGATTTTTTGCGGCTTGGACCAGCTCTTTATGGATTTTGGATCTGGAGAAATCATTGCTTTCTCATGTGTGGAGACGCTCTTCAAGGTGGCATTCTTGATATTGAATCCCTGCGGGAACGTGATAATCAGAGAATCTCCAGATATCTTACTGTCAACGGCCTTGTCAAATGTCAAGGAGAGCCCGTTGTCGGAGGATTTAGTCTGTTCGTCTTCTTTTTTATCGGAATTCTTTTGTGGGGTTGTAAACTTTAGTTGCCAGAGGATACGGTCCCCGTTTTCTGCAACTGCGACTAGATAGACGATGCCGTTTTTGGGAAGTGCAATTTTGGAGTCCTGCGTTACTTTATTCTTGTCATAAGAAACGGCTTGGGACAAGGAGTCCGCTTTGAGAGAATCAGTAAAGAATTCCTTGATCTTGCTATTCACCACATGAATAGAGGCCATGTTGCTCAGACTGAAGCTTGTCACGGTCACGGAATCCCAAGTTTCCTGATTCTTCGGGGGAGCCTGTAGCTTTATTTCCATGCGGTGTTCGCTATTGTAAACGACGGCGTCTTCTTGTTGCTCCTCAAACGCAATAAGCTTGAGCTCCTTGTACGGCGAAGTTCCGAATTCGTCGAAATCGGCGGTGCAGCCGAATATAAGTGTCAAGAGGAGTGCCCACACTATCATCCAGGTGGAGGTGAAAGGAGTGAATCTTTTCTTCATAAAATTCATATTCTTCTCCAAGGTGCTTTATTAGAAGAAATAGACCAGGGACAAGTCTAATGCTAACAGATTGATGGAATAATCGATAACGTTGTAAGTAAGTTTGCTGTGTTTCTCGTCGTTTTCTTCCATATCAATGATGTTGGAGCTTACACCAAGCAGACCTACTGAAACTTCAAAAGCGAATCGATTCATGACCATAATGCAAACACCGGGATTGAGGCCTGCTGCGAATGTCCAGGTATGGCTTTGGGTCTTGGTCATGTCCTTTCCGTCATCGCTCTGCGAAATACCGTAAGAATATCCAACCTTGAGCGAGGTTTCGTTAAAGAGGTATAAAATCCTTGAATCCAGAATTTTCAGGTAATGTTTCATGAATGGCTGCACGAAAAATCCGTTGCTCATGTATTTGCGGTGTTGGGCCACGTCGGCAATGTCTTTCAATATCGCAAAATCGATATCCACCCACGTGCGGGTATACCCTAGATGCATACCGATGGCGCGGGCGTCTTTATAGAAATAGCCTCCGGTCAATTCGGCTGAAAACTTGTAGCCATCCGCTTCGTAGATGTCACCGATGATAATATTCAAGGCTTCGTCTTGCGTGGTAGCCTGGAGGAGTGATACGGTTACTCCCGTTAGAATTCGACCTTCTGCAATAGGTTCGTCCGGGTGAACGGGGTAGAGGGATTCCAGGAGACCACCTTTTTTCTCGTTGTTGTCGGGCGTCTCGGCAGCCAGTGTTATGCAAATGCAACACAGAAGAGATATAATAAACGCTTTCATGGGACGAAATGTAAGAAAAAAGTATACAATCGTCAATATGTAAAATTATCGAAATATAATTTGAAGTGGAGGAATATTAAAAAAGCCTGCTTGAAAAAGCAGGCGTATTGTCTTTAGTCTTTTGTTTCCCAGGTCATTCTCGACCAAAGGGAGGGCGGACAGCACTTGGCAAGTGGACGCCTTTGGCGTCCGCAATTTCGGCTCAACCATGCCAGAATGTAAACATTCTGTCGCGGCGTTCGCCTTATATGCTTTTGTTGCCTTAGTGCGCATGGTCCCCGAATGGGGAGAATCCAGGAGGACATGCTTGATTACAGTTTCATGTCGGAGAGTCGCGTGTGATCGACTTGTTCAAATTCATCGATGATTTCCTTGCTCGGGGCCTTGGTGCAAAGGCTCACGATCACGATGGTCGCGAAGCTGAGCACGAAGCCGGGCACGAGCTCGTAAATCTGGAAGATTTCGGCGGAGAATCCGGAGAGGTAGAACTTCCACACGAAGGTGGTGATGCCGCCCACGAGCATGCCCGCGATGGCGCCCGGAAGCGTGGTACGCTTCCAGAACAGGGCAAGGAGCATAATCGGGCCGAAGGTGGCGCCGAAACCGCCCCAGGCAAAGCTCACGAGGCTCATCACGACATCCAGGAAGCTCTTGCCCTGTTTAGCGCCGTCGGCGCTGGGCGCCCCCTGCATGGCGACGATGACCGCAATAACCGTAATGAGCACCACGACGCCGCGGCTGACCCACATGACTTCCTTGTTGCTCGCATTCTTGCGGAACAGGTGCTTGTAGAGGTCGTTACTGAAAGCGGAAGCCGAAACCAGCAGCTGCGAGTCGGCCGTACTCATGATGGCGGCGAGAATGGCTGCCATGAGGATGGCGGCAATGGCCGGATGGCAGAGCGCCTGGCAGAGAATCATGAAGATGCGTTCCGGGTCGGCAACGGTAATGCCGTTCGCTTCTACGTAGTAGCGACCGAGGATGGCGATCATGATGGCGGCACCGAGGCAGATGGTCACCCAGGTCATGGCGACGCGGCGCGAGAACTTGATGTCTTCGGCGTTCTTGATGCTCATGAAACGCACCAGGATGTGCGGCATGCCAAAATAGCCGAGACCCCACGCGAGGCTAGAAATCAAGGCGATAAGACCGATGGACTTGCCGGTGGTGGCGTTGGTGAACAGGCTCAACAGGTAGGGGTTCTGCGCGTTCACGGCGTCCATGGTCGCAGCAAAACCGCCCGAACCCGCCATGATAATCGAGGGGATGGCGATGACGGCGATAAGCATCATGGTCGCCTGGATAAAGTCTGTCCAGCAAACGGCGAAAAATCCGCCCATGAAGGTGTAGCTCACCACGACGACCGCACCGATGATAAGGCCCGTGGTGTAGTCCATGCCGAAGATGGTGCCGAAGAGCTTCGCGCTAGCCACAAAGCCCGAAACCGTGTAGAACAGGAAGAACGTGAGAATGAAGATGGAGGCGATGACGCGGATGATTCCCTTGTTGTCGCGGAAACGGTTCGCAAAGAAGTCGGGGAGCGTGATGGAGTCGCCGCAGAAGTGGCTGTACTTGCGGAGCCTGCGGCCCACGATTTTCCAGTTGAGGTACGTGCCGATCACGAGACCGATACCGATCCACGCTTCGGAAAACCCGCTCACGAAGATTGCGCCCGGGAGGCCCATCAAAAGCCAGCCGCTCATGTCGGAGGCCTGTGCGGACATGGCCACGACCCATTTGTTCATGCCGCGGTTGCCCAGGTAGTAGGCATTCAGGCTGTTCGCCTTCTTGGAAAAGTAGAACCCGATGCCAAGCATCATCAGCAGGTATAAAACGAAGACGGCTAGAACCATTTTTACTCCTTTTTTTAGGTCGTCTTTACTTCTTATTCTAAAATTTAACAAAAAAAGCCGTCTGTTCATTAATTTGCTATTTTATAAATGTCAAAAGGAGATTTGTAATGACTGATCCTCGTATTACGAAACTTGCAGAAAATCTGATTAACAACGCCATCGCCCTCAAGGCTGGCGAGAACATTCTTATCGAAACGACCGACACTCCCGACGAAGTTACGACAGAACTTGTGAAGGCTGTAGCCAAAGTGGGTGGTAACGCCTTTGTGCATAATTACCGCGGCCGCGTTCGTCGTGAAATGATCAAGTCGGCATCCATCGAACAGATGCAGCTGCAGGCTGACCTCGCGATGGCCGAAATGCAGAAAATGCAGGCCTACATCGCTATTCGTGGCGCCGAAAACGCACTTGAAAACTGCGATATCGATGGCCGCCAGATGATGAATTATCGCAAGATTACGGAACCCGTGCTGAATTATCGAGTCGATAAGACGCGCTGGTGCGTGCTTCGCTGGCCGAACCCCTCTATGGCGCAGGGCGCCAAGATGAGCTCCGAGGCGTTTGAAGACTTCTACTTCGAAGCTTGCCTTGCCGACTATCCGAAGATGGCCAAGGCCGCGCAGAACCTCGTGGATCTCATGAACCGTACCGACAAGGTGCGCCTTGTGGCAAACGGAACTGATTTGACCTTCAGCATCAAGGACATTCCGGCGATTCCGTGCTGCGGCAACATGAATATCCCCGATGGCGAAGTCTATACTGCACCGGTGCGCAATAGCGTGAACGGCGTGATTCATTACAATACGCCGACGCTTTACGATGGCAAGTACTTCAGCAATATCCGCCTCGAATTCAAGGACGGAAAAATTGTGAACGCCACTTGCGAATCTGGCGATAATGTGGCTCTGAACGCCCTCTTCGATACTGACGAAGGTGGCCGCTATGTGGGCGAGTTCGCTATCGGCTTCAACCCGTTCGTGAATGCACCTATGTGCGACATTCTGTTCGACGAAAAAATTGCTGGCTCTATCCACTTTACGCCGGGCCGCTGCTACGAAGAAGCCCCGAACGGCAATATCAGTGCCATCCACTGGGACTTGGTGCTCATCATGCGTCCGGAATACGGTGGCGGCGAAATCTGGTTCGACGATAAGCTCATCCGTAAGGACGGCATCTTCGTTATCGACGAACTCAAGTGCCTGAACCCGGATCAGCTGGGTAAATAGTAGTGAGCTTTGAGCTCGGGGCTTTGCCCCTTTGAGCTGAGGGCTTTATAAATGAAAAACGCCTCCTTGCGGAGGCGTTTTCTATGTATTGATGATACAAATTACATCTTAAGGAGAATTTGTACTCCTTCGGAGTACAATGCTCTGCGGCTCGGCAATGGGAATGCAAGCATTCCCGCTGCGCTCGCCTTAGGAGCATTTGGTCGCCTACGGCGCCCGATGCTTTCGGCTCGGTCATAGGCAAGCGAGCTTGCCTGCGACACTCGCCTTAGGAGCATTTCACCGATTTACATCTTGAGAAGAATTTCTCCGATTTGGACGGCGTTGAGAGCGGCGCCCTTACGGATCTGGTCACCGGTGAGCCACAGCGTGTTGCTGTTTTCATCGGCGAGGTCCTTACGGATGCGGCCCACGAAGATGTTGTCCTTGCCAGCGCTTTCAAGCGGCATCGGGTACACATAGTTCTGCGGATCGTCCTTGAGGGTCACGCCCGGAGCGTTCTTGAGGGCGTTGCGAATTTCTTCAACAGAAACCGGACGTTCTGTTTCGAACCACACGGATTCGGAGTGAGAACGCAGCGAGCTCACGCGCACGCAGGTGGCGCTCGTACGAACGTCGGAGTGCATGATCTTGCGCGTTTCGTTGAACATCTTCATTTCTTCCTTCGTGTAGTCGTTTTCCGTCATCTTGTCGATCTGCGGAATCACGTTGTACGCGAGCTGGAAGGGGAACTTGTTGATGTGCGTAGTCGTACCGGTTTCGAGGATGTCCTTGTACTGCTGCTTCAGTTCTTCCATGGCCACGGCACCTGCACCGCTAGCGCTCTGGTAAGAGGAAATGTGAATCTTCTTGATGTGGGAAATCTTTTCGATGGGGTTCAGCACCACGACCATCATGATGGTCGTGCAGTTCGGGTTCGCGATAATGCCCTTGCCGCCGTTTTCAGCCTTGTAGAGCTTGATGTCTTCGGGGTTCACTTCGGGCACGACCAGCGGGACCTTCGGGTCCATGCGGAAGAAGCTGGTGTTGTCCACCACCACGGCACCGTTTTCCACGGCGATGGGGGCGAATTCCTGGGAAATTGCTGCACCGGCGGAGCTGAGCACCAGGTCGATACCCTTGAAGGAATCCTTGTTCAGGACTTCGCACTTGAGGGTTTCGCCCTTGAACTTGAATTCCTTGCCGGCGCTACGTTCGGAGGCGAGGAGCTTCAGGCTCTGCAGCGGGAAATTGCGCTCTTCGAGGATGGAGAGAATTTCTTGGCCTACGGCGCCAGTTGCGCCCATAATGGCTACGTTGCGAATCATGGTTAACCTTTATTTTTCGTTTTGTAGTTGATTGTTTGATTGTAAAACATCGATGCCGTTCCAGAAGCGCTTGAGATAGATTTTCATTTGTCCAATCTGGTCTCGCGACTGGCGGAAAAGAATCAGCTGCTGCTCCGGGTTTTCCTG
The DNA here is from genome assembly GCA_017526585.1 of Fibrobacter sp. Classification (GTDB taxonomy): domain Bacteria; phylum Fibrobacterota; class Fibrobacteria; order Fibrobacterales; family Fibrobacteraceae; genus Fibrobacter. The sequence continues at coordinate 74,330 of JAFXRC010000003.1, read as the reverse complement.
GAGCGTGTAGTTGTAAAGTGCATAAGCGGCGAGGCGGACGCATTCACTTGCCTGAATCAAGTCTGTATGAGCTTCGCTTGATTCATGCGGATGGAAGAGTCCGAGAACCTTCTTGTTGAGGGCCACCGCGTTGTTGTTGATGGCGAGCGCCTGACTACTGCGCTTCTCGCGTTCCGATTCCGAGACATTCGAGGGCAGCGGATCAAAGTCGTCGATGGAATTGGTTATGTCAGTCATGCGCTTGATTGCTGTTTCTGCATCGACCAGGTAGCTTTCGAGCCTGCTCAGGGAACCGTCGTCCTTAGCCTTTTGACCGGCACTGGCAGAAGCGCTAGCCTGTCTCATGACTTTGGTGTTACCGTGTGTGGTTCCTGCATCGACTCCGGAGAACGATGCGATGTAGTCCTGGTACTGGGCGTTCATCGCGGCAATTTCGGCAGCGGAGTAGTCCGAAGTCGGAATGAACGTCGGACGGTCCCAATAGGCAATTCCCATGAAGCCTGACAGCATGAAGAAGGCGAGGAAGATGTTTCCGACCTTTGTTGCGGTGTCTTCGCTGCGAACCGTGCAGATAATCGCAAAGAAGAACAGGCTTGCAAATGTGAGCAAAAGCCCGCCGTCACAGTTGTAGGCGATGAACGAGTTCTTCGCGAAGTAGAAGATGCAGTCCATGACTACGATGAGGAACGACAAAAAAACGCCCGCCATTTTCTGCGTGCGTGTCTCGGCTGCGGCCGACATAAGAATCGCCGTAAAGGTGATTCCAAGTGGAAGCACCATCATCAGGGCGATATCAGCAATTTGTTGATTCATCTTTAGAAGGGCAGGTCGTCTTCGACTTCCGGTGCTGCCGGAGCGTCGTAGGCGGGAGCGCTTGCCTGGTTATAGTTGTTGGACTGGTTGTAGGAGTTGCCACCCTGGAAGTTGCCACCCTGACCACGCGGGGTCAAAAGCTGGAAGGTATCCAGGTTGACTTCGGTGCTGTAGCGCTTCTGACCGTTCTGGTCGGTCCAGCTACGGTTGGTGAGGGAACCTTCGACATAGAGCGTCATGCCCTTGTGGACACCGAGAGATTCCATCGTGTCGGCAATTTTTCCCCAGCCGACGATGTTGTGCCAGTCTGTCTGTTCCTTTTGTTCACCATTGTTGTCACGATAGCGACGGCTGGTGGCAAGGGAAAAAGACACACGCTTGCGTCCAGTTGCGCTTGCGCTGATGACGGGGTCCTTGCCGATATTGCCGATAAGCATCACTTTGTTCAGATAAGCCATAATTAATCCTATTTTTCTTTTTTTGTCTATGCTAAAAATAAAAAATTTCGAATGTCATTTTGTGCCATTTCCCTAAAAATTCTCATTTTGCAACAATGTTTGACATTTTTTTAGGAAAAATACACTTTTCTTTGCTTTTGCTCCGTAATTCATTTATATTTTGCATTGTAACAAGAAATCTCACAATTATACTCATTTCATATTATGGTTTCTCTAGCTCTTTCTCGTTTTGAAAAAGTTTTCCCCGCAAATCTCAAGGGCAAGCGCCTCGGCGCGGTCCTGCACCCGGCATCGGTTCTCCCGGATTTGCACTATACCCTCGATTTACTCAAAGAATACGACGGCAAGCTGTTTAAACTTTCTGCCCTTTTTGGCCCACAGCACGGTATTAAGGGACACACCCAGGATAACATGATCGAATGGGAAGGTTATACCGACCCCGAACTGGGCATTCCCGTTTATAGCCTTTACGGCGAGCACCGCGAACCCACCGCCGAAATGCTCAGTCACGTGGACATGATGCTTGTGGACTTGCAGGACGTCGGTGCCCGTTACTACACGTTTATCTGGACGCTGTTCCTTTGTATGAAATCCTGCGAAAAGGCCGGAATTCCCGTGATTGTGGTGGATCGTCCGAACCCGATTAACTGCGTGGACGAAGAAGGTCCGGTGCTGGATTTGAACTACACGAGTTTCGTTGGGCTGCACAGCATTCGTACTCGCCATGCAAAGACCATTGGCGAACTTGCCGTTCAGTTCAAGGAAGAACGCTTCCCGAAGTGTGAACTCTATGTGCTCGGCATGGAAGGTTACGATAAAAAGATGTGGTATGACCAGACGGGTCTACCGTGGATTTTGCCGAGCCCGAATATGCCGACTCTCGATACAGCCATAGTCTACCCGGGCATGTGCCTGTTCGAGGCCACCAACGTGAGCGAAGGCCGTGGAACTACACGCCCCTTCGAGATTTTCGGTGCCCCGTTTATCGACGCAGTCAAGCTTTGCAAGTACATGAACGACCTCAAGCTTCCGGGCGTGTATTTCCGCGAAAATTATTTCCAGCCCACCTTCCACAAGGGTGCTGGTCAAATTTGTGGCGGTGCGCAGATTCATGTGCTTGACCGCGACAAGTTCCGCAGTTTCGACATGGCGGTAAAGCTGTTGCAGTACATTTTTAACGAATACCCCAAGGATTTCGCCTGGAAACAGCCGCCTTACGAATACGAATTCAAGAAGTTGCCCATCGACATCCTGCTCGGCAACGGCACCTTCCGTAAGGAATTCATCGAAAGTTCAATCTAGCGGCGGAGCCGCGCAACCAAGGAGAATAAAATGATTCAACCTATCAATGGTAAATTTGAAATGCCGGCGCTCCCGTACGCAGCGGGGGACTTGGCTCCGGTTCTCAGCCAGGAAACCATCGAGTTCCACTATGGCAAGCATCTGCAGACGTACCTTAACAACTTGAATGCAGCCCTTCCGGGAAGTGCTTTCGAAGGTAAGTCCATCGACGAAATCGTGAAAAACGCCGAAGGCGGCGTGTTCAATAACGCAGGTCAGTTCCTGAACCACTACATGTATTTCATGCAGTTCAAGGCTCCCTCTGCCGGCAACATTCCGACGGGTAAAATTGCCGATGCCATTGCGCGCGATTTCGGCTCCTTCGAAAAGTTCCAGGAGGAATTCCAGGCGAAGGGTGCAGGCCTCTTCGGTTCCGGCTGGGTTTGGCTCTCTGCCGACGCTTCGGGCAAGCTCGTCATCACGCAGGAAGGCAACGCCCAGAATCCGCTGACCAAGGGATTAAAGCCTCTTCTGACCTTCGATGTGTGGGAACACGCCTACTACATCGACTACCGCAACCGTCGTCCGGATTACCTCAAGGGTCTCTGGCAGATTGTGGATTGGAACGTGGTCAATAACCGTCTCGCCTAGACTTAGAAACTAATCGAAAAGCCTCTCCTTGGGAGAGGCTTTTTGCGTATAAGGAATTTGTGTATTATGCCGTGAGCTTTTCGAAATCTGCAACGGATATCGGTTTGGCGAAGTAGTAGCCTTGGAACAGGTTACAGCCCATTTCGTTAAGCATCTTGTATTGATCTTCGGTTTCCACGCCTTCAGTAAGCGAACATAGTTCAAGGTCGCTCGAAAGCCTGAGGATGTTGCGTAAAATGGTTTCTGCACGCTTGTTGTCTTCTGCCTTGCTCAGGAACTTCATGTCGATCTTTAGCACGTCAATCGGCATGTCCTTGAGCTGATTGAGTGACGAATAGCCACTTCCAAAGTCGTCCATTTCGACAATGAAACCTGATTCGCGGAACTTCTTTAAAATCGCCATACGCTTTTCTGCATCAGTCATCATCACGGTTTCGGTGATTTCGATGCGCAGTCTTGACGGCTCTATCTTGAATTCTTCGACGAGGTCCTTGATTTCTGCGTAAACGTCTATGAAGTAGAAGTCCTTGGGCGAAATATTCACGGAGATGAACATATCTGCTCGTTTGTCTGTCCAAGAAGCAAGCGTTTCGCAGGCGCAGCGCCAGATGTACTTGTCTACTTCGACAATCATGCCGTTCTTTTCGAATACCGGGATGAACTTGAAAGGTGCCAGGAATCCTTCTTCGGGGTGTATCCAGCGCACGAGTGCTTCTGCTCCGATAATGGATCCCTTGTTGTTCACGATGGGCTGCAGGTAGGGAACAATCTGCCGTTCTTCCAGAGCTTTTTCAAGGTCTGCAGATATTTTCTGGTCCCAAAGTACCTGATCTCGCATTTGTTCGTTGTAGACGGCGATATGCTTGTTGTATTCGTTCTTGATGGTTGTTTGCGCCAGGTGTGCGCGGTCGAACATAATCGACACATCAATGCTTGGGTCGGTTACACGGTATATACCTACATGCATCAAAATGTTTTGGTCGAAGGAATCGTTTGAAATAATAAATCTAGAAAGCCTGCGTTCTATGGGGCCGAGTTTTATAGACCCTGTTGGGAAGCAAACGCCAAAGGAGTCTCCCGCAAGCCTTCCGTATACCCATTCGTCGGTCGCATTCTCTTTAATCCATTCTGCAACTCTTATTAGGACTTTGTCTCCCATGTCGTTTCCGAAGATGTCGTTGACCATCTTGAAATTTCTAATGTCGAAGTAAGCGATGGAGTAGTTGGTGGCCGAATTTTTGGTCACTTTTTCCTTAATCAGGTTGAACAAGTACTCCTTGGTAAAAAGTCCCGTGAGGTTGTCGTGGGTGGCGTTGTAGATTTCGCGCTGGTGCCTAAGGACATCTTTGGTATTATCTTGTATGCTTAGGAAATAACCGATTTTTTTGTTTTTGGCGTCAGTTACGAGGTGCTTCTCGAGTGAAAAGTAACGGGTGTCTTTTCCGGAACTGATTTGTTGTCTAGAAGTCCAGTTGGCCTGCTCATCTCCAAGATCATCGAACATTGCGGAAAGCCTTTGTTTTACGTTTTCCAAGTTGTCGGGATCGATATCTAAAAGTGTGCACCCGATGCTGTTAGCCCAAATGCAGCGCTTGCTTGCGTCAAAGAAGTAGATTGCTTCTGACATTTTGGAGGCGATATTGGCGAGCATACGGTCCAGAAGTCTGAACGGTCTAAAGTAGAGCGAGAAGTAGAAAATCAGGATGCCGCAGACGGCAAGTCCCATCATGGATCGATCGACTGGGGTTCTTGTGAAAATGTAGTAGCTCTGCCAGATGCCTGCCAATACCATGGTGAAGAGGATGACATAGTATTTTTCGGCGTAAATGCGCGGAACGCGAATCGTTTTGTAGATGAAAACACCGAGCGACGTAGCGAAGGTGAAGTAGACCGCGATACGGTGGAATTCCTGACCTGCATAGGGAACGAGTCTGTAGTAGGGGGCGTTGTCTACCGTGATCGCTTCCATGCCGAAGGCATGACCGAAGAACGGATTGAAGAAATATTGGATAATGTCTATGGTGAGGAGTGCGTAGATGATGTAGATGTTCTTGTGTTTTTTCCAGGAAATGTTGCAATAGGCGAGGGTGAAGTCGAACAGGCTGAACGCCATGAGGTCCATGCCTATAAAGTAGGTGTAGCTACCAATGGTCGAGAGAAGTTCATTTTCGGAAAGGACCAGGATTAGGTTTCCTGTGATAGGGACGATGAAAGTGAATAACAAATATGAAACCGCCAAACCAATCGACTTGGTGGAGCGTTTGGATATTACTCCAAAAAGCCCTAGTAGGACTATGAGTAATACATAGACAACTGCAAAAACATCTCTCATGAACACATCTCTTTATCTATAATATATTAATGAGCCACATGAGGTCATTTTTTTTGCATATATTATGTTCCAACTTGGAATAATTGCAAAAAAATGGCGAAAAATGCAAAAAAAACGCCCAGGCTAAAATCTTTGGACGAAATCAATGCCGAAATCGACGCTGCAAGGAACGGTCGATGAAGCATTGTTTTAAGGCTTGATGGTTATCGGGGTTCCGTCCTTAACGGCGGCGTAGATTTCTTCGATTTCGTCGTTGGTGACCGCGATGCAGCCGGCGGTCCAGTCTTTCCACTTGTGCCAGAATTTAAAGAGGAAAGCGGGAACTTTATTCGGATAGCCGTGAATCATGATGTCGCCGCCGGGCTCGTAGTTGCCTTCTTTTGCAGCATTGATTTGCTCCGCGTTCGGGTACGAAATCTTTAGCGATAAATGGAAAATGCTCTTGGGATTGTGTCTTTCGATGGTGTAATTGCCCTCAGGCGTCTTGTTGTCGCCGGATTTGACCTTTGCTCCGACCGGATTCTTGCCCAAAGAAATTCTGTACGTCTTGACAACACTCTCGCCGTTGCGCAGGTGCATTTGGCGCTTCGCCTTTTCTACGAGAATGTTGTCGATGGGTGAGGTGTGCATGGGTTTGGGAGATCCTTTTTTGAAGAATTAAAGCCCCGAAAAAGGCTTTATCTGTGCGTCTACTTGACCTCAATGTCGTCTATGCAGATTTCCTCGCGGATCGTCATCGTCTCGGTGCAGCTTAATGCGTTAGTACATCCTGTTTTTTTCTTGAATTCTTCCATACGGTCTCTATATCGACCAGTTCCAAACACGTCGCTTGCGTCAAGAGTTTTTTCCGTTGTTCCGCATATTGTGTCCCCGCTGGTTACGGACTCGCCGCACCCAGTGAGAGCGATTGCTGTAAAGGCAACTATTAAGTGTATCTTCGACATAGTGGTGTTCCTTTATTATTAATATAGTTTCAAAAGGCCCTATAAGATTTTCCTTCTGAATATACCTTTATTTATGTTGGTTCGCAAGTAGCTTTTATGTTGTCACGAACTTAATCAGTTCTGTATAATCCCCGGAATCGGCGGCATGAAGCGCGTCAATATACTTCTTCCGTAAATCCGTAATGTCGTTCAAGCTGGCATCACCCCAGTAGAGCCGCGGCTCGCCAAGTTGCTGCATAAGCAGGTCCGCCATCAGTCGCGAAATTCTACCATTGCCGTTAGGGAACGGGTGGATTAAAACAAGCCTGTGGTGAAGCCGGACGGCTATTTCCAAGTTGGGGAATGTATGGTTCTCCATCCAGAATTTTACATCATCGAACAACGTCTTCAATTTGACGGGAATTTGGTATGGCGCGACCCCAATGTTTCTTTCCGTCGTTCGGTATTCACCGGCCCATTTCCACACTTGACCGAACATCCGTTTGTGCAATTTCATAAGGAAAGTATCGTTCAGAACATCTCGTTGCTTGTGAGTTGCGAGCCACATTTCAGCATCCAAAATATTGCGCGTTTCGAACTCGTTGAGTTCGCGCCTAAGTGTTATCCACTTGGGCTTTAACCCTTCGCGTTCTTCTGGCGTAAGGGGCGTAGAATTGTCGTCTGATGTAAATATATCGGCCATACCCAAAATATAAATTATAGGCATGTCATAAAATGACAAAATGACGAATGGGGAAAATTTTTACTTATCCCAAATGCGCCTTATGTTCTTGGCTATCATCTCATCGGCCATGTCCGTCAGGATATGCGGATCATCGGCAAGTTGATTTTCCAATGCCATGTTCGTGTTGACGCTCGATAGGATTGCTTCGGCTTTTTTGTGGGCCTGTCGTTTAATCGTCTCCTGCAGGCTGCTCTTGGGGATAAAACCGTAAACGAAATCGCAGTCAAGGCCTTCCGCGATTTTTTTCATGGTCGAAATCTTGAGGTTGTTTTCGTTGAGTTCCATCTTGGCGATGCGCGGCTGAGAAAGCCCGACGCGTTCCGCGAGTTGCTTTGCGGTCATTCCGAGAGCCCGACGAACGGCGGAAATCCACCCCTGCTTGGGAGGTTGGGCGTCGCGAAGCTGGGCGAGGTTTCCCGTCTTATGGGTAAGAGCCCTGAGCAAAATCAACCTTTGGTTCATAAAATAACCTACTTATTATAATATTCTTAGATAATATAATAAAAATATTATAGAATTTCAATAAAATATAACTTTTTTATTGTAAATTGAAAAATGGCTGCGAAAATTCCCAAAAAAAATTTGAAGTCTAGGATGAAAACTGCTAATATATCGGTGCTTTTGATAGAATCTAAGAGGAATTCGCCAATATTTGAGCACGTGTGTGGATTTTGGGGCTTGATTTTAAGAACTTGCCGCAAGGCTTAAGGCCGAGATGGTGTAGGGTAGGGCACGCGCTAAAAGCATCTACTCATAAAGAGCTGCTATAAGGCGATTATTGTGCCAGCGTAATCAGGCATGCCTTAAACTCGTCGATGTTTTCAACATTGTACGAGTCAACATATTCGACGCCGGTTTCTTCATGCGTATCCAATTCAAAGTTGGGCGCATTTTCGGCCTTGCATGTTTCACTGGTGAGCTTAGCATCTCTAAAGTAATGCAGATGGCAAACTTTGCTGCCGGAGGCGAGGTCCAAATCAACTTCAGACTGGGAATCGGAATAATACTGGATACGGTGAGTGTTTTCACCAATGGTGGCCGAAAAATCCTGACCGCCGATAGTGAAGGTGACGGCGTACTTGCTTTGACTTGAAATAGCCACTTCGGATGGAATGGTAATTCCGCCCGATTGAAGGAAGAAATCGTAAGGATAAATGCTTATGTTTTTAGTGTCACCTTTTTTGATGTTTATAATGGAGTTGTATAGCCATAGCATGGCGTAGGTATCGGTGTAGCTTTCGTCTTTGTCCAAGGTCCCGTCACTTGGCATTAAAGATTCTGGTGGAATACAACTTCCGTCTGCTAACGTGTAATATACGAACTGAGAATCTGCTTCAAAAACATAATGGATCGTGTATGATTTTGGTTTATTGTTGCAAGAAATGGAACCTACTTCGTAGTTGCATGTAGTGAACGACCAGTCTCCGAGGAGGTTGTTCGTGGAGCCGCCCACCAAAACGGTGGCCATAGTATCGGGATCGCCTTCATTGTTCTGAATTATAACTAGAGTGTCTCCGACAAATATGAAACTCCGTTTATGTTGTAGAACTTCGTCTATATGGGCAAATGTATAGTTGCCATTTAGGTGTTGGCATTCGTTGTAGGAATGATTTTCAAATATGGTGAATTTTGATTCGTCATGGCTGTATTTGTATCTAAAGTTAGTGGAGCAGTAGTCTTTGACGCTTACGATTGCGTTTGAACTGCTTTCGATGCTTGAAGAGGATGCAGTTGTTGCAGAAGAGGATGTGCCAGTACTGGAAGAGGATGCGTCGGCATTGGAGGAAGACTCAACGACGCTGGAAGAAGATGCTGCGACACTGGAGGAGGATTCTTTTGCGCTAGAATAGGGTTCGGTAGCGCTAGATTGTGTCGATGCTTCGCTGGAGATTGCATCGGAACTGCTTTCAATTTCTTCTACGCTGCTAGAAGATTCTAGTGACGAATCTGGGACGCTGGAACTGTTATCGTCTCCGCATGCTGAGATAAAGATTGCGGACAACAGCACGATACAAGAAATAATAAATGTTTTACCCGAAACAGTCTTCATATAAAGATCCTTTTATAAGACTTACAACCTTAATATACCTTTATTTATACGGGTTCGCAAGCGTTTGGGTTTGCCATAAATAAAAAAACGCCCAGGCTTTTAACCTGGACGTTTTTGAAATGTGACTGGATCCTATCGCCGCTAGGCGGCTCCAGGATGACAATCCGAATTACTTGAGGAACTGCATGTACGGCAGCTTGCTTGCAAGTTCCTGCACCTTGTCGGCGTTGGCCATAAGGGCGGAGCGTGCGTGCCAGGAACCGTCGAGGAACTGACCGCGGGGGCCGTCGGCAAGCGTGAGCTCGATGGTTTCGTCACCCATCTTGAGCGTGCGGCTTTCGGTGCTGGTCACGAGTTCTTCGCTCGGGTGTGCTTCGATCCAGGAGAGGATCTTGTCTGCAACTTCGTGGCTTACCTTGTAGCAAGGCACGCCAATGGCCACACAGTTACCGAAGAAGATTTCGGAGTAGCTTTCGGCGATGATGGCGCGGATGCCCCAGCGCTTGAGGGCTTGCGGAGCGTGTTCACGGCTGGAACCGCAACCGAAGTTCTGGTTCGAGACGAGGATGGAGCCGTTCTTGTAGGCCGGATCGCGGAACGGGTGAACCTTGCCCTGAGCGGCGAGGCCTGCGATATCGTCGGCAAAGGCGTTGTCGCCGAGGCCTTCAAAAGTCACGCACTTGAGGAAGCGTGCCGGGATGATACGGTCAGTGTCGATGTCGTTACCGCGTACAGGAACGCCGGAACCTTTAACAATGTCGATAGAATTCATTTTTTAAATCTCCTTAGCGTTACTTGATGTACTTGCGGACGTCGGTGACACAGCCTTCGATGGCGGCGGCGGCCACCATGGCGGGGCTCATGAGGATGGTGCGGCCCGTCGGGCTGCCCTGACGGCCCTTGAAGTTACGGTTACTGGAGCTTGCGCTCACCTGGCGGCCCTTGAGCTTATCCGGGTTCATGGCGAGGCAGAGCGAGCAGCCTGCTTCGCGCCATTCGGCACCGGCTTCCTTAAAGATCTTGTCGAGACCGAGGGCTTCGGCTTCCACCTTGATCTTCATGGAGCCCGGAACGACCCACATCTTGACGGTCGGGGCGACCTTGTGGCCCTTGATGATTTCGGCGGCGGCCTGCAAGTCGCTCAAGCGGCCGTTGGTGCAGCTACCCACGAAGGCGATGTCGATGGGGCGGCCAATCATCTTGGAACCTTCTTCCCAGCCCATGTATTCGTAAGCTTCGGAGATGACCTTCTTTTCGCTGCCGGTAAATTCGTCGATCTTCGGCATGTTGCCGTTCAGCGGGATGGCCTGGGCAGGCGTAATGCCCCAGGTAACCATCGGTTCGAGGTTGTCGCAGTTGATTTCGACTTCGTCATCAAACTGGGCGTCGGCGTCGGTAGCCACGGACTTCCAGTAAGCGACGGCTTCGTCCCACTTGTCGGCCTTCGGGGCGTACGGACGGCCCTTGAGGTATTCGAACGTCTTTTCGTCGGGGTTACAGTAACCGACGCGGGCGCCGCCTTCGATAGCCATGTTGCAGACCGTCATACGGCCTTCCATGCCCATTTCTTCGATGACGGGGCCGGCAAATTCGTAAGCGTAGCCAACGCCACCGTTCACGCCGAGCTTAGCGATGTAGGCAAGTGCCACGTCCTTGGCGGTCACACCCGGCTTCAGCTTGCCGGTGAACTTGATGCGGCGGGTCTTGAGCGGGCTCATGGCGAGCGTCTGGGTGGCGAGAACGTCTGCCACCTGGCTCGTGCCGATACCGAACGCGATAGCACCGAATGCACCGTGCGTTGCCGTGTGGGAGTCACCGCAGGCAATGGTCATGCCCGGCTGGGTCACGCCTTCTTCGGGGCCCACGATGTGGATCACGCCCTGTTCGGCGGTAGCGGGGCCAAAGAACTTGATGCCGTTGTTCTTGGTGTTGTTTTCGATATGGGAGAACATCTCTTCGGAAATGCCGTCCTGGAGCGGGCGGTTACGTTCCGGGAACGTGGTCGGAATGATGTGGTCCACCGTGGCGAACGTGCGTTCCGGGAACAGCACCTTCTGGCCTTCTTCGCGGAGCTGCGCAAAAGCCTGCGGGCTCGTGACTTCGTGGCAGAGGTGGAGCCCGATAAAGAGCTGGCACTGGCCGCTCGGGAGCTTAGCTACCGTGTGGCTTTCAAAAATCTTCTGATAGAGTGATTTTCCCATGATTTTGTCTCTTTTTTATGCCTTTTTGAATTATTCTCCAAGGCTGATTAATTGCGGCGTAAATATAGTAAAAATTAAGCCCGTAGCGCTTAGCGCTACGGGCTTTCTCTCTCATAAAATCGGTTTATGCTTAGAACTGTTCCACCTGAGTGTCGAACTGGTATTTTTCGTGGTAGTAGGCGAGCATTTCGCTGGTGCTTGTGAACGCGCCTGCACGAATGGCGTTGCGGACTTCAGGATCGTTGCGGGACATTTCGATGATCTTTGCGTCTATGTCCTTGAATAGCAACGTGTTAGATGCCATTGCCACATGGTTCTGGTTGTAATCCAAGTGATAGCGGCGTTCGAGCATCTGGAAGAGTTCTGACTGGCAAGCGTTCTCAGGCGGATGCCTCTTGGCGATCGGCATGTAGCACTTGTTGATGTAATCCGTCTTGTAGGCGATGATCATTTCATCGATGGCGGGAATGTTGTGGTCTGAATCGTGGCTTGCTAATTCTGCTTTGGGAGTGACGACACCGGAGCATCCGGTAAGAAGGGCGGCGGTAATGGTTGCAAGAGTCAAAACTCTAAACTTCATCTGCTTTTTATCCTTTTTTCTTTGTTGATGCCAAATCCCTAATTCCATGAACAAAATTATTTAAATGTGCTCACTTTGGCGAGGGTCAAGATGTAACAAATAGCTTACAACAGCCCTAAAAAAACGCTTTGAGAACACTTTTTAAAGTGCTTTGTGATATGGCTCACTTTACAAGGTGCGTTGCTGTTTTTACAACACGTTCGGTTATCTGCTTCTTACTGCATCTGCCGTCGGTTTGAACATGTAGAACCACTTTATCGGGTCAATTACTTTGTACCGAACGTTGCCGATATACTTGGGTCCGTTTTTGTCGATGAGCCCCGTAACTACGTGGGCATGCGGACCCGTTGTGTGTCCAGTAAGTCCGACGGTTGCAATGGGGTCACCTGCCATGACTTCTTGTCCGTCCAGATAAAGTAACTGGTCGCAATGCATAAAGAGAACGACATCTTTTTTGCGGACAAGTCCTATCACAATGCCGCCACGCTCGTCGCGGGTTGTCCAAGCCTTTGCGGCGAACGGGGCGAGAATACGGGCGCCTTGGCGGCTAGCAACGTCGATGCCGTTATGTTGCCTGTAGTTGGCGGTTGCCTGCGCGTGGTAGAATTCAGTGATGTAGGCGACGCTGTCAGATACGATAGATGTCCAGTACTTCCATGCAGCTCCGATGGAGTCGGTGGCTGTGGTTCCGATATAGTCGGGACGAGAGAACTTGATGGTCGTTCCCTCTGGCGGGAAATTCAGGTTGTTCTTTTCCCAGGAATTCTTCTTGTAGCCGTTTTCTTCGAGCGTCACGTTCACGTACTTGCGTATCATCTGGTCGTTGGTGATGATGGCGCTGAATCGTCCGATGGCGTACCTTGCGATGCGCTGCAGAGGCTCCTTGCCGTCGAAGGTGTATTCGAACGACGGAGCGACAGAAAGCTTGTCGCGCTCGTGAATGCGGTTGCGAATATTCGAAATAACAGGTTCTGTCTGCGTAGAGAAAAAGAAGGGGAGAGCTAAAGCGAATAAAAGCAGAATCGGGAAAAAGGTTCTGAATGCTTTGGAGCTTCCGTCGAGGGGATTCTTCTGGACGATGACGATCTTGTGCAGATTCTCGATAACCGTTGCGAAAGATTCCGGATTCTTTTTCCAGTCGGAGTTTCGAATTTCCTTGAAAAAGGAATTGCTCTTGCACACGGCCCTGTAGGCGTGGTAGAAACGTTTTTTGTTTGGCTTCTGCGGTAAAAGCCAAAGCATGTCCGACTTGTTGAAGTGGGGGAGATCTTCTAGGAACGCAGAGGCTTCCTCGACGCTTTCCCCATCTATGACAACGAGCCTGGAAATCAGCTTCGCGTAGTAGGCTTCCTGGTCACTTATATCCAGAGGAATAACCGCGATGATTTGCGGAATGACGCCCTTGATCTGTTGCAAATTGTGGTACAGATTACGGAACTGGTTGTCATCCTTTGGAAAACTCCGGATTCCCGTAACCGTCCAGCTTTCGGTATCGTTTTTTAGCTTTTCAAGAGATGCCGGAGAAAGAGGACTTTCGATAAGGTCCTTCGCCTCGATAGGGGCGTTCCCCTTAAAGGTATTTTTCCCGGAAAAGTCTATCAGCAAAAAACGAGCGCCGGCGTTGAGTGCCAGCGCAAGATTTTGCAGGGGCGCAAGAGGAATCTCGCTTTCCCCAGGGAAAGCAAAGCAGGTCACCCCACCTTGCTTATACAGGTCGTTTAGGACCTTCCGCTGCATAAGTTGAAGTTATGCCTTCTGGGAGCCGCGAGGATAGGTGAAACCTGCGGGGGGAGCTGCGACAAACTTGTCGATCTGCATGTAGAGTTCTTCTGCAGTAGCGGCAGGGTTGAAGTAGATTTCCTGGTTCCTGTTCTGGGTGCGGCCCTTGAGGGGTTCGCTGCGGCGAGAACGGCTAACGATACCGAGGGGGAGCACTTCCAACAGCGGGAGCAGACCGAAGTAGCGGAACAGGCTGAAGTTCTTCTGCCAGGTGGTGCGTTCGGCGAGCACGGCGAAGGTGCCTTCGAAAATGGACTTCGTCTGGAGCAGTTCATCGGAGCTCATGGTTACCAGTTCATGGTTTCTGGGGAAGTTGTTCACGAAGTTTGCCATGTCGCCCTTGAGATAGTTGGCGTCGCAGAGGAATACGAATTTCATATTTTACCTAGCTTTTTGTTTTGGTGGTTTAGGTTAAAAATAGTTTTTTGTCAATGCCCTGTCATTTTTCTGACACTCCTAAAAGTGAAAAATCGGAACTTTTTGTTCCGCTTTTATGTAAATTTTTTGTAAAATCTTGAAGTTTCCTAAAAAACGCCTGAAAAACTTTAAAATCGCCGTTTTTCAACCTTTTTCTGCATTCTTAATCTAACTCGTTGTCTATCAATAAGTTAGCGAAAAACAACGGAATAAATCATTTTTTTGTAAAAGGCTTTTTTTGGCTTTTTTTTGCAAAATAACGGAATTTTGGTCCTAAAAACATTATATTTGACCTCGTAAAATTGTGCTCGGACTGCCGGGTGCGGTTCTAATTTTTGTGAAAGCAAAAGGTGTAATTGGAAGAAGATTTTATGGGAGATCATAAATGAAACGAAAAAATTGGTCTGTAGCAGCCCTAATGGCGTCTGCTGGATTGCTTGCATCTATGGGTGTTGCTCAGGAGGCTGAAAATACTCCGCCGTCCGTGATGGGTATTCCTGGTGAATCCATTGATGAAGGCAAAAAATTCGCTCCGATTAAGTTGGACAAGTATGTTACCGATGATTTGGACAAACCCGAGAAAATCAAGTGGTCCGTATCCGGCAACAAGCAGCTCAAGGTTTCTATTTCTCCGGATCGCGTAGCGACGATTGAAATTCCGGGGCCGTATTGGAACGGTGCCGAAGACATCACCTTTATCGCGACGGACTCCAAGGGGGCTTCGGGTTCTGAAACGGTGAACTTCAATGTGGAATCTGTGAACAATCCTCCCGAAGTGAAGCAGATTCCGGACCAGACCGTTGATGAAGGTAAGACTTTCGCAAAAATCAAGCTCGATGATTATGTGACCGACCCGGACCATCCGAAGAACCAGATTCTGTGGGAATTTGATATCTCTCCGGTGGGCAAGGACCAGGCTGAAGGCGACCTGAATGTGGAAATCGACCCGAACCGCGTGGCGACGGTGATTATTCCTGACCAGAACTGGTATGGCGCTGCAAAGATCAAGTTTACGGCGACCGACGGTGAATACGCCTCTGATTCCAAGACGGCAAACTTTGTTGTGAAGCCGATCAACGATGCTCCGGTGCTGCAGAAGATTCCTGACCAGACCATCGAAGAAAAGAACGAATTTGAATCCATTAGCCTCACTGATTTCGTTGCCGACGTGGATGACGATGTCATGAAGCTCAAGTGGAGCATTTCGGGCAACAAGGACCTGAAGTTCGACATCGACAAGTATGGTTCTGCAAATATCAAGATCCCGAACGAATTCTGGAATGGCTCTGAAACCGTGACCTTCACGGTGACCGACCCTGCCGGTGCGTCCGCCAAGACGACCGCCAAGTTCACGGTGAAGTCCATCAACGACGCTCCTGAGTTCGTTCAGGAAGTCCAAGACCAGACCATCGATGAAAAGCAGGAATTCAAGCCTATCGAACTGGACAAGCTGGTCAAGGATCCCGACCATCCTTTCGAACAACTTAAGTGGACTGTTTCTGGCAACAAGGATCTTGCTGTAAACATTGCCGGCAAGACCGCCACCATCAAGATTCCGTCCAAGATGTGGAACGGCTCTGAATCCATCAAGTTCAAGGTCTGCGACCCGGCCGGTGCTTGCGCCGAATCCGAGAACAGCTTCACGGTGAACTCCGTGAACGACGTTCCGCAGCTCGTGAAGCAGATTCCGAACCAGACTATCGACGA
Source organism: Fibrobacter sp. (assembly GCA_017526585.1). Taxonomy (GTDB): domain Bacteria; phylum Fibrobacterota; class Fibrobacteria; order Fibrobacterales; family Fibrobacteraceae; genus Fibrobacter. The sequence goes on along the minus strand of JAFXRC010000003.1, from coordinate 58,393 downwards.
AAAGAAGACCTTCGCTAAGATCAAGCTCGACGAATATGTGAAGGATGCTGACCACAAGAATTCTGAACTCTCCTGGGAAGCCGACGTGAAGCACCAGGGCAAGGAACCGCAGTCCGGTACTTTGTCTGTAAACATCGGTGATGACCATGTTGCTTCTATCGAAATTCCGGACCCGAGCTGGAACGGCTCTGCTGTCGTGACCTTCACGGTGTCTGACCCGGAAGGCGCCTCGGTGAAGCAGCCGGTGACCTTCACGGTGAAGTCCATCAACGACCTGCCTGTGTTCAAGAAGATTCCGGACCAGGCTATCGAAGAAAAGAACGAATTTGCATCTGTGATGCTCGACGATTACCTCTCTGATGCCGACCACGATCTCTCCCAGTTGAAGATCGACATCACGGGTAACAAGGACATCAAGGTCAACCTGAATAACAAGACCCGCGAAGTTACTTTCAAGACACCGAGCGAACTCTGGAACGGTTCTGAAACCCTTACCTTTACGGCTACAGACCCCGAAGGTGGTAAGGCTTCTACCCAAATGAAGCTTTCTATCAAGTCCATTAACGACCCTCCGACCATGAAGGACATCCCCGAACAGAACATCAAGGAAAAGGGCGAATTCAAGCCTGTTGAACTTGACAAGTATGTGGAAGATTTGGACCACGAAAAGGGTAAACTGAAGTGGACCGTGACGGGCAACCGCGAACTCAAGGTCACTGTTGACGGCAACCGCGTGATGAAGGTGACTCCGCCTTCTCCGCAGTGGAACGGTTCTGAAACGCTCACCATCAAGGTGACCGACCCGGAAGGCGCAACTGACGAACGCTCTGTCGCTTACACGGTCGAATCCGTGAACGACGTGCCGGAATTCACGAAGCAGGTTGCTCCGCAGACCATCAAGGAAAAGGCTCAGTTTAATCCGATTAAGCTTGGCGAAATGGTTCGCGACCTCGACAACAAGCTTTCTGATCTCCAGTTCACGGTTGATGTTAAGCCGACGACTAAGGGTAGCAAGGATGGTGAACTCTCTGTAGAAATCGATGCCCAGCATGTGGCGAACATCAAGATCCCGAATAAGTTCTGGAACGGTGCTGCCGAAATTACCTTCACGGTTACGGACCCCGAAGGTGCTAAGGCTTCTTCTAAGGCTCTCTTCACGGTGCAGTCTGTGAACGATGTGCCGGTGCTCAAGAAGATTCCGGATCAGATGATTGAAGAAAAGCATGAATTTGCCCAGATTAACCTCACTGAATTTGCCTCTGATCCCGACCACGCCTTTAAGGATTTGAAGTGGACTGTTTCTGGCAACAAGCAGCTGAAGATTGATATTTCGAAGGATGGTATTGCAACCATCAAGATGCCGGCAAAGAATTGGAATGGTTCTGAAAAGGTGACCTTCACGGTGACCGATCCGGAAGGCGCTTCGGCAAAGTCCGATGCCGTGTTCACGGTGAAGTCCATCAACGATCCTCCGGTCATGAAGGACATTGCTAACCAGACTATCAAGGAAAAGTCCGAATTCAAGCCTATCGAACTTGACAAGTATGCAAGCGACGAAGACCACGAACAGTCTAAGCTCAAGTGGACCGTTTCCGGTAACAAGCAGCTCAAGGTCGTGATTGACCCGAAGCATGTGGCTACGGTTACGGCTCCGAACAAGTACTGGAACGGTTCTGAAGACATCACCTTTACGGTGACGGACCCGGAAGGCGCTTCTGATAAGCGTACGGTGAAGTTTACGGTAGAATCCGTGAACGACCTGCCGGAATTCGTGAAGCCGATCAAGGATCAGAGCATCCCCGAAAAGCGTGAATTTGCAATCATCAACCTGAACGACATCGTAAAGGATGCCGACCACAAGCCTGAACAGCTCTCCTGGAGCTTTGATGTGAAGCCGGCGAAGGGTGCCCCGAAGGGTTACACTCCGCAGCTCAAGGTGACTGTCGACGGTCAGCGCATGGCCAAGGTCGTGATTCCGGACAAGTTCTGGAACGGCTCCGAAGAAATCACCTTCAAGGTGGAAGACCCGGATGGCGGCAAGGCTTCTTGCACGGCAACCTTCACGGTGCAGTCCGTGAACGATGCCCCGACGATTGGCAAGATCAATGACCAGACTGTCAAGGAAAAGGAAGAATTCAAGTCCTTCAACCTGAAGCAGCTCATCAAGGATCCTGACCATGCCTACGAAAAGCTCAAGATTGAAGTGAGTGGCAACAAGGACCTGAAGGTGAATATTGGCAAGGACGGCGAAGTGTCCATCAAGGCTCCGAACCCTCTCTGGAACGGCAACGAGAAGATCACCTTCACGGTGACGGACCCGGAAGGCGCTTCTGCTAAGGCTACGGCCGCATTCGCAGTGCAGTCCATCAACGATCCTCCGGTCATGAAGGATATTGCTAGCCAGACCATCAAGGAAAAGGGTAGCTTCAAGTCGATCGCTCTCGACAACTTTGTCGAAGACCTCGACCATCCGAAGAACAAGCTCAAGTGGAAGATCGAAGGCGCCAAGGAACTCAAGGTCGCCATGGATGCTAGCCACAATGTTTCCGTGATGACTCCGAACCCGAACTGGCACGGTGCCGAAACTATCAAGTTCACGGTGACCGACCCGGAAGGCGCTTCCGATAGCCGTTCCGTGACCTTCACGGTGGAATCGGTGAACGACGCTCCGCAGTTCGTGCGCGAACTCAAGGATCAGTCCATCGACGAAAAGAAGCAGTTCCAGCAGATTAAGCTCGATGACCTCGTTAAGGACCCGGATCACAAGAATAGCGAACTCAAGTGGAGCTTCGACGTGAAGGCTAAGTCTGCCGCTGCTCCTGCTAAGGGCAAGAAGGGCTCTGCCGAACCGGCTCCGTCTTCTAAGGATGGCCTGAGCGTTAAGGTGGACAACAACCACGTTGCTACGATTGTGATTCCGAACAAGTACTGGAATGGTGCTGCCGACATTACCTTCACGGTGACCGACCCTGAAGGTGCCAAGGCATCCAAGACTGCTCATTACGAAGTGCGTTCTATCAATGACCCGCCGGTTATTTCTTCGAACGCTCCGAAGGGCGAGACCATCCGCGAAAACGGCGTGTTCAGGACCATCGATCTTTCTAACCTTGCTACAGACCCCGACCACAAGGCTGCTCAGCTCAAGTGGAGCGTGTCTGGTAACAAGTTCCTGAAGGTGAATATGCGTAAGGACAACACCGTCCAGGTGGCTGTTCCGGATCCGCAGTGGAACGGCAAGGAAACCGTGACCTTCACGGTGACCGACCCGGAAGGCGCTTCTGCACATCACAAGATGCTCTTCGAAGTGACCCGCGTGAACGACGCTCCGGTCATTGCCAAGAAGGTTCCTGACCAGAAGATTAAGGAAAAGGAACTCTTCAAGCAGATTAAGCTTGACGAATATGTGAAGGACCCGGATAACAAGCCGAGCGAACTTACTTGGAAGGTGACCGGCAACAAGCAGCTCAAGGCTGAAATTTCTCCGAGCCGCGTGCTTACTGTGACCGCCCCGGACAAGAATTTCTGGTGTGCTCCTGAAACGATGGTCCTCATCGTGAAGGACCCGGATGGTGCCGAAAACTCTCAGACGGTGACCTTCGAAATCACCTCCGTGAACGACGCTCCGGTGCTCAAGAACATTCCTGACCAGAAGATCAAGGAAAAGGGCACGTTCAAGGAAATTGACCTGAATAAGTTTGTGCACGACCCCGACCACAAGCTTTCTGAACTTGTCTGGACCGTGAAGGTGGACAAGGTCGGTGCTGCTCCGGCAAAGGCTGCCAAGAAGCCGGCTAAGAAGGCTGGTAAGAAGGGCAAGAAGGGTGCCAAGGAAGAAGTGGCTGAAGAGCCTGCTCCGGCTCCGGTTGACGAATTCCAGGTGGAAATCGACAGCAAGAACATTGCCCGCGTGAAGATTGCTAATAAGTACTGGAATGGCGAACGCAACGTGACCTTCACCGTGAAGGACCCCGAAGGCGCTAGCGACTCCAAGACGGTGAACTTCAAGGTGGAATCCGTGAACGACGCTCCGGAAATCAAGCCGATTGCTATCCAGAGCATCCAGGAAAAGGAACATTTCAAGCCGCTTGATCTGTCTCAGTTCATCTCTGATCCGGATCATTCGTTCAACTCTCTGAAGATTGAAGTGGCTCAGCCGCGTGCCCTCAAGGCGTCGGTCAATGCCAAGAAGGAACTCATCGTTTCTACTCCGGATAAGTTCTGGAGTGGTACTGAAAAGATCAAGATTGACGTGTACGACCCGGAAGGCGCCCGTGCTACTCAGCAGATTACCTACGAAGTGGTTCCAGTGAACGATCCTCCGGTCATCAAGCATATTGCTGGTCAGAAGATCAAGGAAAAGGAAAAGTTCGAAATTGTCGACCTCTCCAAGGCTGCAGAAGACCCGGATAACAAGCCCAATGAACTCCACTGGACTGTTACAGGTAACAAGGACCTCAAGGTTGATATCAAGGGTTCTCGTGCTCAGATTCTGACTCCGAATCCGAACTGGTTCGGTAAGGAAACCCTGACCTTCACCGTGAAGGATATCGCTGGTGCTTCTGCCTCCGCTAAGGCGACCTTCGAAGTCACTCCGGTGAATGACCCGCCGACCCTCAAGCCGGTGCAGCCGTTCGTCATCGACGAAAAGAAGGCTTTTGCTCCGGTTGACTTCAGCAAGATGGTGAATGACCCGGATAACAAGCTCGAAGAACTCACCTGGACTCTCGACAACGAAGTTCCGAATGTGAAGGGCAAGAAGGGTAAGAACGCTTCTGGTCCGGCTGTGAAGCATGAAATTAACTTCATGATTAACGAAAAGGGCTTGCTCCAGGCCGAAACTCCGAACCCGTACTGGAACGGTACCGAAACCGTGACGGTGAATGTGTTCGACCCGGCTGGCGAAAAGGCTTCTGTTCCTGTGAAGTTCACAGTGAAGCCCGTGAACGACCCGCCGGTCGTGAAGAAGATTCCTGACCAGGAAACCCTGCAGGGCTCTACCTTCAAGCCGATCAAGCTCGACCAGTATGTTTCTGACCCGGATCACAAGAATGCCGAAATTAGATGGGCTGCTGCCGGTGCCAAGAATCTTGCTGTGCAGATTAATGGAAGCCGCGAAGCTATCGTGAAGCCGAAGAAGGCTGACTGGTTTGGTGAAGAAACCTTGATCTTTACCGCTAAGGACCCGGCTGGTGCTTCTGACAAGGCCATGGTGAAGTTCACTGTGAAGCATGTGAACGCTGCTCCGATTATGCGCGACATTCAGGACTACACGATTAAGGAAGACGATAACAATGGTGTCGTTGCAGTCATCAAGCTTGACCAGTTTGCCCGCGATAAGGACCACCGTTTCGATGAACTCAAGTGGAGCTTCACCGGAAACAAGTTCCTGACCGTGAAGTACGACAAGAACAAGAAGACCGCCACGGTTGCCCAGCCGCACCCGAACTGGGCTGGCAAGCCGGAACGCATTACGTTCACGGTGACCGACCCTGAAGGTGCAAAGGCTTCCAAGACGGCTCTGTTCACGGTGATTGCTGTGAATGACCCGCCGGTTGCAAGCGCCCAGACTTACATGACCCAGGAAGGCGAAGAACTTAAGGTTAGCGCTTCCGAAGGCTTGATGTCCGGCGTGACGGATGCCGATGGCGAAAAGCCGGTGTCTGTGCAGCTCGTCCAGAAGCCGCGCAACGGTAAGATCAACCTGAATGAACGCGATGGTTCCTTCACCTACATGCCGAACAAGGGCTTCAGCGGCCTCGATGAGTTCAGCTTCAAGGTGAAGGATCCGGGTGGACTCTCTTCTCAGGTGACGACTGCCGAAATCAACGTCTCCTTCAAGATGAAGGACCTCCGCGGCGGTGAAAAGAAGGCTGAACCGAAGAAGGAAGAGCCGAAGGAAGAAGAAAAGGCCCCGGCGAAGGGTAAGCGCAAGAAGGGCAAGCGCCGCTAATAAGTGGCCGAGCTCTTGCTCGCTTATTCTTCGAATTTTGAATTAGCGTTTAAATAAAAAGTCCCGCTCGATGAGCGGGACTTTTTGGTTTTTATGGGATTTTTGCTCCCAAAATGGTTGTTGGGTGTTGAAATGTTCAAAACGGAAAAATTCAGCGGATGCCTTTTTTTTGCTTTTTTTTTGCCCCTGAATTATATTTTTGAGTAGGAAACAAGGGCCTGTTGCTCGTTGTTGTATAGGGATGAATTTATGAAAAAAGGATTGTTTGGTGCCTTTGGACTTAGCCTGGCCGCTTTTGTCGGCATACAGGCGACAGCCGTTTATGCTGCCGAAAAGGCGGCTGATTTCAGCTGGAGCAACGTGAGCATGGGCGGGGGCGGATTCGTCTCCGCTGTGATTGCATCTCCTATAGACAAGGGATTGTTCTACGCCCGCACCGACGTGGGCGGCGCGTACCGCTGGAACGAATCGACGGAGCGCTGGGAATCGATGATGGACTGGGTCGATGTTTCCGAGCGCGGTCTTTTGGGAATTGAAGCCATTGCCGTTGACCCGCAGGAATCGGGCGTAGTTTACATGATGGCAGGAACCAGCTACTGGAACAACGGCCGCACGGCATTCCTCCGCAGTAGCGACAAGGGTGAGTCTTGGACGGTGCTTTACACCTGGGACGAAGACGGAACCAAGGGGACGAAGGTGGCGCGTTTCGGTGCGCATGGCAACGGCATGGGCCGCGGAAACGGTGAGGCCTTGGCGGTCGACCCGAACGATTCGAAGATTATGTTCTATGGCTCCAAGAATAAGGGCCTCTGGAAATCGACGGACAATGGCTCGAACTGGAGCCATGTGGATGCATGGACCAAGGCCGCTGGGAGCGATACGACTTGGAATGGTTCAGGGTTCAGCTTTGTGCAGTATGCTCCGGGAAGCTCGAAGGTGATGTACGCCGGATTCTTGCGCGAAGGGACGACGGCCAAGGGCACGTTTGAAAACGTGTTCACTTCGACCGACGGCGGTGCAAGCTGGAAGGCGCTCCCGATTCCTGACAAATTGCGCAGCACGGCCGGCGGGAGCATTGTGCGCCTGATGCCGCAGCGTGCGGTGATTTCGGGCGACGGGAAGACGATGACGGTGACCTTTGCCGACGGCGCAGGCCCGCATTCCATGATGTGGGACGAAGGCTGGGGCATGATCTACGACGGTTTTGGTCGCGGTGCGGTGCTGCAGCTTGATGTGGCGTCGGCGACTTGGTCCGACGTTTCTCCGGAAAACTTCCTGGACGAAGGCGGTGACGCCAAGTACGACAAAGTGGACGTGAAAGGTATGGTCGACTGCGAAGCCGCAGGCGGCACCGGCAAGACTTGCGAAGAATATTACCCCTACATTGCCCCTTATGGTGGCATAGCCATCAATCCGAAAAATGCAAACGAAATGGTGGTGACGACCGAAGGCTATCGTGGCCCGCAGTTCTGGTACACGGCGACAAGCGACACCAGCGGCAAGTGGAGCGACCAGTGGGGGAGCAACATTTACCACACGACCGACGGCGGAAAAACCTGGATTGCAAGCTTCAAGTATTACTGGATGGAAGGCGGCGTGTATCCGACTACCCAGCAGATGGATGCCAATGGCGTAGGCTGGATGCATAACGGTTCTATTCACTGGTCCGGTAGCGTTGCCATGGATCCATTCGACAACAACCGCGTCTTTGTGACTTCGGGTAACGGTATATTCCGCTGCGATAACTTGAGCGACTATGTGTACAAGGAAGCGGAAAACTCCTGGGAAGAACCGCAGCTCACCATGAACCAGGTGTGGCATTTCTCGGCGCAGGGTGTCGAAGAAACGGTTCCCTTTGAAGTAGTGAGCATTCCGGGCGGCCCGATGATTTCGATTATCGGTGACTACGACGGATTCCGTCACGACGACATCGCGAAATTCCCCGCCTTTAGGCATCAGACGAATGTGGGCGGCTCTAATGTATCGCTGGGCACGACGCAGGGCCTCGCTTACGCTCCCAAGAGCGGTAAGCTTGCAAAGGTGGCTGACAAGCGCGCCTACGAGGGCCAGTACAATGACATTCCCATCGCTCCGGTACAGTATTCTCTTGATTCGGGTAAGACATGGACGGTCGAAACTTATACAGGACCTGACAAGAACGCTGCCAAGGGTACGGTGGCTCTTTCGGCAAAAGGTACTTATACCATCTGGGTTCCGATGGAAGGAACGACCGATGTCTACCGCAATTACAACGGCACGACCTGGGAAAAGGTAACGGGTATCGACAACACGGCCTACGTGGTGGGCGACCCTGAAAACGACGACGTGTTCTACGCCTACACCAAGGCGGACGGCAAGTTCTACAAGAGTTCCGATGCGGGCGCAAGCTTCAAGGCTGTCAGTACGCCGGGCGAAAGCGCGTTCAAGAAGTTCCGTGCCATTCCGGGTTACGAAGGTGACTTGTGGCTTCCGGTGGCGATTCAGGATCCGTCGAATGGTACGCCCGCTAGTGGAAAGCTCTTGCATTCGACCGATGGCGGTGCCACTTGGGCTACGGTTGAAGGAGTCGGCTACTGCGAAGCGGTGGGCTACGGTGCCCCCAAGGAAAAGGGCGGCTATCCGGCAATTTATGTCTTTGCAACGGTCGGTAAGGTAACGGGCGTGTTCGGCTCCGATGACAAGGGTAAAACCTGGACTCGCGTGAATGACGACGGTCACGAATACGGCGGCCTTGCAAACGGCGAATTCGTGATGGGCGATATGAACACCTATGGCGTTGTGTACATGAGTACGGCGGGCCGCGGCATTGCTGCCCGCGTGCCGAGCAATTGGGAAATGGGGACATCCAATTCCGATGGCACGACAAAGGTTGCTCCGTCTGCAAAGGCGATAGCTTCGGCCTCGGTAACCTATGCGAACGGAAACCTGGAACTGCACTTGAATGCAACCGTTGCCCGAGTTAGCGTGTTCGACATGAAGGGCAAGAAGATTTCTAGCCGCTATTACAGCAGCTCTACATCGGTTTCGCTCAAGGAACTTGTGAAGGCGAAGGGAAGTTACTTTGTCCGCGTCGATAATGGCAAGAAGGTGCTGTTTGCAAATCGCGTGATTGTGACAAAGTAAAATTCCTCGTTTAAATAGGGGGCGTTGCGGGGTCCCCCCCCCGCTTGAGAGGGTCGCGTAATAAAAAAGACGAAAGAACAGTTCTTTCGTCTTTTTAAGTCTTTTTTATGAAGCGAGGGGGAGACTTCCCCCTTTTATATTACTTCTTTTTCTTCTTGCTTTCGAGCCATTCGTCGAAGGTGATGCTGCGGTCGATGACGCCGTTCGGGGTCAGTTCGAGCACGCGGTTTGCAACAGTCTGCACGAATTCGTGGTCCTGCGAACAGAAGATGATCGGGCCCTGGAAAGCGGTAAGGCCGTTGTTGAGGGCCGTGATGGCCTCCAAGTCGAGGTGGGCGGTGGGTTCGTCGAGCAAGAGGCAGTTCGCGTTGCTGAGCATCATGCGGCTGAGCATGCAGCGCACTTTTTCACCACCGCTAAGCACGTTTGCGCTCTTGAGGGCTTCTTCGCCGGTAAAGAGCATACGGCCGAGGAATCCGCGGATGAATGTTTCGTCCTGTTCCTTGCTGTACTGGCGGAGCCAATCCACGAGGGAGAGGTCCGTACCAAAGTAGGCGTCGTTATTCTTCGGGAAGTAGCTGTAGCTGATGGTGTTGCCCCACTTGAGCACGCCTTCGGGGCACTTGGTTTCTTCGGCAATGAGCTGGAAGAAGGCTGTCTTGAGCGTGTCGTATTCACCGACCAGGGCGACCTTGTCGCCGCTGTTCAGGCTAAAGTCGAGACCCTTGCAAATGATGCCGTCGCCGCCATCGATAGTGGCATTCTTGACTTCGAGCACGATTTTGCCCGGTTCGCGGTCCATCTTGAAGTTGACCCACGGGAACTTACGGCTAGAGGCCGGCATTTCTTCGACGGTCATCTTGTCGAGGAGTTTCTTACGGCTGGTGGCCTGCTTGGCCTTGGCGGCGTTAGAGGCGAAACGGCGGATGAACGCCTTGAGTTCTTCGATCTTTTCTTCGGCGCGGCGGTTCTGGTCCTTGCGCTGCTTCTGGGCGAGCTGGCTAGCTGCATACCAGAATTCGTAGTTACCACCGTAAATGTTGATCTTGCCGTAGTCGATATCGCAAGTGTGGGTGCAGACCGCATTGAGGAAGTGACGGTCGTGGCTCACCACGATCACGATGTTTTCGAAGCGTTCCAGGTAATCTTCGAGCCAGCCGACGGTTTCCAAGTCCAAGTGGTTCGTCGGTTCGTCGAGCAACAGAATGTCGGGGTTGCCGAACAGTGCCTGGGCGAGGAGCACGCGTACCTTGAGGCCCGCGTCCAAGTCGGCCATGAGGCTGTAGTGGAATTCTTCGGGAATGCCGAGGCCCTTCAGAAGCACGGCCGCGTTGGAGTCGGCTTCGTAACCACCGATTTCACCGAAGCGGGTCTCGATTTCCATGGCCTGCATGCCCTGTTCTTCCGTCATTTCGGGGAGCGCATAGAGTTCGTCGCGTTTCTTGCCCAGCTCGTAGAGTTCGGGGAAACCCATCATCACCGTTTCGAGAACGGTGTTCTGTTCGTAGGCGAAGTGGTCCTGCTTGAGGACGGCGATGCGTTCGCCCGGGTCCTTGGTGACTTCACCGGTGTTGGGTTCGAGTTCGCCCGAAAGGATTTTCAGGAAGGTGGACTTTCCGGCGCCGTTAGCACCGATGACTCCGTAGCAGTTGCCGCGCTTGAACGAAAGGTTCACTTCTTTGAAGAGGACGCGGCTACCGTATTGAAGACTGACATTGGAAACGTTGAGCATGTATTACTTAATTGGGGTTAGGCTTGATTTGCTTTTTCTAGTTCACGTGCGTTGATAATCAGCATCTGCAGGCGGTTTTCGATGTTCGCGAAGCTCGTATCCGGGTCGTAGTCGAGGCTCAGCACCTGGATGTGCGGGCAACGTTCCTTCACAGCCTTGGTGAGGCCGCGGCCAGAGATGTGGTTGGCAAGGCATGCGAACGGCTGCAGAATGATGTAGCTGTTGATTCCGTGCTTCGAGTTGTACAGGATTTCGCCCGGAATCATCCAACCTTCACCCGTGTTGTAGGTGGGGTCGATGATATCGGAGACGTAGTCCTTGAGTTCCACGCAGTCGGCGTGATGTTCGTACAGCTTGAACTTGTGCATGGACTTGCGGGCGGTTTCAACAGCGTGCGTGTAGACCTTGGAGGTCACGCCGCCTTCCAGACGGTCCATCACCGGGTTTGCAGAGAATCCGCGCTTCAGCTTTTCTTCGCGCACCACTTCGTCCACACGGAAGAAGTCTGTCATACCCGGCAGGTAGACTTCCATGCCGTTGTTCATCAGGTAGTTTTCCACAAATCCGTTTGCACTCGGGTGGTAGTTCATCAAGATTTCGCCAAGCACGGCAACGCGCGGCTTGCGGATGCCCTTCTTGCGTTCTTCGGTGATTTCGATACCGTTGAATGCTTCGATGCACTGTTCAAAGACTTCGATCAGCTTGGAGGGGCGCACGAGTTGCATGGTGGAGAGGTGGCCTGCAACGCCAATCACCTTCGGCATCCATTCGTCGTAAACCTTCTGGGTGTCGCCGGCGTTCACTTCGTACGGGCGAACGGCACGGTACATGGTTTCGATAGCGTCCATGGTCACAAGGCCCCACAGCATGTGAAGGCGGAAGTCCAAACCCAGCTGGAAGCCCGGGTGCATTCCCTTGTAGTCGACACCGGTCGTAATGATGGTCACGTCCTTGAAACCGGCTTCGTCCAAAGCCTTACGGGCGAGTACGGCGTACTGCACGGCGCGGCAGTTTTCGCAGTTCTTGGCAAGGCACATGGAAACCTGGTTCTGCGGAACTTCGGGGTGGTCTACGAGCCAGTGGAGCGCTTCGCCGATGTTCACCTGGCAGGGGAAGCAGATGTCGTTGTGCACGTACTTCTTGCCGAGTTCGATGGCCTTTTTGTCTGCCACGGGCAGGTATTCGGCGATGAATCCTTCGCGCTTCATGTATTCGCTGGCGAGCACGGAGAAGGCGGGGGAGAGGTTCGGCGTCAGAATGCGACGGCGCTTCTTGTCTTCGGCCACAAACGGCGTATGGAACAGCGGTTCGTTGCTTTCGGGCTTGTCGGGCAGGTTTGCTGCACGGCGGGCCTTCACCGTTTCGATAAAGCTCTTGACGCGGATTCCCACGGGGCCGCGGGCATCGCCTTCGTCGAGCTTGAGCATGAGCATTTCCTTGTTGGAATCAAGGTGCAGCATGCGCATCATTTCGTCGGTCAAAATCGAGTCGTGTCCGCAACCGAAGCTTACGATCTGTGCAAGTTCGATGTTCGGATCCTTCGCGGCAATCATGGTGGCACCAATCATGCGCAAGTGGAAGGTGTTCTTGATTTCGATACGGGTGTGGCTCGGCACATCCTGGTCGTACACGCCGGGGAGCGATTCGGTGGTGAGCACCGGAATGCCCATGGCGGTAAAGTGGCTTGCGATGTTGTGGTTGATGAGCGTGTCCGCATGGTAGGGGCGGCCTGCAATCACCACGGCAAAGGAGTTCTTCGCGCGTACGTCGTCGAGGATCTTCTGGCCTTCTTCCAAAAGCGTGGTGCGGTAGTTGTTGAGCGCCTTTTCGCCTTCGGTAACAGCCTTGTCCAAAAGCTTCTTGTCGAGTTTCCAGTTTTCGTGGAACCAGTCGATGGTCTGGCTTCTGCGGAGCTTGGCGTTGAACCAGTGGAAAATCGGCTGGTCCATGGGAACGCCGTAATTCTTTTCGGGCTCGTCGGTGTTCTTGCACACGTTCGGGTAGGCCTGCACCACGGGGCAAACGGACGTTGCCGTGAACTTGGTGTGGTCACTCGGGATTGCAACCATCATCGGGAAGAAGATGCGGTCGACCTTCTTTTCAATGAGGCTGAGCACGTGGCCGTGCACAAGCTTTGCCGGGAAGCACACGGTGTCGGAGGGCACGCTGTGGAGACCCGCTTCGAACATCTTGTAGTCGCTCTGGCGGCTTACCACGACGGTGTAGCCGAGGCTTGTAAAGAAGGCCTTCCAGAACGGGAGCGAGGCCCAGAATTCCAGCACGCGCGGAATACCGATGGTCTTGCCGTTGTTTTCGACGAGCTTCGCCGGAGCGTAGTCCTTCACCAAGAGCTGGTTCGTGCGCTTGATCATGTCGGGCACGGCCTGCATCTTCTTGTTGATTTCGGCGATGAGTGCCTTGGTCTTCGGATCGTTCGGGTCTGCGGTGACTTCGCCGCGTTCGCAGCGGTTACCCGTCACGAAGCTCTGGCCGTCGCTAAAGGTCACGATGGTGCGGGAGCAATGGTTGGTGCAGTACTGGCAGAGCTGACCCGGCTGGTTGTGCCAGCTGAAGGTCTTCATGGCGTCAAGCCCGATAAATCGGCTCTTGAGTTCCGGTTCGGTCTTGCGCTTTTCTTCCATGAACTTCTTGGTCAGGAGAGCTATACCGATAGCACCCATTTCGCCCGGACGTTCCGGACGGATGGGCTTGAGGCCGGTGTACTGTTCGAAGGCGCGGAGAACGGCATTGTTCTTGAACGTACCGCCCTGCACCACGACCTTCTTGCCGAGCGTGTTCAGGTTACGGATACGAATCACCTTCGTAAACACGTTGTTGATAATGGAGCGGCAGATACCTGCGATAATGTCTTCAGGCTGCTTGCCGTCGCGCTGTTCCGTGATGATGGAGCTATTCATGAACACGGTGCAGCGGGAACCCAGCTGAGAGGGACTCTTCGCGTTGAACGCAAGTTCCGCAATCTTTTCCATCGGAATGCCGAGGCTGCGAGCGTAGGTTTCGATGAACGAACCGCAACCGGAAGAGCATGCTTCGTTCAGAATGATACCCGTGACCACGCCGTCTTGCACGGAGATGGCCTTCATGTCCTGGCCACCGATGTCGAGGATGAAGCTTACGTCAGGGCAAATCTTCTGGGCGGCGTTGGCGTGTGCGACCGTTTCCACTGTGTGGAAGTCGGCATGCACGGCCTTCGCAAAGAGCTGTTCGCCGTAACCGGTGGTACCGACACCGAGAATGTTGAGCTTGCAGCCGTATTCTTCGTAACGGTCGCTGAGTTCGTTGAGGGCGTTCTTGAGCACCTGCAGTGGTTCGCCGTTGTTGCTGGCATAGAAACCGTCCACGATATTTTCCTGCTCGTCCATGAGCACGAACTTCGTGGTGGTAGAGCCCGCGTCGATACCCAGATACACGTTGAGCGTGGTGCCCGATACGGGCTGCGGGTAGTGGTTGCCGGCCATCTTGTGTTCTTCGAGGAACATCTTGTATTCGGCTTCGTTCTTGAAGAACAGGTCGGCTGCAGCCTTGGCCTTGTTTTCGGCCTGGCGGGTTTCGTTAAAGTGGATGAGCGCGTCCAGGGAGCCTTCCTTGCGGTAGAAGCATTCCTGGTCGGCGAACATGGAGCCGAGAGACAGGGCTGCACCCATGGCTACGAGCACTTCGGAGTGTTCCGGCACAATGGCCTGTTCGTCGTTAATGCCCAGACGTTCCTTGAAGGCGCGGACAAGCGTCGGGTTGAACGTGAGCGGGCCACCTTCGAAGATCACGGGCGGTTTGATTTCCATACCCTGGGCAAGGCCACCAATGGTCTGTTTCGCGATGGCATGGAAGCTGGAAAGGGCGATGTCTTCCTTGGCGATGCCGTTGTTCAGCATCGGCTGGATGTCGGTCTTGGCGAACACGCCGCAACGGCCCGAAATTTCGTAGACCTTTTGGCCACGCTTGGCAAAGCCTTCGAAGGCTTCGGTCTTGATGCGCAAAAGTTCGGCCACCTGGTCGATAAATGCACCCGTACCGCCGGCGCACACGCCGTTCATACGCATGTCAGAGGCAATGAGCTTGCCGGTGGTCTTGTCTTTTTCGAAGAACACCACCTTTGCATCTTGTCCGCCGAGTTCAATGGCGACCCTGGATTCCGGATAAGTTGCACGCACCGCAAGGGCGTTTGCCACCACTTCTTGCACAAAGAAGGCATGGGTAGCCTCGGCAAACGGCTGACCGCCGCTACCGCAGAAAGCGACCCTGAAATTCTTATCGGGGAAAAGTCCGTGGGCCTCACGCAGCACCTCGAAAACCTTCTGTGCCTGCATGGCGTTGTGGCGCTGGTAGGTATAATGCAAAAGCTTGTTGGTCTCTGGATCGACAACCGCAATCTTCACGGTGGTGGAACCGACGTCCACACCGACCCATAAATCATTCTTCATATTGCTCATAGTGGGCTCAAAGATAGAAAATTGTAAACTTTTTAAACTGCTTTTTATCGGCTGAAATTGCCGAAAATCAAGAAAATGTAAAAAGGGAAAATTTTCCCGCGCTTGGCGACCATTTTTTCGCCGAGTCTACCGCTATTCTTTATTGCTATATTTCGCTCTATGAACTACCTTGCTTTAGACTATGGTGAGCACCGCGTCGGGGTCGCATTTGCCGACTCTGAATTCCGTATGGCATTTTCGCGAGAAACGATTGACCAGAAGACGACGAATCTGTTTGTACGGCTCGACGAGCTGGTGAAAATCAATAAGGTAGACGCCTTTGTGGTGGGGATGCCGTATCACCCTGATGGCCGTAAAGACGGCAAGAACGTGGTGGTGGAAAAGTTCATCGAAGACTTGAAAACGCGTTTCTCGGGCATGCCTGTGTACACGCAGGATGAATCGTATTCCAGCGTGCAGGCGCAGGAAAAAACCTCTTACTTTAGCAAGAAGAAAAAGCAAAAGAATAAGGCGGTCATCGATCAACTCGCTGCCGCCATAATTCTACAAAGATGGTTGGATGAACAAGTTTAAATGGATCGCTTCGGGGCTTTAAGCCCCCTTGCGATGACGTTAAGAAGAGCAAATCCTGTCTACTTCCTACTGCCTACTGTCTACTTCCTACTCTCTATATTTCTTAATAATCACGACGCCATTGTGACCGCCGAAGCCGAGTGAGGCGGACGCGGCGACGTCGATGTTGCCTTCGACACCCTTGTTTGGGACATAATCCAGGTCGCATTCCGGATCCGGAGTCTCGTAGTTGATTGTGGCGGGGTAGAACGAGTCGCGAATCGCAAGAGTCGAGACGATGGCTTCGCATACGCCGGCGGCACCTACGCAGTGGCCCGTCATGCTCTTGGTGCTCGACACCTTGATCTTGTAGGCGTGTTCACCGAGGGCAACCTTGAGCATTGCTGTTTCGGTCGCATCGTTCAGGTGCGTCGAGGTTCCGTGTGCGTTGTAGTAGTCAATGTCCGTCGGGGCAATACCAGCGTCCTTGATGGCGCGGGTGAGAGCCTTCGCGCAGGTTTCTCCACCTGGGCGCGGGCTGGTGATGTGGTAGGCATCGGCAGAAGCTCCGTAGCCAGCGAGTTCGGCGTAAATTTTTGCGCCGCGTGCCTTGGCATGTTCCAGTTCTTCGAGAATGAGCACGGCACCGCCTTCACCCATCACGAATCCGGAGCGGTTCAAGTCGAACGGGCGGCTTGCCTTTTCCGGGCAGTCGTTAAATTTGTCTGTAAGGGCGTGCATGCCGGCAAAGCTCTTGATGCTGTAATCGGTAATGCCGCTTTCGGAGCCCCCTGCAAGGCAGATATCCAGGCGACCCGAGCGGATGGCGTCGAGGGCGACACCGATGGCGTCGGTGCCCGAAGCGCATGCCGTGCAGACCGTGTGGGCCTGGCCCGTAATGCCGAGGGCGATGGATACATTTGCGCCCGCTTCGTTCGGAATCAGCTGCGGCATGGCGAGGGGCGAAACCTTGCGCTTGCCGCCGTTCATGTACTGCGTGTAGGTGGAATCGACAATGTCCATGCCGCCGAGACCCGTACCAGCCACGATGCCTGTGGTGTCAGCAGCCAGGTCTTCGGGCGTAAGGCTTGCGTCTTTGACCGCTTCTTTGGAGGCGGCGAGCAGGAATTGCGTGAAGCGGGCCATGCGGCGGGCTTCCTTGGGGTCGATATCGTGTTCTTCGGGCTTGAAGTCCTTGACTTCGGCCGCAATTTTTACCGGGCAGTTGCTTGCGTCAAAAAGCGTGATGGGACCCACACCGCACTTGCCTTCGCGAATGGCTGCCCAAAAATCGTTGATGTTCTTGCCAACGGGAGTCACGGCTCCCATACCAGTGATTACTACGCGTCTTTTAGTCATGGTGCCAAATATAGCAACTTTTGGGTGCCGATTTTCTTATATTTGGGGTATGGTGACAATAAATGGACAGAGCGTCGATGCGGCACGCAAGACCGTTGCCGAATACCTTGTAGAAGCAGGGTACAATACGGTGCGCATTGCCGTTGAACGCAACGAGATGATTGTTCCGAAGGCGAAATATGCCGAGACGGTGCTTGCTGACGGCGATGTCGTCGAGGTTGTAAACTTTGTAGGCGGCGGGTGATGGCTGACACTTGTTCGCAGATGCGTGATTCCTGCGTTCCCTCTCGCGAGGAGATGCTTGCTGCGCTTGAGAAGCGGCAGGGAGAAGATGCGGTACGCAAGTTGCAGGCGGCTACTGTTGCGGTTTGCGGTCTTGGCGGGTTGGGCTCGAATATTGCGATATCCTTGGCGCGTGCCGGTGTCGGTAAGCTGATTCTGGTTGATTTTGACCGTGTCGATGTCACGAATCTGCATCGTCAGCAGTACAAGGCGTGCCAGGTAGGCTTGCCAAAGCCTGAGGCTTTGCTTGCGAACTTGAAAGAGATTGCCCCATACACGGATTTTGAAACACATTCCGAGAAGGTGACTGCAGAGAATGCGGTTCCGCTGCTTGCGAATGCCGATGTGATTTGCGAGGCGTTCGACAATGCCGAAGCGAAGGCGATGCTTGTGAATACGGTGCTTGAAACGATGCCCGAAAAGTTTTTGGTCGCGGCTTCCGGCATGGCTGGCTACGATAGCGGGAACTCGATTGCGACCCGCAAGGTGACGAAGCGTTTTTATGTTTGCGGTGACGGTCAAAGCGATGTGGGCGATGGAATTGGATTGATTGCCCCGCGTGTAATGCTTTGCGCCGCGCACCAGGCATTGGTTGTTATTCGCCTGATTTTAGGATTGGAATAATTCTATATTTGGCTTCGTATAAAAAAGAAGGCTTTATGGAAGACAAACTGGTTATCGGTGGTCACGAATTCAGTTCCCGCTTTATTTTGGGTTCTGGAAAGTATTCTCTCAAGTTGATTGAAGCTGCTGTGCGCGATGCGGGGGCACAGATTGTGACCCTTGCGGTGCGCCGTGCAAATACCAAGGATCACGAGAATATCTTGGACTATATCCCGAAGGGTGTGACGCTGTTGCCGAATACGTCCGGCGCCCGCACCGCCGAAGAGGCGGTCCGCATCGCGCGACTTTCCCGCGAACTCGGCTGCGGTGATTTCGTGAAAATCGAAATCATGCGCGACACGAAGTACCTTCTGCCCGACAACTACGAAACCATCAAGGCGACTGAAACTTTGTCGAAGGAAGGTTTCGTGGTGATGCCTTACATGTACCCGGATTTGAACGTGGCGCGCGACCTCGCGAACGCGGGTGCCGCAGCCGTGATGCCGCTTGCAGCTCCGATTGGAAGCAATAAGGGGCTTTCTACTCGCGAATTCATCCAGATTCTTATCGATGAAATTGATTTGCCGATTATCGTGGATGCGGGTATCGGCAAGCCGTCTGAAGCTTGTGCTGCGATGGAAATGGGGGCCGCTGCGATTATGGCGAATACTGCACTTGCGACTGCCGGCGACTTGCCTCTCATGGCGCAGAGCTTTAAGCTTGCGATTGAAGCGGGCCGCAAGGCGTACCTGGCGGGGCTTGGTCGCGTGCTGACTCGCGGCGCTTCCGCTTCGGACCCGCTGACGGGTTTCCTCCGCGATTAAACGGGGTGTTAGGGGCTTTGCCCCTAGGCGAAGGGGTAACGAAAAAAAAGACGAGCTTTTTCGCTCGTCCTTTTTTGTAGTGAGGGGGATTCTTCCCCCTTTACAGACCGTTCGGCTCTATCGTAGATTACAAAATGTGATATCGCCTCACTCTCGTCACCACGGCTCATTGATATGAGCCGCTTGTGACTCACAATAGATCGTTCGACTCTATCGATTACTGAATGTCGATTTGCACCTTGTACATTGCCTTGCGCTGGGTCAAGGAGCCGCGCGGGGCTGTCGTAACGGTCACGTTCTTCTTGGTCACACCGGGCTGCTGTTGCAGGACTTTGAGCAGTTCCTGGTTGCGGGTGTCCGCCATGGCGAGGATTTCCTTTTCGAGCGTCTTGCGGTCGAGTTCCTTGGCGTGTTCGCTTGCGTAGGCGGCATAGGCGCTGTCCTTGTCGGCGATGGCTTGGATGGCTTTTTCGTCGAGTTCCTTGGCGTGTTCGCTTGCGTAGGCGGCATAGGCGCTGTCCTTGTCGGCGATGGCTTGGATGGCTTTTTCGTCGAGTTCGTTGAGCGTCGTCTTGTTCTGCGTGGCCTTGTAGAATTCCGTCTTCAACTTGAGTGTCTTGTAGGCATCGACCGTCTTTTTCATGTTGAAGTTCTGCACGAAGTTCATCTTGAGCTTCTTGTCCTTGGCGAGAGCTTCGACCATCTTTTGCGCCTTAGCATACTGTTCGCTGGTGAACGATGTTGCAAGCGGGTCGATGAGGATTTCGTCGTTCTTGCCAAGGTCAAGTCCTACAGCGCCAGCACCGGTTGCAGCAACATTGCCGACAACCTTGAGGGGGGAGAGTGCGACCTTGATCAGCAGGTTCATGACCGTCTGCCATACGATTTTCACATAGGAAAATTCCGGGTCCTTTACATTACCTTTCACGGGAACGTCGAACTGGATTTTGTCATCCTTGTCCTTGAGAATGTAGAGACCGACCTTCATCGGGACGATGTATTCCGGATCGGTGCTGCCATCCTTGTCGCCGACATTGATGTTGTAGATGTCGATGGTGTTCTTGCTTTCGATGTTCCAGTTGCTCATTGCATTTTCGCTTGCGAATGCCATTGTGCCGGAACTGATGGGGTAGCCGGTGAAGTGGTGGCTGTACGGCGAGAAATGCTTGAGTGCCAGGTTCTTCACGCTGATGTAGGCGTTCATGGTGCCGATGTCGGAGAGCGCACCCTTGTACTTGAGCTTCATGGTTCCGCCTTCGGGGAATGCGGCGGAAACATTGATGGTGCAGGGGTTGTTGAAGTTGATGTTTTCACCATTGACGGCGATGGAACTTACCTTGTAGTTGAACGGCTGCTTGGGCGTGTGGTCAGTTGCGGTCACGGTGGTGTTTGCCACCTGCAGCTTGTTGACGATTGCCTTCAGCGGCTTGGACTTTTCTTCTTTCTTCGGTTCCGGTTCTTTTTGTGCGGTTTCCTTGGCGGGCTTCATCAGCGGCTCAATCAGCACGTCGATGTTCGTCTTGCCGTCCTTGAAGAGTTCAATGTTGGCGGAAACACCATCTACGATGACGGAGTCGATGCGGAAATCCATGGCGTCCAGGTTCGCCTTGTTGATGCCCACGCCGATGTGCGAAATGTCAATCGCCTTGCCGCTAGTTTCGGTGAGCTTGATTTTGTCGATGGCGGCGGTTCCGCTGATGTTTGACGAAAGGATGTGGTTGATGTTGCCCGCGACATTGAGGTTTGCGCCGAGCAGACCTTCGAAGTCCTTGTAGTTGATAAAGTCCTTCAGGTACGGCTTTGCCACGGCAAGGGCGAGTTTGTTGAGTGTCACGTTCACGCCGAAATCCTGCGTCTTCATGTTGAACTGAACATGGACTCCCAAGTCGCCGCCGTTTGCGAACTTGAGATTGACGCCGATGTCGGTGTTCTTATTGCTGAAGTAGACAGCCGGGATGGCGACCGAGAAGTCCTGCAGGTGAATCTTGGAGCCGACCTTCAAGTCTTCGTAGATGATGTTGCCTTTTTCGAGCGAGATGTTTTCGATGGCGACGCTGAATCCGTAGAGGGCTTCGGTCGGATCGAGGTTCAGTGCCTGGGCAGTGTCGGAGCTTGCCTTTGCGCCCTTGGCTGACTTATCAGAAGATTTCTTTGTGGTGTCGGCGCTTGCGCTGGAGTCTGCGCTGAACTTGTCGAGGATGTCGCTGAAGTTGAATTGGTCGCCCTTCTGCGTGACGCGGGTGTAGAGTCCCTTCAAGTAGATTTCGCTCACGCTGATTTCTTTATGGATAAGGTGCGTCGGATTTATGTTGATGCGGAACTTTTCAAAGGCGACGAAGGGTGTGGTACCGTCGGTTTCGTAGATGGCGAAGTCGTCGACGGAGACTGTGAACGAAAGCGGGCTGAATTCCACATTTTCGATTTTCATCTTTCGACCGATGAGCTCTTCGGAGTGGTCGACGATGTAGTTCTTGACGATTCCCGGTGCTGCGTTGATGGCGGCGATGACGAGGACGATCAGAGCCGCGAGAACGATAAGGACGATATAGCGTTTCTTCATGTCCTAAAAATAGAATTGTTGTTTTGCTGATGTATGTTAAATTTTTTTAGGACGCCTTTTTCTATCTTTGTTTATAATGGAAAATGATTCCCTAAATGTGTTGATTTTGGCAGCTGGGCTTGGCACTCGTTTACGTCCGCTTACAAATGACGTTCCGAAGCCGCTTGTACCTGTGGTGGATGCCTCGATTTTGGATTTGCAGGCTCGGAAGGTGCGTTCAATCGGGAAAGTTCGTTTACACGTAAATGCCCATTATCTGGCGGATCAGGTGGTATCGGCGGGTGAAACTCTCGGCTTTGAAAAAGTTTGGGTGGAATTGCCTGAAATCCTTGGAACGGCGGGACCCTTGCGCCGTATTTTTGCCGCAGGATACCGCGGTGGACTCTTGGTGATGAATGGGGATGCCTACTGCAATTTCGATTTGGGTGCGTTTGTACGAAATGCGCAGGCTTTGGCGGCTCAGCCGAACGGTCCGCAGGTGGCTCTGCTCGCCGTCGATTTTCCGAAGGTGAATACGTTCCGTGTGGGTGCTGATGGACGCTTGGCGGGCGTGGTTGGTCGCTTTGGAAGTGAAGTGGGGGCGCCCGCGACATTCTCCGGCGTATCGTGGTATAGCGATGACGCTCTTTCGCGTATTCGCGACGGGGAATTTGACATTCGTGAATTTTGGAAGCAGGAAATTGCGGCGGATCGTGCTCCGTTCGTGGACATGACGCAGCTGCATGCGACCTGGATTGATATGGGGTCGCCCGAAGGCTTGATGGCGGCGGTGGAAGCCCGCTTGAAGGAGCTTGGTCGCGATGTGAACGAATCCGTCATCGAACCGGGCGTGGAAATTCCCGCTGGTGTAACCATCAAACATTCTGTGATTTATGCCGGAGCCGAGATGAAGGCTGGCGAAGTGATTGAAAATGAGATCCGCGGTCGCGGTTTCTCCTGGAAGGTTTAGTTTATGCGCAAATTCAGAGTTGTACTTGTAGAACCGGAACACCCGCACAATGTGGGTTTTGTGGCTCGCGCCATGCATTGCTACGCGCTCGATGAACTTTATATCGTCTATCCACGGCGCGATAAGGTTATCGAAAATTCATACCACACGGCTCCGAATAGCCACGAGGTTCTGGATAAGGCGACCATCGTGCATAAGTTCGAAGACGCCATTGGCGATTGCGCCTGTGCCGTTGCGTTCAGCCGTCGCATTTACGGCTCTGCAATTAAGCACACGATGATGCCTGGGCTTTCTGAATTGTTGCCCGAAGAGGGGACGATAGCGCTCGTGTTCGGTCGCGAATCTTGCGGGCTCGAAACGGAAGAAGTGAACGCTTGCACTTACCAGTGCGAAATCCCGGTGCCGGGTCTCATGAGCCTGAATCTTGCGCAGGCGGTTACGGTGGGACTTTACGAACTTTGCCGCAGCGGTGCACTTGCGAACGGCGAAGGTCGTGCAAAGCGGGGGAGCAAGGGCGCTTGCGAAACGGCTCCTGCGACCATCGAACAAATCGACAGCTTCAAGAAGTTCTTGGATCGCTACCTGACCGGACAATACCACGACCAGTCGTGGCGAGACAATTTCTTGAACACGCTTTTGCAGCGTCTGCACCCGACTCGTAATGAACTCTCGGCATTGTTCGGACTTATCCGAAACCTTGCTAAAAAGCCCGCTCGCTTGGAGCAGGCTGCCGATAAAGCTGCGGCCGCTAAAGCCGCTGAAAAATAATTAATCTCTTAATGTACTCCGTTGCCGTCGGCGACGTCGCAGGTCACCGGCTTGCCGTTCACTTCGAGAGCGAGGGCATCGCAGAAAACGGCGCCACCCTTCACGGAGAGCGCGATCTTCTCGAAATCCTTCACCTTGAGTTCGCGCGGTTCGCTGGGTGCCACACCCTTGAAGAGGGCTCGGTCACCGGGCTTGGCGTCTTCAGGAACAGAGACGAGGCGGCAGGTGTGAGCTTCGGCATCGAGGTCGCCCGCAAAGAGCATACCCTGACTCATGATGCCGCGGAGAGCGCTCGGCTTCAAGTTTGCGAACAGGAGGATCTTGCGATCCTGGAGTTCTTCGGCCTTGTAGCTGCTCTTGAGGCCGCTGCAGATGGTGCGGAGTTCGCCTTCGCCGGCGTCCACCTTGAGCACGTAGAGGCTCGTGGCATCCGGATGGTCGGCCACTTCCTTAATCTGGGCCACGCGCATATCCATGGCGGCAGGCACGTCGGCAGCCATCAGCGGCTTGTTCTGCTTGGGCTTCTGCTGCGGTTCCTGCTTCTTGACTTCTTCTTCGATACGCGGGAAGAGCGGTTTGCCTTCGCCGAATGCTTCTCCACCCTTGAGGATTCCCCAGGCGAGGTCGTCGGCACTCTGGAACTTGGAACCGATCATGGCGAGGCCTTCTTCCGCCTTGCCCGGAATTACCGGCCATAGCAGGCAGAGCGAGAGACGTACGGCTTCTGCAGAAACATAGAGCACGGTCGCGAGTTCGTCCTTGAGGGCGGGGTCCTTCGCGAGCTTCCACGGGGCCTTGACTTCAAGGTAGCGGTTGATGCTACGCACGAGCTGCATGATGGTCTCGATGGACTGGGAGAGGCGGGCCTGCGGCAGGCCTTCCTTGATTTCGGCAATCACCTTGTTCGCAAGGTCGATGACTTCCTTTTCGGCGTCACCGATGGAGGTGGCGGCAGGGAGCTTGCCTTCAAAGTTCGTGATGACCAGACGGTGCACGCGATTCAGCACGTTGCCCAGGTCGTTGGCGAGGTCGCTGTTGATGCGGCGCACGAAGGCGTCGTGGGTGAAGTTTGCGTCCTGGCCCACCACCATTTCGCGGGCGAGGAAGTAGCGGAACGCGTCGATGCCGTACTTTTCCATGTAGTCCATCGGGTTCACGACGTTGCCAGCGGACTTGCTCATCTTTTCGCCGCCGTTCACGAGCCACCAGCCGTGGGCGAGGATGTGCTGCGGGAGCGGAATGTCGAGGGCCATGAGCATGGTCGGCCAGTACACGCTGTGAGTCGTCAAGATGTCCTTGCCGATGAGGTGGTAGGTGGCAGGCCAGATCGGCGTGCCGTCGGCATAAGTCTTGTGGAAGGCGGTGGAGGCGCTTACGTAGTTGAGCAGGGCGTCGAACCACACGTAGGTCACGTAGTCGGTGTCGAACGGCAGCGGAATGCCCCAGCTGAGGCGTGCCTTCGGGCGACTGATGCACAGGTCGTTCAGCGGCTGGCGCAGGAATCCGCGGATTTCGTTCCAGCGGTAGTCCGGCACAATCCAGTCCTTGTGGCTTTCGAGGAAGTCAATCAGCTTCTGCTGGTAAGAACCCATCTTGAAGAAGTAGTTCTTTTCCTTGAGCCATTCCACCGGGCGGTGGCTGATGGGGTCGCACTTGTTCTCGTCGAGCTCGTCTTCGCTGAAGAAGCGTTCTTCGCCCACGGAGTACCAGCCTTCATATTCCTTCGAGTAAATTTCACCCTTGTCCCAGAGTTTCTGCAGACATTCCTGCACAAAGGCCTTGTGCTCGGGCATGGTGGTGCGGATAAAGAAGTCGTTACCGATACCCATCTTCTTCCACAGGTCTTCGAAACGGTGGTAGTATTCATCCACGTGTTCCTGCGGGGTCACGCCGCGCTTTTCGGCGGCGCGCTGCACCTTCTGGCCGTGTTCGTCGGTACCGGTCAAGAAGAACGTCTGGTAGCCCAGGATCTTGTGGAAACGGGTGAGGATGTCCGCGAGGACGGTGGTGTAGGAGTGCCCGATATGCGGGGCGTCGTTAACGTAATAAATCGGCGTTGTAACGTAAAAATTTTTCATGGCCACAAATTTAGTAAAAGGCGAGCGCCGCGGCAAAGTAACTTGTTACTTTGACATGGCCGAGCCGTACTAAATGCGCTCTGAAGGAGCGCCAATTTAGTAAAAGAGTGCAAGGCGAGCAATGCGCGAAACCTTGGTTTCGCATATTTGAGCCGCAGTCACGGACGCCGGAGGCGTCAAAAAGCAATGTAAAAAGAAAAAAATATTTCCGAAAAATGGCAACAAATACCCCCAAAAAAGCGTGTAAGGTATATAGAACCTCTCTAAAACAAGGACACGCTAATGTCAGAAAAAGAAAGTATTGAAAACAACACCCCGCAGGAGTCTCCGGATTCCGTCATTCGCGATATTGCTCACGAATTCCAGGTCATTTTGGATTCTGTCGAGGGCGAAAGCAACTTCACTCATGACCGTTTTTTGCGCTTTGCGTTTGCGGACCCGGAGCGCATGGCGGAACTATTGACTCTATTCTCGCGCCATAACCCGACGCTCAAGGCTTTCCTCGACACCATCGATCTGTCGACGCTCCATGGCGCAAGCGAGAACTTCTCCAGTGACAAGCATGTGGGCTACTCCGACCTTGTATTTGAAGCGCAAATCAAGGACGGTGGTACCGCGGCGCTCTATGTGGGTATTATTGCCGAACACAAGTCCAGCGAGGACAGCGAAGTGATGAAGCAAATATCGGAATACTACCATCATTTGTATCTGGAACGCAAGAAAGATGTGCCGGTGGTTGCCTTCATCGTTTATAACGGCGAAAACGATTGGAATCCGCTTTCGGAGACGCACTATGCCGAATATCCCGAATTCTATCACGACATCGGATACCCCTTCAAGGTGGAATTCTTGGATGTGGGGCATGCAATTGATGACAAGGAACTGAAGGATTTTTCGCCGTTTACTCTTGTCGCACTTACTGCGATGAAGTATATTTGGAATGCGGAGCAGTTCTCGGCTACCTTCCGCGAGGCTGCGATGCGTCTGCTCAAGTGGCAGAATACGGACAAGGGAAGGGATTTCATCAAGCAGGCGCTTTCATATTTCCTGTGGAAGTGGCCTTACAAGCGGGGGAACCTCAAGATGGACAGACCTGAAATTGTCGCGAACAAGGGATACGAGACATTCGCCGAGCACTTCGTGAATGTTGGTATCGAAAAAGGTGCTAAGCAAGAACGCGAAAAGAGCGAAGCAGAGATTGCAGCTCGTGACTCAAGAAGGGAGGATTATCTCCGTTCTCAGAACATCCCGGAAGACGTGATTGCTGCAATGCGGGCAATTAAATAAGCCTACAGATATTCAAAAAAGAAAAACTGGTCCTTATGGGGCCAGTTTTTATGTTAAGTTCTACGGAGGCCCGCCTTTTGGTATAATGATGGCTAGGGGGCTTCGGGTTTATCCTTTATGCATCGAACTGATATCCCGTAGTGTTTCTGGATTTCGCTGAGAAGCGCTGCGCTCGCAGTCATGCTCCAGACATTGGCTAAACGAATACTAGACTCAGAAGAACTCCAGAAATGGGCGGAGAGACCAATGTCGATTTGACCATCGAATCGACCGGCAGGAAGCGCTGAAAATCCGTAAGCGTCTTTCGCACTGGTCTCGCCAGCAAAGCCCATCGCTTGCATCATGTTGGCGCTGTTCTTCATAACAGAATTGAAGACTACCAGCCTTCCATGCTGCCGTTCATGCATGCCTTTGTGAACATGGCGGATATTCCCGACAGCGATTGTCTCGCTTGCGAAGATATCGCTACCGGTATGGGGATTATTGCAATGAAATACGCGTACAACAAAGACAAATTGCTTGAAACTCTACCGCAATTCAACGAAAAATTGCGAAAATTGCCCCGCGACGAGGCGTCTTGCCTTTGGCAGAAAATAAATATATATTTGATGGAGTATCTCGGCAGGGACATTTTCAAGGAGCTAGACATGGCATTCGTAAGCATTGGACAAAAATACGGCTTTGAAAGTGCCGGAGACTATTTCCGTAAGCAGATTGCTGAAGCAGAGAAAAAAGCCGAAAAAGCTCGTGATGAAGGAAAATTTGAAGGCAAAGACGAAGGTCACGCTGATGCAATCAGCGTGTTGAAAGACATGGGCCTTCCGCCGGAAAAGATTGCCGAGGCAAAGGCTAGGCTCGATGCTCTTAAAAAGTAGTCTTAGTAATTAATGTCATTCCCGTGCAGGCGGGATTCCCTAACATCTCTACAGACCTATAGCGAGACAAGATTTTTGTCTCGCTTTTTTATGCTGGGACAATTTTTCCGTGTTCATCGATTTTCAATCGAATAACTTCAATGCCGGCTTCGTCAGTGATTCTTTTGATTTCCTTAAAACGGACATCTGAACATTTCCAACCAACAATGATGCGACTGATATATTCGCGACCAACTGGATAAAAATACTGTGATTTGTCGCCTTTTTCACACTCTGAAAGACATTCGACTATTCTGTATTCTTTTTCATGTTTCCAGTCTGTCAATTTCGTACGGAAAATTTCCGATAAATCGGATGGTTTTGTAGGGGTCGACTTTCTTTCATCAAAATAATGGACCGCATCCAACTGATGCAAAATACCTGTACCATCGCCATTGAAGCGTTGATGTAGATTTTTAAATTCAACAGCAAAGCCTTGTGCATAATCAGCATAATGAGTCCACATCGGATAATTATCTAATAGGGATGTGACGCAAAAGGCACCAACCTTATTCAAGATGTTTTTATGGACAAGTTTAAAAAGATTTTCCAAATTGTCAAAAAAGTCAGCATTTTGAATCAATTGAGTGTCAATTCTACCACCAATTATGCTTGGCAGATCTTTTCCACACAAAACCCTAGCCCATTGCATAAAGAAATTCTTTCTATCCTTCATTTTTAATTCAGGGAAAATCTTGTCAATCAAGTCATAATGTTTGCTCAGCATTTGAAAATCGTCTTGAGAACAACCTTCATTAAAAATTTTCCTTACTGTCTTACAATACTCTTCATAATTTGCAAAGGCACATTCCTCAGAGGAATCATTCATATCCGTAATTCGGGAAAATTTTACGAACCCTTCACAAATGCTCTTTAACGCCTTATGTCCATCATCGTCTTTGACAAACTTATAGAAGGTGCTTGGAATTGTTTCTTTATTCTGATAAAAAGGAAAAAAATAAAAAAACATTTTTAGCTCCTTTGTTTTTGGGTTGTTGGGTGTGTTATAAGTTTTCGTGATGCGCAAGTGCCTTATGGTTCATCTTGGAGACAACGAACAGAAAATCCGGAAGATTTGGGAACAGCCCAGCCATCGTCTTCCCAGTAGGAGAGTTTCGCTCTTGTAGAATACAATTTACACGAGAAGGGAACATCATAGTCATCAGTTGTTGTAGCCAAGAAGACAGATAAAGAGCCAATGCCATAGAAGTAAAAATTAGAAATGTCTTCGAAATTACAGGTATTATCCCATATGCATTCTTGTCCAGCACGGGTTCCGGCTGGGAGGGCGGAAAAACCATAGGCATCTGTCGCATAAGGCCATTCGGTTACATTCTTCGCCTGCATCGCATATGGGCTGCCGCCTATGGCAGAATACAGGGTTTCCCATTCGCTGCTGCTAGGCAGATGCCAACCTTCGGGACAAATTCCACGCACCACACCGGAGAGGCCGCAAACTTTACCATAACCGCATTCTTCTTCGGACTTGCCTACCGCCGCAGCCCAGGTATAAAGGCGGCCATACTTCGCACAGCTGTCGGCAAAACCATCATAGCAATAGCTGTTTGCGACTTCATAATTCAAGTTTTCCGCCATCCAGTTCTGAGTCTTGATGCCAATTGTCCTGTAGGTTTGACCGCCATAGGAAATCGAATCTATGTTCAGTTTTTCTAGAGTAAACTCCCAGCCAGATTCTGTACACTTGTAGTAAGAATATTGATGCTTTAGAACATATAATTCTCTAGGATTATAACTCGTACACCCCTTGCCTCCATCGATTTCAAGTTTTTTTGCTACCCTAAATTCTCCATTGTCACATACATACTTATTCCCCGTATTCACACGGCCCACAAGGATTGTACCATCACTGTACTTGCCATTCTTCGAACAACTGTCTCGCGACTCGTAAGTATCGTTATAGAAAGGCGGAGCTACTACCCACTTGTGCGGTATACTGCCGTTCGACTGCGCTGTACAAACATAATACTCATCGTTGTATTTGACGGTTGAGGTATCGCCATTTTTAATGCACCCCTTGCCACCGGCATTGAACAACAGACTATCTACTTCCGTTCCCAAGCGCCAGTTCTTGTTTTCATAGACATAAGTCACATTAGAGTTCACCTTGCCGTTATGGACATCACCATCCTTGGCGTTCTTGAATTCTCTAGCCCATCCCATAGTATCTTTCTCAATGTCTGTCGCAGCGCGCCACCTGGAAAGGCTTGCGTCATCACAGATGAAGCGAACCTTGTTGCCCGCATCGGTGTAGCCCGACGCGTAGTATCTGGAAGCCTTTGGGTTTGACACATTCTTCATTGTTCCGACAGGATTATCCTTGTCGCCACACACGCCAAGGCCGAGTTCCTTACTCCAAAACTTTCGGATAAACTTCTCAAAGTTGGGAACATTATCGCCACCGAGTTTCCAGTCTTTCACATGGCTACGGAAATCCGCTAGTTTACTTGTTGATGTAGAAACGGAAGAATCCATTGTTGCCGCCCATTCTGCAACACTTGCCTTTGTCACCGAGTTATCCCATTTGCCGTCCTTTTCCATGTCGCTTGCCATGTCGGTCAGCAGCACGGAAAGTTCCGTCTCACTGGAATCCCGCTGTAATAATATAGAGATAGCAAGAAGAGCCGCATCTGCATCGGAACTGCCGAATACATTCAAATCCTCCGACGACTTGTTGATTCCCGTCGTATCGATATGGAATGCGTCAAGAATCTCCATCTGAGCCTGGTGTTTCGCCACCTTGAAGCGTTTCTTTTCTTGCGTTACTAGGTAATACACACGATTCTTCTCTAGGTGTGTCAACAAGTTCACATTCGCCTTCTTGCGACTGAGCACATCCGTATACGCTTGCAGGCGAATCGTCGTAGTCGTCGGATCACCAGTCACTTCGTTACGGTACTTGCCGTCCACCATGATTAGGGCGTACTGACTCATCAAATTACGAGCAGCAAACCCAAAACGACCGTCATCGCTCGTAATTTCACTCATAAAGTTTCCATTCGTCTGCTTAAGGGTGCGACCATCAGAAAGTTCATACAAGTAAACCATGGAGCCCTTCAGGAATGGCCCCTTCTGCGAAACACCGGACAAGGTGTCGAGCGAAATAGCAATCTTTTCGGAATCAAGTCCACTCGTATCAACGCTCACCACACCGTCACCCTCGCCCAGATTCAGAGTCAAGTTCTTGTCACCGCATTTGATGTTGACATAAGAATCAGTCTGTTCCGTAACGGCACAACTTGCTCCATCATCACCGTTCTTGCCATCGGTTCCATTTTTACCATCTGTACCATCCTTGCCTGCCGCGCCGTTCAGCACCACGCCAATACTGTCGCCATTGCATACAATTTTAAGCCCTGAACCATCCTTTAGTTCCTTGGTGGAGCAGCTAATGTCGCCGTTGTCCGAAGAGTCCTTTATAGAAAACCACTTGCCGTCTACGCAAATTCGCGCAGTGTTTTCTCCCTTCACAAAGACCAGATAACCCTCGTTATCCTTTTGACACTTGGGGAGTTCATCCACAGATGCCACCACATCCACACCCGTCTGGTTGATATTTGTGACATACCCAGATGCTTCTTCGTCACCGCAAGCGGCGAGGAAGAAGATAAACCCAATCGCGACACTCGCGATAACCCTGGATGCATGATTTGTAGCCATGACAGCCTCCGTGTTTAAAAATCCGGAGTTCGCCCCTGCCGATAAAGATTTAAGCCGAATTTTTGTGTGAATACAAAAAAGGCGTAAGTCGTTGCATTTATCTGTGTGGGGCTCTCGACAGCCTTTAGACGATAAACGCAAACGACCCACGCCCCCAAAGGGCTGTTGCCCTTGGTCGTACGACCAAAGACCGACAATGTGTCGGTATAGCAAACTGAAACACGCCGTAAAACGGCATGTCTGCGTGAGCGTTCGCCTCGTTCTCGTCTAAGGAAATGGTCGAGATTTCACACAGAGAACAAGAGCAAAAACTCTATTTCGCTTTAAAGATAACTCCAAAATTTCAAAAAGGTGTAATTTTTTTACAAAAAGTTGAAATTTTGTTCGAAATAAACGAAGAAATCCCTAAATTAAAGGTAAAACGATATTCCAATATGGAATGATTTTTGCGTATTTTGGCTAGTCTCTGAACTCCCAAAAGAAAGGTCCCCTGCAAAGCAGGAGACCTTTACTATACCCGGGCCGCGACTCGAACGCGGATATCATCCTTAGGAGGGACGTATTTTATCCCGTTAAATTACCCAGGCGAGTGGCGCGTAATATAGCAATATGTGTTTGAATTGTCAAAAATGGGAATTTTGATTCGAAGTTTATTGTTATTTTTCTAGTGTGAAGAAACTCTATATAGCCTTTATTGTCTTTTTTGCGGTCTTGTTATTGCTGCCGTTTACAGTGCAGACGGTGGCGGACCTGCGTGGTGAAAAGCGTTTTGTTAGCTTAGATATTTTCAAAGATGTCGTTTATACGCCGTTTAAGCGTGAATCCAAAATGGCGGAGTCGGCGGCAAAGTTGAACGATGCCTGGTTTGCTGCGCGTGAATCGATTGCCGGTGGAGCCGAGGTGGGCGAGTCGCTGGAAGGCGTGGTCAGCGCGCTATCGGATTTGGAATCTGTTGCGCTTTCGGTGAACAGCTATGCTGAACTAGATACGGCAGAGGCGGATTACAAGCTGCTGAAGCTTGCTGACACCTTGGTTGCGGCACTTGAAGACGAACCGGAAACATTCAAGTCGGTGGATTCGACGCTGAAGGCGGTGGAGGCTGAATTTGGACATTTCTCCGTTTGGCGTGCGCTTTGTGGCATTAAGCATTACGGCGTGTGGACGAGTCGTTACCTGCGTGCGTTCGAAAACAAGGTTGAAGACGAAAACGCCCTTGTGCTTGCGTTCCGCCCCAAGTACCAGTTGGCGGTATGGAATGTTTTCAATGATCCCGGTGAAAAAGTGGTGCTGGGCGCAAATTGTCAAGATGAGTCGGGTTGCGCAGGTCGTCCGGGCCGTTGGCTTTTCTACCGCCAAGATGTGGAATTCTTGGTGCAGCCGTCGCCGCTGGATGTGCGCAGTGCAAAACTTGACAATCCGGTGCAGGCGATTCTTAAGTTCCGCGACCAGCTCAAGGCAAAAGGCGTAGAACTATTGGTGGTGGTGGTGCCTGGTAAGCCGAGCATTTATCCGGAACGCTTGACTGGAGTCGATGGCTTGAAGCTTGCCGGACATGGCAAGGCGATTCTGGATTCGCTTGCGATTCTTGGGCTAAATACGGTGGACCTGTATACGCCACTCCTTGCGGCAAAGGCGGATGATGCAAACCAGGGTGCGCTTTATTTGGATGATGATACGCACTGGACTCCGCGTGGCGCTGAACTTGCTGCCGGTGAAATCGCGAAGAAGGTGAATTCGATGGTGGATGCGGGCTTGATTGATATCGGGGAACCGTCCATGGATTATGTGGCATCGGATTCATTGGCGGGTCGTATGGGCGACATTGGCGAAATGAGTGGACTCAACAAGTTCAACGTGTTCAAGGTACAACAGGTGACCGGCCACGTGGTTTTACAGCAGGAAATTTCGGAACGCACGGAAGCTCCGACAGATTCGCTTTCGGATTCTACAGTGGTGCGCGATACGACCAAAACGCCTTTCAAGGATGACTTCCGCAAGTCGAAGATTTTGATTTTGGGAGACAGCTTCAGTCGCATTTATCAGACCGATGCGCCCGTGAATGCGGGCTGGATCGCTCATTTTGCAAAGAATATCAGCCGACCGGTGTCGTCTATCGTGAGCGATGGCGGTGCTTCTACGCTGGTGCGTGAAAAGCTAGCTCGCAAGGCGGGCGTGCTCAAGGGCAAGAAGCTCCTGATTTGGGAATTTGTGGAACGCGATCTTCGCTTTGGCGCTGAAGGTTGGAAAACGATTGAATTTTAGGAATTGACTATGGCAAGGCATGGAACTCCCACTCCAGGGCAGGCGATTTTAGACGGCATTGAATGGCTCAAGATGGACAAGGCTGAATTTGCCCGTCGCATCGGAGTTCCGATGGAAACGCTCGAAGGACTGATTGCGGGAACGGTTGAAATCACCCGCGAACTCGCCGAAGCGCTTGAATCCGTGACAGGCAGCCCTGCCGCTTATTGGCGCATGCTCGCTAGCAAGGCAAAGAGGAATGTATAATGAATATAGTTGATGCTGTAAATTGTATGTGCGACCTCGCAAAGGGCGAGGCGGAACAGTTCGACGTGATTGCCTCGAATTCCCATTCCGAGGGATTGTCCGTGTTCCAAGGACAGGTGCAGAATACCGAAATTTCGGACTCGGTTGGGCTTGGTATCCGCGTCATTAAGGATGGTCATCCGGGCTATGCCCATACTGAACGCTTGACCAAGGAAGCGATTGCGCAAACCATCAAGGATGCGGTTTGTCATACGCAATGGACTGAGAAGGTCGACTTTGAACTTCCGGCACCGGCTAAGCTTCCGGAAGACTGCCACGATTACAATCCGGCGTTGGAAAAGCTTTCGCTAGCGGAAATCAAGGACTTTTGCATCGAACTTGAAAAAGAAACCTTTGCTCGTTCTGCCGATATCAAGAACATTCCGTACTTGGGAGCTGACCTGAACAGTGATTTTTCGATTGTCGCAAACCACAAGGGACTTTTCTATACCGAAAAGGACAATTCCGTGTCGGTCGGAGCAGGTGCCGTCGCTGTACGCGATGGTGTGAGCAAGCTCGGCAACTTTGTCAAGACTAGTCGCGACTGGAGTGAATTCACGGTCGCTGAAATTGCAGACAAGGCTGCCACTTATGCGACCGAACTTTTCGGAGCGAAGAAAATCGAAGGCGGCAAAATTCCGGTCGTGTTCTCGGAACGCATTTCGAGCAGAGTCATGGGTATGTACTCATCGCCCTACATCGCCGAATCGATGCAGAAGGGAACTTCGCGCCTTGCCGGTAAGGAAGGTCAGAAGATTGCTTCCGAGAAGCTTTCGCTGTGGAGCGATCCGCTGGGTGAAAATTTCTGCCATAGGATATTCTTTGATTCCGAAGGCAGCTTGACTCGCCGCGTCGAAGTTATCAAGGATGGCGTCTTTAACGAAGCGCTTTACAATTTGGAAACTGCCTCCAAGGCGGGGCGTGCTACGACGGGTAACGGAGCCCGCGATTTTGGCTCCAAGATGTCTACCGCATTCTGGAACTTTCTCGTTCCGGCAGGGGAGTACTCGTCTGCGGAACTCTTGAAGCTGTTCCCCAAGTGTCTATTGGTGGTGCGCCTTGAAGGTGGTTCCGGTTGCAGCTCCGTGAGTGGCGAACTCAGCATCGGTGCCCACGGCTTCTGGTGCGAAAACGGCGTGATTCAACACCCCGTCGACGGTGTCACTTTGTCCGGCAACTACTTTGATATTATTCAGAATGTGGTCGGAGTGGGCAACGAATACTACAATCCGTTCTCCCACGTGAAAGTTCCTGCTCTCGCCATTAGCGAACTTTCTGTCAGCTGTTAAAAAAGTCCCCTTCGGGGACTCTTTTTTATAACAGCCTATTGTTTATTGGCTGCTAATTGTTTTTTCTGTCTGTAAATCAGCACGATCAGCCAAATTAAGCCGGTCAGGAACATGATGCTGCAGAGCGTCTGTCCGCGGCTCATGCCGAACAAGTCTACGCGACCGAGGTGCGCATCGGGTCTGCGGAAAAATTCGATGAAGAATCTAAACAGCCCGTAGCCCATCAGGTACAGGCAAGGCATCTTGTCGCGCAGCAGCGGGATGCGTCTTAAGTTGTACAGCACCGCAAACAGTATAACGCCTTCGAACAGCATTTCGTAAAGCTGGCTGGGGTGGTGCAGAATCGGGTTTGTGATGGGGCTGTCGTGTGCGAGAGGAAAGTACATGCCGATGGCACTCGTGGTGACTTCGCCAAAGAGTTCACCGTTAATGAAGTTACCCCAGCGGCCCCAAGTGTAGGCGAGCGGTGCCAGCATAAAGCAGAGGTTCAGGCCTTCCCACACGTTCATCTTGTTGCGCTTCAGGCCGATGTAGGTGAAAATCGTGCCGAGAATCATGCCACCGTGGTAGCTCATGCCCGAAATGCCCGTAAAGTGGTAGCCGAGTGCATCGTGGGTCATCGGGAAAATGATTTCGGTCGGGTTCGCCAGGTAGTAGCCCGGCTTGTAGAAGAACACATAGCCGAGTCGTGCACCGATAATGATGCCTGCGATAATCCAGGTGAACAGGCTGTCGAACTGGTCCTTAGTATAGCCCAGCTTTTCCTTCTTGTTCACATGCATGAGCGTCAGGTAGCCGGTGACAAAGGCGAAAATGTACATGATGCCGTACCAGCGTACTGGGAAACTGCCCAGCGTAAATGCGGTACCGTCGAAGTATGTCGGAATCAGGTTCCACCAAGAGAGTTCCATTTTACTTTCCTTTTTTAGGTAGATTCTGGTGTGCCCAGTAGTTGAATAGCATTCCTGCCACCTGGGTTGCAGGCTGCGAGCGCATGCCCTGCAGGTCGTGGACCTGCATGATCACAAGCACCACGGCCTTGTTCGGGTCTTCTTTGGACTGTGCAAAGCCCATGAACCATTCGTAGCGACCATACGGGTCGTGTCCGTCGAGTGAGCCCGTCTTTCCGCCGATAGCGAGTGCTTCGTAGTTCTTGCGGGCCATGTGCTTGGTTGAAATGTTCTTGCGGGCGGTTCCGTTCGTTACGCTTCGTATCATCGCTTCGCGGAGCCCGTAGTAGGTATTGTCGGTGAACTTGCCGACATCAAGGGCGATGCGGGACTTGGGGGCGTAGCCGTCGAGGTTCGAGGCCCAGGGAATTTCGAGAGGTTTCTTGGTGAGGATGGCGCGTACCTGCGCGGCGGCAAGAAGCGGCGTAAGAGTCGTCGCTTCGGTGAATCCGCAGCTAGCCTCGGCGAGCCCATAGCCGGTGTCAGGCGGAGCATATACGGAGCGTCCGGGGAGTCCGGCGGGGAAGTTCATATTGTAGCCGAGCTTTTTCGCGGCGGACTTCAGGCGGTCTGCCCCCACATTTATGCCGATAAGAGCAAGCGGCGGGTTTGCGGACTTCGCGTAGGCGTCCTGCATCTGGATGAATGGTCCCTTGAATCCTTCCTTCACGCGCAGCTGGTTCCTGTAAAGGGTGTGGCTTGCGCCAATCATCGGAATTTCGCTCGTGAGTGAGTAGCGGTTGGACTCCATCGCGGCGGCAATCGTAATGGTCTTCGCAAGCGACGCGGCGGGGAAGGTGTTCTTGATGAAATAGTCGGGCTTTTCCTGCACACGGTTGTCGCGGCGTTCACCCCAGGCGATAATCTCGTTGCTCTTCGGGTCCACCATCAGTATGACCGCGTGTTCGGGGCGGAATCGACGAAGCAGGTTGTCGATCTTTTCGGCAAGGAATACGTCGGTCTGCGCCTTGATGTGGGTGCTGTCGATGACCTCGACTTCGGGCGGCATCTCGGTGGGGGCTACTGCGGCGGCAACACTTGCCTGCATGTTCGCTATATCTTCGGAATCCGCCTTCGGGAACATTTCTGTTTTGGGCGCCCCCGCTTCGCTTAGTTGTCCGGCTTGTTGGGTAGCGTCGGTTGCGGCTGCGGAATCGATTGCTTCTACATATTCGTCTGCATCTTTAGCCGGTTTTGACTCTTCCTTCTCGCCAAAGATGCAAGTGCCCATCAGGGCGCAAATTCCCATAAGAACGGCGAAAACAATAATCCTGTTGCGAATGCGAACGGCGTAGGGGAGTCTTTTTCTCGGTTGATAGTTGTTAAAATCCATCGTAACTGAATAACTTACTTAAAAATCGTCTTGCGGTAGTACTGTAGTTCGGCAATGCTTTCGCGGATATCGTCCAGGGCCTGGTGCTTTTCCATCTTCTGGAATTCCGGTAAGTCGGGGTACCAGCGGAAGGTCAGTTCCTTGATGGAGCTCACGTCGATGTTCCTGTAGTTCAGCCAGCCGGTCAAAAGCGGCATGTACTTGTACAGAAAACGCCTGTCCTGCGTAATGGAATTACCGCAGAGCACGTTTCCGCGTTCGGTGGTGAAGGGCTTGATGAAGTCGAGTGTCATTTTATCTGCATCGGCCATCGAAAGAGTCGACTTTCGGCATCGATCGACAAGTCCACTTTGCGTATGGTGCCGCTTATTCCAGTCATCCATGCCTTCAAAAACGTTTTCGGTCTGATGAATTGCCAAAACGGGGCCTTCGGCAAGGATATTCAGGTTTGGGTCGGTCACAATGGTCGCGATTTCCAAGATAACATCCCTTTCTGGTTCTAGCCCCGACATTTCGAGGTCCATCCAGACAAGGTTCGGTGCGCTTTTAATTCTAGCCATAGCATGGAAAATTTAGAAAGTTTGAAGAATTTCGCGGAAAAAGCCCCAAAAAATATCTTTTGTATCTAAAAAAAACAAAAAAAACAGAACCGCCTATCGTAAAAAAAAATATATATTGCCCCTATACGGATGGGTAAATGAGATTATTTGACGAAAAAGTGGTTCTACGATTCTTGCTGGTAATGGCAAGTATCTTTTTTGCGTTATTTATACCAGAAATTCTTTCCAACAAAGAATATATCTTCTGGTCTATTCCTTACATTTTGGCAGATTTCTTCCTGGTGGTCGTTGCGGTCCTGTATAGGTTTCCGATCATCGGAAATAGAAAACGCATGAGAGAAGATGTAAACATCGCTCCTCCTGCGACGGCTGCGGTGCCTATTCGTGATTTCAAGAAGGATTTGATGGAACGCGATGAGCTGTTCCAGATGATGGTCGATATTTCGTCGAACGGTTTTTGGACCTTCGATGTGGTGACCGGAAAGGTCTATTGGTCGCAGCGTGCTATTAAGCTCTTGCGTGCAAGTTCGAATGATGCGCCTGATTCGTTCGAGCTGCTTAAGTCCCGTATCGTCGAAAGCGATTGGCTCAATTTCAAGGATGAGCTGGCGGCATCCCTTGCTTCTGGCGAAAAGTTCAGCACCGTGGTTACGCTGCAGGGCGGTTCTTCGAAAGATGTTCGGCTTGTCGTTTCGGGGCATGTGCAGTTGAACGCCGATGGTAGGCCCATCCGTATTATCGGAGCCCTGAACGATGCTTCCGACAAGCAGGACCAAGAAAAGCAGAGCTACTATTATGCTTACCAAGATGCCCTGACGGGTGTCTATAATAGAAAGTTCTTCCTGGAAAAGCTCAAAGTCGATGTGGATATGGCTTTGCAGCGCCCAGACTACCTGTTTGCCGTGGCTCTCCTGGACATCAACCGTTTTGGAGCCATCAACACCTCTTACTCAATCAACGTGGGTGACAGGGTTTTGCGCGTGGTTGCCGATAGAATCAAGTCGCAATGCCGCGCTAACGATACGATTGCACGCATTGGTCCCGACGTATTTGCCATCGTGCTGCATGATATCCAGTCGGGAGACGATGACAGCGATGTCAAGGCGATTGTCCGTCGCATTCACAATGCCGTCAAGCTGCCCATCCAGCTGGAAGGTCGTGAACTCTACATTGGCGTTTCGATGGCGGTGGCCCTGAACCGCGAAGTGGATTGTGTCGAAGACATCATGGCGAACGTGACTTCCAGCCTGCGTGAAATGAAGAAGGGGGCTCAGCAGGGAGGAATCCAGTTCTTTAGCGGCGGTATCCGCGAAAAGGCGATGAAGCTCTACAAGCTGGAATTCGATATCCGCAAGGCGATCCAGGCACAGGAATTTGTGCTTTTCTACCAGCCCATCGTTGATATTGCCAATGGAAACCGAGTGGTGGCGCTCGAAGCGCTTGTCCGCTGGAACCAGTCCGAAAATGGCTTTATTTCTCCTGCGGAATTCATCCCTATTGCCGAAGAGACCGGGCTCATCATTCCTATGGGCGCTCAGATTCTCAAGATGGCGTGTCTACAGGCTAAAAAGTGGGTCGACGATGGCTACACCGACTTGCAGGTGGCGGTGAATTTCTCGGCAAAGCAGTTTGCGCTGGATAACCTGGTTGATGATCTTAAACAGGTGCTTTTAGAAACCCATCTGAACCCGAAAAATCTGAAGCTCGAAATTACCGAATATACCGCTGTTTGCGAAGCGGACAAGACCATTGCCGTGATGCGTGCGCTCTCGGGAATGGGCATCCAGATTTCGATTGACGACTTCGGTACGGGTTATAGCAGTCTTTCTCACTTGAAGCAGTTCCCGATTCATACGCTCAAGATGGACAAGTCCTTTGTGGACCATGTGGTCGACGATGAGGAAGATGCCTCCTTCGCGCGCATGGTAATTGGCCTTGCGAAGTCCTTGAATCTCGACCTGATTGCCGAAGGTGTGGAAACCGAAGCGCAGCTCGACTTCTTAAGGTCGGAAGGTTGCCGATTGATTCAGGGCTTCTACTTCAGCAAGCCACTCTCGGTGAACGATACCCATGAATACTTGGCGAAACATTACCACGCCAAAAAGAAGGTCGCAGAAGTTGGTGCCTAAATGCCGTAGCAGCGGCGCGTATTTTCACGACAGTCCCTGTAGAGTTGCTCTACGGGGATTTCTTTTAC
Organism: Fibrobacter sp.; assembly: GCA_017526585.1. Lineage (GTDB taxonomy): Bacteria > Fibrobacterota > Fibrobacteria > Fibrobacterales > Fibrobacteraceae > Fibrobacter. The sequence goes on along the minus strand of JAFXRC010000003.1, from coordinate 18,407 downwards.
CTGGGCGAGTGCCTGCGCAATGTAAGGAATATATCCCGAATGGCAAGGTTTTCCGCGGTAGGGGATGGGTGCCATGTAAGGGGCGTCGGTCTCCAGGAGCATCTGGTCCATGGGTACGAGCGCCGCGGCATCGCGCACGTTTTGCGCATTTTTGAAAGTCACGATTCCCGTAAAGCCCACAAAGATGCTTGCTCCGCGGTACTTTAAGTCGAGGAGCTGGGCGCAGAATTTGGGCGAACCCGTAAAGCAATGTACATGAATTTTGCTTCCGCGAAGGTCGGCGTTTCGGAGTACGGCGAGCGCATCGTCATCTGCTTCGCGTAGGTGCAGTACAAGTGGCTTTTTAGAAGCGAGGCCGAGTTCCAGGTGGCGCTCGAAAAGCTTGACCTGTTCGACCTTGGTGTCAGAACCGTAGTGGTAGTCGAGTCCGAATTCGCCGCAGGCAACGCACTTGGGGTGCTTCAGGTATTCCAGCATGCGGGCTTCGTCTTCGGCCGTTTCGGTCAGAACATATTCCGGATGAATCCCGTAGGCGGTGTAGATATTCGGGTACTTTTCGGAAAGTTCTTTGGCGCGTTCAAAATCCGCCGGGTCGCATGCCACATGGATATAAGCTTCGGGAGCCTGGACTTTTTGATCCGCGTCGTGGGCGAGGCGTGAAAACAGATCGCCGACGGCTTCGCCGGAATGCTGTTCGTAAGAATCCAAATGACAGTGCGTGTCGATGAACATTTTCAGTAGACTGTAGGAAGTGTCATCCTGAGCGTAGTGTAACGGAGTCGAAGGATCTAGTATGAAACCTCGACGATTTCGTACGTAATTAGTCCCTTGGGTGCCTGAACTTGCACCTGGTCGCCTTTCTTCTTGCCCATTAGGGCTTCGCCAACGGGGGATTTCATGCTGATGCGGCCTTGCAACGGGTCGATTTCTTTTTCGCCTACGATGCTGTAGGTGCGTTCGCGCTTGGTCTTGATGTCCTTCATCTTGACCGTGGCGCCAAAACGGACTGTACCGTCGTCACTTGCCTGTGATTCCACTACCTGCGCGCCGTCCAGAATGCGGTCCAGTTCGCGGAGCCTGCGGTCGATTTCGCGCACGCGCATGCGTCCGTACGTGTAGGCCGCATTTTCGCTGCGGTCGCCCTCGGCTGCTGCCGCTTGCACCTGGTTAATCATCGCCGGGCGTTCCACGTATTTCAGGTGTTCCCATTCCGCCTTGAATTTTTCAAAGCCATCTTTCGAGATAAGGTGTTTCATCGTTTTAAATGTAGAATTTATCGTATCTTTTAGTTATTTCTATTGCAGATGCTATGTAATTTTTTCTAAATTTGGCTCGCAATGATTCGTTTTAAGCATAAGCCTATCGACAAGTCTGAGTCCAAGTACAAGAGACTGAGTCGCATCTATTACAACCGCATGTTCCCCAAGCGCCAGGATGCGCTCAAGGTGGCTTGGTCGGTTGCCGCCGGTGTGTTTATCGGCATTTGGCCGACTATTGGTGTCGCCATCATTTTGACGGTCGCTTTCTGCGCCCTGTTCAGGCTCCCGAAGGTGCCGGGAATCGTGTCTTCCTTCGTGGCGAACCCTCTCACTCAGTTCGGTTTCTTTTACCCGACCGGTTACGCCATCGGTTGCAAGCTTTTAAACCCCGAAAAAATCAACTTTGACTTTCTTGAGGAATTTGAGGGTCTTTCGTTTAAAAACTGCATTTCCCTGATTTCTCATTTGTGGCAGGACGCTGCCGGGCATTTAGCGGCTTTTATGGTAGGAATCACGATTGTGGCGGCCATTGGCGGTGCTATTTTCTTTTTCCTGGCCTATTTTATTGTAAATTATCGCAAGAAAAAATGGATGGAGGCGAAAACCGGCTACATCCAGAGCTTGATTGCTGAAGACGAAGCTTTAATTAAAGAAGCACACAAAGGAAAACACCCTATGATGCACATTTACCCGTTCAAGGCGCTGCGCCCGGTGAATCCGGCCGAAGCCGAAACGATTTCCGCCCTCCCGTACGACGTGATGAACCGCGCCGAAGCTAAGGCCATGGCCGAAGGGCTCCCGCATTCCTACTTGCGCGTGACCCGTGCCGAGCTGGAACTTCCTGATTCCGTGGATGCTTACGACCCGAAAGTCTATGCGCATGCTCGTGAAAATTTGGACAAGATGATTGCCGACGGCGTGATTGCCTACGACAAGAAGCCCTGCCTCTACGTTTACCGCCAGACCATGAACGGTCGCGAACAGTACGGCCTCGTTTGCTGCGTGCCCGCTGCTGACTATTTCAACGGCATTATCAAGAAGCACGAACTGACCCGCGCCGACAAGGAAGAAGACCGTCTGCGCCATGTGCTCGCCACCAACGCCAACACCGGTCCGGTGTTCCTGACCTACCGCGACCAGGGCCAGTTCGACGTGTTCGGTGCCGTGACCAAGCGCAAGCCTGTTTACGATTTCGTGAGCAAGGGCGACGGATTCGGCCACACGGTTTGGATCATCGACGATGACGCCGAAATCGAAGCCATCCGCAAGTCTTTCGAAGCCGTTCCGGTGAGCTACATTGCCGACGGTCACCACCGCAGTGCTGCTGGTGCTCGCGCCGCTAGCTACCGCGCCGAACAGAACCCGAACAACACCGGTGACGAAGAATACAACCGTTACCTCGCCATTCTCTTCCCGAGCACTCAGCTCAAGATTCTTGACTACAACCGCGTTCTCAAGGACCTGAACGGCCGCACTCCGGAACAGCTCATGGACGAAATGAAGAAGGTGTTCGATATCGTTGCCCTCGACAAGATGCAGAGCCCGGCCAAGCAGAACCAGGTGAACTTCTACATGGGCGGGCATTGGTACGCTTGCACGTTCAAGGCTGAATACCTCAAGAACCTCGGCCCGGTCGACAGCCTCGATGTGGCTCTCCTCCAGAAGCTTATCCTCAAGCCGCTCTTCGATATCGACGACCCGCGTACTTCCAAGCGCATCGACTTTGTCGGTGGCATTCGCGGTCTCGGCGAACTCGTGAAGCGCGTCGACAGCGGTGAATGCGCCTGCGCCTTCGCTATGTATCCGACGACTCTCGATCAGCTCATGAACATCGCCGACGCTGGCGAAATCATGCCGCCGAAGAGCACCTGGTTTGAACCCAAGCTCCGCGACGGTCTGCTGGTTCACTCGCTCGACTAAGTGGCATGCGGCTTCGCCGCAGTTACTTGTCAATAGTTTCTAGGTATTAGAAAAAAGAGCTGTAAGGACAATCCTTACGGCTCTTTTTTGTTGCTTTAAATCTATTTGTTTCGGACTTTGTTTTTCGTTATTCTTTTTTGGGTTCGCTGCTCTTCGTGCTTTCGCCCTTAGTGTTGTCACTTTTAGGGGCTTCGCTTTTCACTTCGTCGGTTTGATTTTCGTCTGTCTTGGGTTCTTCTTCAGGGAATAGCAGCGACATCGCGTAGTCGATAGCAATGCTTGCGTAGTGTTTTATCGGAACGACAACTTTTTTCATCACGCGGTCCGGAGCTTCGATGTATTTGCCGATAAAGTCTTTCTTAGTGAAGTAGCCTAGCTCACGGGAGTCGGGGCAGCTTGAGCCTTTGGTACAAGTCAAGAAATAGCAGTCCTCTTCGATGACGATTTGGTTCATAGGCTCGTCAAAGACGTCTTCTTCTTTTTCTTCAGTGACCGCTGCCTTGGTCTGAGAGGAGTCTTTCTTCTCAGTTGAATCTGCCTTGGCGACGGAATCTGCCACAGCGACAGAATCAGCAACGGTTGTTGCGGAATCGGTCTGCGTCGGCGGGGGAGAGAGCTCTATTCTCTTGGGCTTGAGCGTAAACAGCTGCCGCTTGATCTTGATGTGGTCGTTTCCAGGTTCACTCTGGCGAATTTGTAGCTCGATCAAGTAGCGGTCCTGCCACGGCAAAAAGTCGATTTCCTTGAGACTCACCTGGCGGTTTGCAATTTTGGTGGCTCCGACTCTGTCGATGTTGATTTCTCGGTCTCCCTGCCAGAGACTCGACTTGACGGCGACTTTTTGTCCGTGCGTGTGCAGGTAGGCGAGCGCGTAGTCCTGTTCGACTTCATTCAGCTGGTCGAAATACAGTGTGTCGCCGGCCTTGGGAACATAGATGGTCTTGCTTTGAATAAACGCATCTTCGCCTTTCCACTTGAAGTTACGGTGCGGAGTGCGAACATGCCCCTTGTCCGTAATCTCGATGGTGTCGCCCGGCATGGCAAGCACATTGCGGAGCATGGTTTCGCCACTTTTGAGCGATACCCATACGATGTCCTGGTCCTTGATTTTGGCAAGGCACTGTGGCAATTTGCACATCCAGTGAATGGAACGCTCCTTGAACTTCGGAACCATCGAAGTATCCATTACTTTGACCGGAGCAAGGGCGTAGAGTCGCGCTACAAACGAAATTGCAAGCACTGTCAGGAGCAACAGGAACAGCAAAAAGATGTGGCTTTGGGAATTCCTCCGCTGCAGCCTCTTTACTTTTCGTGAAAGTCCCGACATCGGTTAATTAGTCCCCGTTGCTAGTGGAATTATCGGAAAGCGAAAGTACGGCGAGGAACGCCTTCTGCGGCACTTCGACAGAGCCGATGCTCTTCATGCGCTTCTTACCTTCTTTCTGCTTTTCAAGGAGCTTACGCTTACGGGTGATGTCACCGCCGTAGCACTTGGCGAGCACGTCCTTACGCACGGCCTTCACCGTGGAACGGCTGATGATTTTTCCGCCGATAGCTCCCTGGATGGCCACATCGAACTGCTGGCGCGGAATGAGGTCCTTAAGCTTCACACAGATGGCGTTGGCGTAGGTGTGAGCCTTGTCTTTGTGGATAATCACCGAGAAGGCGTCCACCGGGTCGCCGTTCAAAAGAATGTCGAGCTTCACCAGGTTGTTGCGTCTGTATTCGCTCGGTGCGTAGTCGAGGCCCGCGTAGCCGCGGCTCACGGATTTCAGTCGATCGTAGAAGTCGAACATGATTTCGGCGAGCGGCAGGTTGTACTTGAGAATCACCTTTTCTTCGTCGAGGTATTCCATGGTCTCGAATTCGCCGCGCTTTTCTTCGCAGAGCGTCATGAGTGCGCCCACGAATTCCTTGGGCGTAAAGATCTGCGCCTTCACGTAGGGTTCTTCGATGTGGTCGTAGCGGCTTGCGTCCGGGAGCTTCGAGGGGCTTTCGATTTTCACCATCGTGCCGTCACTCATGTACACGTGGTATTCCACGTTCGGTACGGTCGTGATGATGTCCACGTTGAATTCGCGGTCGAGGCGTTCCTGCACGATTTCCATGTGCAAGAGTCCAAGGAACCCTGTGCGGAATCCAAAGCCGAGCGCTTCGGAGGTTTCCGGTTCCCAGCTGATGGCGGAGTCGTTCAGACGGAGCTTTTCCAAAGCTTCGCGCAAGTCCTTGTAGTCTTCCGGGTTGATGGGATAGATGCCGGAATAAATCATCGGCAGAATATCCTTGTAGCCCGGAAGCGGCTCGGTCGCCGGATTGGCGGAATCGGTCAGCGTGTCGCCGATTTTCACGTCACTAATCGTCTTGACGTTTGCGAGCACATAGCCCACCATGCCTTCGGTGAGTTCTTCGCGCGGGTCGCGGCGCATGCTGAAGGTGCCGACTTCGGTCACCATGTATTCGGCGCCGGTCTTCATCATCTTGATCTTCATGCCGGCACGGATGGAGCCTTCTACGACGCGGATGTAGTTGATCACGCCGCGGTAGGAATCGTACACGGAGTCAAAAATCAGCGCCTTGAGCGGGTTTCCCGTATCGCCCTTGGGGGCGGGAATCTCGTCGACGATTTTATCGAGAACCTGGTCTACATTCAGGCCAGTCTTTGCGGATATGCGTGGAATCTTTTCGGGATCGTAACCGAGCAGGTCGCCTACGAGCTGTGCCACATGGTCGGGCTGTGCACCCGGCAGGTCCACCTTGTTGAGCACCGGAATGATTTCCAAGTCGTTTTCAAGCGCGAGGTAGAGGTTCGAAAGCGTCTGAGCTTCGATACCCTGGCTGGCATCCACCACCAGAATGGCGCCTTCACACGCGGCGAGTGAACGGCTGACTTCGTAAGTAAAGTCCACGTGCCCCGGCGTGTCAATCATATTCAGGATGTATTCCTTGCCATCCTTTTCGTACACCATGCGGATGGCGTGCGCCTTGATGGTAATGCCGCGTTCGCGTTCAAGGTCCATGTCGTCCAAGAGTTGGTTCGTCATCTCGTTTTTCGAAACAGTCTTGGTCAGTTCGATCATGCGGTCGGCAAGCGTCGATTTGCCGTGGTCGATATGGGCGATAATGCTAAAGTTTCTGATATTGTCGTTTTGCGGCATACAAGGGGTGTTTTATCGTGAAGTGAATTCTTTTTTCGGGGGTAAATATAGAAAAAGTAAAGAATTGATTTGACAAAAATAGCTATATTAACGATAGTATGAATATGAATTCAAGAGTTGTATTTGCCATAGTGCTTATACTGGGTATATTCCATTTCGGCTGTGCCGAGGGTAAGCATTTTGATAAAGATTATTCCGGAGTCAAGTCTATCGAAGCTGTGATTGAAACGCACGAAGGTAAAATCGTGCTGGATCTCGACTTTAAGGCGGCTCCCAATACGGTAGCCAATTTTGTGGACCTTGCTAACAAGGGCTTCTATAATGGGCTTACCTTCCATCGCGTGATTCCCGGATTCATGATCCAAGGAGGGGATCCCGAAGGTAATGGCAGGGGTGGTCCCGGCTATACAATTGACGATGAATTCAGTTCGCTCAAGCATGAAGCGGGGGTGATCTCGATGGCAAACCGTGGTCCGAATACGAACGGTTCACAGTTCTTTATTACGCAGACTCCGCAGCCTCACCTAGATGGCAAGCATACGGTTTTCGGCAAGGTTCTTCAAGGTGAAGATGTCGTTTGCCGCATCGAACAAGATGACAAAATTATAAACATCACTATCGTGGAAAAGAAGTAACTATGAGTTCCAAAAAAGTCGCATCTAAGGAAACCAAGTCCAAGAAGGCTCCCGCAAAGCCCGCTGCAAAGCAAGCTTCGAAGCCTGCAGCCAAGTCCGCTGCAAAGAAGCCGGCTGCAAAAACGGCTGCAAAGTCTGCCGCCCCGGTGAAGAAGTCGGCTCCTGCCAAGAAGCCTGTCGCCCCGGCAAAGAAGTCGGCTCCTGCTAAGAAGCCTGCAGCCCCGGTGAAGAAGGTTGCTCCGGCAAAGAAGCCCGCAACTCCGGCAAAGAAGGTGGCTCCTGCTAAGAAGCCCGCAGCCCCGGCAAAAAACACTTCTAAGGCTGCTGCTGAAAAGAAAGTTGCGACAAAGGCTAAGGAACAGGTAAAGACTTCTGCAAAGCAGTCGCCTAAAACGGCTACGAAGCAGAGCAGCAAGGCTGTTGAAAAGTCTTCTCCTGCCACGAAGGCAAATCCTTCTGTGAAGCCAGAATCGAAGCCCGTATCGAAGAACGAAGAAAAGACCTCTGCGGTCAAGGGCAAGAAGGCTGCGGCTGCTGCTACGGCAAAGGTGACTGAGACTGTCGAAGTCCAGGCCGCTCCTGTAGAGCCGGTTGCCGAAGAAAAGGCTGCAGACCGCAAGAAGAACGCTCCTGACTACGCTTATGCCGTGCTGCTTCAGGGCGTCAAGAGACTTTCCAAGACCATCATGTTCGTGAAGGTGGACGAATCCGAAGACCGTGCGAACAAGAAGAAGATGTCGAGCGATGTCAAGAATCTCGATATGAAGCCGACTTCGGCCCTCCGCCACAAGGCATCCCTTGCCGAAGAAACGCAGGAGGAGCTGACGGAACGAATCCTGAAGGAACTCGAAGAACAGAACAAAATGTTTGAACGCGAAGTTGCCACGCAGATGTGTACGCGTTGCAACCGCAATCTCGTATCTCCTGAGTTCTGGGTTGATAAACACCTCGGTTTCTGTGAAGAGTGTGCAGCTATCCTTAAGCTGGGTCAGTCCAAGGAAGCCCGCAAGGTGGAATATCAGCTAGGAGCGATGGACGGCGACTCTCTCGATGAAGAAGATGACGATATCATCGGGCCAGATGCCGACGACCTGAAGGAAGCCGAAGAAGATCTCGCCGAAATGGATGATTAAAATTGACCGCTTGCTTTTGCAAGCGGTTTTTCGTTATATACCCCTTGTAAATTTATTTTACAAGACAGAAACTCCATATAAATATAGATTTACCCCGTATGAAATCGTTTGTATTGAAGTTTGTTGTTTCGGTGGCGCTTTTGGCCCCTGTTGTATTCGCCGATGACTTTGAAGATGCTATTGCCGTGGTCGACTCTCTCGATGCGGCGAATGCACCTGGCATGTACGATGTCAACCATTTTGAATACTTGGACTGCTGGCTAGAAGAAGCCACGGTCATTGTTCCCAAGGAACGCAGTCGCATTGGCGCCATTCGTGACGAAGCGAAGGTGTGTGGTTGCTATACTGTCCGCGAAAAGGGCGGTTTCGGTTGGCGAGCCACTGACGAAGGCAAGAAAATTGTCAAGGTCTGGGACGTTCCCAAGCCGCGTTTGCTTTCTTGCCCTCAAGGACAGACTTGCTCGCAGGACTTTTTTGTGGCTCAGTGCGTAGACCACATTAAGCAGTCCGTTCCGATGCTTTCTGATTTTGCGAAGGGCGGCGTTAACGAAGGGGCGGTGGCACTCGTCTTTGAAGATGGCGGAAAGACTCCGTTCGGTGAATACGCCGAAAAGAATAAGGCTCGCGCCGATTCGATCAACTGCTTTGTCAATGTTCATAACCGTCCCGACGCGTCTGCAGAAAATGACTGGCGCAATCCCGCCTTGTTCCACCTTTCGGGAATGCCCAAGAAGCTTGTTCCGAGTGGTACGGGTCGTTTTACCGACTACAGCGACATCCGCTGCCTCGAAAAGGGTGAATTGAGCGGATTTGCAAATAACGGGTACCTCGAAAACCTCCGTCATGTCGATGCGAACGGTCTTGTCTACGGAGAAGAAATCGGCTACATGAACGATCCGACTTACCCGAAGAAGCAGGGACCGGAATGGGGAGGCATTCTCTGGAAGTCTAATCACAAGATGGGCATGCGCGAAGGTGTTTCTACTTTCTACCGTTCCAGCGTCTTGGACCAGCGAATTTATGGACGTGGCGACAGTACCTACTACTTTAAGTTCCTTGAAGTACCCTATACGCAGGGTTATGTGAACGGTACGGTGCGCATGTATTCCGACAAGAACTTCCTGATGGCGGAAATCCCGTACAAGCGTAACGCTCTGCACGGCCGCATGATGGTTTACAACCCGTTCAAGAAGAAGCCTGTCGCCTTGACCTTTAACGCCAACAGCCTTGAAGGCTTTGTCGATTTCGGCGATTTTGGAGGTGTTTTCCACAAGGGGCTTCCGAATGGTCTCATCACCTTCTGGACGACTCGCGATACCTGCTACCAGTGGATGCCGGGTGAATCGGTGTGCTATACCGAACGCCTGACCAAGAAGCAGTGGGGGACTTACAAAATGGGTAAGTTCGTGGGGCAGATGGAATGCGCCAATGGACAGAAGGGTGATGTGAATCTCACCTGTCCGGACCTGGATTCCGCAGCCGTCAAGAAAATTGCGATGGATGCCGAAATCGCCCAGAAGGAAAAGGAAATTGCACGCGCCGAAGAGGCGATGAAGGATGCCGAGGACGATTTGGCGAAGAAGAAGGCTGAGGCTGACTCCTTGGCACCGAAGCTTACCCCCGAAGAAGAAGAGGCGCTCGCCATTCAGAAGGGCAAGAAGGCTTTGGCGGCAAAGAAGGCTGCTAAGAAGGGTGCTAAGCCCGAACCCGAAGAACCGCCTTCAGCAGCGTCCATTGAAGTTCAGAAGGCAGAGCAGGCTAAGCTAGAGGCTCAGAAGGCTCTCCAGGAAGCCCAGAAGGCACTAGAAGAAGCCAAGAAGGCAGAACGAGATGCCGAAAAGGCGGAGCGCGAAGCGAAGAAGGCGGAACAGGCGGAAAAGAAGCGCGAAGCAAAGGAAAAGGCGCGTCAGGAAAAAGCTGCCAAGAAAAAGGCTGCTGCCGAGAAAAAAGCCGCCGCAAAGAAAAAGAAGTCTAAGAAGAAAAAGTCCGAATAAGAGATTTTTCAGCTGAAAAAGAAAATGCAAAATGGTTTGACCATTTTGCATTTTTGTTTGCTTTTATAAATTCGAAATTTAGTCGTGGATAGAGTTCTTCAGACTTTCGATCAGTCTTGCGAAGCTCGGATCGGTTTCCATTTCCTTCTTGACGCTCTTGATGGCGTGGACGACGGTGGAGTGGTCCTTGCCGCCAAAGCGAGAGCCGATAGACTGCAGGCTGATGGGGGAGCATTCGCGCATCAGGTACATGGCGACCTGGCGCGCCTTCGAAATTTCCTTGGTGCCGCGACCCGATTCGGTGAGCTTGGATTCGGGGACTTCGTAGTGTCTCGACACAGTGTGCAGCACGGCGTCGAGGCTTACGCGGCGGCGCAGCGTCGGGGCGATTTCGGCAACCACCTTCTGGGCGATGCTCATATCGATATCGTGACGCATCAGGCTCGATTGCAGCGTGAGCTTGATGATGGCGCTTTCGAGGCAGCGCACGTTGCTTGCGATGTTTTCGGCAAGGTAGTGCAACACTTCATCGCTGATTTCAAGCTGACGTTCTTCAGCCTTCTTGTGCAGAATGGCTTCGCGAGTTTCCACGTCGGGCGGCTGGATGTCTACGGTGAGACCCCAGGCGAAACGACTCACGAGACGGTCGGAAAGGTTCTTCACTTCGGCGGCGGGTGCATCGGAGGTAAGCACGATTTGCTTGCCTGCCTGGTGCAGCGCGTTGAAGATGAGGAAGAATTCATTCTGCGTTTCGTATTTGCCGGTCCAGTTCTGGATATCGTCAATCAGCAGAATGTCGACTTCGTTCTTGTAGAAATCAGACATCTCGGTGATGCGCTGTTCGCGCAGGCACTTGAGGTACTGCTGCGTGAAATCTTCCGAGGTCAGGTAGCAAACGCGCTTGGTCGGATCTTCTTCCAGAATGTAGTTGCCGATGGCCTGCAGAAGGTGCGTCTTGCCCAGTCCCGAAGAACCGTAAATGAACAGCGGATTGTACTGCGTACCGTCCGGATTGCGAGCTACGGCAAGGGCTGCGTTAAAGGCGAGGAGCGCCTTGTCGCCGGGCACGAAGTTCTCGAAACGGAACGATCCGGAAAGGGGAATGCTCGGCTTCAGGAAGTCCTTGAAGTTGTTGTTCGTCGGTGCGGGTTGCACGACGGTTTCCTGTTGCTGGAATTCGAAGTCCATGGCGGATTCGTCGTGAGTGACTTCTTTCCAGGCGAGGCGGATGAGTTCTTTGTAGGCGGAATAGACTGCAGTATCCAGTCCGGGAGGAACGGAAATGATGGCGTGGCCGGTCGTAAGACTAGAGAGCTTGGTCTGCGCAAAGTAAGTCTTATAGACCGTGTCCGAAAGCATTCCACGGAGATAATTCAAACATCTTTCCCATTCGGCTTGCATTACACTTCCTCTTCCACTAAAGGCTTGCAAAATCTATCAACAATTGGACCATAAAATCTAGCAAAATGAAAAAAGTGTTGATAAGTCCCTAGCGGCAATAGGGGAGTGAATGCCCCTTTTTTAGGGAGGTAGCGCTTCATAACTTGTTGATTGTTAATGAGATAGAAATCGGTGAGGTTGGACGGCACCCCGCAGTCTGACCTTAAAATTTTATTCACAACGGCCTTTTGTTTAGAACAAATTAACTGTCTGTTTAAGGGGAGAATTGCCGTTTTTCGCAAAAAAAATGCGTGTTTTTTTCTACATTTGGGCTCGTATGCAGATTCTTGAATCTTTGGATTACTGGTTTTGGATTCCCGTCTTGTTTTGGGTAGGGCTCTATTTTTGGTTTTACCGGGTCACCTATCCGCGTTATATGAAGAAATTGGTCCGCAAGGGCATCAAGTGGGCCTTTGTGCCCGCCTGGCGCAGCTATTGGGCTCCACTCGATTTTTTGTTCACTCTTCTGATGGCGCTAGCATCTGCGCTTCCTGCTATCTGGGTTTTGTATAATTGGTTCGATTATCCCTGGTATTACGGCTTTGCCGTGTCGCCGTTGTTCTTTGCTTTGGGACCGGTCTTTTGCCGTACAGCCAAAAAGAAAACGGCAGCACTTTACCAGTCCGCTTATTTCCTTGAATACCGCAGGGTGCGCTACGAAACCGAGAGCAAGGGCAACTTCAGAAACGAGGTGGATGTCCATAACCACACCATCTGGAGCTTTACCAAGAAGTTGAAGAACGCAGAGGCGCACGGCCGCCTTTGGAAATACGTGAACGCGATGGCGAAGACCAAGAAAATCCCGCGCGATATCTATGCGGAGACGATGTACTAGATGTCCAACATTCTCGATTCCATAGGTTTAGGCGAAAACGTCCTGGATGGGCGTGCGGCGTGGAAATACGCCGAAGAAATTCTGTTGCAGGTTTCAAGGACATTTGCGCTGAATATCAATGTCTTGAAGGGAAAACTCCACAAGAGCATTCTTCTTGCTTACTTGTACCTGCGCATTGCCGATACGGTGGAAGACGACCCCAACATGAAGGCTTCCGAAAAGGAAGTGGTCCTGGGACTTTTTGCGGACATCTTCAGAAGTGCCAATTTGCCCGACGAAGCGATTGCGAAGTTTGAGACTGCGCTTCCCGAAAGTTGGCGCAAGTGCGAGCACCCGTACATGAACTTGTGCTTGCATACGCATGTGGTAGTCCCTTTGCTGAAGGAACTCCCGGAAATTTATGCCGCCCCAGTTCGCGATGTGACGATTGAAATGTGCCACGGTATGGCTAAGTTTGCGCTTCGGCAAGAGGCTGCGCTCAGCTCAGGCTGGTTTACGCTCGAATCCGTCGGCGATCTCGATGAATACTGCTACTATGTGGCGGGTATCGTTGGAAAGCTTTTGACGAACCTGTTTGCCGCAGACACTTGCCTTATCGGGGATGCTCGCAAGGCGGAAATGCAGAAGCTGGATGTAAGCTTCGGACTTGCCTTGCAGGTGGCAAACATTGTCAAGGACTGTGTGGAAGATTCGACCCGCAGGGTATGTTTTGTTCCCGAAGAAATTTGCCGTCGCCATGGTTTTGCGCATTCCTATGAAATGTTCTCGACGGATGTTTCTGCCGGGAATCGCGCCGACTTTGACAAGCGCCGCGCCGCTGTGATGGAAGAATTGGTGCGTAAGGCATGGAGCCATTTGGACGACGCCATTGCCTACACGAAGTTGATTCCGAATGTGAAGATGCGTACGAGGCTTTTCTGCCTGTGGCCGCTTTTCATGGCGGCAGAAAACATGAAGTTAATCGGCGATGGTTCCAGTCTTTTCGCTTCAGACAAAAAGGTGAAAATTACTCGCGATACAGTGAAGCGGATTATCAAGCAGACCATGATGCATTTCTATTCGGATAGTTGGATTGAAAAGTCTTACGCCAAATTGAAGGGCGAAGCAATCCATGACCAAAAGGAAAGAGAATGAAGTTTTATAACAAGTGGCCGTTCCATCTGTGCCTTATTCTATTTAGCATTGTTGCAGACCAGCTGACAAAGCTCTGGGCTCTTGCGCGTTTTACGAACGAGACGGGAGCACCCAACCATGACTATATTAACGTCATTGGCGATTTTGTCCGCTTCCAGCTGGTATTCAACAAGGGTGCTGCATTCAGTAGCCGTCCGCAGGACTTGATGCCTTTCTTGCCGCCCTGGCTTTTCTTCTTGTTGATTTCGATTATTGCGACTGTTGTTCTGCTTTGGTTCTACAAGTCCATCGACAAGCGCGACTGGATGAGTCGCTTGGGCGTTGTGATGATTCTTGGTGGAGCCATCGGTAACTTTATCGACCGCATGCGTCTTTCGATGGTGGTGGATTTCATCGATTGCGATTTCCCGGACTTCATTATGACGCGTTTTCCGACATTCAATGTGGCGGATTCCTTTGTGACGGTCGGCGTTGCCGTTGTCATTCTTTCTCCGGTGTTTCTGAAAAAAATTCATAAGCAGATTAAGGACGAGAAAGAATCCAAGAAGAATGTTTCGGATGAATCGCAGAAGCCTGCTGCAGAGACAGAAGGGGTGGAAAAATAATGAACTACCTCGTTAAAGAAGAACATAATGGCGAACGCATCGACAAGTTCCTTGTGGGGGTCATGGAGAATGTCTCCCGCACCGATATCCAGAAGCTGATTGCTGCGGGTGAAGTCAAGGTGGGCGGAGTCGCGTCCTCCAAGAATTTCCGCGTCGAAGCGGGTATGGTCGTAGTGGTGGACAAGGTTCCTGAGAAAGAAGCGAGTACGCTTGAACCCGAAAACATTCCCCTCGATATCGTTTATGAAGACGATGACATCGTGGTGCTTAACAAGCCGCGCAACCTGGTGGTGCATCCGGGCAACGGCGTGCAGAACGGTACGCTTGCTGCAGGTCTCTTGTACCACTTTAAAGAAAACTTGTCTGCAGTGAACGGTCCGTTACGCCCGGGCATTGTCCATCGACTGGACAAGGATACACCAGGGCTTATGGTGGTGGCGAAGAACGATGCTGCCCATAGGCACTTGGCGCACCAGCTCGAAACTCGTACGCTGCACCGTACCTATAATGCCCTGGTGTGGGGGCATCCTCGCGACTTGGAAGGGACTATTGATGCCCCCATCGGGCGTAACCCGAAGAACCGCCTCAAGATGGCTGTCGTGACTGGCGGCAAGGAAAGCCGCACGCACTTTGTGGCTAAGAAGTTCTTTGCGTTTGCGACGCTTCTGGAATTGCAGCTGGAATCTGGCCGTACGCACCAGATTCGTGTGCATAGCCGCTATATGGGACACCCTGTAGTTGGTGACCCGCTTTACGATGGTCGCGACGGCTGCCTGAACCGCGTCTCGCCTCTGATGAAAGATATTGCGGCGAAGGTCCTGGAAATTGCTCCGGCGCAGCTTTTGCAGGCGGTTAAGATTGAACTCATCCACCCGACTACGGGCAAGAAGATGAAATTCAAGGTGCCTCTCGAAAAGCCTTTCGAACAAGTTCTTAAACTCCTCAAGAAGGAATGCCCGGCTGAAGCTCCTGTCTTTGATGACGAAGATGAAGGCTTCCGCGACTTTGATCCCGAAATGCGCTTTAGCGAAGGCTACGAATCGGATGAAGCTGAATCTGAAAATCTGGATGTGTTTGACGAAGGTGTTTTCCCGGAATTGAAGGAGCGCAAGACGCGTGCCCAGCGTTTCGCCGAACGTGCCGCCCGTGCAGCTAACCGCAAGGCTAAGGCTGCCGAACGCAAACGCATCAAGCAAGAAAAGGCGGCGCGCAAGCGTGGTATTGCACCCGAAGATTTCGTGCAGCCTGGTTACGAACCGACGATTGACCCGGATTTGCTTTAAATGAATGCGACTTCGACCAATGATTACAAAAAAGGTTCCCTTTGGGGAACCTCTTTTAGTTTATATAGATTTTGGCTATCGCAGCGGGTATTCCTTGAAGTCCTTGACGCCGAATTCCTTGCGCAGGTAATCCCAACGGACCAGACGATTCTTCCAATAATACTTACGATACAGGCGACGAGCCACGCGGCTTGTTAATTCGTACGGAATCGTGTGGTGGTCATCGGCGACGCTTTCCATGGAAATGCGGAAGTCGAGTTCGCCGTTTACGACGTCGACGGTTTCTCCAACCTGAACATCAGGAATGTGGCTCACGTCGACCATGGTGGCGTCCATGCAGACGCGACCAAGAATCGGGCAGAGCTGTCCGCGGATAAAGACGAATCCCTTGTTGTATTCGCCGCGCAGGTAGCCGTCGCCGTAACCGATGGCAATTGTCGCGATGCGCGTCGGTTGCTGCGCCATCCAGTATCCGCCGTAGCTAACGGTTTCACCTGGTTTTACGTCGTGGATGTGGCGAATGGTAGACTTGATTCTCATGACCGGCTTGATCGGCCAGGGGGACGGTGCTGCACCCATGCAGTTGTAGCCGTAAAGGGCGAGACCTGGACGCACCATGTCAAAGTGGCTTTCTGGGTGGGTGAGTGTGCCAGCGGAACTAGAGCAGTGGCAAATTTCGGGGCGAAGTCCTTCGGCTTCAAGCACGTCGACCAAGCGCGTAAAGCGTTGAATCTGAATTTCGGTCTTCGGATTGCCCGGCATGTCGGCGGTCGCCAAGTGGGTGAACATGCCTTCGAAGTGCAGGTTCTTGAGGCTTAAGGCCGCGCGGATATTGTTGAAGTCCTCGGCGTCGAAACCATAGCGGTTCATGCCGGTGTCTATCGCGAGGTGTGCCTTGCAGGTGGTTCCGGTATCGCGTAGGAACTGGTCAAAGCTCATGGCGGTACGGATATCCGTAATAGCTGCCGTAAGCTGGAATTCAACGAAGTAGGCAAAGTCCGCCGGAGTGCAGGGACCAAGAACCAGAATCGGCAGGTCCATTCCGTACTGGCGAAGCAGCATGCCTTCGCTAATGTGGGCAACGCCCAGGTAGTCAGCACCGCCGAACTTGGCGGCAAAGGAACAGGCGAGGCTTCCGTGACCATACGAGTCCGCCTTTACGGGCAAAAGAATCTTCGTATTTGCCGGAATCTGGCTTCTGATAAATTGAATGTTGTTGCAGAGTGCGTCTAAGTTGATTTCAATCCAGTTCGGGCGCGCTATCTTATTTAAATCGGGAGGAGTCGCTAAAAGTTTCATGATGCGTGAAATATAGGTAACTCTTTGGGAATTGGTCGCAAATATGTAAAAATTTTATCTACAAAGAGGATAAAACAGCCTTGTTTTGTAACGGCTCGTAAACAAAAGAGCTTGCTGCCTTGTCGGTAGTCTAATATGGAATAAATCAATTTGAAATAGTTTTTTGTAAAGTGTTACAGCGTTTTGAATAAATTAAATGTTGCTTAAGCCTAGTAATGGCGAGCTTTCTGTTATTTTGTCTGAATTTACAATTGAAACGATGAAAAATTGTTTACTGTCCAGGGTGAAACTTTTTCTTGTATTTGTTTGTAGTTTTCTGATGAATAAAGAAGTTACTTGTGCCGATTTATTAAAGGATAAATATAGAACAAAAGTTCATATAAATTAATTCCTTTATTTTGTCGTTCTGAAATCCTGACATCTTTGGCTTTGTGTAATGGGCTTGCTTTTAAAGTCCCGTTCCGAAGTCATCTTCTTGGCAAGAATAAAGCCCCGTCAAAAGGGTGGTGTCCCTGCCTATACCTAAAAACATCCATCTAAACCCTGCAAAGGGAGGATAAAATCATGAAAACGAAAACACCAAATCAAGATGCACTCGTCGCATCCCTGATGCCGGATTCCGACAAGAAGATGGTACGCATTGCTGGCGTATCACTTTTGGTCGCGATTGTTCTGTGCTTCTGGGCTGCAGCGTACGAGGTAGTTGTCGACGATTTCTTCATTGAACCGACGAATACCCCGGAAATAAAAGCAACCATGAACATCATCGACAAAAAGGAGGAAAAGAGGGTCGACAAGAAACCCGAACATAAACCGAGAGAGACTCCACGCCGAAGGCCTGGTGGGGGAGGTAAATCCATAGGAAAGGGAAATCCCAGGGCTCCTCTCAACCGTGGCGTTATACGTGCTCTCGAGGCGCAAACGGCGAATGCCTCTGCGGCGGCGTATGACTTGCTGACCCAAAAGTTCTCGAAGGATATTGATAAGGTTCTCAAGAATACGAACGGTCTGCAGGTAACTGGCAAAACAAAAATTGGGGAAGTCCGCGGTAAAGTAGATGGCGGCTTTAACCAAGGAATGTTTGCCGGCGGAAGTGGCGGTATCGGTAACGATATCAGCAACTTGATTGGTGGTCCTGCTGGAGCGATTTCGACCAAGGCGATGGGAAACATAAAGCCTCCCAAGGATAACGAAATCGAATGGGGCTCAGGTCCTGCATCGCGCTCCGCAGCCGATATCATGAAGGTCGTACGCCAAAGAACGCCGGGACTTCGGCACGTCTACAATAAGCACCTGAAAAAGGTTCCTGGATTCCAGGGAAAGGTCACCTTGAAGTTCACCATTGCTCCGGGTGGAGAAATCATCAGCATCGCGACGGTTTCTTCGACAACGGGCAACAGCGAATTCGACAATGAAATCAAGAATACGGTCGGTCGCTGGAAATTTAGCAAGGTCAAGTCGGGGAATACGACCGTGACCATCCCGTTCACCTTTACGGAGTGATGCTTTGAGTTGAATAAAAAAGAGACCGCAGGGCTTGCGCCTTGCGGTCTTTAAAGCTTTTTGCTTTGATCAGTGGTCTCCCGTGAGCAACAAAGCCCTCGGGTGTTAACCGAGGGCGGTTGACGCTTTCAGCGTCCGCGGCTTCACTCGGTCATGAAATTATGCAAGCATAATTTCGCGACGCTCGTTTTGCACGCTTTTGCGAGAGCGAG
>JAFXRC010000032.1 GCA_017526585.1 Fibrobacter sp. | reverse complement strand
TCTTGCAGCGAGTAAAGAATCGCCTCTTGCAGGCGCATGGGACTGTCTTTCGGGATGCCCACCTTCATCGCAATTTCGTCGGCCTTCAGGAATCCGATTCCCCAGATTTCTTCGCAGAGAATGTAGGGGTTTTCGCGGATTTTGCTGATGGTGTCCTGCCCGAATTTCATCCATAGCTTTTTCGCGACGGAGCCCGTGATGTCGTGATTGTACAGGAACAAGAGCGTCTCGCGGCTGTGGCGGTTTTCTTGCCAGCTGGCAAGAAACTGTTCTACCTTCGCGGCCGAAAGCCCCTTGATTTTCTTGGCTCGGAAACGGTCCGGCTCGTAGTCCAGAATATCGCGAAGTTCGTCGCCGAAAGTTTCGACGATGGCCTTAGCCGTCTTGGGGCCTATTCCTGGAAAAAGCCCGCTGCCGAGGTAGGCTTCCAGATTATTGCTTTGCGTTTCGACGATTTCGAAATGCTTGGCTTGGAATTGCTCGCCGAATTTAGGGTGGCGTCCCCAGTCGCCTTCGAAACGCAGATTTTCGCCTACGGAAAGTTCAGGCAAGGTTCCCGTAACGACCACCACCTTCTTGGTGCTGCTATCAATAAGCCGCAGCACGGTGAAGCCGTTCTGCGGACTATGAAAGGTAATGGACTTGACGGAACCTTCGAGAACCATTTATTGAGCTTTGGGGACCTTGCCTTCGTCCAGTTCGGGGTTCCAGCGGTCAGGATCGAAACCTTCCATCTTGGTGAGCGTCTTGCCCCTAGTGCAAAGCAGGAATCCGAGAATGATGGCGTCGTGCAGGGCAATCACAAGGGCGGTCTTGTAGTCGAGACCGAAGCCCAGCGGAGCTCCCTTCAGGTTTTCGGGGCTCACCCAAAGAATATAGTCGCAAGTAATGAAGGTCATGAACATGCACGGAATGAGTGCAATCCAGAAGTTCTTCTTTTTGCTGCGCAGGTAAACCGTGGCCACGCAAAGGCTGCACACGGCCATGAGTTGGTTGCTCCAGCTGAAGTAATTCCACAGGATGTTGAATCCTTCGGGGTTCAGGTTGCTCCAGAAGATGATGATGGCGCAAATGGCGAACATAGGCACAGTAAGGAGCAGACGGTTGCGAATGGAGGTCTGTTCCATGCCGGTGAGTTCTGCAATCGTGAGGCGTAGGCTGCGCAGGCTCGTGTCGCCACTGGTGATAGCAAGGACAATCACGCCCACGACAACGAGAATCGAAATCGGAGCCCAGGGAATCACGGTAGAAACGAGGACGCTCAAGACCTTGACGCCCGAAGCGCCAGTCAGGAGTTCCGGCATCTGGTGGTAAATGAACATGCCGCCGGCGGCCCAGATCATGCCGATCAGGCCTTCAATAATCATCATGCCGTAGAACGTCTGGCGACCCGTTCTTTCGGTGACTTCGGTGCGTGCGACAAGCGGGCTCTGCGTGCTGTGGAAACCGCTAATGATACCGCAAGCAATGGTCACGAAGAGCATCGGAATAATCGGCTGGCCAGCCGGATGCTTGTGGAAGTTGCTCATGATGTCGCTAAAGCAGAATTCATCGAGAACGTTCAAGTTCGGGACAATGCCCACGAAAATCGCGAGAGAAGCAAGAATCAAAAGCGCACCGAAAATCGGATAGATGCGGCCGATAATCTTGTCGATGGGGAAGAAGGTGCTTGCGAAATAGTAGGCAAAAATGCAGGCGACCGCGACCCAGAACAAGGTGGGCGACACGGCAGAGCCCGCAAGAATTGGCGTGTTAATCAAAGCGGCTGGCGTGTTGGTGAAGACGGCGCCCACCAAAATCAGGGCGATCGAAATCAGAGTCATCACGACCTTGGCTGGACCCTTGCCCAGGAACTTGCGCGAAAGTGCCGGCACATTGTAGCCGTTATTGCGCATGCTGACCATGCCGCTAAAGTAGTCGTGGACCGCTCCGCCGAGCACGTTTCCGAGCGGGAGCAGAATGAACACGATGGCACCGAACTTGATGCCAAGAATCACGCCAATCACGGGACCGATGCCTGCAATGTTCAAAAGCTGGATGAGCATGTTTTTCCAGTGGGGAAGTACCACGCGGTCAACGCCATCCGGTTTTTCTACGGCGGGAGTCTTGCGGTCGTCGGGGCCGAAGACATGTTCAACGAATTTTCCGTAAGTAAAGTATCCGCCGATAAGAATCGCGATACCGATTAGGAATGTAATCATGTGATGCCTTCTTTGTTTTAAGTTAAAAGTAGAAAGTAGACGGTAGAATGTCCTTACTCTTCGTTAAAGGAATCGTCGGTAGATGTCTCTTCTGTAGCGGGTTCTTCGATTTCGGGAGTTGTCGGAGCTTCTTCTACGGATTCTTCCGTGGCTTCTTCGTCAGAAACGTCTTCAGTTTGATTTTCTTCTGCGGAGTTTTCGCTTGCCGGTTCTGTGACAGGTTCTGCCGCCTGGGCTTCTTCTTGCTTGGCGCCGCGAACGTATCCTTTTTCCTTGGCGATTTCGTCGGGCGTCTTGTCTTCGCCGAATTGCTGTCTCAGGTAGAGAGCGTTGAGCGTGAAACTCGACTTGCCGGCGTAATCGAATCCTACGACAGGGTGGTAGGTCTTGCCCAGCTGGAAGGCGACTTCAAGTCCGAAGCGGAAACCGTTGTTGCCCTGGACGGTGAGGTCGGGGCAGATTTCCTTTCCGTAGTCGCGCGTGTAGTCGGGTTGTCCGTACAACTTGGCGTTGCCGACGAGGTGACCGTAGGACTTCATTTCGGCGCTCTGGTAGCCAAGTGTCATCAAAACTTCGAAAAAGCTGAAGGGCTTGTAGCCGATAACGACCGAGAAGTTTGTCGTAGAAATGTCGAGTCCGAGTTCCCCGTCGAATTCATCGGGTTGGTAGCCAATGGTGCTGTTGCTATAGCCGAAAACGAGGCTCACATCGAGAGGCTGTGCCGCGGGCGGCAACATGTACTGGAAGAAGTGCCCGAAGCTATATTGAAGACCGAAGCCGAGCAGGTTGAACTTGCGCAGTTCGCTAACGGCGGGAAGAACCATTCCGCGTAAGACGACTCGTGCATGGTAGAAGCTTGCGCCCGCCTGCAGGTAGGGATAAGTGAATACGCCAAGACCATTCAGCGTCTTGTTTCCGTATACGAGGCCGATGGGGTCTTCGCTTTCGGGACTCATGTCGCGGTGATTGCCGAAAATGGTTGGCGTTTCGTAACTGAAGCTTCCCATATAGGGGTCGGTATCGGTTTGCGTGTAGTGCTTGTCGTCGTTGCCGATGAAGATGAGCGAAATCGGAAGTCCGAATTCGATGGCAAGACTTTGGGGAACGCTTGCGCTAACGTACCAGTTGCTGTTCAGGACGTTGCCGAGGTTATTGATGAGGGGCTTGACATAGCCTTCGCGGTCATTGATTTTTTCAAAGGCGCTTAGGGATTCATAAGTAGATGCCCAGCCGTTTTCGTCCATGGCGAAAGCGCTGGAAATCCCCAAAAGAATTGACGCGGATAAAAGAATGTTTTTCATACCGCGCCCAAAGATAGAAAATATTGTGCCGGGACCCTAATTTAGAACTGGTATTGCAGCGATACAGAAGTCAAGATGAAGGTCTGCCACAGGAACGGATCGAGGTCGTTATTGTCGATTCGGGAGCAGTGGACATTTTTGAACCAGTTTTCGTAAACCTTGATGGCGGGGACGACGGCGAGGTAATCGCTGAAATAGTAATGGACATTGGCGATGAACGCGACGGCAGAACCCATAAAGTCGGCGTCGTAGACATCCTTACCGAAAATGGCTGCATCCTTGATTTTGACATTGCTGTAGGAGTAACCGGCCCCGAGCCCAATCTGGAAATCTTCAGGGTGAAATATGTTGTATGTAACCTCAAGTCCGGCACGCCAGATGCGGGTGTCCATGTCACCCTTTTCAGGATAGTCTGTCAGCGGCTGTTCCGAGCTCCAGTATTGAAAGCTGATACCGAGCGAAAATGCTCCGAGATTTACACCCAACATGAAATCGGGAGTCGGAAAGAATCCGTAGTCAGGCGGATATATTTTCCCCTTGACGCCGGCGGAGTCTGCGCCCTTGACGGCTCGTTCGTTAAAGTCTCCGTTTGAGAATACTGCGCCAAAGCCCACTTGAGCATAGTAGGACTTAGGCCAGTAATATTCTTCGGCTGCAGCGAAGCCCACGAACAGGCAAAGCAACAATGTGATGATTCTGAACTTCACGGATTCTCGTTACTTTCCTGCGTAATAGAACATGGCGTCGATGCACTTCTTGGCGGCAACGCGTACGTTTTCGTCAAGTTCTACATGCTGGGCCTTTTCCGGATGACGGAGCGTCTCCAGGATGTTTTCGAGAGAGTTAGACTTCATGTACTTGCACATGCTGCAGCTGCCGATAAAGGTCTTGTTCGGGAATTCGTACTGCATGCGTGCGTTCAGACCGCATTCGGTGAGCAGCAGGAACGGGGTGCCTTCGGGCTGTTCCTTGATGTAGCTCACCATCTGGCCCGTGCTGCCCACATAGTCGCTCAAAAGGGCGACACCCGGATGGCATTCGGGGTGGCTCACCACCTTGAGACCCGGATTTTGGCTGCGGAAGAAGTTGATGAGTTCGGAATCGTAGGTTTCGTGTACATAGCAGCAGCCGCTGTGGAGCACGATTTCTTTCTTGATGCCGCGCTTCTGCATTTCGTCGATGAGGTTCTGACCCATGAGACCATCGGGGACGAATACAATTTTGTCGTTTTCGAGGCTAGAGACAATCTTCATCACATTGCTGCTCGTGACGCACACGTCGCAGTTCGCTTTCACGTCGGCGGTGGTGTTGATGTAGCACACGAAGGTGTGGTCGGGGTACTTTTCGCGGAGTGCCTTGACCTCGGCGCCGGTAATGGAGTCGGCGAGGCTGCAACCCGTAAGCGGGCCCGGAATCAGCACGTCCTTGGTCGGGTTCAAGATCTTGGCGGTTTCGCCCATAAAGCGCACGGCAGAGAACACGATCGTCTTTGCGCTCACCTTGGTGGCGTCCTGACTCAGCTTGAAACTGTCGCCGTCGTAGTCGGCAACGCCCAGAATGATTTCGGGGGCCACATAGCTGTGGGCGAGGATCACGGCGTCGCGTTCCTTCTTGAGTTCGTTGATTTCATTGATGAGCGGGAGCATCTGTTCGCACTTTTCCATGGAATAAGTGCAGAGGACGGCACCGGGTTGAATGGTGCTGAGACGTTTATAAAGTTCTTCTGCTGTCATGAGCATAAATATAGAAAATTGCAAAAATATTCCTATATTTGTGTACAAAAAGTTTCCTGTGCCCTGAAAAGCCCATGGGTAAGCTGCCGAAAGGAAGTTGCCCAAGGAGAGAATCCCGTGAAAACCGGGAACGGTCGCGCCGCTGTAAGGGAGGACGAAACCGGCATGAACCAATGCATGGAAACCGCAAGGGACTACATGTGTGAAGGAGCCGGCGCTAGATTGAGCCCCGAGTCAGAAGAACTGTGGGAAACGCTATTTGAGGAACGATGCGAACGACGTCATTCTACAAAGCCGCTTTGATGGCGGTCTTTTGGTGCTATGCATGGGGAGAACCTGTGCAGGATCTCGGTGTGTCCGAAGTGGTAACCGAGAGTGATGCCGTTTTAGAAAAGAATGCGAATTACACTGAAATAACCTCTGCGGCATGGGAAGGAAAGTCGCTGTCAGCGGCAGACCTGCTTTCGTCGCTTCCGGGGATCCAGTCATACAAGCAGGGTGGAGTCGGAAGTTTTCAGACGGTTTCGATCCGAGGAATTGCTGCTCGTAATATTTTAATTTGCGTCGATGGCGTTCCGCTGAACGATGCGAGTGGCGGTGCCGTGAACTTGGGCTCCATTGACCTGAATCAGATGGAACGCGTCGAAGTCTACAAGGGAAATGTTCCGGCGAAATTCGGCGTGGCGGGTCTCGGCGGTGCTGTCAACTTTGTCACGCGAAATGCAGTGAAGAAGGGTGGGCGCATCTTGGGTGCTTACGGAAGTCACAATACTTGGGAGGGTTCTTTCCAGGTGGCAGCGCCTGTGACGGATAGCGTCATGTTCGCGTCTTCTTTTGCGACAAGACATTCCGATAACGATTACGAATATACCAATCGAAACGGTACGCAGTATAACGATGACGATGACTACACGTCGACGCGAGAAAATGCTCAGTACACCGATGTATCGGGCAATGTGCAATTCCGCTTCTTGCATAGGAACGGTTACTTCTCGACGGTGTCCGTAACGGCATCGCGCTACGAAGGCGGCAATCCGGGTCGAGAAGAGCAACAGACCAAGGTTGCGAAGTTCGTCGGGGAATCGGCATTGCTCCGCTACGGGCTCGAATCGGTCGGCTATTTTGACGATAAGCTTTTCTTGTATGGGGGACTTTCGGCAAGGTTCGACAAGAATGTCTCTAGCGCCTATTTCCCGCTGGATCACATAGGCTATACCAACAACGAGTATCTGGAATACGGTGCGGCGACTTACAAGGTAGTCCCTGAAGTTTCGGCGGAATTTACGCCGATAACGAGCTTGAAGGGTTCCGCCCGCATCGCGGGCGAGTGGGAACGCGCCGAAGCTCGCGGAGTCTCGAAGGAATGGGCTCTAGACCGGTTTTCGTTCCTTACCTCAGGCGATTTGTATTATCAGATTTTTAAGTATGCGGGCCTGGGTACCGAAGGTTCTATACAGTTGCTGAAAGATAGGTTGGACGGGGGAACGTTCGTATTGCCTACAGGGGGGAGAACTCTGGAAGACGCTGCCGAACGTGATGCGACGATTTCGGGAAGGCTCTATACGCGCTTGGGAACAAATGAATTTCCTCTGTCGGGAGAAATTTCAATGGGGCGTTTTTACCAGCAGCCTGCGCTGATGGAGCTTTACGGAACATTCCCCGGTGCCATTTCAAATCCGAATCTTAAACGCGAGAAGGCGAACCGGTTTGAAGCCGCAGCCCAATATGAGTTCCCCGGGAAAAGGACACATTTGCGCGGAGCGTATTTCGAAACCCATTTGGAAGATGGAATCTGCTGGATTATCGTGCTGGAACACTTGCGAGCCGAAAATATATCACGCTCGCTTGTGCGTGGAACGGAATTCGAATTGACCAGTAGTCCATCGAAGTTTTTGGATATAGTGCTGCGTGCGACAATCCAGAAGACCGAAAATCGCTCGAAGATGGATGCGTACAAGGGTAACATGCTTCCTGGCGAACCGGAACATTCCTACTTCGCCGAAGCGACTCTTCATTTGCCGTTGCACTTTGATTTTGCGTGGACTTCGGAGTGGCGAAGTGTCATGTATAATGACCTAGCCAATCGTATGGACCAGCCTGCGGTGGCGACGCATCGCGCAAACCTCGCGTACAATCCGTTTGAAAAGACTCGACTTACTTTTACGGTGGACAATATCACCGATCAAAAATACAGAAATTTCTATACGCCATTCCCTATGCCAGGGAGAGAATACAAGTTTACCATCATACAGGGGTTCTAGCCCCCGCGCTTAAATGCGTAAAGCCAGAAAAGGAAAAAACATGAAACAAATGAAGAAAAATATCATTGCGAGCATTGCTTTGGCAAGCGTCGCTTTCGGTCTTGCCGCTTGCGGTGACGATTCCAGCTCCGGAGCTTCTTCCGAAGAAGAAGTCAACGTCTCCTTGGCGGGCGCCCTCTTCACGAATGATTTCACCTTTACGACCGGCGAACTTCGCTGGATCGACAAGGAAGGCAACATCTCTGATAAGGGACTTTCTTTCCACCAGGATTCCAAGGTGATTACCCACCGCGCGGATTTGTATGTGCTTGAAGCAATTCAGGCTGACAATATCACGTTGATCGATCCGGAAAAGCTCGAATCTGACGGTAAGAAGGCTGTGGTTTGGCAGGTTTCTATGGATGAATTCTCCAACCCGATCGATCTTGCCTTTGATGGCGATGAAGCCTGGGTTGCCTTGCAGGCTGCAGACTCACTGGTGAAGATTTCTACAGAAGACGGCAAGGTTGTCAAGTCTATCAAGACGGGCAAGTTTGCTTATAAGGGTGAACCTTCTCCTTATGTCGCCGATATCGAAGTGGATGACGGCAACCTGTATGTGTTGATTCAGCGTTATACGATGGATGCTGAAACTTGGGTGACGACTTATCCGAAGGGCCTTCTGGCTGTTTACGATGCCTCTACGGGTGATCTGAAGGATACCATCCAGCTCAAGACCAAGAACCCGAAGGCCTTGGCTGTGGTCGACGGCGAAGTCTATGTCGCAACGCATGGTGAATACAATGCTGCGAACGGAACCGATGCCGATGACAAGCGCGGCATTGAAAAGGTGAATGTCTCCAAGAAGAAGTCCGAACTGTACATTTCCGGTAAGGACCTTGGCGGCGGTGTCGCCTCTATTGCAGTTGAAGACGGTGTTATTTATGCAGCCATCAACCTGGGCTATGATGCCGCTTGGAATGCCTTGATGGAAGTGAAGAAGGTTGATCTTTCTTCCAAGAAGGTTGAAAAGATCAAGGGCATTTCCGATGCTTCGGGCTCCATGGTTGCTAAGGACGGCAAACTCTATGTGGGCGACCGTACCGCCTCTGAAGTTATTGTTTGGGATGGCAAGAAGAAGTCTTCCCTCAAGCAGCCGAAGG
>JAFXRC010000002.1 GCA_017526585.1 Fibrobacter sp. | reverse complement strand
CATCCTCGATTACCTCCGCAAGTTGAAAGACGAGCTGAAGATGACCGTGGTGTTCGTGACTCACGATATCGGTCTTGCAAACTACGTTTCTGACCGTATCTTCATTATGCACGACGGTAAGATCGTGAACCAGGGTACTCCGGAAGAAGTGCTTGACAACACGACCGAACCGCACACGCTCAAGCTGCTCGACGATATCCCGGAAGTCCACAAGACCGAATGGATCAAGAACAGCCACAGAAGCAAGAAGGGCTAATAGCCAATACCCTTTGAAACGAAAGCCGCAGCGAGACCCGCTGCGGCTCTTCTTGTAGGTAGTGCGTTAGTTAGGTATAAAAGAAGGGCCCTGCGTTAGCAGGACCCGTTCAAGTTCGTAGAACTCTAGGCTCGATTACATGAACCAGTAGGTGCCACCCAGCTGGAGCTGGATGTTCTTTGCCGGGTCGTCGGAACCGATATACTTCTTGCCGTCGACAATGGAGGTGAAGCCTATGACGAAGCGGAAGTTCACGTCGAGGTTCGGCATCACGGTGTAGCCAGCGCCTGCAGCGATGTCGAATTCGAAGGTGTTCAGCACCTTGAGATCGCCGAGATCGGTCGTGGTGGTGTGTGCACCGAATTCCCTTTCAACTTCGGAGCTCAGGAGGAAGGCGAGCTGCGGACCGACTTCGAGGTAGAGCTGCGGCATCACACCGATGCGGGCCATGATAGGAATTTCGAGAGCCCAGGTGCTCCAGGTGACATCGTCGTCGGACTGGCGGCGCAGATCGATATCGACTTCGGGAACGACGCTGATCATCGGGTTTACAGGAACCTTAGCGGCAACACCGGCGGCAAAGCCGAGGCCCCAAGGAGCGTCTTCGGCTGCATCACCGTAGAGAGAGCTGAAGTTCACGGCGGCGTGACCACCGACGTTGACCTGTGCAAAGGAGAGGCCGGTTGCGAGAAGCACGGCAGCAAGGACAAGGTAAAGTTTTTTCATGTTGTTTCCTCTTATTAGGGTTTGTGGTAGAAATTTAATAAAATGTTAAGAAAAGTGCACCAGTTTTTCTCAAAAATTGTTGATTGTGCCGATAATGTTTTTTTTGCCGCTGGTTTCACCTGAAAACGAAAAAAAAGTGGCTTTTGTGCCTACAAATGAATTATTTAGGTATATTCTAGCCATGAATTTCTGTAAATGTGCTTTCTCTAGGATGGGCGTGACGGCATCTGCCGTGACGCTCTTGTTGACTTCTGCCGCATTTGCGGGTCCCCTTATGAACCAGCTGGGTTATGCGCCCGAGGCCGAGAAGCAGGTGGTTTACCCCGGCAGCGATGCGAACGGGCTCGAGGTCCGCGACTTGAACGGCAAGACGGTGCTTAAGCTGGATGCCCCGATGGTCTACGATTGGGATTACAGCGGCGAGGAAGTGCAGACATTCGATATTTCCGCCGTCAAGACTCCGGGAACTTACCGCCTGTTCCGTGGCGGCGAGTATGTGGGCACCCCGATCGTCGTGGGGAAGAATGTCTATGCAGACTTGGTGAAGGCTTCCCTCAAGTGGTTCTATTACCAGCGTTCGAGCATGGCGCTTGAACCGCAGTATGCGGGCAAGTGGGCCCGCGCTGCGGGCCACATGGACGATCATGTCATTATCTATGGTACAGACAAAGTAACGGGCGGCAAGGGTGCAGGCAAGACGATCAAGTCGGCTCGCGGCTGGTACGATGCGGGCGACTACGGCAAGTACATCGTGAACTCCGGCATTACCGTGTGGACCCTGCTCGAAATTTACGAGAACTTCCCGAAGTATGCCGATTCGCTCACCTGGAACATTCCGCGCGAATTCCCGAAGTACCCCGAACTTCTCGAAGAAGTGCGCTACAACCTGGACTGGATGCTTACCATGCAGGACAAGGATGGCGGCGTTTACCACAAGGTGTCCACGCTGCGCTTCAGCGGAAGTGTGCTTCCTGAAAATGACAAGGACGCGCGCTACGCAATTATCAAGAATCTGACGGCGACGCTCGACTTTGCGGGCGTCATGGCGCAGGCGAGTGTGGTCTACAGGAACATAGACAAGGCCTACGCCGACAAGATGCTCAAGGCTGCCGAGAAGGCCTACGCCTGGGCGAAGAAGAACCCGACGGCATTCTACAAGCAGCCGGCCGATGTGCAGACGGGCAGCTATGCCCCCGGTAACGAGGACGGCAAGGACGAGTTCCGCTGGGCGGCCGCGGAGCTTTTCCGTGCGACCAAGAAGAAGAACTACCAGGATGACCTCAAGGGAAATCCGTTCACCGCCAATGGTGCCTGGTGGGGCGACTTGAACATGCTCGCCGCCATTCGCGTGGCGCTCGATTCCGCCGACTTTGAGCCGGGTCTTGTTGCCGAAGCGAAGAAGGTGGTGATGAACGAGGCTAATAACCTGCGTGCCGTGGGCGACACGAGCGCTTACCGCCTGCCAGCCTTCCCATGGAGCTGGAACTGGGGTAGCAATAGCGCCATGGCGAACAACGGCCTGGTGCTGGTGCATGCCTACCTGCTCACCGGTGACAAGAGCTATGTTGATGGTGCGCAGCAGTGCCTGGACTACCTGCTCGGCAAAAACCCGCAGGACATGACTTATGTGACCGGTTTCGGTTACAGGAGCCCGCGCAATCCGCACCACCGTCCGAGTGAATCCGACATGGTCGACGACCCGGTGCCGGGAATGCTGGTGGGTGGTCCGCACCTCGGTAAGCAGGATATCAACTTGGACGGCAAGGAAAGCTGGAAGTGCCCGAACTATGCCGCCGCCGACAAGCCGGCCCTTGCCTACCTTGACAACCGCTGCAGCTATGCGACCAACGAAGTGGCGATTAACTGGAACGCGCCGCTTGCGTACCTCGCTGCAGCGCTCGAAGCGATTTATGATAAGTAGTTTTTGAGTTTCATAGGTCGCAGGTTTTAGTTTTTTTCATTGATTTCTTAAACCTGCCCCCCGAATAATATATATTACGGATATGGCTTGATGCCGTATCCGTTTTTTTTGTTGGGAGTGTCATGAAAAAGTTTATTCTTTGGGCGATTGCAGTTGCGCTTTTTCACGCGCCGGTCTGGGCGGCGGGGCTTGTAAAGCAGTCCATCGATACGACCGATGCGATGGCGACACTCGAAAATTTTGACCGCGGGTTCTATACGCCGCAGGTTTTGCACATTAAGCCTTCGGGAACTAAGCCGATTGAAAAGCCGTGGAGCAAGCTTTTGCACCTGCGTGCCGAGATTTCGGAATTCAGCAGTCGAGCTTGGATGGGAATCGACACGACCGGCGGCAAGAAGGATACCACCTGGGGCAAGAGTCAGGACCTTACCGAAGACGCCCTGAACGTATTGCAGCAGACTTTCGATAATATCCGCAAGAATAACGCTCATGTGATTGTGCGCATCTGTTACGACCCGTGGTACAATGGCCGTAGCAATGTGACGCCGGAGCATGAATGGGTGCTGAAGCATGTGAAGCAGCTTGCGCCGGTGCTCTCGAAGAATACCGATGTGATTGTGGCACTGGAAATGGGCATGCACGGCGCCTACGGTGAGATGCACAGCGACACGAGTATCACTTACGACCGCGTTGCCGAGGCGGTGAACCTGATGCTTCGCAATACCCCGCCGGAACTGAAAATCCTGACGCGCACAGGGAACTATTCCGCGAAGGTGCTCGGCTTCGACAACTGGGGTGTGGATTTTTATATCGACGGTGAAAAGTTTGCGGAGATTGCGAAGGCGAAGGGCGACACCATGTTCCGTGTGGGAATGTTCAACGACGGGTATCTGGGAACGCAGTACGATTACGGTACCTGGGGTGCTGACTGCAAGACTTCTATCTGTCGCGAAGAGGGCGTGGCTTGGCTTGAGAAGTACAGCATCAACACGCCCTACGGCGGCGAGGCACTCACGACGGCAAGCGGCTACCAGGTCATCAATACGCCGGAATTCCTCGCGTACGAGGGCTTCCGCACGCATACGAGCTATTTGAATATTCAATGGAACAACAACCTGATTGACAGCTGGAAAAAGACGCCGTTCAAGCAGAAGGATTTTGACTACGACCCGGCGCGAGTCGATTCGCTGACGGGTTTCAAGTACATCAACGACCATTTGGGCTACCGCTTTGTGTTGCGCGAATCGTGGCTGAGTGATACGGTGGGCGATGACCATGTGCTGCGGGCAAAAATTCGCGTGCAGAACGTGGGCTTTGGAAACTTGACGCGAAAGATGAAAGCTTCGCTATATGTGCATGGAATGGCGAATTTCGGACCGCTAGATACAATCGCTGCACTCAATATCAATAAGTCGCTAGATTCCGTCGATTTCATGAAGGTGCATAGTCGTAAAATTGAAATCAAGGGTGCCGATACGGTAATGACCTTTGATGGCAATAACGAAATTTCGTTTGATGTGAACCTGGGGGCGCATGAGGATTGGGAAGGAATCCGCTTGGACGCCTACTTGAAGATTTGTAGCGAGAAGAATCCGGAGGACTGCATCCATTTTGCAAATGACTTTTCGCCAATGGATTCCGCATACGGGCTCGAAAATATTCACCTCGGCGACTTTGTCATGGATAGCCGAGTGAAGACCTCTGCAATCCCGCGCATGCTTCCTTCGAGTGCAGTACAAAAGAGAAACGCCCCCTTCGTTCAAAGGGAGCGTCATAATGCAATTATCCGCGACGGCGTAAAACGCTACAGGATAAATGGAGCTACGCTTAAGTAGAACCTCTTCGGTTGCGCCTATCGGCGTTCGTCTACTTGGTAGGCTCCGACCTTAACCACAAATTCGTGGCATACAGCTTCGGGATCGGGCTTGCCGAAGATGGCACTTCCGACGACGAAAATGTTCGCGCCCGCTTTCTTGCAGTCGAGAATGTTGTCGAGCTTGACGCCGCCGTCAATCTGGATATCCAGTTCCGGTTTCATCTGGCGAAGTTCGCGAATTTTGTCGAGGCAATAGGGAATCAGGCTCTGTCCGCCGAATCCGGGGTTCACCGACATGATAAGTACCATATCCACGATGTCGAGTACGTACTTGATGCTTTCGAGTGGGGTCGCCGGGTTGATGGCCACGGCGGGTTTGACGCCGAGTTCCCTAATCTGGTGCAGCAGACGGTCGAGGTGGTTCGTGGTTTCAGCATGCACGCTGATAATAGAGGCGCCCGCCTTTGCAAATTCGCCCACATAGTTTTCGGGGTTTTCGATCATCAGGTGGCAATCGAGGGGGAGCTTGGTTCCCTTGCCCACGCAGGCAGAGATTCCCGGTCCAAAGCTGATGTTTGGGACAAAGTGTCCGTCCATGATGTCGAGGTGAACGAGGCCTGCGCCGCCGTTTTCGATAGCCTTGAGACCCTTGCCGAGTTCAAGGAAGTTTGCGTTCAAGACGCTGGGTGCGATGATTTGCTTAAGCATGTCTCAAATATAGAAAAACCAAGAAACGTCATTGCGAGCCAATCTCTATAAGTATGGATAGTAAATTATTATTAGACAAATTCTTTTTTTTTTGCTATCTTTGGCGCCAAACAATGAAAGGAGATAAATATGTCTAAAGGTACAAAGACTGTAGTGGGCAAGAGCGCTGCCAAGAAGTGCGCCCCGAAGGCCGCTGCCAAGGCTACGAAGCCGGCTGTCGAAAAGAAGGCTGCTCCGAAGGCTAAGGTTGCTGAAAAGAAAGTTGTTAAGCCTGCCGCAGAAAAGAAGACTGTTGCTAAGAAGGCTGCAGCCCCGAAGGCTGAAAAGGCTGTGAAGGCTCCCGCTGCCAAGAAGGCTGCCGTCAAGGCTCCCAAGAAGGTGACCGTGGTGTTCGAAGCCAACTGCCCGCTTGCAACGACCGTGTCTGTTGCAGGTTCCTTCAACAACTGGGCTGTCGACAAGGACATGCTCAAGAAGGACAAGAAGACTGGCCTCTGGACTGGCAAGGTGACTCTCGATGCTGGCGATTACGAATACAAGTTCGTTTGCGACGGTCAGTACTGGGACGAAGGCGACAACAAGGTCAAGCACGTCTAATAAAAATCCACTTTTGTGGTAAACGGCGCCGGGGCATTCACCCGGTGTTTTTTTGTATGTAATCGGCATGACGTGTAAAAAGCGTGTAAAAAATAGATTGCTTCGGCGCAAAGAAAAAGGAAGCCCCACCGCTTGCGCAGCAGGACTTCCCGAGGTGTTTGATGGACTCCTAACCCTCAAACTTTCTTTGCAAACAAAGTTACTAAAAAAGATTCCTTTTGCGAGGGGTGGGGGCAAATTTATTTTATATAAAAAACTTACACCTTGCTGATGCTAGTTATTCGGCTAAAAACGCGACTTTATAAATTCTTGTATACACAAGAAATTGTAAACAAAAGAACTTTTCTATATGCAACAATTGTAAAAATGGGCCGGATATCAAAAAGGCGACCTTGCGGCCGCCTTTTTGGACAAATTAGTTTAGATTACACCTTGTCGAGAGCCTGAGTCAAGTCGGCGATGATGTCTTCGACATTTTCGATACCGACGCTGAAGCGGATCAAGTCCGGTGCAACGCCTGCTTCGATGAGCTGTTCGTCGCTGAGCTGGCGGTGCGTGTGGCTTGCCGGGTGCAGCACGCAGCTACGGGCGTCGGCCACGTGGGTCACGATGCAAATCATCTTGAGGCTATCCATGAACTGGATGGACTTTTCACGACCGCCCTTGATGCCGAACGTGAGAACGCCGCACGGGAGGCCGCCCTTGAACTGCTTCTGGGCGAGTTCATGGTACTTGTCGCCTTCGAGGCCTGCGTAATTGACCCAAGCGACCTTCGGGTGGTTCTT
>JAFXRC010000031.1 GCA_017526585.1 Fibrobacter sp. | reverse complement strand
TTTGCCGAAGGAAACTATTTCCGCAACTGCAAGTTCCCGATGCTCACCTCGATGCAGGGAAGTGACCTTTACGCCGGTACGACTAGCAAGTCTAACGACAATGCCACATTCAGTAAAGAGGCGGGTGGTTCCATCAAGGCTTTCAACAATTATATGGAAGGCGGTTCCTTCATTGCGTATGGCGCGAGCAAGTATATGCTTAAAGGTTCCGAAGTGTCCGTTGGCTCTATCGACAGTAAGACGGATTTTGACGCCTATGTGATTACGAGCCGCAACCAGGAAATGCCTGCATCGGTGAAGTCGCTTTCGGGGGGCAATACCTACAACAACTTTGACCTGAACAGCTCGGTGATGTACAAGTACACCGCCGACGAGCCTGCTACAGCTAAGGCGAATGTGGTAAAATATGCGGGCCGCGTGAACGGTGGCGATTTCAAGTGGACCTTCGACAATTCTGTGGATGATGCCGCTTATGCTGTCAATCAGTCGCTCAAGAACGCTCTTGTTGCATACAAGGGCTCGGTGCAGTCTATTCAGGGCGAAGGAAACCTGCCCGTGGTGGCGCCGACTTCGAGTAGTTCGGTTACAAGTTCCAGTTCTTCGACTCCGAAGTCCTCGAGCAGCTCGCAGACCCCTAAGTCCAGCAGCTCTCTGGGTGTAAATGAAGATCCGGTTGATGAAGATGTTTCTACGACTCCAATCGACAGGGACATTGTCCATAACTTCACCGAAGATGCGACTTCGAGCGACTACTTTGATTTCGTCGGAAGCCTTTCGACAAGCAAGGGCACGGTGGCGTTCGACGGCTTGACGCTGACCCGTTGCCTCAAGATGGAATCGTCTACTTTAATTGAATTTACTTTGTCTAAAAAGGCGACGGTGACGTTCGTGTTCAACAGCGACTTTGCGAAGAATGTTAAGGTAGACGGCGACAAGGTGGCTGCTTCTGCGGGTATAGTGACGGTGGAACTTGCTGCGGGAACTCACAAGATAATCAAGGGCGATGTGGCGAATCTCTTCTTGATTGTGGTGGATGTTGATGAAGCTTCGGCTTCGTCCAGCAGCTCTGTCACAAGCTCCAGCGGCACGACCGATGAAACGAGTAGCTCTAGCGAAGAAGGCGGAACGACTGCTTTGGTGTCGGTGGAATACGGTGCTGTTCCGATGCGCTATGTGAGCCGCGATGCACGCCTCGAAATTTTCGCCGAAAATGTCCGCCGTTTGGATATTTTCGCGGTCAATGGAAATATCGTGAAACTCTCGACCGAAGCGGTATCGCAGTCGAGCGTAGATTTGAGTGCGCTTAGACCGGGTGTTTACCTAGTTCGCCTAGTGGCGGGCGGCAAGGCCTACCAGCAAAAAATTGTAAAGCGCTAGAAAGAGAATACATAGTTCTTGTTGCGGAAAACTTGGTGTTTGGTTCCGAACAAGTGCTTTGTGTGGAGTGGCTAAAATTTTTTTGCAAAAATCCTATTGCGCATAAGAATAAATAGTGCTATATTATATTCAACAGCGTAGGGGCCTCGGGCCGAGCGCTGCGAAAATTCCACTGTCCACCCCGACAGTGGATTTTCTTTTTTGAAGCCTATCTTGCCAAGAATCTGAACTTTTGTTATTATTGCTTTACGTATGAAAAAGACTTTGGATCTACGACTTATTAACCTACTAGGACATTGCGCTGGAGCGCAAGCCGGTTTTTAAGCATAGGTTCAAGACGATTTTAGAGTTTTAACCCAAGGATTTAAACCATAAGGCCCGCTCCAATAAGGACGCGGGCTTTCGTTTTTGAGTCAAATTTCTATTTTTTAGACGAAAAATGAGCTTGCCGCCTTATTGGAGAGGCAAGGAGATAAAAGATGAACGAGAATAAGAACACGATTGAAAGACAACCCTTCTTTTACGACGTCACGCTGCGTGACGGTAACCAGGCTCTTCCGAAGCCCTGGAACAATGCCCAGAAAAAGGACGTGTACCTGCAACTCTTGAAACTCGGCGTGCAGGGTGCCGAAGTCGGTTTCCCGGCTTCGTCCGAAATGGATTTCGAATCGTGTAAGGAACTTGCCCAGCTGACCGCCAAGATGGCTGAAGAAGGCGACGAAGTCGCAAAGCGCATCGTGGTATCGGGGCTGGCCCGCTGTGTGGAAAGCGATATCCAGCGCTGTTGGGAAGCGGTGCAGTACGCTCCGCATCCGCGTATTCATACCTTCCTCGCCACGAGCCCCTTGTCCATGGAACATGTGCTGCACCTGACCCCCGAACAGGTGAAGGAAAAGGCTGTACATTGCGTGAAGTTTGCGAAGTCCCTGGTGGGCGACCGCGGCGACGTGGAATTCAGCGCCGAACACTTTGGCGACTGCCTTGAAAACATGGATTTTGTGATTGACGTGCTGAAGGCCGTGGTCGAAGCCGGCGCGACGACCATCAACCTGCCGAATACGGTCGAACGTTATCGTCCGTTCCTGTACGTGAATCAAATCAAGCAGGTGTACGAAGCCCTGCCGAAGAATATCACGATTTCAGTCCACTGCCACAACGACTTGGGTATGGCAACGGCTGCGACCGTCGAAAGTTTCTTTGTGGGTGCGATCCAGCTGGAAGTTGCCCTGAACGGCCTGGGCGAACGCTGCGGCAACACGAACTTCTACGAAGTCGCAGTCGCGCTGCATAACTCCGGCGTGAATACGGGCCTGCACATGGAACGCATTTACGAAACGGCCATCCTGATTTCCCAGTGGTCCGGCATCAGCATTTACAGCCGTGCCCCGCTGATCGGTGCCGAAGCAATTGTGCACCGTAGCGGCATCCACCAGGATGGCGCCAGTAAGACGAAGGACATGAAGAAGGGCGCCTACCGCCCCATCGACTACTCCATCATCGGCCGCCACCAGAACGACGCCCTGAGCTTCACGAGCCAGAGCGGCCGCACCGCCGTGTACGAGATTATCACGAAGTTCGGCTACAAGATGACGCTTGCCGAAGCCGCCGAACTGCAGCCGGTTTTGAAGGCCTGCAGCGAAAAGGAAGGCGAACTCAGTGCCGAGCGCGTGCTGGATGTGTTCCGCGAGCAGCGCGTGAACGTGAACGGACGCCTGGTGTTCAACAACATCGAGGTTATCCCCGACGAGAACCGCTTCATTTTCCACTTCAAGAAGGACGGCGAACCGCTGGTGAGGTCCATTACGGCAGAAGGCCCCATCGAGGCCGCCCTCATGCTCATGCGTGAAATCGGCATGCCGGTAGAACTCGTGAAGTACCGCCAGCTCGTCGTTCCCGAGAAGGACAAGCTGTGGGCGGGCCGCGGGCTTAGCCGCATGCTCCTGAAGGCGGGCGATGTCGAGGTCGAAGGCCGCGGCGTCAGTAGCGATACGCTCAAGGCCAACATGCGAGCCCTCTTCGGTGGCGTGAACCTCTTGTACAAGAAGGTGTAGAACGTCATTGCGCAAAGCGCATAACTCTACGGTTATGAAATAACGATGCGTAAACGCCCGTTGCTTCATAACCTTGGACGTCATTGCGAGCGAAGCGAAGCAATCCATGGGAGAATGACTATGCTCGAACAACTCAAGCGCCCTTTCAAGCGACACTACGAAAAGTACTGTTCCAGATTGGACGGCTTTGTAGGCCCGGTCAAGGAATCGGCGTCCAAGTTGCTCGCCATGATCCCGAAGGGGGAAGCCTTTGCTGGTTCCGAGGATCTTGCTGAAGGCGCGGAGGGGGCTGCTGCGGGTAAAAAGCCCGGTCTTCTCGCGAAGCTTAAGGACTTCAAGAATTCCCTCAAGGGGCTCTCCGATTTTCAGAAGCTGATTCTTTTAACGATTGCGGTGGTGCTCCCTGCGGGCATCTTTATCGCTGTCGTGTTGGCGGGACTTCTTCGCCGAAAGAAATAGCGCTGTTTTTGAGTGTGTTGGGGTAAAAATTTGGGAGGAAACATGAATTTATTATGGCGTTCTTGGATCGCGACCGTTCTGTTGTCTCTTTTTCTTGCCGCGTGCGGAGATGACAGTTCGAGTTCGGGGACAGATGTCGATGGGGTGGATACTGAACTCTCTTCGGAGGGTGATGTTTCCAGTAGCTCTGTCTTGAAGCCGGGGTCCTCTGCTGGTGTTGAAGATGAATCGTTGTCCAGCGGAGAGTTGTCTGAACATTCCAGTAGCAGCTTTGTGAAAACCTGGGATTACTTGAATCCCGAAATTTCTTACGAGGAGATTGTCGATAAGCGCGACAGCCAGGTCTACAAGATTGTGAAAATCGGCAATCAGTGGTGGATGGCAGAAAATCTGAATTACCGCTATCTGGAGCCCAACTATAAAGTCGATTCGAGCAGCTTCTGCTACAACGATTCCATCCAGTATTGCGAAAAGTATGGTCGCCTGTACCTGTGGAGCGCGGCAGTTGATGGTGCGGGGCTGTTTTCCGACAACGCTAAGGGATGTGGCTACGGGGAACATTGTGAACCGATTTTACCGGTGCGTGGAGCCTGCCCCGAAGGCTGGCATATGCCCGATTGGGACGATTGGAGTGAATTGTTCGATTTTGTGGGTGGACAGGGCGCTGCTTCTAAGGCTCTAAAATCGAAGATGGGCTGGAAGAACGATGCTAATGGTCTTGACACCTATGGCATGGCTCTGTTTCCGGCCGGTGTCCGGAGCATGGTGGATATTGGCATGTATTCATGTTTGGACTGTTATGTTGAATTTTGGGTATCCTCGTATAAAGACGATTATATGTCACAAAGTTTGAGTTTTGGCAAGGAAGGACTAGGTTTTGGTCAGGGAACACAGGATTATGCCCATTCGGTCCGCTGCATCAAGGATTTTGATGCGACTGATATTGTCTCTTCCTCGTCGGTTTCGAGTAGCTCAAATGATGCGCCGGAATCGTCCTCGTCCCATGAAGAATCGTCTTCTTCTCGCAATAATGAGAGGACTTATACGGATTCCCGCGACGGTCAGGTTTACAGGGCGGTGAAGATTGGTGAGATGGAATGGATGGCGCAAAACCTGAATTATGAAACGGAAAACAGCTATTGCGCCTATGCTTCGCCTGATAGCTGTGCCAAGTACGGTCGCTATTATACATGGGCGGATGCCGTTGGCAAGACCGAAGAAGAATGTGGCGAAGGTCACGAGTGCGGACTCATTAACTACGACTATGCTGAGGGAATTTGTCCTACCGGTTGGCATCTTCCGTCGCAAAAGGAATGGTACGCCCTAATGAATGCGATCGATGGTCAGGAAGCATCGACGGCGATGAAACTGAAAGCGACGGATGGTTGGGCTGATGGAGCCGAAGGTACCGATGATTATGGCTTCTCGGCTTATCCGGAAGGGTTGTGGTACGGTGAAGATCGTATTTTCTATGAAAACATTGCCTATTTCTGGGTGTCTACGGAGTATGCTGCCGAATTTGCCATTTCTGCGAGAATCGAAGACGACAATACCATTTGGGTTCCGTCTGAATATAAGCATTTTGGGATGAACGTCCGCTGTGTCAAGAACTAACCTATGAAACTTTCGTCTCGACTCCCCAAGGATCTTTCTCCGTCGCCGTTCTTTGCTGAATTGGAACGCGCAAAGGCTGATGTGCTCGCGGAATGCGCCGGCGCCAATGCGCTCCCGTTTATAGACATGACGGTGAGCAGCCCGGTCAAAGCGGGGCTTCCTGTCGAGATGGATGCTGCGGTGGAGTGTGCTCGAAGCGGCTTCGGCTGCTGGAATCCGGATGCGGCTGGGTGGAAGTCTGCGCGCGAGGCGGTGGTGGAGTATTACCGTGAACGCGGCGGGTGTTTTACGGCGGGACAGATCATTCTGACTGCTAGTACGAGTGAAGCGTATTCGGTTCTGTTCAAGACATTCTGCGATCCCGGCGATGTGATTCTGACGCCGATGCCGGGGTATCCGCTGCTCGATACGCTTGCGCAGCTCGAACATTTGGAATGTGCACCGTATTTTCTGCAGTTTGCTAAGATTAAAACGTCATTGCGAGCGCAATGTGCGAAGCAATCCATCTTCCGTTTCGTTCTCGATACCGACAGCCTGTTGGCTGCTCCGGAGAAAGCGAAAATTTTGCTGCTGGTCAGCCCGCATAACCCGACGGGCCATTGCGTTTCCCGCGAAGAATGGAATGCGGCGGTCCGCTTCTGTGAAGAGAACGACATGATTCTCGTGGTGGACGAAGTCTTCGGCGATTACGGTTTTTCGCCGGAGGTCCGCCGCAGTTGGGAATACCTGATGGGCGGTGGGCGAGAGTCTCTTTGGGATGCGGGTGGTAACGACTTCATCAACCTTCCCGAAAACGGCCCCAAGTGCCCGATATTCTGGCTGAATGGCTTAAGCAAGGCCGTAGGCTCACCGCAGCTCAAGCTCGGCTGGATGGCTTTTTACGCGCCCCGCGAAAACTTCGAAGAAATCCGTGCAGCGCTCGAATTCGTGGAAGATGCTTACCTGAGTGTGTCTGCTCCGGCGCAGGCGCTCGGCATTTCTCTGCTGCCCAAGGCTGCCGCTTACGAATCGCGCGTCAAGGAACGCTTGCTTGCCAACTGGCAGACGCTCCGTGAAGCATTCCCGGCGAAATACTGCCCCGAGGTTCTGGGCGGCTGGTATGCGGTGGTTCGCCTCGGTGAAGACGACGAGGAACTCACGCTTCGATTGCTGCGCGAAAAGCATGTGCTGGTGCAGCCCGGATTCTTCTTCGATTTCGACGAAGACGGCTGGGTGGTGGTGAGCCTGTTGCAGGATCCCGCCGCATTCCAAGAAGCTGTTGCGAGAATGAAAGATTTTCGTTAAGAGAATCGTTCGTATAACGCGTCTCTCTCGACCGGTTCAAGTCCTTCATTTGTAATCAAGGACTTCATGCGGTCGGGGCTCATGCCCACGGGAACCGTGGCGCCGGCGGCGTGCGTGATTTTTTCTTCGATAATCGTCCCGTCCAAATCAGAGGCGCCGGCGTGGAGCGCCTTCATCGCGGTCTCGATACCCATCTGGATCCAGTAGGCCTTGATGTGCGGGAAGTTGTCGAGGAAAAGCCTTGCAACGGCGACCGTGCGGAGAATATCTTCTTCGCTGGTGATGTTCGGAACAATCTTATGCAGCGCGTTATGCTCCGGGTGGTACACCAGCGGAATAAAGGCGAAAAAGCCGGGAGCTTCGTCCTGCAAGTCGCGAAGCATTTTCATGTGCGCGATGCGGTCTTCGGGCTTTTCGATGTGGCCAAAGAGCATCGTCGCGTTTGTCGGGATTCCAATCTTGTGGGCCGCACGGTGGACGTCGAGCCATTCCTCGCCGGTTTCTTTGCCTGGGCAAATTTGGTCGCGCACGCTCTGCACCAAGATTTCGGCACCTCCACCGGGGAGCGCATCAAGCCCCGCTTCTTTCAGCGTGCTCATAATTTGTAGCGGAGTCTGTCCCGAAATTTTGGCGAAGTGGCAGATTTCCACGGCGGTAAACGCCTTCAGGTTTACCTTTGGGAATTCCACGCGCAGTTTACGCAGCATTTCGATGTAGTAGCCGAACGGGTGGTCCGGGTGGAGTCCACCTACGATGTGCAGTTCGCGGGCTCCGCCAGCAATCGCTTCGGCGGCTTTCCCCCGAATAGTGTCGTAGTCCCAGTCGTAGGCGGTGGGACTGTCCTTCTTGATTTTAGAGAATGCGCAGAACTTGCAGTGCAACACGCACACGTTGGTGTAGTTGATTTGGCGGTTGTTCACCCAATACACGGACTTGCCGTGCCTGCGTTCCTTTTCGGCATTCGCGCGGGCGCAGAGCTCGTCCAGCGGGGCGTTCAAGAAAAGGTCTAAAGCTTCAGATTCCGAAAGTCGTGCCATCCAATTACCGCTATTTCAATTTTTCAATGATTTCGTCCACATTCGTGAAGGCGCAGATGGGCAAACTGATTGCCATTCTTGATACTTTGACTGAGTTTGGATCGGGGTGGTCCGCTTCAGTCCAAACAATGCCTCCCAGAACCTCCTTATGAAAGCGCGCAAAGCAAGGCTGATATTGCAGGGCGCTGGGGTAGTGGATGCAGTAGGGAACACTAGCGTCGTTTAGCTTCTGAATGAATGCTTCACGGTTTTCGGCAAGGACTGTGTATTGAGCGTAGGTGCATTTGCAACCCGCCACAATTTTTTGCGGAATAATCTTTTCGCCGGCAGCTGCGGTGCGGTTGTATTCGGCAAAAAAGGCGTCGTACTTGGCTGCGTTTTGGCGCCTTACGGCGAGTTCTTCGTCCAGGTGCCTAAGCTTGACGCGCAGGACTGCCGCCTGCAGTGCGTCGAGCCTGCTGTTCATGCCGGCAATTTTGTGCTGGTAACGCCCGGCGCTTCCGTGATTTGCAATCATGCGGATTTTTTTCGCCAGGTCTTCGCGGGCGGTAAAGAGAGCCCCGCCGTCTCCGTAGCAGCCGAGTGGCTTGCTTGGGTAAAAACTCGTGATGCTGATGTCCCCGAAGGTGCAGGCCATCTGGTTGGTCCTTGCGCCGAAAGCCTGAGCCGAGTCCTCGATGATCCAAAGGTGGTGTTCCCTCGCGATTTCGCGGAGTTCCTCGAAGGGGGCACACTGACCGAACAGGTTCACGGCGATGATTCCCTTGGTGTGCGGTCCAATCTCTTTTTTGACGCTTTTCGGGGAAATCTGGAGCGTTTCGGGATTGATATCGGCGAAAACGGGGGTCGCTCCGAGAAATGCAACGCATTCTGCCGGGGCGATGAACGTAAAGTCGGGGACGATTACCTCGTCACCGGGGCGTAAATCCATTGCCATCAGGGCAATCGTGAGGGCGTCGGTACCGCTTGCGCAGGTGATAGTGCGGGTGGCACCGCCCAGGTAGTCCGAGAGTTCCTTTTCCAGGGACTCCACTTCGTGTCCACCGATATAGCAACCGCTGTCCAGCACCTCCCGTTCGGCTTTTTCGAGTTCAAAACGGTATTTTTCGCGCTGTCCAGTGAGATTTACAAAGGGAATCATGCTTTAAAAGGTAGAAAAAATTGCCGACCCCTTGAAAAAATCAAAATAATTACTAACTTTGTGCCAACATTTTTAAGTAGGTTTTCACCCGGAGATAATAAGGTGCCGCAACACAAATCTTGCAAAAAGCGTCTGCGTCAGGCCGAAAAGGCCAATGCCATGAACCGTTCTACCCGTTCCGCTATCCGTACCGCCCTCAAGGCTGTCCGTAGCGCAACCACTAAGGAAGAAGCCCTCAAGGCCATGCCGGCTCTGTTCAGCATGCTCGATAAGGCTGCTGCCAAGGGTCGTGCCGGTTTCTGCGCTAACCGCGCCGCTAACTACAAGGCAAAGGCCGCCAAGGTCGTCAATAGCCTTGCTTAATTAGCGAACCTAGCTTATCGCTAATCAAATTTTGAGTGAGCCGATGCACCGTCGTGTGTCGGTTTATTCTTGTTTTTATTGGAATTTCTCTTTTTCTATATTTAGATTATGGATTCGGTAAAACACTTCTTTCAAGACTGGATGGGTAATGCCATCGATCATACGATGCTCCAGCGCCTGTTTGCGGCGCTTTTGCTCCTGATTATTGCGAAGGGACTCCTGGTTTTACTGAAATACGCGATTAATCATGCGGAAAACCGAGGCATGGACACCTCGGCAAAGCCCCTGATCTATTCGCTGTTCTCCTATTGCATCTATATAGTTGCCTTGCTGCTGGTGTTGCATGTGCTGGGGGTCAATACGGCGGGAATTGTTGCCATGGTGGGTGCCGCGAGCCTTGCCG
Organism: Fibrobacter sp.; assembly: GCA_017526585.1. GTDB lineage: Bacteria > Fibrobacterota > Fibrobacteria > Fibrobacterales > Fibrobacteraceae > Fibrobacter. The sequence goes on along the minus strand of JAFXRC010000031.1, from coordinate 104,615 downwards.
TGGGTCTTGCCCTGAAAGATGCCCTTGCTAATATCGCGGCGGGGCTCTTGCTGCTCTTCTTGCGCCCGTTCAAGGCGGGGGACTATATCGAATGCGGCAAGATCAAGGGAAACATCGTCGGTATTAGTTTGTTCAACACGACGCTCAAGGCGCTCGACGGTCTCTACATCTCTGCTCCGAATTCGTCTTTGTGGGGCGAACCTATCGTGAACTTTAGCAAGAACCCGCTGCGCCGCCTCGAAATCACGGTGGGTATTGACTACGGCGATTCCCCTGAGAAGGCGCTCGACATCATGCGCGACGTGGTGGCGGGTGAGCCCTTGTTTATGCGCAAACCGGAGCCGCAGTTCTTTGTGGCGGGGCTTGAAGACAGCTGTGTCAATGTAACCTTTAGGGCCTGGGCGCGTACGCAGGATTTCTTCAACCTGAAGTGGAAATACACCGCCGAAATCAAGAAGCGCTTCGCCGAGGAAAACATCACGATTCCGTTCCCTCAGCGCACGATTCACGTGGTCGACCGCCAGTAGACCCCGCTGAAAGGGGTCGATGTTCCTATTTGGAGTACAAAATAGGGGCCTTTGACGGTAAAAAAAAATTTTTTTTATTAGATTTGTAACAGATATATCAAGGATGTGTGATGTCTTCGATAAATTTTGCTACACGAGAGATTAGTTGTAAAGTCGTTTATTACGGTCCGGGTCTGAGTGGAAAGACCACCAATTTGCAGGTGATCCACCAGAAGATGCCCCAGGACAAGCGTACTGATATGGTGTCCCTTGCTACAGAAGGCGACCGTACGCTGTTTTTTGACTTTTTGCCGTTGAACTTGGGCGACATCAAGGGGTTCAAGACTAGGTTCCAGCTTTATACGGTTCCTGGTCAGGTTTATTACAACAGTACCCGTAAGCTCGTGCTTCGTGGTGTAGATGGCATTGTTTTTGTGGCGGACTCCCAGAGGTCTCGTCAGGCAGAAAACTTGGAAAGTTTGCAGAACCTGCGTCAGAACCTGCAGGATTACGGCATGGACCTCGATGACATGCCTTTTGTGCTTCAGTACAACAAGCGTGACATGGACAATGTCTTTACGCTCGACGAACTGAATAAGGAACTCAACCCGCGCAATGTGCCGTTCTTCCCGGCAACCGCCCATAACGGTAAGGGTGTCGTGACGACGCTTAAGACCATTGCGATGCTCGTGATTGAAAAGTTCAATGTGAAGCAAGGCTTCCTCCGTCAGGCTGCCGCCAATGTGGGCAACACCGGCGTTCACGATGTCTCCCTCACCAAGGAAGGCGTCTCGGTCAAGGCTCAGGCACCGGCAGCCCCCCAGCAGCCCGCTGCAGCTCCTGCTGCTTCGCCGTTCCGCATGCCGTCTTTTGCGGCAAAACCGCCTGCATCGGCTCCCGCACAACCTTCGACTTCGGGGGCAGGTCTGTTCCAGAAAGGGGCGACTTCTTCGCCGTTTGGACGTCCGCGTGCCGCGACGACCATTCCCAGAATGCCGACCTTCGGTCGCGATGTCGCTAAGCCTCAGGCCGATGCCGATGATGAAATTGAATTGCGTCCGTACATTCCCAAGAAGAAATAGGTAGAGTTGCAATATGAGTGATTTTACGATTTTTTCAGATGATGCTGCGAAGGTTCAGCGTCTGATGACTGCCTACCAGGCAAGCGTCAAGGCTGAATATATCGTCCTTTGCCACCGCGATGGTTCTATCATTGCCGAAGTGGGCTCCTTGGGAATCGATGCCACTCCGCTAGCTGTCTTGAGTACGGCTTCGTTCGACTCTGCTCGTCAGGTGGGCATGATGCTTGGCGGCGAAAATTTCCAGGCTGTTTCGTTTACGGGCGAGAACCGTTCCATCTACATCGCTCCTGTAGACCAGGCTCTCCTGTTGGTGCAGATTTTCCCCGGCTCCAAGCTCCCGAACCGTATCGAAGACTTCAACCGCCTGTTGGTCGAAAAGCTTGTCGATGCCGTACCTGCCTTTACGCAGAATACAAGTCGACTGGTTCGTTAAGCATAGGCTAAAGGTCTCGCTGTGACAAGGTTTCCGCCGCTTCGTAACTTGCGGAAGACGACGATTGTCGTAGCCGTTGTATTCCTGGGTTTTCTTCTTCACCGCATTATTGTTGCCTATATGGGCGACGAAAAAATCCGCGACTATGCCGAAGCGGAACTTTCGCTTGCGCAGAGCGTGGTGTGCAGCCACATCGTCAATGGCTCCCCGTTCGGTGTAGACAGCTCCTTTGAAGAAGGCATGCGCCTGTATTACTATTCGACTGTTTCTTCTGCTTTACAGCTCAAAGACGACACCTTGATGCATATCTGGTTCAATGGTGCCGATACCGTGCAAAAGCTTGCCTGCGATATGACGCAGGATGTCTGTCTCACGACGATTGCGCCTGCGCTATTGAAGGCGGGCGAGTGGAGCGTGGATCTGGTGGCGGGGCGCAGACTGCTTTCGACCCGACAGTTTATTGTAGAACCTAACGAAAGGTAATCCCCATGTCCCGGCAGTTCTGGTTGGGACTCCTGTTGCTTGCGGCATGTGCGTTCGCCGTGAATGTGGATTCGCTTCCGGTCTGGGATCCTGCCCTGTTGGTCCGGGGCGATTCGTTTGTTGTAAATCTAGATACGGCTTTACGAACAGATTCCCTGGAAACGCATGGCTACAAGACGGTTCAGGTGACCGTGGGCGATGGCGGAACGCAGGTGGATCAGGAACTTCGCCTCTCGATACAGGGGAGGCTTACCGACAGTATCTATATCGATGCGCTTCTTTCTGATGTGGGCCGCCGTGCCGGCGACCAGACGACGGCGACGCTGCGCGAAGTGGACCAGATTTATTTCCGCGTGGAATCTCCGCATTACTTTTTGCATCTGGGCGACTTGACCTGGGTGGATACTTCGATGGGCTTTACTGGCATGAGCCGCGCATCGCTGGGTGTGATGGGAGGTGTGCGCGGCGATTTTGCTGGCGGATATACGCAGGTGCGAGGCGTGGTGGGAACCGACGAAGTGGGGCATTTTACACGGACATTCAACGGCGTGAGCGGGCAGCAGCAGGGCTATTCGCTCGACGCCTATGGTAGCTTTATCGCGGTGGTGCCGCAGTCCGAGACGGTGTGGTTGAACGGGGTGCGGCTGGTTCGTGGGCGCGATTACCTGGTGAACTACGCAGGCGGTATGCTCGACTTCAAGGGAGCCGTGCTTCCGAGTTTCGATGATGAAATCCGCGTCGAATACGATGCCTATGAAGACGACAACATCTATACGCTCAAGGGGGCGCATGCAAGCTATCATCACCCGAACCTATACCTGGATGTGTCGGGTTTTCGGCTGGAAAACGACGTGGAACGCCTGAAGCGTGGCGTGTGGACGGACGATGACTACGCGCTTCTCAAGAAGGACCGTGGCGAAGGCTTTAGTCGTGACGATACCTTGCCGCCGCTGAATCGACCCGATCGCACCGAGCGCATGAACGCGCGCGTTCGCTTGCAGCACAATCGGCAGTTCTACGGTGACTTTGAAATGGCGCTGAACCGCCGCGATTCCAACATGGTGGCAAGTCAAGTCGATGGCCCTGAAGGGCGTGCGTTCCGCTGGTATGTGACATCTGACTCGACACGGGACCTGGTGCATTTCCCGCTAGCGATGTCCGTTTACGGCAACCGCGTGGAACAGGGCTACGATATTCTACAGTATCCCGGTTCTGATTTGGACTGGAACCTTTACAACCTGTGCGACTCCTGGGATTTGGCGTACGGTGATTCTTCGTTCTTGGACGATGACTTGTTGCACGATGAATTTGCGATGCGGTCCAGGTTTTCGCGGGAATGGTTTGGACATGCTCAGTGGGGCTACCGCCGCAATGGTGACGAAGACTGGAATTCTTCGCGTGCGGAGCTCGGTATAGAACACCGTAATCGGAGTGTCTTGGAAGAGCTTGCTCTTATTCGCGTGGCAAGTGAACAGGAAAGCGAAATGGAACGCTACCAGGGAACGGCGAATGCGGAATACTTGCTGGGAATGGTTCGTCCCTTTGGGCGTGGTGATTTGCGATTTACAAAAATTACCTTGGATGAAATCGAAGACGAAGTGGTGTATGGAAAATCTTCGAGTGGTGTAGGCATCTACTTTGACCGAGGCGAGATCCGCGAAAGCATCGGCGGTCGTATGGCAAAGCGCCGCGGCGATACCTATGGCGACGATTGGGCAGATTCCCTGTGGGCGTCGACTTGGCTGCAGGAGGCAAATTACAATAGCCGCTACTTCACGCTTTCGCACCTGTTGCAGTATGAACGCGTCCGTAGGGATTCTTCGGACAGCGAAAATAGCTGGCTTTCCAATTTGGATTCCCGCTTCGGTGGCGAAGAACTAGGCTGGCAGGGGAATGTATCTTACAGGCTTGGGCTTACCGAAGAGCAAATTTACACGGCGGTCTACAAGGCGGTGGCGCCCGGAACGGGCGACGTGCGCTACGACAGCCTTACGTCTAGCTATATCGAAGGCGTCGACAACGGTGATTTTGTGTACGAGGGAATGGGTCGCAACGATTCCGTCGGGGCGGTGCTTTCTTCCGATGCGGCGTTCAGCACGGAGCTGCGCTTTAATCCGGGGCTTGCCCTTGGAATTCGTGATGGGTTCCTGCGCGATGTGACTTTCGGGGCGTCCTACGAAGGCGAAGGGAGCGATACGACGGGGAGAAAGATCTATTTCCCGCCGGTGAACCGCTCGCAGCTGCACCGCACCACATCGGGTCGCATGGAAGTCGGAGGCCTTGTGGATTGGCAGCACCCTTCGGGCGTTTCGCTTGCCTATAAGCCGGGAGCCTCTTTTGACAAGAAGCTTTCATCGATATCTTACTACGAAACATCCTATTCGCATGAATTCGATGCGGGCTACCGAATCAACCTGGACCATTTTGTAGGGGCGACGTTCTTGATGCAGGAAAACGAGCTCTCGGCGATGCAGGAATGGAATTGGGACATTTACGACGGGACGCTTCGCTACCGTTTTGATTTCTTGCAAGGGTTCTACGTGCAGCCGCTGGGCCGCTACCGCAAAGGCGAAGGCAGCGACGATTCCGGTAGCGAATACGGCGAGTTCGAATCGAACCTTTGGGAGGCGGCGCTACGCGTCGGTTATGACAAGCAGAAGAAGGTGAATGCTTACACAAACTTCTCGGTGGTGCAGGTGGATAGCGACGGTGATGTCATTCCCTACCAGGTGATGGCAGGCTACAGCGACGGCCGTACCTACCGCTTTGAGTTTTCGCTCTCGGTGGATTTGAACGATTATTTGTCGATGGGTTGTCACTATATTTTGCGGTTTGGCGACGCCGAGGAGAATATCTTCCAGAAGCTCTCTACCGAAGCGAGGGCGTACTTCTGATGTGGAATGATGTTTTAAAAATGAACGTCATTGCGAGGTTACGTAGTAACCAAAGCAATCCATGGGTTTGCTTGCTTCTGTTCGTATTGATTGCTTGTGTGCATGGATTTGCGACTAATTGCCACATTACGGCGGTGCAGTGGGTGGGTGAATCCGAACCTTACGAACAGTCGCAGGTTCAGGCGCTCATCGGTAAGTCCTGCGAAAGCTGGCCGCTTACGCGCGACCGTATTTTGAGCTATTATGAGAACCGCGGTTTCTTGGCGGCAAAGATCGAAGGTGATATCGATTCTTCTGGCAAGTTGACCGTATCTTTAGATTGTGGAATGGCGTGGGTCTGGGCAAGTCCTGAAAATATGGATTCTTCGGGAAGCAGGCCAGATGTGTTCCGTCGTCAGACTGGAATTGTGGCGGGCGACCTTGTCTCGCCTTTGGACTTGCAGCGCTCCGACATGAAGCTTGCGCGCCTTGGTTACTACAACCGTACCGCCCCAGTGCAGATGTTCCGCGACAAGAATCGCAACCGCATTGTGCCGGTGTACCACATGCAGGCGGCGACGGTCTCCGAGGCGTACGCCCTTTTGACCTACTCCAGCGAGACCGATGTGTGGGAGGGCAATGTGAATGTATCGCTTTACAATATCCGCGGAACCGCCCGCGATCTGCTTCTGGAAGGCTATACCGCAGAAGATGCTCGCAGGCTCGATGGCGCCTACAAGGAACCGTGGATTTTTGGTACCGACTGGAATGCGATTGCTCGCGGCTACTTTGACGAGGACTCTTCTACGCGCGATGCTTATGGTGAACTTGGTGTTTCGCGCGATATCGGTTTTGACTTTACTGTGGGCGTATTCGTGGGCGTCGGCAAGCACCGTAAAACTTCGTCATTTGAACTTTCGTATGTGTCGTTGGACCGTTTTGTTTTGCCGCGTTCGGGCACGCGGTTCCAGGGAGTCGTCGCGTGGAACATGGACCGTCCGGATTCCTTGGACAATTACCTGAAGGCGTCCGCTTCGTTCTCGAGATTCTTGCCACTCTATGGCAATTGGATAACGCGCTTCAGCGGCGCCACCGGCGGAATTTTCCCGACCGATGCGGCGCTTGACCGCTTCGATTATTTCGCGCTTGGCGGCATGGATAGTTTCAAGGGCATGGACGTTCGCTTTATGCGGAGTCGCGCCTACGGTTTCTCCGAATTTGCAATCCTCTGGCAAGACGGCTATGACTTAAGCATCGAGGCATTCTACCAGCCGGGACTTTACCGTTCCTTCAGCCGCCCCGACCGTGGCTGGAAACGCGAACAGGACTACGGTCTTGACTTTACGCAGTACCGCGGCAACTGGAGCGTGAACCTGTACTACGCTCTCCGCAATGGCGAAAATTACTTGGACGGAATAATTGGATTTGGTCTCAAGACCTTATTCTAAATCGGAGTTTTGCTTTTTTCGCCGGCGATTTCTCTCACGAGTTTCGGCACCAGATAGCCGGGCAGCTTGGTGCGGATTTCTGCAATTAGTTCGCGGGCTTCGTCATCAGCTACTTCGAAGTGGGCGACCCCGTTTGCATGGTCCAGCTGGTGCAGGTAGTAGGGGAGCACGCCCTGCTCGAAAAGTTTGCGGCACAAGGCGGTGAGCTTGGCTGCGTCATCGCTGATTCCCCGCAGGAGTACGCTCTGGTTCAGAAGCGTCCAACCGCTAAAGCGCAGTTGTGCAAATACGGTTGCCGATTCCTCGTCGAGTTCGTCGGCGTGGTCCACATGCGACACCAGTACGCAGCTAAACCTGGCAGGCAGTTCGCGCAGCAGTTCAAAATGCTGCATCACCAGGTCCGGGCGCATCACGGGGAGTCTCGTGTGGATGCGGAGTGTGGTAACCGAGGGGTGCATCGCGATCGCTTCAATCAGTTCGCGGAAGGCGCCGGGACCGAGAGTCAGCGGGTCGCCGCCCGAAAGAATCACTTCCCATACATCGGTGTGGGTGTCGAGCCAGTGGCCCACCTGGCGCGCCACGTCGGGTGTGTTTTGGAAAGGGTAGTTCTTGCGGAAACAGAAACGGCAACGGGCACCGCAGGTGGCGGTCGAGACAATCAGGGCTCGTTGGTCGTATTTCTGGATGACGCAATCGGATTTTCCGGCAGGCAGGTCGCCCACGGGGTCGTCTACAAAGCCTTCAACCTTCTTGAGTTCGTCCTTGGTGGGCAAAATTTCGCGCAACAGGGCGGCAGGGTCGCCTGCCTTCTTGATCAGGTCGGCATAATGCCTAGAACAAAGAAACGGAAACTTCGGATTCAGGTCGAGGTTTGCCAGGGCAGTCGTCTTGGCAATGACTGTCGCCAAATCGGATCCCAAATAGTCCAAAAAGTCAGGGATTTGCGTAAAAACGGTAACGGGGCTTTCCATTATATTGCTAAATTTAGAATCAAAATCAACAAGAGGATAATATGGGTACTGTAAGCACCAACGAATTCCGCAAGAAACTTAAAATCATGGTTGATGGTCAGCCGTACGAAATCATCGAAAACCAGTTCGTGAAGCCGGGTAAGGGCCAGGCCTTTAACCGCGTTCGCATCAAGAACTTGGTGACCGGCCGCACCCTCGAACGCACTTGGAAGAGTGGCGATACGGTTGAAGAAGCCGACGTGACCTTTACCGAAATGACCTACCTCTACAACGACGGTTCTACTTGGTACTTCCTGAACAACGAAACTCAGGAAACTGAAGAAATCTCCAAGGAAGCTCTCAATGGCTGCGAAGTTTGGCTCCTCGACGGCGCTACTGTCGAAGTCACTTGGTGGAAGGACCCGAAGTCCGGCGCTACGCTTCCGATTGAAGTGATTCCGCCTACCTTCGTTGACCTCATGATCATTGACGCTCCTCCGGCAGTCCAGGGCAACACCAGCGGTAACGTGATGCGTGAATGCACCGTCGAAACCGGCGCCAAGGTGATGATTCCGCTCTTCATCGAAAACAACACCAAGATCCGCGTGGACACCCGCGACGGTTCTTATCTCGAACGCGCAAAGTAATAAGGCCGTTCGCAAAACGTCATTGCGAGCCGAAGGCGAAGCAATCCATTGTTTTGCAAAACGCTTTTAGAAATGCTCCTGGCTCCGGCTGGGAGTTTTCTTTATAATGTGGCGTTTTGTGGTTTTGAAAAAATCAAAAAGTATTATTACTTTGGCAATCTCCAGCTTACTCCTTCTCGCTGCCTGCGATGACGACAGCAGTTCTTCACCCGTCGCTCCGAGCGACAGCAGGGAATCCAGTAGTAGCGTCGCCTTGGCGAATTCTTCATCCTCCGTTATGAGTTCATCCTCCGTCATTCTGAGCGATAGCGAAAAATGTAGTAGTGGCGTCGCTAGGGAAAATTCTTCTTCGGGTGCTGTCGAAGGATCCTGTAGTAGCATTGACTCGGCAAATTCCTCTTCCAGCGTCAAGAAAGAATCTAGTAGCAGTGTCGAGACAGCTTCTTCAAGCAGTGTTCTTTCATCGTCATCCTGGAGTCCCGAAGGAACGATAGAATCCAGCAGCAGTTTTGAAGATGAATTGAATTGTTCTGCTCTTTTAGAGGGTGAGACAGAATGGAATTGGAATGTTCCTAAGGAGTGTCGCTTCAATCCGAATATAACCTACGGCACCATGACGGACAGCCGCGACAAAAAGGTGTACAAGACCGTAAAGATTGGTGCGCAGACCTGGATGGCGGAAAACCTGAACTATGTCGACAGTTCGATGACTCCGAGCCTGTTGAACCGCAGTTGGTGCTATAATAACGATAGTGCTAACTGTGCCGTGGCCGGACGCCTTTACACCTGGGCGGCGGCGATAGATTCGGTTGCGCTTTACGACGGTGGCAACGGCGTGGACTGTGGTTGCCGCAAGACCTGTACTTTGCCCGATACAGTGTATGGTATTTGCCCACCGGGCTGGCACTTGCCAACGCAAGCGGAATGGGATACCTTGCTCACGGCGGTGGGCGGTTCATCAACCGCAGGGACGAAACTCAAGTCCCAGACGGGCTGGTACAGTAACGGCAACGGTACCGATACCTACGGCTTTTCCGGACTCCCTGTTGGTATCAGGTACTACAATGGCGACTTCTACGATGCTAACGGCTACACTGGTTTTTGGAGTGCCACGCAGCACTCTAGCTACGCCGCCTACTATATGTATCTAGATTTCGGCGTCTACCTCGCGGATCTGTACGACGACGGCAAGAACTTCGGCTTCTCTGTTCGTTGTCTAAAGGACGAAGAAACTCCATAGCAGTTTTCTGGTACTTTAATTTTGTAATCGATTCAACACCTGTCTCGGACGGGTGTTTTTTGTTGTGTTAAAATCATTTTACCGGCAATATTGGCAAAAAAACGCCTGAAAAACGCGTGTATAGTAATATAGAAACTTGTAAAAATAATCTACCCACTTGACATATACACACGAAATAGGTATATTGAATGATACAAAGCTTTGCCGATAGAGAAACAGAACTCGTCTATAACCAGGAGTTTTCAAGACGGTTGCCTAATACAATTCAAAAGGTGGCCTTGAGAAAACTCATGATGATAGACAATGCCAAATCATTGAACGATTTGCGAATACCTCTGAATAATCGTTTGGAGGCTTTGCATGGAGACCGAGAAGGACAATACTCTATACGCATAAACGATCAATGGCGTATCTGTTTTTCGATGAACGAAGGGCATTTTTATAACGTTGAGATTGTTGACTACCACTAGGAGCAGACCATGAGCAAGCATATTGAAACACCTACTATCGGAGAAATCCTGAACGAAGAGTTTTTTACGCCTATGGGATTGTCTGCCTACAAGGTCGCCCAGGCAATCAATGTTCCTGTTTCAAGAATCCAGGACATTCTTCACGATCGCAGACGAATTACGGTCGACACATCCCTGAGACTAGCCAAGTTTTTTGGTGTTTCTGATGATTACTTCATCTCCTTGCAAGATGATATTGACATTCGTAACTTGAAACTCGAAATCGCTGAAGAACTGGATAAAATCAAGACCTTTGAACCAGCTTAAATTGTTTTAAATATTTTTGAACTTCGATCCAAATTTCCTTCATTGACAATCTGTCTATAGAATAAGGGCGCCGGGGGCGCCTTTTGTGCTTTTTTCAAGGTATTTTTTAGACAGTTGTTTGAAAAAGAAGGGTTGTCATGAGATTTTTTGACAAATTCTCTGGTTTCGTGCCTGTAGCATGCGTTGCTACGGGCTTAATGTCGTTCGGTGCCATTTCGGCGAATGCCGCTCCGGACCCGAATTTCCACATCTACATTGCGTACGGGCAGTCCAATATGGGCGGCACGGCAGATGCACAGAGTGCCGACAAGGTCGAAAATTCGCGTTTTAAGATTTTTGCGACGCAGGTTTGTTCGGGCAAGGGCCGCAATACGCTCGGCGAAGTTTACCCGGCGGTGCCGTCGCTGTTCAACTGCGGCAACACGATTTCGGTGGCGGACTGGTTCGGTCGCACGATGGCTGACAGCATGCCCGATGTGACTATTGGTATTATCCCGGTTGCGGTGGGCGGTGCCAGCATCAAGCTCTTTGACCAGGACCAGTTCGCAAGCTACCTTTCAACGGCCGAAAGCTGGCTCCAGAACTATGCGAAGGAATATGCAAGCGATGGCAACGTGACGAAGACGATTATCGATATCGCGAAGAAGGCACAGCAGGTGGGCGTCATCAAGGGATTCATCTTCCATCAGGGCGAAACCGACGGCGGTTACCCGGACTGGCCGAAAATCGTGAAGAAGACTCGCGATGATATCCTCAAGGCGCTCGACATGAGTTCTGACACGGTTCCGTTCGTGGCGGGCGAACTCCTGCGTTCGGGCTGCTGCTATTCCGACCGCGTGTCGAAACTCCCGAACACGATGGACAATACCTACTACGCGTCGTCTGAAGGCCTTGGCGGTAATGGCGTGGACCGTTATCACTTCAATCACGATGCCTACGTAGAATTCGGCAAGCGCTATGCGGAACAAATGCTCAAGGCGGTAAATCGCAAGCCGGTAGAGCCTGTTCCGCAGAAACCGTTCAAGGACAAGCCGTTTGAAATTCCGGGCAAGATCGAGGCGGAAGACTTCGACATTCCGGGTGTCGGCTCGGGCAACGACTCCTACAAGGAAAACGATTCCGAAGACCACGGCGGTACCAATTACCGCGAAGGGACGGGCGTCGACATTTACAAGAAGGCGACGGGCTACATCGTGGGTTACAACCAGGAAGGCGAATGGCTGGAATACACCGTGAACGTGAAGGAAGCGGGCGAATATTCCTTCTACGCATCGGTCGCATCCGCAAACGAGACTTCAGGCTTCCAGATGTCGCTTGACGGCAAGAACATCACCGACGTGATCTCTGTCCCGAAAAACGAAGGCGAGGACAACTACGACGACTACAACAAGGTGCGGACGACGGTGAACCTCCCTGCGGGCGAACACATATTGCGCTTTACGGTGACAGGCTCGTGGATGGATGTAGATTATTTCGCGATACTCACGGAGGAAGACGAAATTGAATGTCTTGAAAATTGCTTTGACTTTGTAAGGCCCGCGCTATCGCACGCAGCCGGAGCCGAAAGCTACCGCATCTTCGACATGAACGGCAATTATCTGGGAAAGGTGCGAGCCTCAGGAATGCAGGAACTCCGCGCCAGCGCGAAAACCCTCGTGAAAAACGGCGGCACGTTCATCGCAAAATCCCGCGCGGGTTCCGTGACGATACGCGTGATGAAGTAATTAGCGTTCGCGCGTTCCGTTAGAGACTGAGCGATTTCCTGAATACCCGGGCGACTTTGTCCGGGTTGTCGCTTTTTAGCCAGCTAAGCGTCTCTGTGCCGCGGTAGCTCCAGGCGAAGATGTTGTCGATACCTGCTTTGCGGCTTTCCTCGACGGCGATAGCGAGATCATTTTCGCGACCCGCTTCAATCTGGTAAGCCTTGATCCACATCTGCACTGCCTTGCCGAACTTGGCGGCGACATCAGTCAGCTTGCGGGCTGTCTCGGCGTATTTCTCGCGGACCCATTCCTCGGTCGCACCGCGTTCCCAGTATGGGTCGGACGCGACTTCGTCGACGCTTTCGAGACTTGCCACGCGGCCCCAGTCATCGAGACCTGCGGGAAACCACGGCGGAAGCATGCACACGCAGTTGCGCTTGCCGCGGGCGTGAACATCCTCGGTCATTTCTTTCAGAAAATCAATCAGGCTGTCCTCTCGGAATTTCAACACGTCTTCGGTGAGCTCGGCGGGCATCTCGTAGCCGAACTGGGCACGGAACTTCTCGCGGCATTTTTCGCAACGGCAGCTCCAGTTGCTGAGTCCGCCCTTCTCGAAGTAGAAATGCGGCTCGTCCCAGAAAATCGTGTTCACCTTCGTGGCGCATACGGATTCAATCCACTTGTGCATATAGGCGCGGAATTCCGGATGGTTCGGGCAGGCGGCCACCTTCGGCTTCCCGTCGAGCGCGACTTGGCATAAATCGTGGTTGCGGGCGGTAAGTTCCGAATAAGCCTCGCCGCCGAACACGCGGCCGACTCCCCACGGGTTTACATAGACTTTCAGACCTAAGTCTGCAGACTGGTCCACGATTTCCTTCATGGTGCCGTAGTAGTACTGTTCGTCCTCTTCGCTCCAGGTGTGGAGCACCGCGTTAAAACCCGCCGCCTTGATGTCTTGCATATCGGCAAGAACATGCTTAGGCGAACGCACGCCAAAATAACTTACGCCTTTAATCATGGTAAGTAATGTAGAATTTGGAGAAGGTCCCTGAGCCTGTCGAAGGGCCTGTAGACTCTATTAATTAATTATTTGCCCACTGGGGAGAGCCACTCTTAAGCAACACCTGTTCCAGCGTGCTGTACCATTCTTCTTCGCTCACGGGCTTGCGCACCCAATAGTAGTTGTCGTCGCTTTCCGGCAGCGGCATGTTGTCGGGAACGAGTTCCACAATCCACGATTCAGGAATACCGTCGTGCAAGAGCTTGCTGAACTTCAGGTTCTGTTCGTGGGGGCGGTCCGCATGGTCAAGAATGATGAGTGCGGGGGACTGTCCGATAATCAATGCAGATTCCAGAAGGTTTGTGGCGTCTTCGATGGAATTGCAGGTATACATCGTAGAATCTTCCGCCAAATCACCGTGCTCCAAAAGCCAACGGAACGTCCATTGACTGAGGCGGTCTAAGCTGCCTGGAGAAGACGGGGCTATGAAGAAGATGTGTCCCATGCCCTAAAAGATAGGTAATTCTCCCGGATTGTGAATAGATTTTTTTGTCTTTTTCACAAAAAATTTTTTGTCCAATAGTTGTATTCAATTTATCAACAATTTACCGCCAGTTTGTGTTTTTTTTCTAGGGGTGACATGTAAAAAATGTATATATATTTGTAGTATGAATGTATCAGGTTACAAAATGTTAAAAATATACATATTGCTGATTTGTGTCTCTTTTTCTTTAATACATGCACAGCTTACCATAAAACCGGAGGTTTTTCTTCAAGCGGAAACTTCTTTGCGGAAATATATGGATGAGGGAACACCTTCGTGTTTCGTTTATGAAATTACAGGAAAAGAAAAAATCCCTATGAAGGTCAATGTTCCTGTTGACGAAGTTGCAGGACATTATGCTGTTCTAATGAATTCTCGTTCAAAAACAGAAAGGATTTATTCACAAAATGAAAATAAATTGAGGTCAATTGCCTTGGAGGATAAAAAAAAATATTTTGTTGATGAAGTCTCTGACTCGTATAAAATTACACGAGTTGGATTTGAATATGAACAAAAAAATGAAAAAATTGACATTGTTGGAGCCTTTGTTATGTTCCATCAATTAGTTGAAGGCTTGCCTGTTCGTGGGGATGCCTTTATTTACATGTATTATGATGCTTTTTCTAATATAAAAAAGATTGAGTATAGTTGGCTGCGGACTGAAAAAAAAGTATTGAGTGAAAATGAATGTTACGTTGACGATGTGTCGCAACATAGAAATAGGTTGATGCAAAAAGTTGTTGAAGTTAATGAAGATATGGAGAGAAAGAATGTGCGTGGAGTATTGTATGATGCGATTCTAAGCTGGCGTATGGTATCCAATGATACAGGAAATAATATTTTGATTCCAAGTGTTATTTATTTAGGCCATTTTGATGATTTGGGTATAACAAGATATCTTTCCTTTGATATAGTTCTATTTTCAAAAAGTTTAGGAGACTTTTAATAACACATATTAAAATTGGATAGGAATGATGAAAAAATATTTTTTTGTAATAATGCTGTCGATTTCGAATACTTTTGCTATTACTCAAGGTCGGTTGTTGAATTTTAAATTTGCAACATATGCTATTGATAATTATCAAAATAATTGGCAGAGCCCGTTGACTTGTTCAGTTCAAATTGCTGATTCATTAAGGCTTGCAGTGAATTTAAGTATTGTTGCTATGAATCTTGCTCATGGCTATTATCAAATAGGTGCAACTCCAACAACGGTATCGTTTAATTATTATGTTGATACGGGGGTACGTTTGGTTAATTTTTTAAGTCAAAATGCGAAAAATTATAATTTTATATTTTATCGAGGTCATGGTGCTCCTGATGAAATTACACTTTGGAATACAAATGCTGTTATTGCAAATACGACTTCGGGAAATGGGGTTGGTAATACATATTGGCTTTGGTTAAGTGCTTGCTCTGTATTTAGAAACGGTTATTCGGATCAAGATCCGTGGTTTGATGGGGTGTTTAAAGGGGTTCATTCTATTTTGGGCTTTAGTTCCATTTCTTTTGGAAATATACATGTGATATGGGCGTATGAGGATTTTGCAACTCGGTGGTTTAGTGGTAATGAAAAAATATGGGATGCTTACTATATATCTATTATGAATATTATTCATACTCAGGGAGGGTATGATATTGAGCCTAAAATTGTTTATCGTTATGGTTATATAAATGGTAATTTCTTTGATCCTTGGGAAGAAAAGTTTTTGAATGCTTATCTGGGACCTGTTTTTTACAACAATGATTATGATGGTATTGGTTCTAGATGGATTACTCTAGGAACGCCAACTTATTAATAGAGGAGATCAATATGATGAAACGTCTTGCTTGTATTGCCGCCCTGTCAGTCCTCTTTTTCGCCTGTTCCTCGTCCGACAGCCAAAAGGATGCGGTGCTATCCGTTAATGACGAAAATAATGAGCAGGAAATGCGTCAAAAAGATATTTCTGTTGAACTCTTGTCGGTAGATACATGTTTTGCTCATTTTGACTATGAAAATCCGACAATGAGTGTTGAATCCTTTGTTGTTAAACGGACTGAAGACAGTTGTTATACGGTTCGGGTTCTTGGAAATACTCAATGTCCGCCTGCAGAAAAACCGGATTATCTTGAATATTCATTTAAGGGCGATACGCTTTCTCTAAATATTGATAAAAAGGATCGCTTAACAGATGTCACTTGTTCTTGTATGTATTGGGCTGATGTTCTAATAAGGGGGGATGTGACTTTTAATAAAATTCAGATAAATGGGAATATATTCACAATAACAAAAGAGTAATCTCTTATATTTAAGAGAGTATTTGAATGATGGTTTTCTCAAGGAGCTCGACATGGCGTTTGTAAGCGTTGGACAGAAGTATGGTTTTGTTAGTGCCGGAGATCTTGCTCGCAAGCGTGAAGCCGAAGCTCTCGAAAAAGGTGAAGCGATTGGTGAACAGAACAAGGCTCGCGAAATGGCTAGGGCGCTAAAGGCTATGGGCGATTCCACGGAAAAGATTGTTGCCGTTTCTGGGCTTACCGCCGCAGAAGTCGAAGCCTTGTAGCATTTGGGCGAAAAATTCCTATTTTTAGAGTATGTTTCCCGACGTACCAGAATTCAAGTTCATTGATTCATTGCTGAAAAATGCCGCAGAGTTCAAGCACGACGCTCCGCAGCATCGTGATTGGCTCGGCGTGGGCGATGATTGTGCCCTATTCGACGGCTGGCTTGTCACCAAGGACTTGTCGGTAGAGAATACGCATTTCAGGTTGGATTGGTCGACGCCGGAACAGGCGGTAGAAAAGCACATTGTTTCGAATGTTTCCGATATCTCGGCGATGGGCGGCGTGCCAAAGCTCGCTGTCCTTGGTCTCTGCATCAACAAGAATTGGTCCGAAGAGACGCGTAACCGCGTACGGGAGGCTCTTTCGCAGGGGTTTGCGAAGCGTGGCATAGCGCTGATTGGCGGCGACACCGTGGTGGGCGATGTGGGGATGTTCTCGACGACGCTTTTGGGAACGCTGGAAAGTGAAAATGCTAAGCCGCTTTTGCGCTCCGCTGTGCAGCCTGGAGATACTTTGTATGTAAATGGGACGCTCGGCAAGTCGGATGCCGGGCTTTGGCTGTTGATGAATCATCCTGAGGCAAAAGATGAATTCCCGACGCTGGTGGATTACCACTTGTCGCCCAGGATTTGCGAACGGGCGGGGGCGGAACTTCTCCGCTTGGGAGCCAGCGGGGCGGCGATGGACATTAGCGATGGACTCTCGTCGGAGCTGAACCACTTGGCGCTTTCTTCGAATGTCAGTTTGCAGATTGTAGAAGACGAACTCCCCATAGACCCCGAAGTTTTGCGAATGTGCGAAAAATATGGCGAAAATCCGCTAAAATTCGCATTAAATGGCGGTGAAGAATACGAACTCCTGTTTGCAAATTCTAGCCCAAAAAGTATATTTGAAAAAAATACCCAATTGGGCGAGGTGTGTGAAATTGGATTTGCCGTAGAAAAATCTGCGGGTGCCCCAGTGAACATGCTTTGCAAAAATGGAGAAAAGTTGCCCGTTCAACCGCGGGCGTGGTCGCATTTATGATGAACAACAGTAAGATGAACTTGGGTCAGCTGCTGCTTCGCCAGGGAGTATTGGACGAAGACCAGCTGGCGCATGCCATGGCCGAACACAAGCGTACTGGTCTTATGCTCAGTAAGATCTTGGTGCGCCTGGGAATGGTGAGCGAAGAAACGCTGACGAACATCCTTGGTTCGCAGATGCAGTCTTCGACCAAGATGCGTATCGGTGAAATGCTCCTTGCTCAGGGCTACATTACCCAGGAACAGCTGGATAAGGCTCTTGAAACGCAGAAGACCTCTGGCAAGCGACTTGGTCGCACCTTGGTGGACTTGGGCTACATGCCCGAAGAACGCCTTATTGAAATTCTTTCGAGACAGTTCGAAGTCCCATACGTAAAGCTCGACAACTTCAATATCGACCCGAACGCCTTCAACTACTTGCCCGAAGACATGTGTAAGCAGTACAAGGTGGTTCCCCTGTTTGTGCAGCAGGGCGAAGACGACCGTCACCAGACCCGCTCCGTGATGACGATTGCAATGACCGACCCGACCAATATGCGTACCATAAGCATCGTGAAGTTCAAGGTGCGTATGGACGTGGACGTGGTCATGGCGTCCGAAGCCGACGTGATGAAGGCAATCGAACGCGTGTTTGCCGGTCACGGTCCTGCCGAAGAATCCCTTGCCGAACTTATTAGCGAATCGAAGGACGGTGATGAACTGGAGACCGTGGAACGCGGTCAGGGCGGTAACGACGAACCGGAACTGACCGACGAAGAAGGCCGCGCGGTCGTGAAGATCGTGACGACCCTGATTCACGAAGCTATTGCCCGTAAGGCTTCTGATATTCACCTGGAACCGCAGGAAACCTTCCTGAAGTTGCGTTACCGTATCGACGGTGACCTGCAGGTGATGTCCCCGATTCCGGCACGTTTGATGCCGCAGATTCTTTCTCGTATTAAGCTCCTTTCGAAGATGGACATTGCTGAAAAGCGTAAACCTTTGGACGGCCGTTTTACCGTGCGTTACAAGGGTTCCGAAGTCGACCTTCGTGTGAGCTCGTTCCCGATTTCGCTGCGTAAGCGCGGCGTTTGTGAAAAGATCGTTATGCGTATCTTGAACCCGAACTCCGGTCAGTTCCCGCTGAAGGATATGGGTTTCGACCCGCGCGTGCTCAAGCAGTTTATTGATGCGATTAATGCTCCTAACGGTATTGTGCTGGTGACCGGTCCTACCGGTTCCGGTAAGTCTACCACGCTTTACGCTTCCATTCGAGAAATTTTGGATTCCACGATCAACATCTCTACGATGGAAGACCCGGTGGAATTGAATATTGATGGTGTGAACCAAGGACAAATTAACAACGCCGCAGGCTTTACCTTTGCGGCGGGCATTCGCGCCCTGCTGCGTCAGGACCCGGATGTGATTATGATCGGTGAAATGCGTGACCAAGAAACTTCGTCCATGGCTATCGAAGCTGCTTTGACGGGTCACTTGGTCTTTAGTACGCTCCATACCAACGACGCCGCCGGTGCATTCCCGCGTTTGCTCGAAATGGGACTGGAACCGTTCCTTGTGTCTACCGCTATCAAGGGTGTGTTGGCACAGCGTCTTGTGCGCCGCATCTGTAAGTATTGTAAGGAACCTGTCGAGATTTCGCAGGCCATGCGCGACGAATTCCACTTGACCCCCGACATGCAGTTCTACCACGGCAAGGGTTGCGACAAGTGCGATGGTTCGGGCTACAAGGGTCGTTGCGGTATCTACGAATTCCTGGTGCCGAACGAAACCGTGCGTAACCTCATCATCAAGCGTTCTTCGGGTGACGTCATCAAGCGTGCCGCCATTCAGGAATGCGGCATGATTACGCTGCGTATGGATGGTATCCAGAAGGCTCTCGACGGCCACACGACGCTCGAACAGGCAATCGGTGCTTCGACTGCCGATGACTAGTTCGAATCGCTTTTAAATAAAATGAAAGATGCTCCGTAGGGGCGTCTTTCTTTTTTTACTATATTGCTCATTTGAGTAGACTAGGAGTGCCGGATGGCAAATATTGTTGATGGTAGTGTTTTAGATAGAGAACTGAACCCGGAGCAGGCGGCTGCGGCAAAGAAGATTGACGGACCGATGCTGATTCTTGCGGGTGCCGGTTCGGGAAAGACGCGTTGCATTACCTATAAAATTGCACACCTTGTTTCGCAGCATGGCGTAGAGGCGGACCGTATTTTGGCGGTGACTTTTACGAACAAGGCGGCACGCGAAATGAAGTCGCGTATTCAGAAGCTGCTTGACTGCAATATGAACTTTAGCTGGATGGGTACATTCCATTCGGTGTGCCTGCGATTGCTGAAGCTTTGCCTTTCGAAGGAATCGGTTGTTGCGGCGATGGGTGGTCAGTGGTATAACGGTAACTTCTCGATTTACGATGATGACGACCAGAAGCGCATTCTTAAGGAAATTCTGAAGGAAGACTTGGGCGACAATTTCGAGGCGTCCGAAGTCAAGAAATTGCACGCGGCGATTTCCAAGTACAAGAATACCATCTTGAACAAGGGAGGCTTTGCGCAGCTGCAGACTCCCGATGTGGCTCTTGAAATGGCGGCGTTTGCCGACGAAGAAAAACGGGCGAAGTACTACGCCGAATACCAGAAGCGTCTCAAGGAATCCAATGCGATGGATTTCGATGACTTGCTTTTCAACACCGTCTATATGCTGCAGAAAGTGCCGTGGCTGGCGGACCAGCTGGCTGAACATTTTCGTTATGTGGTGGTGGACGAATACCAGGACACGAATGATGTTCAGTACGAACTTTTGAGGTGGCTCATTAACGAAAAAAAGAACGTGACAGTGGTGGGTGACGACGACCAGAGTATTTATGGCTGGCGTGGCGCGAACATCAAGATCATCCGCAACTTCCACCGCGACTTTGCTCCGGTGACCATCGTGAAGCTCGAACGCAACTACCGTTCGACCGCAAACATCGTGAAGGGCGCGGGCTCCGTGATTGCGCACAATATCCGTCCGCAGGAAATGCAGAAGAATGTGTTCTCCAAGGAAGAAGCTGGCGAACTGATTCACGTACGCCACTTTATGGATGACCGTGGCGAAGCCTCTGCGATTGCTGATACGATTGCGAAGGCGGGGCCCGATTATTATTCCAAGACAGCAGTTTTCTACCGCACCAACGCGCAGTCCCGCGCCTTGGAAAAGGCGTTAAATGACCGCCGTATTCCGTCGGTCATTTTTGGCGGCATGCGGTTCTGGGACCGCAAGGAAATCAAGGACGTGCTCGCGTACCTGCGCCTGCTCGCTAACGAAAAAGACGATGCCGCCTACCTGCGCGTGATCAACACGCCGCCGCGTGCTATCGGTAAAACCACCGTCGAAGGAATCTTGGAAAAGGAACGCAACGGCGAAGGATCTTTCTGGGAAAACCTGCTTGCCGAAGCGAACGGCACGGGTCGTGCCGCCCCTAAGCTCAAGGGCTTTACCGACTTAGTTCTCAATTGGAAGTCGCTTGTTGCAGCAGGGGAGACTCCTCTCCCGATTCTTGCCGAGCGCATTATCAACGATGTGGGCTATAAGGAATTCCTGCGCAAGGAAGACGAAATCACCGCAGACGAACGCATCGGTAACTTGGACGAAATGGTGAACGCCATCCGCGAATTCGATGAAGAACATCCGGGGGCGACTCTCGATGCGTTCTTGCAGGACATTTCGCTATTGACCGATGCCGATAAGAAGGTCGATAATTCCAAGGGGCAGGTGACGCTCATGACGATTCACATGGCGAAGGGCTTGGAATTCAACACCGTGCATATCGCCGGCTGCGACGAGGAAATTTTCCCGCTGATCCGTATGTCCTCGACGCTTTCGGGCGCCGAGATGAACGAGCAGATGGAAGAGGAACGCCGCTTGTTCTATGTGGGTTGCACCCGCGCCGAAAAGCAACTGTACCTGTACCATGCGGAACGCCGGTTCTTCCAGGGAAACATCCGCCCGTTTGCGCCGTCCCGCTTCCTTAAGGAACTTGACCCGTCCGTAGTTGACTTTAAACCGTGCACGGATTTTGGTGTTTTTGGTGGTGGTTTCGGTGGCGACGATTTCAATCAGGATTTTTCGGGAGGGCGTCCGCAGTTCTCGCGTCCGCCGCGTCCGAACATCCCGCCCAGTTTCCCGCGTAGACCGTCGGGAGGCTTTGGCGGCAGTTCGTCTCGCCCGAATAACTTCGGTTCGCATGGCTTTAGTCGCCCGTCGATTCCCGATTCGGTGAAGAAGAACGACAAGCGTATTGTCTACCGTAACCCGATCAAGGTTGCCGCCCCGGTCAAGCCCGCCGAGCCGACGGGGCCGCGCGTAGTCTACGATGAGTTCAGCGAGAACCCGTTCCATCCGGGAGTTCGCGTGCGCCACACCAAGTACGGTGTGGGCACGATTGTCAAGTGCTACGGTACGGGCGACAATGCACGCGTCGATGTCCGTTTCGGGAACGATCCGACGATTCGTACGATTGTTTTGAAGTATGCGGCGCTGCAAATAGTGGGGTAGGGTACATTTAGCAACTCAGAGTTGCTTTTTTGCCCAGAATTTTTGCTATTTTGTGGTCGTAAGAAAAGAGGTTTTATGCTCGAACGTGAAGAAGTTTTGAAACTCGCGAAGCTTTCTAGGCTCGAAGTTGCGGAAAGCGATATCGAATCCGTGAAGGGGCACCTGGACAAGATGCTTAACCATCTGGAAGCCCTCAAGGCGCTCGACCTTTCCGACGTGGAGCCGATGACCGCCGTCGAAAACGGTGCGACTATCCTCCGCGAAGATGTCCCTGTGCAGGGTCTCTCGCTTGAAAAGGCCTTCATGAATGCTCCGGCGGTCGAAAATGACCACTTCGCCATTCCGAAGGTGATCGGCGGCTAGTTTTAAGTTCGTTTTGGGGTGTGGAATAAGATGGCTGTGCATTGCATAGTTCCTGCCCGTATAGGGTCAAGCCGCTTTCCGGGTAAGCCCCTGGTCAAAATTCTCGGTAAACAGATGATTGTGCGCACCATGGAACGTGCGCTTTTGGCGGAATGCTTTGACCGCATCGTCTGTGCGACCGATTCCGAAGAGGTTGCGGAAGCGGTATCGCGTGCAGGTTTTGAATTTATATTGACTGGTCCTGCGGCTACCGGTTCCGACCGTGTCGCCTTTGCGGCGCGTGCGCTCGATTTGGATCTGGTGGTGAACTTGCAGGGCGATGAACCGCTGGTGGAGCCGTCTGTGCTGTGCAATGTGGCTGCAGCCCTTGAAGCGCATCCCGACGAGTGGGTTACGGTCGCATGCCCCCTGGAACCCGCCGAGGCTGGACTCAATACGGTGGTCAAGGTCTTGGTCAAGGATGGGTATGCACAGGATTTTAGCCGGTTGGTGGCGAATGAGGACGCTCACCGCTGGTTCCAGCATCAGGGCATCTACGCCTATTCCAGGCGGTGTCGTGATGAGTTTTCGTCTTTGCCGCAAAGCGAAGTCGAAAAGGAACGGTCCTTGGAGCAAATGCGCATTATGGGAATCCGTCCCATCCGCATTGTCCAGAGTCCGTATCCGTCTATTTCGGTCGATGTCCCGTCCGATGTGAAAGCGGTGGAGGGGGCGCTAACAAAGTCCTTTGGTCGAGGGTAACCGTCGGAGGTTATCCTATGAATGCTCCAGAAAGGAATGTGGTCCGGCTGGCGTTTTGCCTGCTGGTCATTGGAATTGTAATGCGCTTTTTACCCTGGGGGCTTCCGTCCATCGAAAGCTTCGAGGTGGGGGATGCGCTGATTGTTGCAAACGAAGAGGCTCCGCCTGCGATTGTTGGAGTGTCTAAAAATGACACTGTTTTGCAAATTCAGCCTAAAAAAGAGCCCAAAAAACGAAAAAATGCCGCCTTGCCGGTCCATATCAACACGGCTTCGGTCGATGAACTTTGTGCCCTGAATGGGGTCGGTCCGAAGCTTGCCGAGAAGATTTTGGGCGTCCGGGAGGCAAATGGACCCTTCAAAAACCCCGAAGACCTAAAAAAAGTGCCTGGAATTGGTAAGAAAAAATTGGAAAAGCTCCTTCCTGGGGTAATTTTTGATTAGTTTTTAAGAGGTAGTTTTTTTCATAAGTCGTTGATAATATGAGTGATACGAAGATTTACATGGGTATAGAAGTGGGGGATGCTTCTCTCAAGGTCGCCCTACTGGATGCGGCTGAACGTCGCGTTCTCAAAACGGCTGTTCTCGAGACCGAAACGGCTCCCCTTGATGATGTCTATGCTTTTGAAACGGTCCTCCAGGGATGGATGGATTTCAACGAGATTGAATCGGTTGATTCCGTATCGGTGGCAATCCCTGCTTTTAGGTCCATTATTCGCCAGATTTATGTCCCGGCTGAGGCGACCAAGAATATCGGCGACTATGTGCGGTGGTACGTTTCGTTGATTACGAACGCGAAGCCCGAAGAATATATCATCGACTACAAGATCCTGAGCGGTGAAGAGTCCCTGGGCTATACGATCATGCTGATTGCGGTTCGCGAACAGTGGGTCGATAACCTGCGTAAGGGCTTCCGCAACAAGATGCTTGCCCCGAAGGCCATGGATGTCGATGTGCTTTCTATTATGAACTTGCTGGATTACGCCGAAAACTTGGCCGAACTGACATGCGTCGTCAAGGCTGATTATGCCGGCGTGACTCTGCTTTGGCTGACGAAGGACAACCTTTCTGCGCTCCGCTGCGTATCGACCCTTTCCCTGGTGAACAAGACCAAGGAAGAGGCTTACCAGATCCTTGCAGATAGCATTGCCGAACAGGTTCAGCTGGCGCAGTCCGAGAATGCGGCTGTCGTGACGAAGTCGATTCACCTTTGCGGTGAAATGGCTAGCGACTTGGCTTTTGTCAGCGCCCTTCGTGAAAAGATGCCGGATTGCATGCTGACGCCCATGGATTCTTTCTCTAATCTTAGGCTTCCGACCGAGGCGGACGATGCCGCTGCGGTGCTCTCTTGCGTGGGTGCCATCGGGGCTGCCTTGAATGTGGAGGGTGTATGATTCATTTGAACTTGATTGACGCTGCAGAACGTTTGGATGTCGCTGAAAGCGTGGCTCCGGTCCATGTGACCAGCGTTAAGGAACTGCAGAAGAAATCCCGTAAGAAGGCTTTGACGGTGGCTCTTGCCGCGTTGTTCGTGGTGGTCGCCTTCAGCTGCTTCTTGAGTGTTGCTGGCGTTCCTGCTCCTCTGCAGGGCCTGTTGCCTGCTCCGTATCTCTCTTTGATCGGTGCTGAAGACCCGAGCCGTTCTGCTCTTGCTATGGGCATGGGCCAAAAGACCTCCGCTGGTGGATCGCTCGAAGCGGAAGCCGCCGCGGCAAATGCGATTCTTCGTCAGCGTGATGCCTTGACCGTGAAACAGGTCGTTGGCGAAATCAATCCGCAGGCGTTGTTCAACAACAAGCGTACCGATTTCAATTCCTACCTGCCTCTCGAAAAGCTTTCCTTCCAGAAGGCGTCGTTCGGTCAGTTCCTTGCTTTCTTGAATACGGCAACGCCTGATGATGTCGGTTTCTCGGATTGCATCTACCAGGCTCCGAACTACTTCTACCTGCGCGGTGTCGCCGCCAAGCCCACGTCGCAGAAGTCCTTCTTGGATAGGCTCCGTACGGTAAGTTCCGACTTCAGGACTCCGCCGCTGCCCGAAAATGCCCCGGCGACCGACATTACGGCATTCGGTGTATTTGGCGTGGTCAATGTGAACCTGAACCAGGTGTCCTCGTTCGTTCCGCTTGCTGAAGCGGTGAATGAAGTCAAGTCGTTGAAGGCTTTGGCTACGGCGCAGAAGGTTCAGCTGTCTGGCTTCGAAAAGCCGGTCATTGAAGAATTCGGAGTCTACAAGCGTTACACGTTCAAGATTACGACGAACGCGGACTTTGTGGAATTGAACGCCTTTATCGCGTCGTTCTCGGAATCTCCGCTCCGTGTCGGTATCCGCAGTATCGAGATGCGTCAGGCGAAGAAGGATATGGCTTCGACCATCCTCTTCGAAATGTTTGTGACAAAGTAATAACGATGCCCATTCGCATTACCGGTGGTCTTATGCGGGGAAGGAATGTGCCTTCTCCGGATACGTCCAAGACTAGGCCTACGGCTTCTCGTACGAGGGAAGCCCTCTTTAACATTCTGCAAGGTGTCGAAGGATTTCGTGTGCTGGACCTTTTTGCGGGAACCGGCATCATGGGAATCGAAGCTTTGAGCCGCGGCGCATCGCATGTGGTGGCGGTCGAAATGGCTCACGCCCAGGCACGTTTAGTGCTGCAGGCTTATAAATCCTTGTCGCTGGAATCGAAGCTTACTTTGTTCGAAAAGAATGCCCTTTCGCTTGACAAGGACTCGCTTTGCGCCACTGAAGGCTTTGACCTGATTTACGCTGACCCTCCGTTCAAGGATATGGACTACCCGGACCTGCGACCGTATTGGGAATGGCTGAATCCGGGTGGCGTTGCCGTGTTTGAGGCTCCCAGCCGGAACTTGCCTGCATGGGTAAAAGAGGCTGATGAGGCGGGGACCGTGCAAGTCCGTCGCTACGGTGAATCTTCGCTGGTTATCTACAGGGCATAATTTCTATATTTACGGCATGAAGAAAATCGCCGTATTTGCAGGGTCGTTCGATCCGTTTACATTGGGACATTTGGATATCGTGAAACGCGCTGCTGCGTTGTTTGACGAACTGTATGTGCTGTTGGCGGTGAATGCATCTAAAAAGTATTTGCTCCCGGACTCGGCGAGAATCGAAATCGTGAAAAAGTCGGTCGAAAGCATTCCGAATGTCAAGGTGGAGTCTTTTGACGGACTCACGGTAGAATTTATGAAACGCGTCGGGGCGAAGTACCTGGTGCGCGGAATCCGTGGCAGTGCCGATGTGGAATACGAACAGTCGGTGGCATGGAACAACAAGGTGCTTTACCCTGAATGTGAAACGATCTTCTTGTCGAGTGCGCTTGAACATTTGACAGTGTCTAGCACCGTGGTGCGTGAACTTTTGAAAGTCAGCGTTGCGAATAATGCCGACGGAAAAGAAACTCTCGCTAAATATGTCCCTGCCGCCGTTGTACCTTTGTTATTGAGTTCACTATGAGACCGTTTAGATTTTTACCTAAAGTTTTACGAACCCTGCTAATCATCAATGCAGTCGTTTTCGGGCTTGCCTTTATAGGCGGCAGAATTCTCGGACTGCATTTGAATCTACCTGGGCTCGGCGATGGCAACCTTGCCGAATATATTGCCTACTTTGGCGGTTTCTGGCCGTTTGCTCCGGAACAGGCGTGGCGCTTTGTGACCTACATGTTCGTGCATGTGGACTTTTGGCATTTTCTCTTCAATATGCTCATGCTCTGGATGTTCGGTAGCGATGTTGCCGACATGATGGGCACCAAGCATTTTACGGGAATGTATTTCTTCTGCGGAATTTTTGCAGCGGTGTTTAGTCTTGCCATGTATTGGATCGGCTGGACGAACGCTCCGATTATCGGTGCGTCGGGCGCCCTGATGGGAATTTTTGTGGCGTACTACAAGTTCTTCCCGAATCGGATGCTTCTGATGTTCTTCTTTTTCCCGATGCGAATCAAGTATGCGATGTGGTTCATGGTCGCGGTAGACGTGTTCATGGCTCATTCGGGTGACGGCGTGGCACATTTTGCGCACCTCGGCGGAGTCGTAGGCGGGTTCCTCTATATGCATTTTTACGAACGAGGCTTTGGTAACCTCGGCAAGGCTTTCGATAAATTCCGCGGTCCAAAATTTACGGTACATCCAGGCGGTCGTTCCGAAAGCGAAACTCGCGAGAAAGCTGACGCGGAACCGGATAATGCCATTGAAGGTGAAGTTTTTTATGTAGACGAAAACAAGCGAATGGATGAAATCCTGAAAAAAGTCAATCGAGAAGGAATCAATTCGCTGAGTGAATCGGAACGTCAATTTTTACTGAAGGCGAGCGACAAGTTGCGTCGCCGTAGAGGAGGTTTCTAATGAAGAAAGTTTTAGGTATGGGCGCCGCCCTTGTTGATATTCTTGCAAATGTGGACGATGCCTGGATTGCTGCGCAAGGGGTGCAGAAGGGTGGAATGAATATGGTCGATTGGCCGCAGATGGAAAAGTTCTTGGGCGCGCTCGACAAGCCTCTTCGTGTTCCGGGTGGTTCTACCTGCAATACCATGGTCGGACTTTCTCGCCTCGGTGGCAAAGCCGCTTTTATTTCGAAAATTGGCGACGATGAACTTGGTAAGCTTTTCCAGGAACACCTGAAGAATAACGGTGTGGAATCGAAGCTTGGGCTTTCGGATGCCGCGACGGGTTGCGTGTTCTCTGCCGTGACGCCCGATGCGCAGCGCTCCATGTGGACTTACTTGGGCGCCTCTGATTTCCTTGGTAGTGACGATTTTGTCCCCGCCCTTTACGATGGCGTGGGTCTGTTGTATGCTGAAGGTTATCGTGCCTTTAACGCTGATTGCTTCAAAAAGTCCTTTACCTTGGCGCGTAGCCTTGGCGTAGAAACTGCTCTTGACTTTAGCAGCTTTGGCGTGGTAGAAGCGTGCCGCAAGACTTTCGACGAACTCTTTGCAGACAAGATGATTGACATCATCATTGCGAACGAAGATGAAGCTTTTGCCTATGCAGGTGTCAAGGAAGAAGCGGCTCTCGATGTGCTTGCGAAGAAGGCAAAGGTCGCTGTGGTGAAAATCGGCAAGCGCGGCGCCTTGATTGCGAAGGATGGCAAAACGGTGCATGTGGAAGCGGGACCGGCAAAGGCTATTGACACGACGGGCGCCGGCGACCTGTGGGCATCGGGATTCTTGTACGGCTACATGAACGGCTGGGGCATGGAACGCAGTGGAAACCTTGGCAGCGTCGTTTCTAACGAAGTGGTGCAGGTGATGGGCGCCCAGATTCCCGAAGACGGCTGGAAGCGCATCTTGGCTGCTCGCGGTTAGTATTTAAGCCTAAGTGGAGGTTTAACGTGATGAAACGAATTCTTTGCTTGATAATGATTGTGGTGGCGTTACCATTTGCCCAAGAAGAGACTGAAACCTACATTCGCAATATCTGCGATACTTTACCCAAATCTGCAACTCCGCAGGTCGAACTCAGAATGGCCTATGTGGATGTAGGCCAGTGGTATGGTTCGAAGGATCTTTCCAAGATGGATTCTTCGTCCGTTAAGCGTTATAAGAGTTACGAAACAATCAAGCCTTTCCGAGATAAAAAGATCTCGCTTTCCTTGCCTTATTCAATAACGGCATCTTGTGCAGAAACACAGTATAACCTATACAAGATGGCACAGTGGAATGAGTCGACTTTGTCTTGGGACTTGAATGAGGATAACGGTGACTACGCAACCTATATCATGGATGTGAATATGGTTGAATTCCCTGGTTACAATGCGTCGAATTCGTACAATATCTTGGCTTTCAGAAAGGGCTCGCTCCCTCAAGATGAGTCTTATAAGGCAGATGAACTCATGGTGTCTAGGACATTCGAGTTCCAATTTGACTGGTGGTATACGTATGTTGCTTATACGATTGTATCTACGACCTCTATAAAATGGCAGATCAAAGCTTCCTATGGGTTGGATTCTCTCTCGTCTTTGAATAACGCGCTCAAGACTCTAGATGCTCCGGATTCTATTTCAAAAATTCAGATTCATCAATTCCATGTGGTCTTGACGGATCCGAATAAGAATACTGTTGCATCGTCTTCTTCTGTGGCATCGTCTTCGAGCGAAACCGCGTCGTCTAGCAGCGTTGCATCTTCGACCAGTGAAACATCTTCGTCTAGTAAAGTATCTTCTTCCTCATCCTCTTCGTCAAAGGTGAAATCGTCTAGCAGCGAAGCGTCGAGCTCGTCTGAGAAAAAATCAAGCTCTTCATCGAAGAAAACGACTGCGATTGACCGCCTGGTGAGTATGCCGCGTGTATTCGAGGCTCGTGAAGTTCGCAGACTTGATGGCTCCTTGGTTAAGGTGGGCGAACAACTTATGCCGGGCGTCTATTATGTGAAGGGTGCCGATGGTCGTTGGAAAAAACAAGTTGAATTACCGTAATTTGTATATTTGAATTATGATGCATTTAGTTAAAATTCTTGTGGTTTCTCTTGCGTTCTGCGGTTCGATTGCTTTTGCCGATGAACCAGTTTCGCCGGTAGCAGTGGTGGATTCTACGGCTCCGTCGGTGGAGACGGAACTCAAACAGGAAATTGCGGTGCGCGATAGCGTGATGCAGGTGCAGAGCAATGCCTGTACGGTTGAAAAGGATTCCCTGCGTTCGGTGATTGAGACCGAAAAGGCAAAAAGCGAAAACTGGGAAAAGAGCTACAATACGATCAAGAAGGACAACGAAACCTGTGCCCAGATGCTCAGCACCTCGATTGGGGTGAATGAGAATAAGCAGAAGAAGGAAGAAGATGACCGCCGCGCTGCGGCTATGGCAACCTCATCTTCGTTCTTGGGCGGTGTCGGTATTGGACTCTTGATCATGTGGCTCATCATGAAGTAGCCCTGTTCTTTTCGAGGTGTGGATGAATAGAATAGCTGTAATTTCTGTAAGCCTGCTTTTGAGCGCAGGCTTTTGTTTTGCCAAGATGAAGGCTTCTCTGGCGGGGCCTTTCCAGTTAGGATCTGTTCTAAAACCGCTTTCGACAGTGTCAATGAGCACTGCAGAAATCTCGGCTTTCATGCCCGACAAGAACACACTTTTTGTGGTGGGCAATGCGAAAGTGGTCGAAGTCGTGGATTTGAACAATCCGGGACTCCCCAAGAAAATCGCAGAAAAGGCGATTCCGGGGAACGCTTCGAGCGTGACGGTCTTTGGTGACCTTGTGGCGGTGAGTATGCTGGAGGATGAGGAATGGAAAGAGGGGCAGGTGCAGGTGATGCGCTATGCTGATAGCCTTGAAGTCCTTGGACTTTATAAGGTGTGCAATCAGCCAGACATGATTAAGTTTACTCCCGATGGCAAGAACTTGCTGGTGGCATGCGAAGGTTCGCCGAGTCTTGATTTTGCTGAAGATCCCGAAGGTGGTGTAGCTATTTTGTCTGTGGCGGAACCTTCGAATGGGGAACTGTGGAAAAATGCAGAAATGACTGTCGCGAGGTTTGATGCGCTGGATACGACAGCCTTGAAGGCTGCTGGGGTTCGCTCTCCTGGCGTGCAGGGCCTTGTCCGTTCGCTGGAACCGGAATATATCACAGTCTCCGAAGATTCCAAATGGGCATGGGTGAGCTTGCAAGAAAACAACGCCATTGCAAAAGTGAATATCTCTGCAAAAAAAGTGGTGGATGTGTTTCCGTTGGGTTATGTAGATCATTCGAAGGCCGGTTTCGCCCTTGATGCGGTGAGTAATGGCCAGATCGAAATCAAGAATTATCCGCTACGGGGCTTGCGTCAGCCCGACGGCATAGCGTCGTTTACGGCTGGTGGGCGCACCTTTGTGCTGACGGCGAATGAAGGTGCTCCTGTAAACGATTACAAGGCGTGGACCGATGTTACGACGCCGATGATGCTTACGGAACAGAACCGCCTTGACCGCAAGGTGTTTACGGACTCGCTGCTTACAGAATTGAGGGAGTTGTCAGTCAGTGCTTTGGAACGCTGCGATGTGGGTAAGAACCGCACGGCAACGGGCGCGTGCCCTTACATGTATACATTCGGTTCTCGCTCCATGAGTATTTTCGATGGTGAATCGGGAAAGCTGATTTGGGATTCTGGAGAACTGTTTGAACGAGCCGTGGCTAAAATTGCACCGGAACATTTCAATTGGAATTCCAAGAAGAATAAGGTAAAGATGGATAAACGGAGCTCCGACAAGGGTTCCGAACCCGAGAATGTGACTGTGGGCGAAGTAGGAAAACGTCGCTATGCCTTTGTGGGCTTGGAACGCACCAGTGGTGTAGCGGTTATCGACATTACGGAACCGATTGCGCCGAAGCTGGCCGATTATTACTTGGATCCGCTGGACCGTGGTCCCGAAGGAATCCTCTTTATTCCTGCTGAAAATAGCCCTGTTTCTGGTCAGGCTTTACTCGTTGTCGGTTATGAATACAGCAAGACACTCACTATATATACTGTTAAATAACAGATTCGGGCCACGGGTGCTTGGGGTAACGGCCACGCAATTCCTTGCGCACTTCGGCGTAGGTGTTCTGCCAGAACCCTGTCAAGTCCCAAGTTTTTTGAATGGTGCGGAAGTTCGGTGCGAGAATGTCGTACCGGACTTTTAATTTGCCATCGGCAATTTTGTGCTCGCCGCGGAGTTGCATCAAGTCTTCGATGCGGGCTGAAATTTCGACGAGAACGCCTTCGATGCTATGCACGGATTTTCCATCGTCGCTGACGTTGACTTCTTGGTAGCTGTAGCGGGCGCGCTTGCCGTTCGGGAGCATGTAATGGTCGGGGAATGTCTTGCCGAGCCACTGTAGCATGGACTTGCCGAAATAATCTTCGACGATACTGCGGTAACGATCTTCGTTAATGTCGCGGAGCAGGAACTTGCCGCTTGCGAATTCGTCGAAGATGAGTTCCATATCTTCTTCGTTAAATTCGGGGAGGCCGTATTCGGGGTAGAGCTTGGCGGCAAGGCGCATCTTGATGAGTTGCGTCTGTACGGCTTCAGTCAGGAATTTGCCGCTCCAGTTTTCTTTCTCGATTTTTTCGCGCCAGGCGTCGACGGTGAGCTTCTTGAGTTCTTCGAGAACCTTGGGTGATGCCTCTTGCGTGAGAATTTCTTTGCGAGAAAGTTCGGTGGTGGTGCCGTCGGCGTTTTCAGATTCGCTGATTTCGACTCCGATGAATCGTTCTTGACCGCTACGCCACAGAAGCTCGTAGCGAGTCTTGGCGGAGCTTCCGCCGAGCATGTCTTGTGAAATGGGTGCGTACAGGTTCACCTTGAGTTCGGACTTGGTGGTACCGGTGCGGAGCATGCTGAGGGCGAGAATCGCGTAAGGCGGTTCTGCAACTTGAAGGCGAATCACATTTTGGTTGGCGAGCTTGTAGGCGTTTCCGCTAGGCGTTGCGAGCCTGTCGGGGAAAGCCTTTAAGAGGCTGCGCACTGTGTCATCCTGAGCGGAGCAACTTTGTTGCGCAGTCGAAGGATCTTGCTTTAATCCGTCACGATAATCGCGCAGCTGTCGAAGCGTGAACGAGACTTCTCGGGGAACATCCCTGTTCTTGGACAAAGTATCGCTGGCAAGCGTGAGAATATCGTAGGCGACTTTTGCCTTCTGCAAAAATTCGGTGCCGGAATGAATCCAGGCGAGTGCAGCGAGGAGCAAGTCGGGGAGATCCGCTTTGCTTTGTGCCGACGCGAGGAGCAGTGCAAGCGGAATGCTAGAAACAGGTGTGCGGATTGCCTTGAGACCGAGTGCGGTGATGGCGCCGTCTTGGAGCATTCCGAATTTTTCGAGGAGTGCGGTTGCTGTCTTTTCGCGGGCTTCGGGAATCGTTGTGGGTAATTTTAGTTGAGATTGCTTCGCTTCGCTCGCAATGACGTTGTTGCTGTTTTCGTCTATTTTCTCCAGTGCCGCTTTCTGTAGCAACAATTCCGAAGGTTCGATTTGCAGTACTTCGGGGATGATTCCCTTGGGCATACGCTTTTCGGATTCTTCGCTCCATAGGCGGATAGCACAACCGTTCTGCGTACGACCGCTACGACCGCTGCGCTGGATTGCATTCTGCATCGAAATCGGAAGCGTGCGGAGTACATTCACCTTTTCGCTGTCGTCGTAAATGCTTACGCGTTCGATACCGCTATCGACGACGCCTGTCACGTTCGGCACGGTGATGGAAGTTTCGGCGATGTTTGTCGTGAAAATCACGCGTGGTCGTTCGGTGACTTCAAAGATGCGGTCTTGCGTTTCGCGGTCCTGTCCGCCGTAGAGTTCTAGGAACTCGGCGCAGTTGTTGCCTAATGCTTCGGCGGCGGCGGTGTGGCAGCGGGCGATTTCTGCTTTGCCCGGTAAGAATACCAGCGTGGTTTGCCAGATGTTGTTGCGGTATAAGGTACGGAGCGCCCGCACCACTTCGGCGTCAAGTCCAACGCCCGAAACAAGCGAAGTTCCCGTTGCCGGAGTCTGGTTAATAATCTGGACGGGGTATAGCGGGTGCCCCAAGCTCAGACACTTGACGCCGAGAACCGTTTCGAGTTCGGAACGGTTCAACGCCGCCGACATTACCGCGATGCGAGGGGCTGCTTTTTCGGATTTGGTTGCGGTACTCCCATTAAAGTACGCAAACAACAAGTCCATGTCGGCTTTGCGTTCGTGGTATTCGTCGAATACTATCCAGTCGGCATCCAGCTTGCCGTGCAATAACTCTTGCAGGAAGTTACCGTAGGTCTGGAAGAGTATGCGCGTGTCTGCGCTTTTGCAACTGTCTTGCCTGAACTGGTAGCCGACTGTCTTTCCGCAGGACTCTCCGTGGAGCTTTGCCGAGAACTGCGCCAGCGCAAGTGCTGCAATGCGGCGGGGCTGCAATACGACCACGCGGCCTTTGCAATGCTTGCTTAAAAAGTAGGGAATAAATAGCGACTTGCCCGAGCCGGTCGGCGCCTCAATCAATAAATTGCGAGAAGCCGCTATCGCGGCTTCTAGTTTGCCTTCTTCTTCGGCGAGAGCTAAGTCTTGATATTGCAATGGGAACTAGCGCGGGAACTTCAGCTTTTCGCCGGTGGCAACGTCGTTGTAAGGCTTCTTGCCTTCGTGGAACTTCTGGTTGATCACCAGGTTGTCGATACGGCGACGCAGACCCTGTTCGGTCTTGCAGAAGAAGTAGGCGACCTTGTTGGTGCCGGGCACCAGGAACATGGCGAGCTTGTACTTCTGAGACACGGCGCGGCGGAAGAACTTGAGGTCTTCTTTCTTGGGCACCACGAGGTGGGAGCCTTCCTTGACTTCGCAAATCATGTCGGCATCGGCCAGAAGTGCGCGCGACTTTTGCTTGAGGGCGGCAAAGTTGGGTTCGGTGTTCTTCTTGATGGTTTCAAGGCTGAACGCGCCACCGCCTTCCTTGAGGGCTTTGCGTACACCGCGGAAAGCGAACACGCCCAAGAAAATGAGGACGAAGGCTACAATAAATGGCCAATAGTTGGCGAGAAAATCTAACATAAAAAACCTCGAGGGATCTGTTTTACGCCCGCAAATATAGAAAATGTTGAATTTTTTATCAAAGAATTTTAAAATGTTTATGCAGTAGAAACCCTCAACGCTTTTTTAGGTTGCATGCTTTTCTATATTCGTAATTGTGTTAGATTTTCTGAAAAGAATTGTTTTTACATGTGTTGTAACTGCGGGTTTTTCTGAATTCGCATTTGCAGAGGTTGGATCTTGTCCCGAAGGGACGATTATTTCCTCTGTCCAGTATGAAGGCTTGGTGCATACGGAGCCTCGCGTGGTGGAACGCGAACTCTTGAACAAGGTGGGGGAGCCCTTCACCGCTGAGAAGTTTGAAGCGGAAAAGCGCCGCCTGCAGGACTTGGATCTGTTCACGGAAGTTTCTGTTGAATGTTCCGGGGCAAGCCTTAAGTACCATTTCAAGGAAATTTTTCGCTGGATTCCGGCCCCTGCGGGCAAAAAGACCGATCGCGACGGCCTTATGCTTGGGCTTGCGCTTGCCAATATCAATGTGCTTG
The DNA here is from genome assembly GCA_017526585.1 of Fibrobacter sp. Classification (GTDB taxonomy): domain Bacteria; phylum Fibrobacterota; class Fibrobacteria; order Fibrobacterales; family Fibrobacteraceae; genus Fibrobacter. The sequence continues at coordinate 69,710 of JAFXRC010000031.1, read as the reverse complement.
GCGAGGATATTCGACTTGAAGTGCAGTACCGCACGGCGACGGATCCCTTTTTCGACAAGAATGAATTTGCGTTCTACGGAAGTTCCCCTTATTTCTTCGGACTTCCGCTGGGATGGAATTTTGAGTTCCTTTTGACGGATAGCTACGATGAAATTCGCGATTTCCCGGAAAAAAGCTTGCTGTGGGACTTGGATTTGGATTACGAATGGAAACCGCATTTTTCCCTGCTGGGTACGCTAGCCTGGCGCATGATTTCTACATGGGGTGGTGCGGTTCTCCCCGAAGCGGGTCTTGGTTTCGCACAGGATTTTCGCGACAGTAAGCTTGACTCCCGCAGGGGAATCTATTTCGAATACATGCTTACCCATGTGGGTGGCGGAAAGCACTTCCTGGTTATGAGCGAAGTTGATTGCGATGACGGTGCAGATTGTTCCGATGGTGACTTGAAGGGTGAAAACTACTGGGAGCTTTTGACCGATGCCCGTGCCTATTATACTATCGGTCGTTTTGTGACCGGTGCGACGGCTCTGGTGAGGCTCCGCCCGGGTGATGTGGAATTTTACGACTACTACTATCATGGGGGCGCGAACACCTTCCGTGGTCACGAGGCGGATTCTTCTAATCTGGGGGTCCATGAGGCATTGCTGACGCTCGAAGAGCGCTTTGTCTTGCTGGAACGCCGTTCGGCAAGTGTCGCCGGTGTAAACTTCTTCTACGGAGTCCAGCTGGTAGCGGGTCTCGACGGAAGCCTGTTATGGGACAAGGGACACCCCAGCTGGGATGATTACGAAGGTGCCGTTTACGGAGGTGTTCACCTGGTAATCCCTGCGCTGGATCGTTTGCGCTTTGAGGTGGGCTACAGTCCCGATAAAGGTGAACCGGTATTCTATTTTGGACTTTTCGACAAGGTGACTTCGTCCCGTTGGCGTAGCCGGTAACGAATGGGTGTCTTGACATTTTTTGTATAAATGTTAAATTTGCGTTAACATTTTGGATAAAACTGAAAAAATGGGTCAGAGGTGACCTATCGGAGTATAAATGGCAATTAATTACCTAGACCTTCCTATTGGACGCAAATATCCTTTCGAAGTCGATTGCGTCGTGGAAATCGGGAAGGACACCAACCTTAAATACGAATATGATGAACGCTTGCATGTGTTCCGCTTGGACCGCTGCCTGCTCAGCTCCATGAGCTATCCTTGCACCTACGGCTTTATTCCGAGCACCAAGGCCGACGACGGCGATGCTCTCGACATGCTGATTTATAGCCCCGCCTCCATGATGACGGGAACGGTTTGCACCTGCCGCGTGATTGGTGCGCTCGACATGACAGACGGTGGCAAGAAGGACTATAAGGTTCTTGGAGTTCCCGTGTTCAACCCCCGTCCTATCAAGGACATTGGCGATGTGGACCAGATGTTCCTTCGCATTACCAAGAACTTCTTCCAGAACTACAAGGAACTGGAAGGCAAGGATGTTCAGATTGGCGAATGGAAAAATGCCGAGTTTGCCCGCGAACGCGTGATTGCGGCACATCGCGCCTATTTTCAGATGCAGGTCCAGGTTCCGGAAACCTGCTACCAGGAACCCGAAAGCGTCGATCACCTTCCGCCTGACGAGTTGATCTAGCGGCTACGAGTTACAGGGCAAAGTTGTCATCCTGAGCGTAGTGCGTAGCACGAAGTCGAAGGATCTTTAGTAACTGCGTTGAATACGCCTAAAAGCATCTTACTTTCACCGGCAATGCGTCGGTGATTTTTATTTTGGTGCTTTCTAAAAATTCCTTGGTAAGCGGCTCTACGCCCTTAAGCAGGGTGTCGCGAATGACCGTGTACAGCTGGATTTCGACCAGGTGACTTGGGTTTGCGCTGTAGATGGCGGCCAAGTTCTCAATGTAGCGTGTGATTTCGTTGTCGCTGGGAACTTCTCCTTGCACATCGCAAAGCATGGTCTGGATGCAGATGGGGTAACGCTTGATGGTGTGCGTTAGGTTGTCTACAATTTTATCCAGGTGAAGCGGGGAACGGTTGATTTTCTTGAACCATTCTTCGGTTCCGGCATCGAGTTTTGCCCATATTTCACCATCACTTTCGAGTAACTGCGCAAGCCCTTGCTCTACGGTAGGGTTGTTCAGGTGGCTAGCGTTTGTAATCAGGCGCAATTTAAAATTGCCGAGCTTTGGTGCGTACTCTTTTTGGATGTCGCGCATGCGACGGCAAATTTCAGGGAATTCTTTGACGAGAGTTGATTCTCCGTCGCCAGAAAGGCAAATGTCCTTGAGGATTTTCTTTTCGGCGGGGACATTGGCGAATGTTTCACAGCGGGCGAATTCTCCCGATTCGTAAAAGTCCAAAAAACTGCGGAGCTCGTTATCGACGGCTTCGATATCGACGGGAATCCTCTTGTGACCTTCTTGCGGTCCGCTTTGGCAATAGGCGCATGAAAAGGAACAATGATGGTCGGGGTTCAGGTTTACGCCGACAGAAAGTCCACCTGCACGCCGGCTAATGACCGGGTACACCCAGGTGTTGTTTTTCCATTCGCGCGGATGGCTGCTCCACGCTTTGATCAATGCCTTTTCCTGTTCGTTCATGTGACCAAATATAGTAATAAGAGTTAGAGCTTAAAACTATTAGTTGTTAGAGGAAAAAACGAGGACTTTGAGACTATTGTTTTACTACATTTCCGGTATGCAGTTCGTATCCAGAGTATTGTTTGTATTGCTTGCTTTTGCAGGTCTTACGCTTGCCGATGGGATTACTCCGGCTTTTCTAGCCAAAGACGGTGCAGTGACCCGCGATAGGCATTTATCCGAAATCAGGGATATCATGCTGGGTGGTCGTGGCGGTTTTATCGACTTCGGCTTCTACTACCTTCCGGCTCGTACGCAGACTCCGTTGCTGAGCGATTATGGCAAGCACGAGGGCTATGCCTTCAACCACCATTTTGCGGGCTTTGGTGCCGGTGAGGTGGCTCCCTACAAGCATATGGGTGCGCTCCTTTGGTTTGACCGTTCCGGTTGGGATGGCGAAGATTTCTTCTTGTTTCCGCAGTATAACGATTTCTCGCTCCAGCGTTCCGTGGTGACTTGGGGCTTGACATTTACCGATGTAAAGATGGACTGGACGTTTGCGGCAGGTATGCAGCACCAGAATCTGGAACATCGCGGAAAAATCTACCCCTACGAAGACGACTCCCTGGCGTACAGCTGGGCGCATTTGCGTTTTAGCAAGGCGAGTGCTCAGGCGAATTTTTATAAGGCGGATTGGCGCCTGTTCCGGTTCTCGTTGGATTTGGAAAGCAGGGCTGTTTATGGAGGTAAAAAATCGGGACCGCTTACCTACTTGCCGAATGTCTCCTTGGCAATGTACAATGACGATGATGAAAAAGACATTGATTCGATGCGCGTGACATGGGAGCAGAACCTTTATGGACAGCAGCTGTATGCCGAAGTGGCGTATGACTTGAACGATGCTGGGTTCCATAGTGCCGCACTCAAGTTCTATCCGGATCCTTCTCGAATGATCGGTTTCGAGGCGACCTGCCTTCGCCGAATCAAGAAGAAAATCGAGGAAGACCGGGTTGAAAGTGAAGACGACCTATTGTGGGGAGGCGCGATTGACTTGCTGTTTGTCCGCTTTGCCTACAATGCTGCTTATGATTACGACAATTTCTTTGGCGCCAAGGGAACCTTCCTTGCTGAAATCAAGTTCAATCTAGCGACTGTTGATGGATGGTTGTTTGGTCGTCGTGCGCCCCGTAGCGCTCCGATGGAAACCGATATCATCAAGCAGAAGGATAACGGTGCAACAAAGAGTGAAATCACTCCGCTGAATTCCGGCTCCGGGGCTCCCAAAACGATAGAGGCCAAGGGCATTCGCTACGAGAAGGCCGGTTCTGAAGGAGGCAACTGATGAAAAAGATGAAATTTGTGCCCCTGGTATTGGCTTTGTTTGCTTGCTGCATGGCGCTCTCTGGCTGCCTCAGCCATTGGTTTGTCGATTCAACGTCGCGCTTGCAGGTTTTGAACGATACCGCTGACTGCACCTTGCTTGGGATTGATGTGGTCGGAAGTGACAGTACCTATAAGAAGTGGATTGATGAAACGGTCTTCCCCGGTGAACGCAGCCGGGTTGTTGAAGAAGACTTGGTGGGCGATTTTACGCTCCGCCTCCGCTATACCAAGTCGCCAGATGGTTCTGGTAAAGAACGGGTGGCGACAGAATCGTTTAGTCTGGATGGGGGTAGCCTTTTTCTGGTAATCAAATCCGAAGGGGACTCCCTGCTGTGGAAGTTCAAGTAAAGCTACCAAATTACTACATTATTAACCAGTGCAGATTACAAAGTTAAAGATTTTTGGATTCAAGTCCTTCGCCCAGAGGACCGAAATCAACTTCCCGACAAAGGGCCTCACCGCCGTGGTGGGTCCGAACGGGTGCGGCAAGTCGAACATTACCGACGCAATCCGCTGGGTTCTGGGTGAACAGAAGGCTGCATCGCTCCGTATGAGCAAGATGCAGGACGTGATTTTTAGCGGTACCGAAGAACGTGCCGCCATGAGCCTTGCCGAAGTTTCCATTGTGATCGATAATAGCGATGGAACGCTCAATTCCGAATATTCCGAAGTGATTGTGACCCGCCGCGTGCACCGTGACGGTTCGGGCGAATACCTGATCAATAACCAGGAATGCCGCCTTCGCGATGTGCATGCCTTGCTTTTTGACTCGGGCCTCGGATCTAGTACCTATTCGCAGATGAACGCCGACATGATCAAGGCTGTTTTGAGCGATAAGGCTGACGACCGCCGCGTGCTGTTCGAAGAAGCTGCCGGCGTGAGTAAGTACAAGCAGCAGCGTAAGGAAACCCGCAGGCAGCTGGAACGCGTTCAGATGGACATGGAACGCGTGGAAGACAACCTGCGTAGCGTGCGCCGTTCCGTAAAGCTGTACGAAACCCAGGCCGAAAAGGTCAACGAATTTAAGCGTCTCAGCAAGCGCCTGCGCGAACTGGACCTCTCGGTCAGTATCGACAAGTTCGAGGACATGAAAGAGGGGCTTGCTACCCTCGATACCGCGACCCGCCGTCTGAACCACGATGTGGAAAATTCGAAGACGAATGCGACGGTGTTGCAGGCAAAAATTGACGAAAAGAAGCTGTTGATTGCCGAAGACGAAAACGCCTACCGCGACCTGGAACGCGAGGTGCAGAAGGCGACTATCGAACTCAACGACTTGAACAACAGCATGGGCCGTATTCGCGATGTAATTTCCAACTTGGAAGCCGCGAACGAAAAGTCCCAGGAAGAAATTGACCGCAACACGGGCAAGGTGCAGGAACTCCTTTCTGAACGCGCCCGCCTCGAAGAAGAAAATGCGGTGCTCAGTTCCGACAGCGACGTGGACGAAATGAACGCGCTGCTCGAGCGTGAACGCGAAATTTTGCAGGTCATGCGCGACAAGGTGGATGACCTGCGTACCCAGTCAAGGGAGCTTGCGAACGAACGCCTGCAGAAGACGAACCAGGTGAATTCCCTCAAGAGCCGTTTCGAGCGTATGGACGCCGAATCGGGGCTGTTGCAGGCGAACCTTGCCAAGTGGCGCGGCGAAATGGAACAGGTGCAGTCGCAGAAGGCAAGCGCCGAATCGGCTCTGGCAGATATTAACGCTGGCCTTGAAGCCGCCGATGCTGACCTGGAACGTCTCACGGAACAGCGCTCGACGCGCGAAGAGCGACTCGATGCCGAACGCGCCGACTTGCTCGAAGCCCAGAAGAAGCTGCAGGAACTGAAGAACGAGGTGGCAAGGCTCACCTCTAGAATCGACGTTTTACAGAGCGTTGCCAACGAGGGCACCGACGCTAGCCGCTGGCTCATGGAGCATAAGGCGGACCTGGTGGGCGGGCTCCTGTCGGAACGAATTGAAGCTGCTCCCGAATATGCCGCTCAAGTGGAGGCCGCCCTCGGTGACTTGATGGATGCCGTGGTCGTTGCTAGCGACGATGCGGCGATTGCCGCGGTGGATGCCATGAAGGGCGAAAACGTAGGCAAGGCGGTGCTCGCGCTGGTGGGTGCCGGTGCCGAACCTTACTCGGGCACGCTCCAGGGCGATGGCGTTGTAGGTTGCCTCAAGGATTACGTGACTGCCGACGAACAGATTGCAGACTGGCTCAAGGCGCTGCTTTCCCGTTACTTTGTCGTAGATTCCTTGCAGACGGCGGTGCGCCTTGCGCGAGCCATGCGCGGCGAAGACCTTTGCTTTGTGGCGCCTGAAGGCATCGTGCGTACGAGCGGCCTGATGAGCAGCGGTACGGCGACTTCCGGAACGCTCAGTCGCAAGAACGAAATTGCCGAGGCGAACAGCCTGTTGGAAGGCGTGAACCTCGAAGTGGCTCAGGCCGAAGAAGAAATTGGCCGCTTGCAGGATTTGGTCGACGAAGACACGCAGATGCTTGCCTCGTTGGTTGACGAAATCCGCGAAAAAGAAGATATGAAGCGCGGCGGCAACGCCGGCATTTCGATCCAGAATAACATTATCGCCGGTTGCGACCGCAGACTTGCGCAGTTGCAGGGCGAAATGCAGAACGCCGAATCGAAAATTCAGGCGGCAGAAGCCTCCAAGAACAGCGACCAAGAACTCATGGACGCTCAGGCTTCTCTTGAAAAGATCGAAGAAGAATATTCCCGCGTGAACGACGAACTTTCGGAACAGGATACGATGTTCCGCGAAAAAGAAGAAGACGTTCGCGAACTGGAACGCAGCGCTCAGGATAAGACAGCAAAGCTCACGCAGAATACAAACCGCCTGAACTACATCGCCGAACAGGTGGATTTCTTGGAAAATGCGGTCCGCACGCGTAAAGACGAAATTGAAAAGAACCTTGCTGCTATTCAGAAGAATGAAGAAGACGGCAAGGGCGTTGCTGACCAGGTGCAGAGCAAGGATTCTGCTCTTCGTGAACTTGAAAATCAGCGCGACCTGGCCCGCGAAAAGTACGAACTTGTTTCGGGCGACCTCGAAGAATGGCGCAGCGAAGTCAACCGTCTCCGCGACGACATGATCGAGAAGATGAAGGAATTGAACGATGTGGGCCGCAGGCAGGAAGCCTTGCAGGCAAACCTCGACCGCCTCACCGAACGTATTACAAACGAATACAGTGTCGATCTTTCGAACCCCGAAGATGTGGAAAGGGTTGAGTATTCGCAGCCCGAAGCCGACCGTGAAATCCGCGAACTCCGCGGAAAGATTAAGGAACTAGGCCCCATCAACGTGAACGTGATGGAAGACTACGAAGACGAAAAGAAGCGTCTTTTGGAAGTCGAAGCGCAGTTCGACGACTTGGATCGCGCCCGCGCCTCGCTCGACCGCACCATCACCAAGCTCGACGACATTGCCCGCAGCCGTTACCTCGATACGTTTGCCCGCATTCAGAAAAACTTCCAGTTCGTGTTTAGCAAGCTGTTCCTGAACGGCGAAACCAAGATGAGCCTTGTCGAGAAGGTGGACGAAATGGGCAAGCCCATGGATATCCTCGATGCCGACATCGAAATCAACGTGCGCCCGACAGGTAAGAAGATGCGCGGTATCAAGGCGCTTTCCGGTGGTGAACACGCCCTGACCGCAACGGCCTTGCTGTTCGCTATCTATATGGAAAAACCGTCTCCGTATTGCGTGCTGGACGAAGTCGATGGTCCGTTGGATGACGCTAACGTGGGCCGCTTCATGGCGCTGCTCCGCGAATTCAGCAAGCAGACCTTGTTCATCGTGGTGACGCATAACAAGCGTACCATGGCCGAAGCCGATATGCTCTACGGTGTGACGCAGGAAATCAAGGGTATTTCTCGCATCGCCAGCGTGCAGCTCGCCGACGCAACCAAGTTTGCGATATAAGACCGGGCTGATGCTCGCTCCCACCCAAAGGTGGCCATGTACACTAAGGCAACAAGTTGCCAAGTGTCCAAAGGTCGCCACCGCCCCAGCTTAACGCATGGGGCTTTGTGGCTCACGGAAGACCGAACCGACTAAATTCTCCAGAATCCTTGCTCTGGAGTCGGTTCTCTCGCATACACGTTAATACGAGGCGCTTTATGCTCACGGAAGATCGGGCTTCCATAAGTTTTTTATTTCTTATATTTGCGTGTGTGAAAAAAACAGGCTTAGGTCTTATTTTTGCAGCTCTTTCCGCGATTTGTTACGGTACGAATCCGCTGGGTGCGCTTCACTTGTATGCGCAGAACTATTCGCCCGAGACGGTGCTTTTTTACCGGTTCTTTACGGCGGCTTTGTTGCTGATGGTCGTCATGCTTTCCAAGGGTTCGCACTTTAAAATTTCATTTCGCGAGTTTCGTATTCTAGTCGCTTTTGGCTTTTTGTTTGCCGCGAGTTCGCTCACGTATTACGCCTCGTTCAAGTACATGGACGCAGGCCTTGCCTCGACGCTCTTGTTCCTTTATCCGCTCGAAGTCTCTGTGCTCATGGCGGTTTTCTTCAAGGAAAAAATCAGGATTTGGACGGTTGTTTCTATTGCGGTTTCTATGGCGGGCATAGCTCTTTTGTACCGCGGGGGAGATGGCGCAACGCTTAGCACGGTGGGGTGCCTGCTTGTGTTTCTGTCGTCCATCAGTTACGCCATTTACATGGTGATGGCAAATCGCATCAACTTGCAGATGGGTTCGGTCAAGATGACTTTTTACGCCATCTGTTTTTGCATGTTCTTTTTGCTGCTTTATTCGGTGACTCTCGGTTCGGGCCTTCCGCCGGTGTTTACGCAGGTAAGCTCGTGGGGTTGGGGCTTTATGCTTGGCCTTGTGCCGACGGTGCTTTCGCTCATTTTCATGGTAAAGGCGGTGCGCATCGTGGGTTCTACTCCGACTGCGATTTTGGGCGCTCTGGAGCCTGTGACTGCCGTGACGATAGGCGTGACCGTGTTTGCCGAAACGCTCACTGCACGCATCATGGCTGGCATCGCCTTGATTCTTTGCTCTGTGGTACTGATTGCCGCAAAGAAAAATAAATGAAGTTAGTTGGCGAAACTAGCTATTTTCATCACCGTCTGCGTCGCAGGACTCTGCCTGTTGCGGGACCACGGGGCGATTGAGCTTGTGGCTGTAGATGAGTTCCGCCCTGAAGAGATCCTTCAGTTTGGCGAGATAGGGTTCCTTTTCCAGATCCAACTCGTAGGGCGACATCTGCGCCTGCTTACGGATTTGAAGCTCGGTCTCGTTGAATGCCCTGGTCTTCAAGGTTAACAGAACGGGAGTTTGCAGCTTTTCTTCGAGAATCTGCTTGAGCCGTTCCATATATTCAGGGTGTTCTTCCATCTGCTTGATACCCCAGGCGTCGCTTGCGGTGTCTCCGAGATAGGTGAGCGCAATGGGGAAGGGCGTAGCCTTCAAGTCGATTGTTTCAAGAACCGTGTCGTTGAGTGCAACGGAGAATGCAAAGTCTCCGGAGTCTGCAATATGGGTTTTGATGGCGCCCCAGGCGGCAGAAATTTCATAGCGACTATAGATGTCACCGTTGTATCCACCTGCAAAATCCTGCTGCAGTGCAGCGAAGGGGCTTTCTTCTCGCTGCCGTAACGCCTTGGCTTCTTCCTCGGCGTCCAGCATATTTTGAACTTCAGTTACTTTTTTTTTTAGCGCCTCATCGGAGGCGTTTGCTTTGCTCGGATCGTTAATGGCGGCAAGGGCGCGTCGTAAATCGGTCAGCCTGTCGAGCCATGCCATGCGGGCGAAAGTCGTTTCTACAAGAAGTCGCGGGTTCGTGCTGTAGCGCAGCGTCGCCTGCAGGTCGATAAGCATCTTGCTGATGCGCAAGATATCGCCGTTCTTGAGTTCGAGAGCGCAGCTCTTGTACTTGGTGTAGAGTTCTTCCGAAATGTTCAATGCATCGGGGGAGAACGCGTCGAGACGAGCGTACAGCAGGTTCCTTAAGAACTTGCCGAAACCATCCAACAGCGGAGTGAATTCGATTCCGCGCTTGCAGGCATCATCCACCATCTTGAAGCATTCCTTGAGGTCGTGGCTCTCAATCGCCGAAATCAGCGTAAAGAACAACTCGACTGGCGGAATACCAAGAACGCTGCGCACGGCGTCGGCATTCATCTCGTTGCCAGTGAATGCGTATGCCTGGTCAAAGTAGGTGAGGCCGTCGCGCATGGAACCGTCGGCTTTTTCAGCGAAGATGTCGAGCGCTTCGTCTGTTGCGTTGATGCCTTCCTGTTCGCAAATGTAGCGCAGGCGGCTGCGAATCTGTTCGACGGTGAGTCGCTTGAAGTCGAATCTTTGTACGCGGCTCAAAATGGTCTGCGGCACCTTGTTCACTTCGGTGGTCGCAAAAATGAAAATCACATGTTCAGGCGGTTCTTCGAGCGTCTTGAGCAGCGCGTTGAATGCACCCGAAGTCAGCATGTGGACTTCGTCGAGAATAAAAATCTTGTATTTTCCGATGACGGGCGGATACTGTACACGTTCGATCACGTCACGGATGTTGTCGACGCCTGTATTCGAGGCGGCGTCAATTTCAAAGACATCCATCGGGTTTCCGCCGAGAATATCTTTGCAACTTTCACATTGTCCGCAAGGGTGGAGCGGGTCTCCGCCGGTGCAGTTCAGTGTGCGGGCGAGGATACGGGCACTGGTGGTTTTACCTACACCGCGGGTTCCTGTGAAAAGGAATGCATGGTGAAGTCTGCCTCCTTCAATTGCGTTCTGGAGGGTCTTTGCGATATGTTCCTGTCCGACCATGTCGTCGAAGGATTGCGGTCGCCACTTTCGGGCCATTGCTACGTATGCCATGTGTGGGAATATAGAATTTTTTAGTATTATTTGGGGAGAAAAATTACGAGGTACCCGATGAATTCGAAATTAGCGCTTTTGATCCTATCTTGGCAGGTGGCATGCCTGTATCACGAAACTGAAACCGACAAACTTCTGCCGGGGTCTACTTCGGCAACCCAAACCGAAAGCGATACGCTTGATGCGATTCATGACGAACTGACCCCGGATGTTTCGTGGGATGACTTCAACAATACCTACGCGAAGTTCTCATCGGCCAAAGACCGCGCCGCCGCTTGTGTTGAGGTCCTCAAAAACGAGTCTGGCGAATTCAAGAGCAAGGTGCTGGAATCGATGCTCCGTGTGGCGAACGCCTCTAAGGAAGACGACAATGAAAGCAATGTGTCGCCCGAAGAGATGAACTTTATCCAGCAAATTCGCGAAGCGCTGGAATAAAAGCTGTTTTGGCTTGCGGCGCGAACCGTTGCAAATTTTGAAAAAAGAAACCGCCGAGGTGATAGCCTCAGCGGTTTAATTTTTTTAGAGACTGCTTGTAGTAGCGTTGCTGCACCGGAGGTACAGCTTTTAGCGGAGCATGATATCGCCGTTTGCGACGAGCTTGTCACGCAGCTTGTTGTGGGCCTTGTTGACTTCGTCGTCGGTAAGCGTGCGGTCCATGGCCTGGTAGGTCAGGCTGTAGACCAGGTTCTTCTTGCCGGCTTCGATCTTGTCGCCTTCGTAGATACTCTTGAGCGTAATCTTTGCAAGGTTCTTCGGGTTCAGGCCCTTGATGCGTGCAAGAATCTGTTCGTGAGTCATGGTCTTGTCGACTTCGAGGGAAATGTCGCGGCTAGACGGTACCTGGCGGCTGAACGGTTCGAACACGATCTTCTTGTGGGTAGCGTGTTCCATCTTGTCCATGTCGAGTTCCATCACGTAGGTGGTGTAACCGATATCGAAGGCGGCCATCACGGAGGGGTGGAGTTCGCCCATGGTGCCAAGCACCACGCCGTCGGCGAGGACTTCGACCTGCTTGCCCGGATGTAAGAAGATTTCGGGCTTGGAGGGAACGCGGAATTCCACGACGAGGCCCACGCGCTTGAGGAAACTCTGTACCAGGCCCTTGAAGGCTGCAAAGTCAATCTGGGCGGGCTTGTCGTTGAGCGGGTTCACGTCGAAGGCGCCTGCAACGGCGAGGGCGACGAGGTTCGATTCGTCGAAGCCCGGATCGCGCACGTCCTTGCGGTCGCGCTTGAACTGACCCTTGGCAACTTCGAACAGGCGAACGGAACCGGGGCGGTTCTTTTCGTTTTCGGCAACGCTCTTGAGAAGATTCGGGAGGAGGCTGGTCGGAACCACGCCGAGTTCGTCGGAAAGCGGGTTGAGGAGTGCTGCGGGCTTGCTACGGCGGTCGTCATTTTCGGCGCCGAACAGAGCTTCGGTGCGGGCCTTGCTCGTAAAGCGCAGGCTCAAGCATTCGTGCAGACCCATTGCAGACAAGGTCTTGCGGATCTTGCGGTTCAGGACTTCGATCGGCGGAAGTTCGTTCGGCTGCATCTTGAAGCTCGGCAGCGTGTACGGGATGTTGTCGAAACCGATGAGTCGAGCGACTTCTTCGATGAGGTCCACTTCGCGTTCGAGGTCGGGGCGGAATCCCGGAATCCTGAAGGTGATAGATTCGGCGTCCTTCTTCACGACTTCGAGGGCGATACCTGTGAGGTACTTTTCGATGTCAGCAGCCGCAATCTTCATGCCGATGACTTTTTCGGCGCGGGCAGTGCGAAGCGTGACTTCGTTCAAATTCTTCTTGTGGTCGTCGCCGGTGTATTCGACGGAACCCTTGAGAATGCGGCCACCCGCGACTTCCTGAATCATGGCGCAGGCATAGCGGCTGTATTCGTCCTGGGTGGTAAAGTCAATTTCGCGTTCGAATCGGTAGCTGGAATCGGTCGAAATGCAAAGGCGCTTGGCCTGCTTGCGGACGATGGTCGGGTTGAACCAGGCGCTTTCGAGGAACACGTTCTTGGTGGCATCGACAATTTCGGATTCAACGCCGCCCATCACGCCGGCTACGCAAGCCGGACGGTCGCCGTCGCAAATCACGAGGTCGTTTTCAACGAGTTCGTGAGCGGTGTGGTCGATGGTTTCGATCTTTTCGCCCTTTACAGCGCGGCGGACCTTAATCTTGTTGCCGTGCAGCTGGTCCATGTCAAAGCTGTGGAGCGGCTGGCCCACGTCCATCAGAATGAAGTTCGTGATATCGACCACGTTGTTGATGCTGTTCATGCCAACTGCATGCAGGAGCTTGGCGAGCCAAGCCGGAGACTTTTCAACCTTCACGTCCTTGATGACGCGGCCTACATAGCGGGAGCAACCGCAACCCGGAACCACTTCGAGGCTGATGGCGGAACTGGCTGCTTCGGAATCTTCCTTGAGTTCGTAGGCGAGCGGCTTGAGCGGACGGCCGAACTTGGCGGCGAGTTCGCGGGCCACGCCACGGTGGCTGAGGGCGTCCGGGCGGTTCGGGGTCACGTTCAGTTCAAAGCAGACGTCGTAGAGGCCGAGGCTTACGAACGGGGTGCCAGCGGGAATGCTGTCGTCGAGAACCATGATTCCGCCGTGGTCGTCGCTGAGGCCGATTTCGTCTTCGGCGCAAATCATACCGAAGCTTTCAACGCCGCGAATCTTGGACTTTTTCATCTTGAGCATGGTGCCATCGGGGAGCGGAAGTTCTGCACCGATCGGGGCAAGTACCACGGTCTGGCCGGCGGCTACGTTCGGAGCGCCGCAAACAACCTGGATGGTTTCTTTGCCGTTATTGACGGTCGTAATGTGCAAGTGGTCGCTGTCCGGGTGGGCATCGCAGGTAAGAACCTTTGCCACAATCAGCTTTTCATAAACCTTGCCCGGTTCTTCCATACCTTCGACTTCCAAGCCGATGGAGGTCAATGCCTTTGCAACTTCTTCCGCAGATTCCGGAAGATCAACGTGACGTCTGAGCCAATTCAAAGAAACTTTCATCTTTTCCTCTTTGGCATGCGTTTCGCTCCATCAATCGGGCGCAAAACACGTGCCAGCTAAATTTTTCGGAGGTAAATTTAGAAAATATTTAAGGCTCTGATGAGAGAGTCTAGACGGTGTGAGAGCTGTTCTGCGCCTAAAGTTGCAAGATGATCTGCATCCAAGGCCATATCGTCTGTATAGTCGTGATTTCCCATTTTGTTTTCGTCGAAGAAAACGAAGTTCGGATAGGTCTTGCTAATGTCCTCTATTTCTTGGAGTAGCACTGGCATTTGACTTCTTTTGAGTCCATATTTGCCATAAGATCCTGTTTCTCTGTAAGCAGGACTTTCGGGGCATTCCACTCCAATGACGACGATGTCGTGCTCGGCAGCCTCTTTTATGATTTCCAGCAGATAATTGTAGTTCTCATAGTAGTTTAGAGAATCTTCGCTAAACAAACTTGAATCCCGTTCTAACGGAACGTTGTTTTGCTCCCATCCTTCTGCATTAGAGGTTAGGAACCCTTTTGTTTGGCGAAGAACCTTTCCGTATGCCTCGTTACCGAGGGATTCGTAGGTGTATTCGAATAGATCTGTTGGCTTTCCCTTTGTCCAAAATTCATGGTTTGCGTCGTATTTGTAGCCGGGAAAGTTCAGGTATTTTTTATAGAAGAAACTATGTGATATTGGTTTGTACCAACGGTCTAAATCAACAGAGATGATGACGTATTTTAATTTTTTAAAATGGGGCAATACGTAATTATGGAAAATGTATTGTGAACCATGGTGGGTGTTTTGCGTATTGGCCAAGTTTATTCCGAAGAATGGGACTTGGAAAATTTGAGGATCAACTCCGTGCAGGGCTCGAGAACTTCCCAAAACGACTATGTTCGCTGAATCCATGTATTGCCACAGGATTTCCATCTTATAGCGCCATTGAGCGGCGATGTAGTTTCCTGTTGAATTATAGTACACGCCAGCGCTGTCATAATCAAGTATAAAGGGCTGTTCGGGTTCGGACGCGCTTTCGGAGGATTCCGGTGAGGAAGACTCTGTTTGCGAAGACGATGAGAACTCTTCTGATGAAGAGGTTATCGAGGGCTGAATAGTTTTTTTCTTTTTTATCCAAAGATTCGGGTGCCAAAGTTCTTCGCCCTCTGCGAGTTCTGTGACGCTGTTGTCATCGGGATCCACGAGCACGATTTTTTCGTGGGCCCCGTTGACGTTGGTGAGAGTGGCTACGATGGTCGACTTGGTTCCGTTGGTAGCCCATTCGGTATGGTCGAAGGTGTAACCGGCCGGGGCTTCTATTGTCTGTAGGAGTTTCCCGTTGCTGTCGGCGATGAGGATCCTCTGGTGCGTGGCGTAGTTGCTGCCTGCGAATTTACGTCCTGTTCTGCCTCCGAAGTCCAGGAATGCCGTCCGCTTTGTCCCGTCCTGGGCCAGCGAGGCGTTACATGCCTGTTCGCTGTTGTACCAGACCCTGTCCTTTCCCAATACGCGGGCGCGGAGTAATCTTGCTCCCGATACAGCGAGCTTCCCGTCTTCGCTGATGCCGCCGTGGTAGGCGCCGTCGAAGAGCTTTTCCGGCTTGCCGAACTTGCCGTTGGAGAACTTGACCTGCCAGGTGGACGCGCTCTTGAACGTGGCGTCGTCCTTGTTGTTCCCGGCATCGCTCACATAGACGATAACCGTGTCTCCGTTGTCGAGTACACGCCATCGCGGAATGGCAGCGCCGTTGCTGTTGAGCTTTACCTGGATTGTCGAATCTTCGTCGAGGCTTTGCACGTAGATCGTCGATTTTCCCGAGACTCCCTCCATCCCCGTGCAGAACGCGACCCAGCTTCCGTTCGGTGAGATTTCGGGGTGGTAGGCGTCTATGCCGTCGGTGATTTCCTGAATGGAAATGGGAATGTTCTGGTAGTTTATGTAGGATATGTTCCCGGTGACGTCATTGCGGAATGCCAGCTTGACGTTGTATGAGCCTGTAATGGCCTTGACGGTCTCGTTGCTTGCAAGCGCCGTGATGGAACTTGTTTGAGATTTTCCGTCGTTTCCCATCCAAAGCGCGTTGGGGATGATTCCGATTGCGAGTCTGAAGCCCACGTATTCTGCCATTGTTGATGATGTTACCGTGTAGACGTCCCCGCGGCTGTAGGGGCTGAGTTGTTTTTCAGAAAATGAGTAGTAGCCGCCCTTGACGACGCGTTCCCCCTGGTTTCCTCCATTCGGGGCTCCTGCATAGTTAATGACGGTCGTGTCGCGAAATTTTCCCATCCAGTCGTTCACCCACTCCAGGGCGTTCCCGGCCATGTCGCAGAATCCCGCGGAGTCGGCGTCCTTGCTGCAGACGGGGTGTAGCTTGTATCCGGAGTTGCTGTTGTTCCAGCTTTTCTTGAGGTTCCATGCGCGTGTCGCCGCGAAGACCCATTCCGCTTCGGTCGGGAGCCTGAAGCCATCGACATCAGCATGGAATGCGAAGCCTTCCAGGTTGGTGCAGTGGCTTTCCCCATCGAAGAGTGCGCTGCGGTAGGTGTATACCGTATCGCGTTTTTCGAGCTTGCTCTTGGCGTTGGCAAAGAGTACGGCGTCGTAGTAGGTAATGTCGGTGAGGGGGAGACTGTCGTTTTCGCATGTGCCGAAAGTCTTGAGCTTTGCCTTCTTGGCGACCTCGGCGTATTCCCCGCAAGTGACTTCGTGAATGCCCATGTAGAAGTCGTAATCGAGTACGACCTCCATGGCGGGGCGTTCGTTTTCCCTGAAGTTCGTGTCGTTGGTGCCAAGGATGACCTTGCCACCGGCAAGTCGGAGCATACCCTCGATTGTTATCTCTGAAATGGAATCTTCTGTAGCGCTTGAAATTTCGGTCGTGTCGGCTAAAGAAGGTTCAGAAACATCGTCTGCGGGTGGTGTGAACGAATCGCTG
Source organism: Fibrobacter sp. (assembly GCA_017526585.1). Lineage (GTDB taxonomy): Bacteria > Fibrobacterota > Fibrobacteria > Fibrobacterales > Fibrobacteraceae > Fibrobacter. Next base: position 53,008 of record JAFXRC010000031.1, on the reverse strand, counting down.
TTGCTGCAGCTTATAAAAACAAACAACGAAAAAATTGCAATGAAAAATAAATTCATGGCTTTAAAATAACTGTAGTTTATTTATTCCAGGGTTCTCAATAAGGAATCTAGGCGAATAGACATTTTCTTGGCACCTTCTGTTGATAGGTGGCCTGCGTCTTGGGCCATCTCTTCAGGGTAGTCATGATCACCCATCTTATTTTCATCGACAAACATGAAGTTTGGGTAGGTCTTGCTGATGTTGTTTATTTCTTCAAACAGTTGCGGCATCTGGCTTCTTTGTAGACCGAATTGTGCGTAGCTTCCTGTTGTCTTAAATGCGGGACTCTGGGGGAATTCTACGCCGATAACGGTGATGTTGTGCTCTGCCGCCTCTTTGATAATGTCTACGAGAAGGTCGTAGTTTTTATAATAAACTGTCGAATTCTTCGAGTACCACATGGAATCCCTCTTTATAGGAACATTTTCTTGTTCCCATCCCTTTGATGCGCTTTTCTGGAATCCCCGTGCCGGACGGAACTTTTGTGCATAGCTTTCCTGGCCAAGGGATTCGAAAGTCATGTCCAAAAGGTCCTGGGGGATGCCGTCAATCCAAAAATTGTGGTTTTCATCATAAATGTAGCCGGGAAAATTCTTGTATTTTGAATAAAAGAAGTTGTAGTCGTTGTCATGGTACCAACGGTCAAGATCCATAGAAATGATGATGTATTTTAGCTTTTTGAAATGTGGAACGACATAGTTGTGGAAGATGTATTTGGAACCGTATTTTGTGTTTTCCGAATTGGCAAGATTGAGAACGAAAAAGGGCTTGTTGAAGTAGAGCGGGTTTACAGCGAACATGGCTCGGGAACTTCCCAATACAACGACGTTGGCTGTATTCATGTACTGCCAAAGCATTTCCATTTTATAGCGCCATTGTACAGCGACGTAGTTGCCTGAGGTGTTGTAATAAACGCCAGCGCTGTCCGGGTCAAGGTGGAATGTCGTGTCGTTCTCGGTAGAATCTTCTGTAGATGGAATAGTCTTTTGAACTTCTTTAAGCCACAGGCTCGGATGCCACAGTTCTTCGCCTTCGACAATTTCGGTAGTAGAGCTGTCCTCTGGATTGACGATGGCAATCTTTGTGTGGGCTCCGTTAGAATTGGTGAGCGTTGCCAGGATGATGGATTTTTCACCGTCGGTAGCCCATTCGGTATGGTCGAAGGTATAACCTGCAGGAGACTTGATGGACTGAATCAGCTTCCCGTTGCTGTCAGCGATAAAGAGCCGTTCGTGGGTGGCGTAGCTTTCGCCCGCAAAATCCTTGCCCGGTTTCCCGGCGAAGTCCAGGAATGCGGTGCGCTTGGTCCCGTCCTGGGAAAGCGATACGTTGCAGGCTTGGGCTGAATCGTACCAGACGACATCTTTCTTGGCGACGCGGGCGCGCAGGATTCTTGCGCCAGAGACGGCGAGCGTATTGTCATCGCTGATGCCGCCGTGGTATGCTCCGTCAAAGAGCTTCTGCGGTGTTCCGAACTTGCCGTTCGCGAATTTTACCTGCCACGTCGAATTGCTCTTGAACGTTGCTTCGTCCTTGTTGTTCCCGGCGTCGTTCACGTAGACGATTGCCGTGTCACCGTTTTCAAGGATTCGCCAGCGGGGAATGGCCGCACTTTTAACATTTAGCTTTATCGGTCCTGACGGTTTTTTTGAGTCAAGGCTCTGTACGTAAACGGATGAAGGCCCGCTGATTCCTTCAATGCCTGTGCAATAGGCTATCCAGTTGCCGTCTGGCGAAATATCGGGATGGTAGGCGTTGATTCCCTTTGTAATTTCTTTAATGGAAAGAGTTCCGTTTCTGTAGTCCAGGTAGGCAATGTTTTCGCTGACATCGTTGCGGAAGGCGAGCTTTGCGTTGAATGTTCCGGTAAGATTCTTGATGGCTTCCGACCCGACGAGAGATGTCACGATATTGGAGGTTGATGTTCCATCATCATTCATCCAAAGAGCATCGGGGATGCTTCCGAAAGCTAGACGAAAACCGACATATTCGGCTCTTACTGAAGACGTGACGGTATAGACATCTCCTCGGCTGTAGGGATTTAGTTCTTTTTCTGAAGAAGAGTAGCTTCCTCCTTTGACAATTCGCTCTCCCATGTCTCCACCATCGGGCGCTCCTGCGTAGTTGGTGACGGTCGTGTCGTGGAATTTTCCCATCCAGTCGTTCACCCATTCCAGGGCGTTCCCAGCCATGTCGCAGAATCCGGCAGAATCTGTGCCGATGCTGCAAACAGGGTGAAGCTTGTATTCAGAGTTGCGGTTGTTCCAACTTTTCTTTACATCCCAGGCTCGTGTCGCTGCGTAGACCCATTCTGCTTCGGTAGGGAGTCTGTAACCATCAATATCTGCATGAAATGCGAAACCTTCCAGGTTCGTGCAGTGCTTTTCCCCGTCGAAGAGTGCGCTGCGGTAGGTGTATGCCGTATCGCGTTTTTCGAGCTTGCTCTTGGCGTTGGCAAAGAGTACGGCGTCGTAGTAGGTAATGTCGGTGAGGGGGAGGCTGTCGTTTTCGCATTTGCCGAAGGTATTGAGCTTCGCCTTCTTGGCGACCTCGGCGTATTCCCCGCAAGTGACTTCGTGAATGCCCATGTAGAAGTCATAATCGAGTACGACCTCCATGGCGGGGCGTTCGTTTTCCTTGAAGTTCTTGTCGTTTGTGCCGAGGGTAACCTTGCCACCGGCAAGTCGGAGCATGCCCTCGATAGAATCGATGTTTTTAGGTGTGTCGCTTGTTTCCGAATTGGAAATGGCGGGCGACTCACTGTTGCTGCAACCTATCAAAAACAGGAATACCAAAATTGCCGAAAGAAACTTCATACTTTCTCCTTAAGCCTCCAACCCCTCGAATTGTAATATAAGAAAAAATGATGCTGTTTGTTGTATGCATCAAGCAGGTCGAGTAGGGGAATAAATAAACGCTTCTACCGATGTTCGTGGCGGATAGGCCTTAGCTGGTCCACGACGCTTTGCAGTTCCTTAGGAAGTGGACAATCGAGTACGATTTTGTCGCCGTGCCAGGTGAATTCCAGTCGGCAACTGTGCAAAAACAGACGGTGCAGTCCGAGCTGTTTTTTGACTTCGCGGTTGAGCGCGAAATCACCGTAGCGCGTGTCGCCGAGAAGCGGGTGACCGATGCTTGCGAAGTGGGCGCGGATTTGGTGCATGCGGCCCGTTTCGAGCTTGATTTTTACGAGGTCGTAGCCTTCGTAGTGCTGCTTGACGCGGTAATGCGTGATGGCCTTCTGGGCGTCCTTGCCGGTTTCGCCGACCTTCATCTTGCTGCCCTTGGCGGCGTCGGTGCGGGTAAGCGTTTCGTCGATGGTTCCCTTGTCTTTCTTGAGGTTGCCCTTGACGAGCGCGTAATAGAACTTGTCGACTTCGTGCTCGCGGATCATGCGCGTGAGTTCGCGGAGCGTGTCGCCGTGGAGGGCGGCGATAATCATGCCCGAGGTTTCTTGGTCGAGGCGGTGTGCGATGGTAGGCTTAAAGTCGAGCCCTTCGCGGCGGCCCCATTCCCACAGGTATTCCACGAGGCTCTCGCCGGGGCGAGTGCCGGAACCCGGTTGGCTTGCGAGTCCCGAGGGCTTGTTCACGACCACATAGTCTTCGGTCTGAATGACGATATCGAGTTCCTTTGCGCCCCAGCCGGATTGTTTTTCGGCAGAAGAGACGCTCTTGCCCCAGGTGGATTTTGCCTTTGCAAAACCGGCGTTGGGCTTATCGCCTTCGTTTTGGCTTGCAGGGAACTGGATGACGTTGGTGGCGCCTTGGGAATCCGCATCGACGCTCTTGAAATTCTCGTAAATGCAGACGGTGTCACCTTCCTGCAACATTTGATTCGCCTTGCCTACGACGCCATTCACGCGGACTTTCTTCTTGCGGATGACGGCGAAAAAGACCGACAGTGATTCGTCGGGGAAAGCCTTGCGCAAAAAACGGTCGAGGCGCATGTTGGCAAAATTGCGGTCAATGACTCGGGTAATCATAAGCTTTCCTTTTTCGCGTAGTGGGCGAGTCGCACGCCGTCGGCGGCGCTAGTGACGATTCCGCCGGAATATCCGGCACCTTCGCCGAGCACGAACAGGCCCTTGGTATTCACGCTTTCCAGCGTCTCGTTGTTGCGGCTCATGCGCAACGGGCTACTCGTGCGAGTTTCGGGGGCGACAATCAGGCCTTCTTCGATGAATCCGGGAATCTTCTTGTCAAAGTTTTGGAATCCTTCGGCGAGGCTCTTGCAAATGGTTTTATCCATCCAGTCCCACAGATTGCTTTGAACAAGCCCGCAGGGGTAGGTGGATTTCGGGAGCGATTTGTCTTCGCGGTGGGCGAGGAACGCCTTGATGGTTTGGGCCGGAGCTGCGTAACTCTTGCCGCCGACCGCGTAGGCGTCGCTTTCGATTTTGCGCTGGAATTCAAGACCGCCAAAGAGTTTTTCGCTTGCTGCAATGGGCACGGCGATGGCACCGTTGGCGAAGGGACCGTTGCGGCGGCTGTAGCTCATGCCGTTGGTGGCAAGGGTCCCGGTCTCCGAGGCGCAGGGCACCAGAACGCCACCCGGACACATGCAGAAACTGTAGGCGCTGCTCGTCTTATTCAGTGTCGGGGTGGCGAGGAAGTATTCGGCGGAACCCGTGAGCTTGGTATCGACATTCAGACCCAGCTGACGCATGTTGATGAGCGCTTGTGGGTGCTCGACGCGCACGCCCATGGCAAAAGCCTTGCTTTCGAGCGCTACGCCACGGGCGTGGAGCATTTCGTAAATGCTCCGGGCTGAATGCCCGACGGCGAGCACCAAGGCTTCGCACGGTTTCCAATTCGCCTGAGAATTTTGCGTCGAAACGTCTCGCAATTGGATCGCCGCGATGCGACCATCCTTAATTTCAATGTCTTCGAGCGCGGTACTAAAATGAATCTTGCCTCCGAGCTTTGCAATTTCGGCGCGCAGCTCTCGCAGCAATAAAACGAGGCGGTCCGTGCCGATATGCGGCTTGGCGAAGGTCACGACGGATTCGTCGACTCCGAATTCCACCATGTCGTGTAGAACCTGTTCCACGAACAGGTTCCGGGTGCGGGTATTCAGCTTTCCATCGCTAAAGGCCCCCGCACCTCCTTCGCCAAAAAGCACGTTGCTGTAGGCGTTAAAATTCCGATCTACAAAGAACCTGCGAATATCGCGGAAACGTTCCTCGACGCATTTGCCCTGTTCGTACAAATCGACGGCAAAACCTTTTCGCAGTAAATGCAATGCCGCCCAAAGCCCACTCGGACCTGCGCCAATCACATCGACATGTCCTGGCATCGCGACGGTGTTTTTCTGTGGGTCGGTCTCTAGATGTTCTTTGTCACGTGTTGCCGCTACAAGACCCTTGGCATGATTTCCGGTGGCGCGCACTTCGCGCTTCAAGTCGAAAATCACGTTGTAAGACCATTTGGCGTCTCCTTTGCGACGGCTATCCAATGAGAATCGTTCCACCTGCAAATTGAAGATTTCTTCGGGGTGCAAGCGGAGTTCCTTGGCCAAAGCCTCGCGATACTTGCCTTTCTTGGCAAGCGCAACGCTTAGTTCTCTGTAGCGGTAGGTGAACATCGCCCTATAATGTAGAAATTAGACGAATCGTTACTAGATACTAGTTGCTAGTTACTAAACAAAAAAAGTTCCTAGTAACTTGTAACTAGGAACTTGAAACTTCGGCGAAGCCGCTTTAGAATTGGTAATTGACTCTTACGCCGCCAAAGATATCCGTGTATTCGCTGCTTTCGTTATCCGGACGGAGGTAGAGCGCGGAACCGACATACCATTCGCTGTAGAGGCGCTTGGTGTGGTTTACGCGGAGGTTTGTGCTAGCCAAGATGTCTGTTTCGCTTTCGTCCATCGAAACATCTTCTTCTTCCCAATCGACGGTGAGGTAGCGGAATTCTCCAGAGATTCCCCAAATCAGGAATCGGTTCAGGAACGAAATCTCGAATTCGTCGTCGATGGTGATTTCGCTTTCCTTCATGTCGTCACGCTTGTAGGTCTTGAACCTCGGTTGTACCGACACGTAGTTCTGGATTCTCTTGAGTTTGGTTGTTGCAGACAAGGGGTAAGAGTGCTCGAAGTAGTTGGCACCACCAAAGTAGTAGCCCATCTTAGCCCAGGTCTCGTCAGCCAGGTTGATGCCATCGATCGGTTCGTCCTTATAGAACTTGGAATCGTCGGTACGGACTGTCCAGCGTCCGCCAACCTTGAATAGCGTCTTGAATGCCTGCAGAGAAACATCCAACTTCCAGGTGTTTCTGTAGATTCTTTCCTGGAATTTAGAAGCGAGGTATTCTTCGCTCGAAAGCCTCATGTATTCAGCCCAACGTGCGGAGTCAACTTCCGTGGTGTCGCCTCTGTCCTTGTCCACAATTTCGGTCGTGGATCTATTCTTACGTGCGGCAAACCAACCATCCCTATAGATTCCGTCTTCCAGGATGTAGTCTCCGTGGAGCTGGTAGGGGCGGTATTGGGTGCGGTATTCCAGATTGTAGCCGACGTCCAAATTGACGTTGGAACCAATTTTAAAGGAGCTTCCGAGTCTCCAGTTCTGGATGTACTTGGTACGACCTTTGTCCAGTTCGTGTTCTTCAGCCCACTTGGAATCGCTGTCGGAGAAGAGTCCCCAGCGGGTACCTTCGCCAAGACCGAAGAGGTTCGTCTCTCCGCCGTTGGCAGCGTTTTCAATGTCGAGTTCATAGCCACCGTTAAGTGTCCAGAAGTTGGTGATAATCTGCTCGATTTTTCCGTGGAATTCACGCGTGTCGGCGAGCTGGTTTGCAGAACCTGCGCTGTAGAAGTCTTCGCCAACGTACTTGATGCTTCCAGAAATGGTCGTCTTGTAAATGTTCCAGTAGAGCGATGCTCCGATGGCGAAGTTCTGACTGCCCCAGTTGAGTCCGAGGACTCGGCTGTCGTCGCGGTCACTTTCGTAGTCTCCCTTCACCACCTTGGCTTCGCGAATCAAGGTGCGCAAGGAGTCGCGCATTTGCCCGCGGGTGAGAGTCGTGTTCTCTCCGAAGATTGCTTCCAGTTCGTTCAGGTTGAGCGAGCTGATCTTTGCTTCATTGTTCATCAGCTCACGCATCTTGCTAAGCGAGGAAACGTTCAGGCCTGCATCGGTAAAGACCTTGTTGATCGCTCTTTCGCGAACCACATCGGTCGTGTCGGAACGACCGACGGCGATTTGTCCCCTGAGCTCGATATCGCCGGGGTAGAATAGCCAGTTTCCGTCGGCGTAGAGAGTCATGGACTGCTGGAGGGGTTCGCTCGTCGAGTTGGTCTTGCTGGAACCATCGCGGAGCAGCGGGTCCTTCAGCTCGTCATCGGCGTAGACGAAACCGAACTTGGCATCGAATCTGCGCAGCGGAGCCCACTTGAATGCAGCTCCGTAAGCGATCCTCTGTGCCTGAGCTTCGCCTTCTTCAATGTAGTTGTTGTAAATGTAGGGGTGGCGTTCACCCAGCAGGTAAGGCTTGCGGGCTTCACCGAAGAATCCGTCGAGCTCGAATAGCGGCTGGTTGGCATTGTTCTTCAGGAGAGAAAGCCTGTAGCCGGCACCGAACAACTGGAGCGAGGACATATAGATGTCGCCGTCCATCTTGGTGAAGTCACCCAAGACTGCGTAGTTGTGGTTGTCGGAGTAGCTCAAGGTGACCGGGTTCGGAGAGAAATGGTTCCAGGAATCTGCGGTCAGGTCTGTATTGAATTCGATGGTTTTTCCGTCGCTAGAACGCATGAGCAAGTAGGCGGAAGCTTCGGCTCCAAGTCCAGGAACTTGGAATGTGTTTTCGTAGTGCTTGCCCGGCTTGATGGAGTCGCCTGAAACGACAATAAGGGAGTCGGTCTTGTTCTTGAGCGTCGTGACATTGTGGTAGTTGACACCTAACATCACCGATCCGATGATGGACCATGTCTTTGCGGTAGTGTCGTTCTTTTGTTCATCGGCACTCTTCTGAGAGAGCCAATCGCCAATTTTGTCGTTCTGGTTGAGAGGACGGCTTTCTACGCCAGGAATTTCCGGGTTCGGCGGAAGCAGGCTTGCGACGGTCTTGAAATCCCTGTTGAATTCAGTTTCGTTTCCGGAAACACTTTCGATGATGCTCTTGTCCAAGACTTCGTCTGCACTTGCACCAGTCTTGTTCTTGGAGATTCGAGAGTTGCTAAAGGCAAGGAAGCTGTTGCCCATGTCCAAAATGCCGTAATCGTTGTTTTCCAGCAGGGACGATTCGACATCCGTGATGGACATCGGAGAATTGTACAATGCAACCTGGTTGCCGGAGAAGTTCACCTGCTTTACAGAAAGTTCGGTGTAGCTGTCCGCATGGATGGCGGCACCCTTGTTGTTCTCGAAAGAGCCGTCCGTAACGGTGACCTTGGAGTTCCTTGCGAAAAGACCGCGGCTCAAGGAGTTCGAAACGTTGGTCGACTGCAGGGAGAGATTGCTGTTTTCAACTGCAATTCCTGCAACGGCGTCGCGGATGTTTGCGTTTCTGATTTCGGAACTTGTTTCGCCCGTAATCGTGATGCCCTTCCAGTCGCCGGGCTTGGGGCTCGATGATGCGGAACGGAAGATGACGGTGTTGGCGCGTGAACCCGCGACAATGAACTGACCTTCGGAATGGATTCCCGTGTTCGGCATGAACAGGAACACGACACCCGGTTCGATGATGACTGCGGTGTTGGGTTCGACGGTCAAATCCTCGACAACGAGATAGGGGGAATTGTCTGCTTTAATGAATCCCTGGATTTCGCCCGAAATTTCAGTTCCTTCTAGATAGGAGACGGGAGGCGTTGTCGTATCGGGTACGGCTGCTACGGTGCTGTCGACCTTTGCAGAGTCGCTTGCGACGGTAGAGTCTGCTGCGGCAACAGTGGCGGAATCGACGGCGGCTGTTGTTGCGGAATCTTGGACGGCTGCGCTTTGAACGCTGACCAGAGAATCTGTGGGAGCTGCTACGGTGCTATCCTTTGCGGGGGCTGTTGTAGCTGCTGCGGGTGCGGACTTGGCTGTCGAGTCCGCTGTAACTTTTGCAAGGCTATCTGCCACCGCTGGTTTGGGTTGCGCCGGGGCCTGGGCTTGCGTTTTAGCCGGTGCTTGTGCCGGAGCTTGAGTCGGTGCAGGAGCCTGGGCTTGTGCTGATGCGATAGCAGCTGTTAAGGCGAGAGTTGCAAAAAAGCTTTTCTTCATTAGCGGACCTCGTATGTCTTAGTGGCCTGCAAGGTGGTGCCATTTTTCAGAGTGACGGTAACATTGATGTAAGTCTTCTTTTTGCTGCGCGTCAGTTCAATCACTTGGTCAATTCGGTTGGATAGCAGGTCCGTGCTGCGTAAGATAATCGGTTCTTTTCCTTCCTGCTCTATCCTGACTTGCTGGATGTAAACGTGGCTCTTTTGCGGAAGATTATCAACGCTGAACGAAAGCGTCCTGTGGAAGGTGTTCTGGATTCCTCTGGGCGGAGGCGGTACGCGGAGCCTTTCTTCTGGACCATTCACGAAGGTGATTCTGGCTCCATTGATGTTGGGGTAGCAGCCTAGTTCCTTTGTAATCTTGTGCTTGTTGGTAGCCTGGTCTTCCACGCTGAATTCATAGGTATGGACTCCGGATGCTAGGTCAATGCCGAGGTTGCTTTCGCCATCGTTGAGGTAAACGCTGTTCTTTGGGGCATTGTCTACGCTCGTTGTATAGAAAACGAGGTCGTTTTGCTGGTTGACTATGGTTACCTGAGCCTTGCATTTAAGGGAGTCGTAGCCGTTGAAAGTCACATGAGGTATGAGCAGGTTAACGGCTTTGCAGGTCTTGTCCACATTGAGTCCTAAGACTGCATGATCCTTGTGAGTATCAGAAACGTATTCTACTGTGATTTGATCTTCGTTCCACAGTCCGTTGTTGTCGGTAATCGTGACGGTGTAGGAGAACAGCCCATTTGCGCTCTTAGAGACTAGGTCTTCGGATTGCTGGTTTCCAATTTTTACGAACAGCTTTGCGTTCGGCTGATTCGGATCGAAAGTTCCTTCGATGGTGACGGAGCTGGAATTACAGACATAGATGGGAGACGGAGTTGAAATTGTTAAGGACTTGTAATCTCCACTCAATGTGTCGGCGGTCTTTATTTCGCGGGCGGAATAGTAGGTCGAAAGCTGTGCACACTGGAAGGTGACGCTGTCGCTCTGGCAGGTGATAGGAATTTTCTTCATTCCGAAGGAGCCGGTCGACACTTCGAACATCAGGTGGATGGGAGAGCCGTCCGACAAGATGCGGTCATCGAGAATACCGACCTTAACGCCGGCAGGGCATGTCGCCTCGATAGGAATTTTGTTTTCCAGAATCGTATCAGGAATGTTGTAGGTACATTTGATGGAATTCTTCAGGGAATCGATGACGGACGTGTAAAGATGGTCCTTTTCCTCGATAATTTTCATGAGGGAGTCCATGTTGTCGACTTCGTCTATGATTTTAAGCAAGTCGTTCATGAAAGAGGGGTCGCCGGAGCCGTTGATATTGATGATCCTGACCTCATCATCATTACCGATTGCAGTCTGACCTTCGGTAATGGTGTAGTTCTTACCATTGATTTCGATGTCCAGGACGCCTTCTCTCAGGGAGAAAACCTTCTTTTTAGGGGTTTGACCTACGGTGCCAGCAGTTCCTCGAATGGCAGCTGTTGCGGTACCGGTCTTAAACTTGAAAGTGCTCTTTCCAGCCTGTTTTTGCACATCGAACGAAAGGTTACCCTTCTTAATTGCTGTTTCAAAGTGGTTTTCGCCGTCCTCAAAGGAGAGCTTCGTAATAGAGACAACGGTGTTTTCCTGGACATTGAAGGAACTGCCGTCAGGGAGTGCGACCGTAACTTCTGACTCAATCAGGGTCTCGATGTCATCTCCTTCGCGGACATTCTTCGCCTGTTTAAACTTTGTCTGTTCGGAAGATTTAACAACTAGTTTTTCCCCGTTTCGATGAAGAAACACTTCGCCGACGGAATAGCGGAACTTTCCAGACGTGATTTTCTTGCCAGAAGCGGCAAAAGACATCCCGATAAGAACCGCTAGTAGGGCGGTTAGGAGCTTGAAACAACGTGAAAAAGACATAAAGCCTCGCTTTATAGTTACATTCATCAATAAATATATGTATTTTTTTTATGCCTTGATAGCGGTTTGTATTGTCGAGGTAACAAAACTGTGACTTTTTTCAAAGTTTTTTGAAAGAAGGTTTGTTGTATATAAACTATAGGACCGAATATGGAAGTTGAAGAACTGAGCGTTGCCTTTAGCGACGAAGATACCGGTGAAGAAGTCATCAAGGAACTCGGTAAGGAAATCCTTTCGAAGGGTGCCTGGCCGACGGTCATGTTCCTTTATCAGGAAAAGGACCCCAAGTCGGGTGAATTCACCGAGCCCAAGGTGTCGCTCCGCCGCTACCGCAAGATGAACGGAATGTTCAAGGCCCAGGGCAAGTTCAAGATTACGGGCAAGGCCCAGGCCGAAGCTATCATTAACGTCCTCAAGAAGTGGTATAACATTTAATGCCGGACCCTGCTAGTCGAAAGAAGAAGTATAATATCGAGTTCCTTTGCGAGGGGGACATCGAGGCTTTTCCGTATAAGGACAAGTTCGAAAAGATGGCTCGCAAGCTCCTTGCCGAAGAAGGCAAGGAAAAAGACGTGAACATCGTGCTCTGCACCGACGAGTTCGTGCGCACCATGAACCGCGACTACCGCGGGCTCGACAAGGTGACCGACGTGCTCTCGTTTGAATGGAAGAACGAGCTCGGTGTCGAGATTCCCGAAGACGAGGCTATGCTCGGCGAAATCTACATCGCACGCGAGCAGGTACGCCGCCAGGCTCCCGAATACGGCAACACGTTCTACGCCGAAATGAAGCGCGTGATTGTTCACGGGCTCTTGCACCTATCGGGCTACGACCATATCAAGGCTGCTGACCGCAAGGTGATGCGCAAGCGCGAATGCGAATTCCTGGGACTTGACCCGTACAAGGAAGGTGCATAATGGAAACTCCCGAAAGTTGGGCCATTGCGTTCCTTGTCGTTTTTGTCCTGACCTCGTTCTCGTTTTCGCTGATCAAGTCCGCCTTTAGCGGAATATATGCCAAGCGCGATGCCCGTGACCGTGAAGGCCGCGAAGAGCTGGTCGCCTCGTTGGTGGAACTGCCTGGCTTTAACGAGACAATCTCTATTGGCCGAATCTTCTGTAACGTGGGTGCGGGCGTTCTCGGTTTTTATCTGTTCCAGATGATTCCGTGGAACTGGGTGCAGGAATACTGGTTCCTCGCTTTTGCCGCTTACCTGGTGGTTGCCTGCGTTGCTATCTACACGATTACGGTGTTCTTGGCGAACCTGCTCGGGAACTTGAAGCCGGATACCTTTGCCATTGTGCTGATTCCGCTGTTCAAGTTCATTCGACTCCCGTTTGCGCTGCCTGCTAAGATTTGCCATGTGCTGTTCGTCAAGATCTTGAAGGGCTTGGGCTACGATTCCAAACTCAGCTTCTTGCCCGAAGAACGCCGCGACGCCGTGCAGGCGCAGGCTGACCTCTCGGACGAGGCTGACCCTGATGGCGAAGGCCTGGAGCAGGAAGAGCGCCAGATGATTCTGAACATCTTCGACTTCGTGGAAACTCCGGTACGCGAAATTATGACTCCGCGCGTGGATATGTGCGCGGTCGAAGTGGGTACGCCGCTCGAAGAACTGGTGAAGGTACTGAATACCGAACGCCATTCCCGCTTGCCGGTTTACAAGGAAACTGTCGATAACATCGTCGGTATTCTTTCGAACCGCGACTTCTTGGAATGGTATACTGAACACCGCGACGAACCGTTTGACATCATGAAACTCGTGATGCCGCCGGTATTCGTGCCGTACCATAAGAAAATTGACGATATGCTCACCGAACTGCGCAAGACGGGTAACCAGCTCGCCATCGTGGTCGATGAATATGGCGGAACAGCAGGTCTTGTCACGCTCGAAGACATCCTCGAAGAAATCGTGGGCGAAATCAAGGACGAAGACGATGTGGATGAAGATGAAGACGTGCAGCGCCTCAAGGATGGCCGCTTCATTCTCGATCCGGTCATTACGCTTTCCGATTTGGAATACAAACTCGGCGTGGAACTTGAAGCTCCCGAAAATTCCCATGTGGAAACGCTTTCGGGGCTCATCCAGGCTACGCTTGGCATTATTCCGTCTCCTGGTGCCGAAGTCACTATCAAGGGGTATACTTTCCGCGTGCTCAAGATGGATGGCACCCGTATGGAAAAGGTGCTCATGATTTTGCCCGGTAAGGCTAAGGTGAAAAGCGGCAAGGGCGTTCCTCGCACGCAGGCGTTTAAAGTCGTTTAGCGCACCTTAAATAAATCATTTATTATATAGACTAGGCTGGTTTGAACCGGTCTAGTGTTTTTTTGTATTGTTTATGAGAATTTTTACACGGTTTAGATGGAGAAGTTATTTTTGTAACTTTGGATAAAAGTGTTTAAATTTTAAAGAAATTACCTGTTTTAGCTTTTTTTGCATGTTTTAGGTGTTGTTGTGCTTCACAACACATAAACTAAAATTAACAATTGTTTTTACACGCTTGGATGTATCTTTAGTATGGATAAAATGGAGGCTTTATGGGCTATTGGGCTAAAGTCATATCTGCCACGGCGCTATTGGCGTCTTTTTCGCTAGCGCAGACCTACGATCTGCCGATTGTGTTCATTGATACCAAGGGCGAGTGTCTCGACCAGAATGTGACCGAGAAAATCCCTGCGACCATGAAGGTTCTAGATGGTGCCACGAACAATGTGGCCGACAGTGCCAAGGGTACCCGCTACGACATCGGTATCAAGGTTCGTGGGCAGTCTTCGGCCAAGTTCCCGAAGCCGGGTTACAGCATCGAAGTCCGCGACGAGAAGGGCGAAGGCATGGATGTAAGCCTGTTCGGATTGCCTCCTGCCGACGACTGGGTCTTGCATGGTCCGTATGTGGACAAGAGCATGATGCGAAACGCCCTTGCCCATTGGCTTTTTAGGCAGGCTGGGCATTACAGCCCCCGCACCAGGCATTTCGACTTGTATATCAACGGCGTGTACCGCGGCGTCTACGTGCTCATCGAAAAAATCAAGCGCGGCAAGTATCGTGTAAACGTGAGCAAACTCAAGGAAACCGACATCAGTGGCGACGACGTGACTGGCGGCTACATCTGGGCGTTCGATAAGACGGGTACCAATACCGGTGGCATGGGCATGGAAGATATCAACAAGGAAGGTTTCAGCACAGCAGACGGCCTGAATGTCATTATGCACTACCCCAAGAAGGAAAACCTGCAAACAGAGCAGCAGGCCTACCTGAAAAAGTACCTGGAAGATCTCGAGAACCTTTTCAAGAACGGAAAGAATGGTAGCGGCTACGAAAATTATGTGGATATGACTTCTGCGCTTGACTATGTGCTGCACGAAGAGGTGACCAACAACTCCGATTCCTACTGGTGCAGTTTCTTCTTGCACAAGCCCAAGGACAGCAAGGGGGGCAAGGTGACGCTTGGTCCGGCTTGGGATTTCAATCTTGCCATGAGTAACGGTGGCGGCATGGGGTCGACAACGACCGACGGCTGGCAAATCGAGAATCCTCAGAAGCAGGGCCAAGGCGGAATGATGATGATGGGCGGTGGCCTGAAAGCTCCTAACTGGCTTATCGGCATGTGGAAAGACAGCCACTACCAAAGTGAATTGAAAAAACGCTGGGCGGAACTCCGCAGCGGAGTGTGGCATACCAAGACGATGGATGCGTACCTGGATTCCATGAAGGTCTACATCACCAAGGCGGCTGACCGCAACTTCAAGCGTTGGCCTAACCTGGGACAGGGTAGCGGACAGGGAGATCCCGATCCGGAGCCGATGAAATACTGCAACAACCAGAACCAGGGTGGTCAGAACCAGAACCCTTGGGGAATGTGGGGTGGCGGTGGTGGCGGCATCACCATGGGTGGCAATAATGCAGACACTTGGGACGGCGAATTCGAACACCTCCGCAAGAAGATGAAAGAAAGAATGGCCTGGATGGACCAGCAGCTAGGTTTTACGGAACCGGCAAATCCCATTGTAACAGAGCCTGTGATTCACGACCCGGATTGGCAAAAGGATACCATGACGCAGTCGACTTATCGGAGCGTTCAGATGGAAAACCTGAGCAGGCTTTCTCCCACAAATTACTTTGCTGTAAATGGCGGATACATTGAAATTCAGACGAGTCTAGGCGGAACGTTTGCCTTGGTAGACCTGAACGGAACAGTGCTGTACAAGACGCGAATTGGTAAGGGCCTTACGACCCTGAAGGTCCCAGCCAAGGCGAAGAACCAGCACTGGATTGCGACGCTCAACGGCAAGATGCTGGGTCGCTAAAAAATAAATCCTGTAGCGGTTGCTACAGGACATTTTTATAGATAATGCTTGACCTTGTTTACTGGGTCAAGATTTTCTTTTGGCGGCTTGGGAACGTAGATTTTCACCGCATACACATAGTGATCTGTCTCGACGAGGATATCGCCTTCCTGCATGTCCTCGTTTACATCCACTTCGATTTCAACGCCGTCTTTTGCGATGCGACGGATGGAATGCTCCTTCAGTTCGTGCCTCTCGAACAGGACATCGACGACTTTTTTGTAGGTGCCATGGTGGATGGTACCTAGAATGCTTGTGCAAATCATGCTTTCCTCGTTTACACTACGTCCATCGAGTCCACAAGGTTCACGATGTCGGTGACGGTCGCAATATAGTTATTTATGCTGTCAAGGAAAAGCTTCTCGTTCCTGCTGCTGATGGGAGCCTTGAGTGAAGGGTGTTCGTCAAAGATTTGCTGGTGGTTTTCGGGGTAGACCCGGTGCTTCAGGTAATAGACACCGTACATGATTGGCAGGAGCGTTGCGTTTGCACGGGCGAAGAACGCAAGCGGGTTGCGGTCTTGCTGCAGGTAGAGGAACGCTTCGCGCAGGTGGATCAGGATTCCCCGGAGTTCGCGTTCACATTCCAGTCGCAGGCATTCCATGTTGGGCTCGTAGTTCGGCAGTGGCTTAGCTCCGGCAATGGCTACGTTCCTGTTGGCGATGTGTAGAAATTCCAGAGGAAACACATCTTCTGATGTCTGAATTTCCTTGAGCGTAAAGAAATAGCGAAATTCGATGTTTTCCTTCTTTGCGTCTCGTAGAAGTTCCTGGAGAGGCCTAATTTTGTCGGTGGAATTATCCCGCAAGATAAAGCTCACGGTCCAGGGGCGTTCCATTGCGTTGAATCCTTCTACAAGGCCGTCGCCGTGGATGAATGCCGAAATCAAATTGTCGCCGAGCGCCTGCTGCAGCATGCCCGGCCACCTGGACCTTTGGAGTTCAATGATGCTCAAGTTCTTTTTCATAACCTACCTCACCAGGAGTCCCTTTTGCCGTAGCGGCTCATTCCACTCCCGAATCCGCCGCCTAGTCCGCCGCCAAAACCGCCTCCGAAACCATTCGGGGTACTTCCAAATCCGCCGCCGAATCCCGTCTCGGTATCGTCCTTCTTCTTGTTCTTGATGGCGCCGCCAAACAAGAACCAGAGGACCCCGTTCCCGCGTCCACCGCTGAATTTTGCCATGAGCGTAAGGAAGAAGACGAACAGGATGAAGAGTATCATTAGCGACGAAACGCTGTTCTGCTTCAGCTTGTAGGGAGTATCGTCAATGCTCAACGCAGTTTTTTTAGCGTCAGCCACCTTCTTTGCGATGGCATACGAAAGAGAGAGGATTCCTTCGCTGTAGTTGTATTCGCGGAAGGCTGGCAGCAGGGTCTTTTGCTGGATTTCTGCAAGATCCTTCTCGTTGAGAATCTCTTGCGTGGCGGATGTCACGACGATGCTTTTGGCGTGCCGCTTCTGGGCTACAAAAATCATAACGCCTTCACCGGAGTTTTGGCCGAGTTTCCAGGCTTCGGCGGTTTCGCGAGCGTAGTCTTCTACGCGTTCACCGGCATTTGCGATATTGTCTGTCAGAACGCAGGTGATTTCAGTTCCGGTCTTTTGGAAAAGTTCCTGTGCGAGGTTGTCGAACAGCTTTA
Source organism: Fibrobacter sp. (assembly GCA_017526585.1). Lineage (GTDB taxonomy): Bacteria > Fibrobacterota > Fibrobacteria > Fibrobacterales > Fibrobacteraceae > Fibrobacter. The sequence goes on along the minus strand of JAFXRC010000031.1, from coordinate 35,873 downwards.
TCTCGTTGGCGTTCAGGAGGTGGTTCTCGTCGTAGATTCGGCTTTCGGCGGGGCGCTCCGGGTACTGCTTGACTTCAGGCGAAGTCTCAGCCGTCGCCAACATGGCGATGCCTAGGCAGCAGAGTATGAAAAGCCGGATGGAGAACCTTTTTCCTTGAAACATTACCTAGAAAATATAAAGTTTATTGCAAAAAAGTTGCACTATGAATTTTATTTTTCAATTGAAATTCTTTCTTACTCGCAAAAAGTCTTGAGCTGTTTCTGCAACGGCGAAAAATCCATCTTACCGATACCCTTAATGGCTGCATCTGTTGCGTTTTTCCCGGCTTCTTTAGCCGATGTGACGAAGTTGATACCCTTGCCTTTTAACGAAAGGTCGATATTGTAGGAATAACGAGTCATGGTATCGTTGATTTTGAGAGATTTTTCTTCTGTTGTGGTGATTTTCAAATCGAGTTTTGGACCCTTGGATTCTTCTTCTACGAAAATCGACTTTTGCGACAGCTTCTTTTCGAGAGCAGAACAGATGTTGGCGAGCTCGGTGCAGGCGATGCGGATGGAGCATCGGGCCTGGTTCACCTGGTAGGTTAGTTCGAATGCTTTGCCAAGTCCTGTGGCGCTAAGCAGCTCGTCTGAAAAATTGGGCTCGACGATAATGGAGTAGGGCCCCTTGTCGAAGTTGACGTTTCTCAGGTTGAAGGTGGCGGAACCATTTGCTTGGGTGCGGCGTTCCAGCAGCGTCTGAAATCCCTGCTTTGCGCGGACGGGGAAGTTCTCGATGGGACCGACGGCATCGTAAACGGTGATGTCCCATGCAGGCATTTCGGGCTTTCCAATGGTGAATGTTTGGCTCGGACCTTCGATGCGAATTTTGGAAAGGCTTTCTTGCAGCTCGGTTTCCAGAGAAGGAATGCTGTGCTGAAGCAGGTGCGTATCATTGACGGGGTAGACTGCTGAAAGTTGCTCGACTAGGTTGTCGTAGGTCCTGATTTTTTCCTTGGCTTGGTTGAGCGCGTTCACGGCGACTGCATATTGCCGCTTGCTTTTTCCTTCGCGGATGGAGGACTCCAGCGCGGTGAGTTCCTGCTTGATAGTCTTCATCTGGAGTTGGATGTCTGCCGTGTATTCGTCTAGGTCTAGCGTGGCGGTCGCTTTGTAGCCTTTGCTTACCTTGATCGGTGTTACGACGACCCCCTTGATTTTGACATTGCTTTCGACATTGCTCTGCGAACGGTAGTTCTCGCTAATGGACGATTTGCCTGCGGCAGTCGTTTCTTTCTTCTCGAGAGTCTGTTTAGCTTGGACGCGCGCCGAAATCTGCTTTGCGACACCCGCCATGGCCGTATTGTTCGCTTCTTCCTGGGATACATCCGATGTCGCCGTGTAGGTCACGACCTTTCCTGCAAAGGCTATCCCTGCGAAGAGCAGTAATGAAATTTTGAACAGATTCATATGATTCTCCTAACCTTAACCTAATCCCTATCCCTATTTTACTTCCATCACGATGAGTTTCTTTGTAATGTTCAGTTTCTTAGTCTCCGCCAAGGGTTTTACCGTCTGGCGGATTGTCCGGTAGACTTCGTTCACGTCTTCGTACTTGAAGGGGTCTGCATAGACGACCATGTCGATGGTCTTTGCCGTCATGGTGTTGATCTTTACCTTGTTGAACTGCTTCTTGAGCGTCATGGTAATCTGGTCTTGCAGGTCTTCTAGTTCAGAGTCGCCGTAGCTTCCGGTGATGTTCATGACGACTTTATACTGTGTGCCGAAATTGAGATCGTCTATCCAGTAGGCGAGAATCTGCTTTTCGATGGATGGCATCGCTTTTTTTGCTGCCGATTTGAGGTTCGCCTGTTGATCGACGGAGCTTGTTCTTCCGTGGCTATCGACGGAGCTGCTTTGAGAACCGAGTAGCCTTGCTGTCGTGGATTCGTATGCCTTGAGTTCGACGGTTACAAATCCCTTGGAATCCATTTTGCCCGAATACTTGATGAAAATGTCTGCGTTCAGGGTGAGGCTTGCAATGTAGGCTAGGTCTTCGTCGTTTCCGGCAATGTCGTTTTGCAATTGGACGATGTGATCGATTTCCGAAGAACCTTCTAAGGACTTGACTTCGTAGTGCTTGTTCGCAAGGTAGTCGCTGATTCCGTCCATAGTCGCTTTTACGAATGGGTTTTCTGTCACTTGCTGTAATGCTGAAATACCACTTCCGTTCTTTTCAGGGAGAACCATGATGACGGGTTTAGCGAAATTTTTTTCTTCTTTTTTCAAATCGGAATATTCCGATTTGGAATACTTCTGCGTCTTTTTAGAACTCTTCGAATCTAATTCGCTATACGCGTTCTGTGCGCGCTTGCGGGTCGCGTCGTTATTGGCGGCGCAAGCGGTTCCAACCAGAAATAAAAGAATAAAAAGCAAGAAAGGAATAGTTTTCATATATGATAAAAATATGTAAACGATATGGACGCGTCAATAAAAAAATGTTTTTTTTATCTGAAACAGGTACGATTTAAAAAAAACTCTATATATTTAGGTGAGGATAGCAATTAGAGGTTTAGGTGTGAATTATGGTTGAAAAGTGGTTTTGGCTTCCTGATTTTGCCTCGGATATGGTGATATGGGAAGATGATCTCGAGGGAATCGCTCCCGATGCAGATCATTCCTTTATCTCCTACGAGGGAATGGTTCCGTACATGGATCATTTGTTTGACATGCCCGGAGTTTCCGACGCATCTGTTGTGGTGGGTTGGGGGCTCGGAGCGTTTCTGATGTTGAAGAATGCAGAAAAGCGTCCTAAGGGACAAACGTGGAAGCTGCTAGCCCCTTATGCCGATTATTGTTCCGAACAGGGCAACTGGACTCCTGAAAACCTGTCGTTTATTGCGAACCAGACCGTGACTGCCGTTGATGCAACGCTCAATGCCCTTTATGAACCGATTGAAAATGAATTTGGCGATTGGCAGGACGACTGGTTGAATAAAGCAAAGTCAATGAGTCCGGAATTGATGTTCCAGGGCTTGAAGTACATGGCTCGCAACCGTATAGAGCATCAAATTTCCGGACTGGACGATGTTCTGGTTTTATATGGCAAATTGGACCAGGCTATTTCTCCGGCAATGACCTTGGAACTAAAGGAGCTTTTGCCGGGTGTAGCGTTTAAGGAACGCCCCAAGGCGGGGCATTGGCCGCCTATGCTTCTGTTCTAGGAGTTTTCTTGCGGGCTATGCCTGCAGAAATTGCTGCTAACAGGTACAAGGCGAAAAACAGAAGAAGTCCCTTTTCGACAGCATCACCGATGTGGCTGTATAGGGTGTCGCGAGTCTTAAGCGGCACCTTTCTTTGTATGACGCGGTCGGTGAAAATTTCGGTATTTCCGTCTTCGTGCCCGTACTGGTCGACAAAGACCGAGACGCCGCTGTTTGCAAGGCGTGCCACGGGCATGCCGTTTTCGATGACTCGGTAGCGTATCAGGTTCAGGTGCTGGTAAGGCGCGGTGCTTCTGCCGAACCATCCATCGTTGGTGATGTTCACCATGAGCCGAGACCCTTCTCTCATTGCTTCACGGACCAGATCTCCAAAGATGGCATCGTAGCAAATATAGGGCGTCCACATGAACGGCTGGTAGACCGGGGTTTCCTTGCCGGCAACAAAGTCGCCTTCGCCAAGGTCTACATAATTCAAGATGGGGAACACTTCATCGAACGGAATGCGTTCGCTGAAGGGAACCAGGTGCTTTTTGATGTAACGCTTGGGGAACGCCCTTGTATGGGGCATGAACAGAAACGATGCGTTGTAAATGTCGAACTTGCGGATGCTCTTGGGAGAATTTCTCCGGTAATCGAGGGCTCCCGTCAAGATGCTGGCGTCCTTTTCGTTTGCGGTCCTTTGCAGCAAATCGATGACGCGCGGCTGTCTGCGGATGTGGTCTGGAATCGCTGTTTCGGCGAGAACAATCAGATCGGTGCCATCCTTGACGCTGTCGTTCACCATGTCGACCGTCTTTTTGACGATGGCGTCGAACCGTTCCTTGCTCCACTTGGCGCCCTGCTGAATGCTGGGTTGTATAAGTGCGACGGTGGGGCTCCCTTCGCTATCTGCGCCGTAGAAAGGTTGCGCTTCGGGTTTAGAAAGGGTGATGCTGCCCTGGATGAGTAGGGCGACAAAAATTGCTGCGGGTAACGCCAAAACGGGAATGGCCCTTTTCAAGTTCTTCGCGTAGCAGAACAGGTGGGCCACGGCCTGGTTTGAGCCGACCACCAGAATGGTGTATCCGAAAATGCCAATGTACGAAAGCATCTGCAAAAGTTCCAGATGGTTGCCGAATACATAGCCCAGGTGGCTCCACGGAAAAGCGAAGTCTCCGTAAGTGCGCGTCATTTCAAGACCCGCGTAGAATACGGGGTAAAGCAGCAGTAAGGCAGGACGAATCTTGGTCGGAGCGTCTTTTGCCAAGGTGTAGACAAATGCTGCAAGGGTGTTGTAGGCGCTAAAGAAGGCTATCAGCAGGAATAACCCAAAGAGGATGAGTCCGGAAGGAGCCGTCTCCACATGCATCACATTGTAAATCCAGTAGTAGTTGATGGCGTTGTAGAGCATTCCCGACCAGAATGTCGCGAACAGGGCTTGCCCGCGGGCATATTTATTCAGGACGATGAACCAAGGCACCAAAAGAAGGAGCGCGGCAGGCCCAAGCGGCATGGGCGGGTATGCGAAGGCGAAAAGACCCCAAGAAAAAGAGGATAGCAGCAGGGCGATGCGGGAATCCTTATCTTTGATGTGGTAGAAGTTCCACTTGGCGAAGAGCGATATCCAGAACAACCCGATGGGGCATGAAGTCAAAATGATCTGGATGAGTCCGGCATGTCCTGCACCCTTGATGTCGCCGATGTTGTAGTCGAGGGCTAGGAATAGAAACGATACGATGGCGAACGAAAAAAGGACTCGCTTGAAATTGCTGCGGATGTTTTTGAAAAATAAAAACGGCAGGGTGATGATGAATGGGAGTATTTGCTGCCACTGCGTATAAAGACCCGGTGTATTGGGTCGTGTTGCAAAAGCGATAATTTCAGCGATGAGAAGGACCGCCAGGTAAATCCAATAAATTTTAGGAAGGGTCCCGATTCGTTGCTTCATTTTTTTTAAGATATTGTTCATTTCGTTCAGAAGAATGCTTTGTAGTTCTGTTTACAGCCCGCTTTTGTCCTGGGGGTTGAAAATCAGCACGAATTCGCCCTTGGGCGGGTGAGCCTTGAAATGCGCCGAGAGCTCGGAGGGGGTTCCAATCAGGTGCTCTTCGAATTTCTTGGTGAGTTCGCGCATCAGGGCAATTTTGATTTCGCCAAAAACCGTCCCGATTTCTTCGACGAACTTGTCGATGTTATGCGGACTCGCATAAAAAATTTGGGTCGCTTCCTCGTCCTTCAGCTTTTCGAGCAGGTGAATGCGCTGGGCGCTTTTCTTGGGCGAAAAATACTGGAAGCAGAAGTGGTCTGTCGGCATGCCGCTAGAAACAAGGGCGGTAATCATGGCGCAGGGACCGGGAATGGCTCGCACGTCGATTCCTTCACGCACACACTGCCGTACTAGGTTGAATGCTGGGTCGGCAACGCCCGGTGTGCCAGCATCGCTTACAAGGGCAATGTCACCTTCGTTTTTCAGGAACTCCACATATTTCGGGGTCACCTTTTCCTTGTTGAAGTCGTGGTAGGCTTCCATGGGAGTATCGATGCCGTAGTTGTCGAAAAGAATGCGCGTGTGACGCGTGTCTTCGGCAAGAACCAGCGGAACTTCCTTCAAAGTCCTTACGGCACGGTAGGTGATGTCTTCCATGTTCCCGATGGGGGTTGCGACAATGTAGAGTGTATGCATGATGAGTGAAAGATAGTAATTGCGAGGGACTCGCTAGAAGTCTTGTGCCAAGTTTAAGTCGGTGCTTCGATTTTGTTGTGTTTCAAACTTTAAGCGTTCCAAAAGCTTGCGGTGCATTTCTTGCGAGGCGTCGTTTACGAGGTCTGCGCGCAGCTTGCCGAACCAAAAAGCCTGTACGCTTTCACTTTCGTTGAATTCCACCTTGAAGGTGAGCGCACCGTGGCAGTAGATGCTTGCTTCCATGTGAAAGTTCCAGGTCTCGCGGATTGGCATGGCGGGCCAGAAGGGGATGATGGTTGCTCCGATGCTCCAGGAGCTGGGCTTTGCGTCGGGGGTGACCGATGCGTCGATGTGGGCGACTCCGCGGCAGCTTTCCAAGGGGAAACTGGATGTGTCCACGGAAATAGAATAGGCCTGCTGAAGGTTAGAGTCCAAATAGACTGTCTTATCGCCGAAAGTTATGGAAATCGGCTCGAAAAAGGCTGCCGTTGTGGGAAAATCTTCCCCGTCGTATTTTGCCAAGTTGATAGAACAGCCCGTAAAGGTCATTAGAAGGGCAATGAGTGCCGAAATGTTCAGAAGCAGTTTCATCGATAGAAAATTAGTAAAACTTCTGAACTATTTACTATCTTATGGACAATGTCTAATCCTGCTTACTTTATATCAGATGCCCATTTGGGGGTGAATCCTCCGGGTGCTGTCCCTAATCGCGAAAAAGATCTGGTTCGCTTTATCGAATCTATCAAGGGACGCGCCTCGCATTTGGTTATTGTGGGGGATTTGTTTGAGTTTTGGTATGAATACAAGGATTATGTCTGCCGGAACCATTTCGACTTGTTCTTTGCCTTGCATGAATTAGTCCAGTCGGGTTGTGAAGTCCATCTGCTGCAAGGAAACCATGACTTTGCATATGGTGATTTCTTTCCGAAATCGATAGGAGTTCAGGTCCATAAAGAAGCCGTCGTTGAAATTCAGGGAAAGCGCGTCTTTTTCAGGCACGGTGATGGCGTAGCGAAGTCCGATTTCGGGTACAGAATCATGCGTCGGGTGTTGGATTTCCCTTTGAACCGTTGGCTGTTCCGTCAAATTCATCCGGACTGGGGAATGACTCTAGCACGGTTTGTCGGTCGCAATAGCCGCAGGGTGGGCGAGTCCCGCGTCATCAAGATGGATGAATACCTGCATTGGGGGTGCCGGATGCTTAGTAAAAATCACTGTGACTATTGCATTTTGGGGCATCACCATGTCTCTGGTATCTGGAATGTTGAAAATGGCGTGGTTGCATCTGCCGGTGAATGGATAAAAAAACGCACCTACCTCCAGATGGAAGCAGGTGCGTTGACACTTAAGGAATTTGATGTCTAACTAATTATTGATTCTGGGCGTCGTTTGCGCGGGTTTCCGTAGACTTCATCATCTTCTTGCTCGCGTTTTCACCCCAAATCCAGGCGACGACATCGGTATTTGCGACCTTATCCCACATGTCATCGAGCCAACACCAATGATGGGTCTCGCCCTTTTCGTCGGTGATAGTCCATTTCTCCGGAGTAGCGGAAAAGGTCATCTTGACCGGCTGCGGCTTGGTGTAATTGCCGTATCCATCACTCACTGCTGCGGATTCCGGCGGGACGATCTCGATGGTCCATGACTTGCCCTCGGTCCGTTTGTAAATGGCGATGTTGTAGGCAACCAAGATGATAACCAGGATGATGGCGCCTTTGAAGTTCTTCTTGCTTAAGAAGAAAATCAGCAACAGCAACATCAATACGGCAAGCGCACCAAGGTTGTAATGGGTCGTGTAGAATAATTTTAGAATGTCTATCATAATAGACCTCTCAGGCTAGGTTATTTTTTACTCGACTTTTCTGCGGCCTTTTGGCTAGAAACCAGAGAAGCGACGCTAAAGGTGATTGTCTTGCCGTCGACCTTGCATTCCGTACGGAAGCTCTGCTTGGGGAGCTGGAGCCCGTGCGAAGAGAAGGTGCCCATGAAGGAGGCGTTGGCGTGGCTTGCAATGGTGCGCACGTTGATGAAGCCCTTGTCCTTGCTGAATGTGAGCTTGAAGACCTTCTTCACGCGGTCGTAGTCGGCGATCATGGTCTTGTTTACGAGCGTGTTGACTGCGTCTCTGGTGTGGCGGTCGAAAATAATGGTGCCACGGGAGTCAATCGAAAGCATGGTCTTGTTTGCAATCGAGTTGCGGCAGGCGATCAGCTGCCACGGTCCCTTCTTCTTGGTGGCGTTCTTACTGGAGAAAATGTACTTGTTGCCTTCTTTTTCCAGTTCGTAGGGACCCGTGACGATTTTTTCGCCGATGGCGTTCAGGGCGCCCTTGATGTAGAGGAACTTGGACTTGGTCGAATTGACTCCGACAATGAAGCGGAAGGATGTCGTTTTTGCTTCTTTAGTGGGGGTGATGGCGATACGTTTGCCGGCTGGATCCACTTCGATGTCGGCATAAGGACCGATTTCTACGATTTCACCTTTTTTGGAAGATTCTTGTTTTGCCATCTTGTCGAGTTTCATCGCCTTGATGGCCTGTTCTGGAAACCGCAGAAAACCGCGAATATCCATTTTTACAATGATATTATCCATAAACACCTCTTTTTGTTTATTTGTGGTTTTCTAGGTAAACTAATAAAAAAAATTAACAAAATCAATACTTGTAAGAAAAAAAGCAAAAAAACTGTTCCCAAAAAGTTTTTTTGTATGTTTTTCAACAAGAATTTGTCCAAGTTTATGGAGATAAATTGTCTTTGATTGAATTTGTTAGAGCTTTTTGTAGGGGCTCTCCGCCACGGACAATAACTTGCACTTTTTTGAGGTTTTGAATCTCTTCTTTTGTGCGTTCTTCGTGCTGCTTACGGTCGATTAAAACGATAGTCCGATCGCTCTGAGCGTTGATTTTATCGATGTCTGCGCGGATTGACGTGCGTACTAAAAACTGGGGGTAAAGGAATCCGTATTTCCGGTGAATTGCCGATGCGATATCCATTATGGGATCAATCAGAATAGTGAAAGTTTCCTTGTTGGATTGCTGTGAGGCAAGGATTGCGCCTGTTCCGCGCCCGGCAATATAACTTGGAATATTCCCGTTTAGCTGTGTTGCGCAATCTTTGATCTGTTCGGCGTCTTTTTCAAAGGTTTCTGCACTAGGGGTCCCTTTGTTTTCTCCTGAACCACGGTAATTGAATGTGACAACATTTATGCCTGGCAGGGAATCGATTTGTGCCAAAAACTGGGCGGCGTCTTCGTCTGCTTCGGGGTAGTAAAGCAGCGTGGGCGAGTTCTCGTTTCCAATGCTAAAACCGTGTAGGACCGTTCCGTCTTCGAGGGTGCAGGTGAGTGCCTTTGCCTTGCCTTGGATGGCTTCGTTTGCTTCTTTGTGGTATATGGCGCGGGGAAATGCGTTCCTGCGTTCCGTGAGGGCGAGGTAGAAAACCATGCTGACGTAAATGACGCACAAGATGCCTGCGATACGGAGGAGTCGAAATGCGGTTGATTTTAGGGCCGCAATGATTTTAGGAAAAGCCTGGTTCATGGAGCCAAATTTAGAAAAAGGCGCTGTTTTGTTAGGGAATGAAAAAAGGACTTTCGCCTGATTCCAGACGAAAGTCCAAAGGATGGGATTGGGTGTTCCTTGAATATACCTAAAAAAATGTGGAAGCGTATCACTTCAAAATGCAAAAGTGTTCTCAATGTGTTCTTTTTACAAAGAATAACGCGATTTTACGATAAAAACCTTAAAAAAGGTGTTCCCAAAAAATGCAGAAAAAAGTATATTTAAAGTGATGAACGTCTACGCTTACTACAACTATCGAAAGTACCTGCAGGACTACTACGATTACCGTAAGTCTGTGCAGCGCTACTTTTCCTACAGGTCCTTCGCAAAGAAGGCGGGGTATTCCTCGTCGGGCTTTTATTTGGACCTGGTCCGCGGGCGCAAGTCGCTTACGCCCCAGATGTTGCCCAAGTTTATCGCGGCTCTAGGCCTCAACGAAAAGGAAGGTCGTTACTTCACCTTGATGGTGGATTTTACGCATGCGACTACTCCGGCGTCGAAGCAGGCTATCTTCGAACAGATGTCCGCCCTTCTTCCGAGTTCGATCAAGTCGCTTACGAAGAGCCAGCAGGAATACTACAGCAAGTGGTATTACGTGGCAGTCCGCGAGACGCTGTCCGTATTGAACATCGGTCCGAAGAACATCCAGGAACTGGCTTTGTTCCTGAACCCGCGAATCACGCTGCCGCAGGCAAAACAGGCGATTCAACTGCTGTTGTCTTTGCAGCTGATTGAGCTAGACGAAAAGGGCTTCTACCGTTCGGTGAACAAGGCTATCTTCAGCGGCTCCGAAATTGCCCCGCTGTTTGTCCACCAGTTCCAGAAGCAGATGATTGACCTGGGCAAGGACGCCCTTGACCATTACAGCACCGAACGCAGAAATGTATCTTGTATGACAATGAGTGTTTCTGCCGAAGGTCTTGAACGCATCATCAGTAAAATCGACTTGTTCCGTAAAGAGGTGGTCGATATCATTCGCTCCGATGAAGGGGAGACGATGGTGTGCCAGATGAATATACAGTTTTTCCCGCTGAGCAAGGAAAAGGTGGATCTGCCACCGGAAACCGAGGAGGAAAAATGATGAAGAAGTTTTCTCTTTTGATGGGTCTTGCATCGGCTTTTGCTTTGTCTTTCTTGGCTTGCAGCAACGACAAGACCGCAGGTACTGTCACGGATACAGGAAATACGGTTGCTTCTGAAGAAGTGTTGGTGAGTGGCGTTGTTCACCGCGTCGATGGAACCCCCGCTGTGGACGCCAAGGTGCGCATGGCCCGCATGGCCGTTTTTGACTCCGTTTTGCATATTCCGGAGCAGGTCGAAGTCTATACCGATAGTGAAGGCGTCTATTCGTTCGATTCCGTTCTCGCGGATACGTTCCAGCTTGCGGTAATCGATACTTCTGCGCTAGAAGTGTTCTACCTGCCGCGCACCACGTTGGAGTCTAAGGCGCACGACAGTATCAAGCTTGAAAAGGCTGCCGTGGTGAACTTCGTGCTCTATTTTGAAGATGTTGAAGATTCTGCCATTTCTGTAGGCGGTCACTTTAGGACCTGCCTTTCGGGAACCCCGTTCTGCGAGGATATGTTCGCCTCCGATACGACCTTCATGCTGATTCCTGCCGGAGACTGGGATTTGGAATTCTTCCCCGGTGATTCCATGACGGTGGCTCGTATGCTGTCCCTTGGCTTTGCGGATAGCCTCATTTTCCGCAACTGGAATTTGAACAAGATCAAGGCGGGCGATACCGTGACGCCGGGTCCGTTCGTATGGAGTACGACGACCGAAGTGGATACCTTGATCAAGGAAGCCGAGAAGGAAGCTGAAAATGTAGCTCGCCTTTATGGCAAGGTGCTGTGCAAGAACGGCAACCCCTGTGCAGATGTCGAAGTCATGCTGATTAAGGATATCTACGGGTTCGAATTTGTCGAAGGTGATTCGCTGGAATTTGAAGTCCAGACGACGACCGACAGTCTTGGACGCTGGTGGTTGCCGGTTCCCGACTCCCTGCCCGGTGATTCGTTTAGATTTGAATTCCGTAAGATGCAAGATGACCTAGTCACTCAGGTGGGCGTATCTCGCTACCTCACTAAGAAGGATATCGAAGGTTTGAAGGATACTTTGAAAGTCAAGGAAGTGACACTTACAAAGCCGTCTGCACTTGAAAGTGGCGTCAATCTGGTAATCGACCGTGAAGATACGACCCAGTCGAACAACTGCATGGTGAATAGCGTTGTGGTGGGTATCAAGGGTACGTCGCACTTTGTGCGCGATGCGACCTGCAACCCCATTTTGCTGACGGATCTTCCCACCGGTAACCAGAAGGTGGTTCTCTATTCGGGTATTCCGAAGGTGGTGGACGCCCTGCGCAAGTCGGACATGGCGATGTCCTATTATGTGACGCTTACGGCGGTTTCTCTTCCGGAAGGCAGCATCCAGCGTCAACAATGGATGACCTATACTCCGCCAAATCAAAATATTTTCAAATAACCCCTTGCCGAAGTAAATGTTATTTACTAAATTTGGGGTCGCATTGAGCTATGGTGTAATGGTAGCACAACAGATTCTGACTCTGTTTGTCTAGGTTCGAATCCTGGTAGCTCAACGAAGAACTCTTTGTTCATACCCCTGAGCAGAGAGTTTTTTTTATTTTAGAGTGTCTGCTATGGAATTTTTTGACTATTTCTCTAATTTGTTTGGCGAACGTTGGCCTGCTCTCCTGGAAGCTTTGAAGGGGGAGGGACGAGCTATTGAACTTCGGTTTAGCGAGATCCTGGAACCGTATTTCCTGGACGAAGCTTCTGTTTATGCGGCGAAGGCTTTAGGTGTAGCACCTGGGGACCAAGTGCTTGATATGTGTGCCGCTCCCGGCGGCAAGACTTTGGTGCTGGCGTCGATGCTTAAGGGGGAGGGCTCTTTGCAGAGCAATGACCGTTCGCCGGATCGTCGTTTAAGGCTTCAACATGTGATTGAAAATTCCTTGCCCGAAAGCTGGCGCTCCGTGATTAAAGTGACCAGTTACGATGGCATGAAGTTTGGACTCCACAAGAAAGAGTGCTTCGATAAAATTTTGCTGGATGCTCCGTGTTCTTCGGACCGCCATGTGCTGAATTCGCCGGCGCATCTGGAAGTGTGGTCGGCAAAGCGTGTCAAGCGCTTGTCGGTGGAACAGGGGGCGTTGCTCGCTTCTGCCGTAGATGCGCTGAAACCGGGCGGAACCGTTGTCTACGGGACTTGCGCCTTGTCTCCGCTTGAAAATGACGATGTCGTTCGTAAAATTCTAAAAAAACGTCCGTCGATGCATATGGTTGAGATTCCCGAACTTTTGCCGGGGGCGGACCGTACGGAATTTGGCGTACATATTTTGCCGGACCGTTCCGAAGGTCGCGGCCCCATCTATTGCGCGAAGCTTGTGAAAGAATAAAAGTTGCTGATAAAAAATCCTCCGCGTCACTTCGCGGAGGATTCGTTATTCTAAATCGAAATTAAGCGTTCTTGACGCAACGCACGGAGATCGCGTCGGAACGGTATACCCCTTCGAGGTCCATGGAGTTTTCGGTGATGTTGAAACGGTAGGCGTTAGACTTGCCGTATTCGTCCTTGCTCCAGAAACGGGCACGTTTACCGAACTGGCAGAAGCTTCCATTGTCGAAACGGTAACCGGCTGGGAGCGCGAAGAATCCGACACTGTCTTCGCCGGGGTGCTGCCAAATGCATTCGCTACGCAATTCGATACCGTTTGAATTGTCCGGGAAATTGCTCATCAGTTCTTCCCATTCCTTCATGCTCGGAATGTGCCAGCCTTCCGGAGCGATTCCCTGGTAGTTTTCTTCCCTTATCTTGTGGTACATCTCGATGTCCTTGGCGGGGGACTGTTCCGTAAATTCAACGGGGATGTTCAGTGCGGAAGTCCAGGTGTAGAGTCGTCCGTATTTTTTCACATTTTCTTCGTCATTTTTTGGGGCGTAACTGCCTTCTGCCTTATAGCGCAGGTTTTCTGCCATCCAGACCTGGTTGCCAATTTTGACGGTGCGGTAGGTTTCGCCGTCGCGGGCGTCCGTAAACGAACCGTACTTAAAGGTTTCGTTGTTTTTGGCGAGACAGTCGTCGTAGGATACCTTGTTCTGGGCTTCGGGGGCTTCCTGCTTGGCCGCCTTGGAAATTTTCATGCCGATGCGGACAGCAGCAATGATAATGATAGCAAGACCGATGATGTTAAAAACGATGAAGGAGGTGTGCATATTTTATCCTTTCTTATAGATACCTTATAAATGTAACAATTTTTTTGTCTTTTCGACCTGTGCCGCCTCTGTTTTATAGCGGAAAAACGATGGATGTAATGAAAATGTTTGCGGCCAGGATGATGATGTTCATGGGGAGGCCTATCTTGACGAAATCCGTAAAGCGGTAGTTTCCTGCCCCGTAGACGAGCATGTGTGTAGGCGAGCCAATGGGGGTTGCAAAGCTGCTGTTCACCGCAAGCATCAGGGCGATGCAGAATGTCAGCGGATTCACGCCGAGGGTCGCTGCCGTACTGATGGCGATGGGGCAGAACATGGCGGCTGTGGCGGCATTGCTTATGAATTCCGTTACGAATGTTGCCACGATGCAGATGCTGATGAGGGCTACATGGGGGTTGCTTCCGCAAATGTTCAAGAGCCAGTCCGCAATCATCTGGGCGACTCCCGTGACTTCAAATGATTTGCCAAGGCTGATGCTCCCTGCAAAGACTAATAGGATGGGCCAGTTGATGGAGTTCATTGCTTGCAGGCTGGTGCAACAACGGCAAACAATCATGGCTGCGGCGGCAAGGATGCAGGCTGAAAGTAAAGGTATTACCCCAAATGTCGGCAGCAACACCATGGCAATCATGATTGTTGCTGAAACGAGTGTCTTTTTCCCGATTTTACTTTGTGCTGAATTTTCGAGAATACCGTCCAGATGCTCGTTCTTCAAATTTAAATTGTTGCAAATCCATTGAAGCGTCTTTGGCTTACCCGATACAATGATGTGGTCTCCGCCCATAATGAACGAATTCGGAGTCGCGATTTCGACTTCATTGTCAAAACGGCGAATCGAAAGAATGGAGTTCTTGTCTTTTTCAAAACCATTCGGATTGTTTTCGTAAATTTCTTGAAGAGTCATCCCGATAAATGGATGCTTCGCTGGTACTCGAAGTTCCATGGTCAGTTCGTCTTCGTCGCCATTGCGGAGAAGCGTATTGCGCTTCGGTAGCAGTTTTTGCATGGCGATTACCGAAAGGATTCCGACGGCAAGGCAGAAAAGTCCGCAAATCGTAATGGAGAAAATGCTCAGCTGGATTCCCGTTTTGTCGGTGTACATTCCCGAAACGATGAGGTTGGTGGGTGTCCCGATTAAGGTGCAAATGCCGCCCATTCCCGAAGCGTAGCTCAGCGGAATCAATAGCTTCGAAGGTGAAATGCCGAGCTTCTTCGACCAAATTTTCACAACATCAATAAAGAGCGCTACAACGGTCGTATTGGTGAGTATCGAACTCAACAGGGCGACTGGGAGCATGGTGTGAATGATGGCTCCCGTGAGTGTCTTGGGGGCGCCCATCATGTGCTTTACGATCCAGTTCAGGACGCCTGTATGGTTGAGACCTGCGATGACGGCGTAAATCGCTGCAATGACAAGTACCGATGGAGAAATGAGTCCTCCAAAAGCACCCTTGATATCCAGCACGCCACTTACGAATAATGCGGACATGCTCGCGAGGAAAACGACATCGGCTCTCAGTTTTGAAAAGAACAAGGTCGCAAAGACTGAGATCGCCACCGCGATAGAAAACCATGCGTTTCCTGAAAGTCCCCCAAACTCGAAAGCAAGAATTCCCTGTAACATTTATTTTCAGCTTCTGTGTTAAAAAATGTACAACGACAAAATAGAAAAAATGTAAAAAAGAGCCTCAATCGTTATGATTGGGACTCGCTATTTCAATGGAGAATATTTTTATTCCACGTATTTCTTGATAAGTCGTATCATCAGGTCGGCGAGCTTTTCCACATCGTGGTCGCCAACGGAGGCCTCGATATGGGAGTAACCGATGCCGCTATCGTCGGTGAGGAACACGTAGGTGCCGCCCGTGACAATGTCGAAGAACCGCAACATGGATTCCGTGTCCTTGTCGATGCCGCTTGCCGCTACAGGGATAAGCTTGATGCCGTTCTTGGCGTAGAGCTTAATTGATTTCTGAAGGCTTTCGATCACATCTTCCTGGTGGTGTGCTGGAGCGTCAAGAATCAAGAAGGCGATGCGCGCACGAGCAGATTCGTTCCAGGAGAAATTCTGCAACGAGGCATCAAGTGCGGTATGTACGGCTTCGGGGAAGTCTCCGCCGCCGCTTGCAAACTGATCCTCGATGAACGCCTGCGTGTTAGCGACATCGGTGGAAAAATCCTTGCCTTGGACGAGGTATTCGTCGTCTTCATCGCGGTAGAATAGAACAGCTGTACGCAAATCGACCTTGGTGTCCGAGTGGGCGTGGTCAATGATATAGCTGAGATCCGATTGCAAAAAGCGGATTTCGTCACCCATGGAACCGGTGGCGTCGACGATAAAGGCGACATCTGCCTTTGTCTCTGCCTGCTTTGCCTCGCTTGTAATCACATTTTCTTTGACAGAGTCGTCGTTTTTGGTGGTGAACTTGACGGGATCTTCGGATGCCTTGCCGTTGACTTTCAGGGAAAAGTCTTTTTCTTTTGCGGCGTCTTTGGTGTTGCCGTCGAACAGGTTTACCCAGCAGTAGGCAAATCCATTATTGTCGGTCTTGGTGGCAAATTCTACATCGTCGCCTTTAAGGAGCTCTACGGAAACATTGGCTATGCCGTCGCCGTTTTCGTTAACCACTTTTACCACTGCGAGCGTCGTGGGGGAAAATTTCCAGTAGTTAGTTTTGTCCGCAAATTCGCCCTTCAGGATGTCCGCCCAGGAACTCCAGTTGTCCAAATCGTTCCATTCGGATGCCGTGAGCAGACCGTAAGTTCTGCCGTTATATTCTCCGTCAAAATCTCCGCCGGGTTCAATGTCATAGTCTTCAGAAATGTAGTCCCCTACGTCTCCAGGTGTCATGACGGTAGGTGCTGATTCGTCGTAGACGGCGTCATAAAATACGGTCTCCGTGACACCGCCCTTGTATGAACTGTATGAACTGTAAACGCCTGCATCATCAAAGAGAATGCCGTAGTCATTGTCGGATCCGGTGCCCTTGATTTCGAAGGTGGTACCGTTTTCGGTTTCAACACTTTGTTTTTTGTGGGTGGTGGAGTCTTCGGGTGTCCCGTCGTCGTTCATGTCAGCGATGTCATCCACATTGGCGCTGGTAGTGCTGTCGCTACAGGCGGCGCACAGCAAGCTAAACGCGATTGCGGTCGAAAATAATAACTTGGATTTCATAGAGACCTCCTCTCACTAATTTCAAATATAGATTGAATAAAACCAGAAGGCAACAGTGTCGGCGAAAATATCCTTTTTATGCATTTTTTGATGTTTTTAGTCACAGAATTTTATTAATTTCCCTTAAAACAGGAGCCTATATGAAAAAAGCCTTTGCTTCTTTATTTGCGGTGGCGCTAACCTTGACGCTGATCGGTTGTAGCGACACGAAAACGGTTAAGGAAACAGCTGAAACGAAATCGGCTCCCGAAATGGCGAATACCGCCGAACCGGTTGCTGGAGCGACCGTCTCGGTTGAAGGGACGAAGACGGTTTCGCTTGCAAATGGGGCGAAGGTTACTTGGATTCAGGATAACGCTGGCGAAAAGCTGATGCCGCGAGACCTTTTCAGTGATGCAAGCGATTCTCTTTACGAAAGCTTGAATATGCCGAAGGGGATTCCTGCTTCGGTTAGTACCTTTCTGGTGCAGGTAGACGGAAAGTACATCTTGTTTGATGCGGGCCTTGGTGCTTGGGGTGGGCAGCAGTTGAACCGGCTCGCTGCCTTGGGGATAAATCCTGACAGTATCGGGCTTGTCTACTTAACGCATTTCCATGCAGACCATATTGCGGGACTCGTGAAACCTGGTGAAGCCGGAAAAACGGAAAAGGTTTTCATGAATGCGGCTGTCTATGCGGGTAAGGTCGAATACGACGCCTGGATGAACGATATTCCGAAGAATGATTTGCAGAAGGACATTATGGCGCTTTACAAGGATAGCCTTCACCTGTTTGCGTTCGGCGACACGCTTCCGCATGGGGTGCTTGCGATGGATGCCGTGGGCCATACGCCCGGCCATACAGCGTTCCAGATGGCAAACCTACTTGTGGTGGGTGACCTGATGCATGGTTACGCTTTGCAGAAAGATCATCCCGAAATCAATTCCAACTACGATATGGATAAGGCAAAGTCGGCTGAGAGCCGCAAGCGCCTGATGCAATACGCTAGCGACAACAATCTCCTGATGGCAGGAATGCACCTGCCTCCGCCGGGATTTGCGGAGTAGCGATAACTTCTATTCCGTGATGAACGATTTATCGTAAATGAAGTCGACTTCTTCGGGCGTAATTCCACCGGGGACGAGGTCGAGTTTTGGTCGGTTCACCTTCATGGCGGCGGTGAACTTATCTCGCATTTCGCGAGAAACCTTGCATTTGTCGATTAGTTTATAAAGCATTTCGGAGAAATCGGCGGTGCTTTTGAGGCCTAAAAGGGCCAAAATGTGCTTGACATCTTCGGGAACCTTTTTTTCGCAGACTTCTACGTAGGCTGCCAGAAAGTAGCCGACGGCGGGACCGTGCGGCGTACCCTGATGCAGCGTGAGGTCGTAGCTCATACCGTGCGGTACGGCGGTGCTTGTGTGCGCGATGGACATGCCTGCGATAGTCGAGGTGAGCATGAGTTTTTCGTAAAGGCCTTCGTCGACGGGGGAGTTGGAGAGGAGCGCGTCCTTGAATTCACCCCAGAGCTTGAGGCCGTATTCGGGACACATGCGGTTGAATGTGTTGGAATAGACGTTCAGGATGCTTTCGACCATGTGGGCGAGCGCGTCGACCGCGGTGTTGATGATTAGCGTTTTCTTTGCCGAGGCGAGGTACTTGCCGTCGACAAGCGCAAGCGCCGGGAAAATGCGGTGCGGAATGCTCTTCTTCAGGTGAATCTTGTGGTTCGTGATGATGGAGACCGGCGTTGCCTCGGAACCTGTTCCGCAAGTAGTCGGTACAGCAACGACGGGCACGTGGCCGAGTGGCTTTTCGGGAGCCTTGTGCAAGTTGTCTGCGTCAACACTCGGGTTTGCAAGGAGCAATGCAACTGCTTTTGCAGCGTCGATGGCGGAACCGCCTCCGATGCCGATGATGTAATCGGCGCCGAATTCGCGGGCCTGCTGTGCGGCGTTCCCCACGGTATCTGTTGACGGATTTTCTTCGACCTGGTCAAAAACCTGGTACGGCACATGGTCCGCGTCTAGAACGGCAATGACATCATCCAATGAACCGTTTTTCTTTGCAGAAGAATGTCCCGTCATGATGAAAGCACGTTTTCCAACCGCAAGCAAGTTTTGCGCGTGGTTCTTCACGCAGTCCTTTTCAACGTAGATGTCCGTGGGTACATAGAAACGCATGTGAAAATCCTGAAGGGTGGGGTTTACTTGTTATTTTTTGAGGCATTTTCAGAGAGCTTTCGGTACATCTTTAGTAGCTCAATGGCAATTTCGGATTCAGACATTTTGATGTTGAATCCGTAAGCCTCCATGACGGATTTGTCGTTGTCGGCGTGAGCCTTGCGAAGGTCTTCAGGCATTGTTAAGTCATCATACAAATCTGCGAGACTGCTGTCGGGGCATTTTGCTCGAACATCAAGAATGGCTTGCGCAGTCTGCTCTATACGCGAATGTCTCTCGGACAATTCGGGCCACGGAAAATTGTTGTAGACGATGTCCTTGCTGTAACGGTAGTCGCTTTTGAGCTTCCCGCTTACGGTTCGCATCCAAATCATATGAACACTAGAAGTGAGAATGCCGAATAAATACAAGGGGCTTATATCTTGTGTTATTTTATCGCAATTAAGAACATGAACAGAGTCACTACACAAAACCTCTGGTGTTACGAAACCTAGTGGAATGTAATGACGTCGTTCGGAGGAAACTCTTGGTATTAAAATGTAGTTTCCCGAAGGAAAATTTTCGACATGGAATCGGGTGGGCCTTTCGGCAAGTTTCCGGGTAGGGGCGCTCTTGCTTGCTAAGCGGAATTCCTTTACGGCTTGGACTCTCTTGTAACATTCTTTCATTTGGCGGATTTCCGCCGGGGAGCAATCACCTAACCAGAGACACCAACGATGAAAGCGGTTGATGAATTCTTCCGAACCAATCCATTTCTTGAAAAGCTTTTCTGAATTGGGTTCCTTTTTGACGAAGGCTTCTTTTTCTGCTTCGGTGAAAAGATAATTTCCGCCATCAATAGGCTTGTTTCCGATACCGATTTCAGGAACATCGCATAGCGGAACCTGTCTGCTTTTGACGAGAATGTTTGGCGCGTCCATTAGGTATGGGTTGATGTTTTTTGCTTTGAGAACTTTCCCGTCGGAAAGGAAAATCCGCTTGAGATTGTCATTCTGAAACTTCGTGGAGACGACGGAATCCACCGAAGAAAATCCGATGATTACGCAGTGTACGTGGGCAACCTGCTCGGATTCGCTGTCCCAGCGGAATGTGCGGTAGGCAAAATCAATTTGCATTCCCGTTGCAAAAAGCGCATCCCATAAAATGGCGGGTTGTTCCCCCTGTGTAATGCTGTTGGTGGAAACGAGAGCTGCCTTTATGTTTGTTCCCTTTATCAAATCAGCTGTTTTCTTGTACCAACATGAAACGTAATCAAGATTGCCGCTGTTTTTTACGTCTTTGAAAATTTCTTGAAGTTCGCTTTTCTGTTCGGCGTTCATCAGGCGTGCGCCCACGAACGGCGGATTCCCCATGATGTAATCGTAATGGATTTGCTCAATTTTAGCTTCAGAGGTATCACCGATATTCACTTTTTTGGTGACTGCATAGAAAACGTCGTAGTGTGCTTGCTTGTCATGCAGTTCAGTAAACTTGATATCTTTGAAACGAGGGTCGTCTGGGTCGATGATTTGAACTTTGTTGGCGTGGACTCCGAATTTAGGATCTTCTTCGTGTAGGCATTCCCAATTCATCTTTAGGGCATTGCCTTCAACGATTGTTGCGTGGTTTTTAAGGGGAAGAAAATCAAGAGAGTGAGAAACGATTGCTTCGGTCTCGATAATCATCTGCGATTCGGCAATCCAGAGTGCTGTTCTTGCAACAGCGACTGCAAAGTCGTTGATTTCGATACCGTGGAATTGGTTGATAGATACTTGTATGGGGTCGTTGATTTGCCCCATGGTAATCTGTCTGCCCTTAATACGTAAGATATCGTTCTCGAGACGCCTTAGCGATATGTAGGTCTCGGTAAGGAAGTTTCCCGAACCACAGGCTGGGTCTAGAAATTTGAGAGACCCGAGTTTCTTCTGGAATTTGTCCAGTTTGTCGTTGCGGTTTTTGTCGGTTTTCGTCTCGCAAATTGCTGAAAATTCAGCTTTCAAGTCGTCCAGAAACAGCGGGTCAATCACCTTGTGGATGTTCTCGATGCTGGTGTAGTGCATTCCGCCGCTGCGCCGCGTTTCAGGGTTCAGGGTGCTTTCAAAAACGGCTCCGAAAATCGTCGGACTGATGTCACTCCAGTCAAAGTCGAGACTGCCGTGCGTCAAGATAATTTCGGCGGTCTTTTCCGAGATGGGCGGGATGGATTCGCCTTCTTTCTCCTGAAACAGTGAACCGTTTACGTAGGGGAACTCGGCGAGCTTTTCTTCCATGAATCGTTCGCGATTCTCTGGCTTCGTATCGAGAACGTGAAATAGTTCGCGGAGTGCCACGCGCATATTCTCTGCGCGGAAACTCTTGAGGTAGTTGTAGAACTGTTCCTTCTTGAAGATGCCTGCGTCTTCGGCGTAAAGGCAGAAGACTAGACGTACACATAGTACGTTTAAAGCGTGGAAATCGGTCGCTGTCGGCTTTTCGCCAAATTCGGGTAATAGCGCGTCGTAAATCTTGCCGACGATTTCGCCCGCCTTGATAGAAACTTCGACTTCGCGCTTGACGTGTTCGCTATGGGAGTCAACCAGGAAATTTAGTCGGTGAAATTCTTTAGGTAGATCCTTCAAGAGAATCTGTTCAGGTTCTCCGTTCGGATTTTCCATATCGT
The DNA here is from genome assembly GCA_017526585.1 of Fibrobacter sp. GTDB lineage: Bacteria > Fibrobacterota > Fibrobacteria > Fibrobacterales > Fibrobacteraceae > Fibrobacter. The sequence goes on along the minus strand of JAFXRC010000031.1, from coordinate 14,230 downwards.
AAATCAAAAAATCCGAAAAATTGCAGGTGACAATCCATTTGGGGTGTTGGCTTACCGGCAAGTCGGTCACATATTTTTTTGCTTGCTGGAACGGAGTCAACAAGCGCCCGTCGCTTTGCCTAGTCGGTTCACGCAAGTCTTTTCCGCTAGACTTCTGCTCAATCATCACACGTGTTGAAGGAATGTAGGCGTCGATGAAGTTCGTGATGGTCTTGCCTTGAAGGCTATCCTTTACCTGTCCTTCAAAGAATATGAATTCAGCAAAGTTTTCGATGCCGAAAACACTTGAAAGCAAGTCCATCCAGAATTTCTGGGACTCTCCTTTTTCGTAGCCTTTACCTGCCCAGCGTTCTGCAAAAGCCTTGGCGGCGGCTTTCTTTTCCTTTTCGGTCATCTTTTCCTGCGTGATTGACATAAACCTGAATATAATAAAAGATTGCTATGGGTACAAATCTACAAATAAAAAATGCAAAAAATGAAAAAAACTTTAATTTTGCAAACAACTGTTTGCAACTATTCACAACTTTTCAACGGATTTTTTTTGTTGGTCATAAATCTTGACTTTGGGGATACGTTTATGTAATTTTAGAAGTGAGGTGGAAAAATGTCCTAAATTTTTGATTTCGAAGCTATATTGTTTGTTAGATCTATCCGAAAAAGAATACGTGTAGGTACAAAAATGCCTTCTAAAATCATCCCTCCAAATAAATACGAATTGCAATGTCTTGTTATTCGAACAATTAATAAAAATGGTCGAGATTGTGACTTGAATTTTATTGATGTGTCTAATGTGACGGATATGAGTTATCTTTTTATGAACATTCCTTTTGAAGGTGATATATCGCAGTGGAATGTTTCAAAAGTAACGAATATGAGGGGCATGTTTTGGCAATCTGATTTTAATGCAGATATTTCTAATTGGGATGTGTCGCATGTGACCGATATGAAAGACATGTTTCTTTATTCGTCATTTAATGGGGATATCTCCAATTGGGACGTATCTAAAGTCTCAAATATGAGGGGAATGTTTTGGAATTGCGCCTTTAATGGTAATATTTCTTGTTGGGATGTTTCAAACGTGAATGACATGGGATATATGTTTTTTCAATCTCGATTCTGTGGAGACATTTCTCGTTGGGATGTTTCAAAGGTAAATGATATGAGTCATATGTTTGAAAACTCGGCTTTCAATGATGACTTGTCGCGATGGAATGTCTCAAGTGTGAAAAAAATGAGTGAGATGTTTGCAGGTTCCCCTTTTAATGGTGATATTTCCAATTGGGATGTTTCTCATGTGATGGATATGAGTGGTATGTTTTCTGACACTCCCTTTAATACAAATATCTCCAATTGGGATGTATCCAATGTTCAAAACATGTATGCTATGTTTTGTGGGGCTCAGTTTAATGGCGATATATCCAATTGGAATGTTTCTCGCGTTACAAACATGAGTAGGATGTTTTATAAATCTAAATTCGATGGCGACCTTTCTCAGTGGAATGTAGCCGGCGTTACAAATATGTTCGAAATGTTCTGCGGCTCCTGCTTTGATGGAGATTTGTCAAAATGGAATGTATCTCATGTGACAGACATGAGTAAAATGTTTAAAAATTCCAAATACAATGGAGATATTTCTCAGTGGAATGTCGGAAATGTCTCTAGTATGGCAGAAATGTTCTGTGACTCTTGTTTTGACGGCGATTTGTCTGCATGGGATGTTTCTCACGTTACAGATATGGATGGAATGTTCCGAAATTCTAAATTCAATGGGGATATTTCGCGCTGGAATGTCGAGAATGTTTCCAGTATGGTAGAGATGTTCTGCGACTCATGCTTTGACGGAGATTTGTCCAAATGGAATATCGATAGCTTAGAATACAATATAGATATGTTCAAAAATTCAAAATTTACCGGAGATATATCACATTGGGAAGTTCTAAATGAATACGATTGCGATTGTTGATTTTTTAAACGCCTATGACTTTAAATTTTGTCTTATTCTCTCTCTCGATTCATAAAAACTCTCTATAAATTCTGCTATGCGGATTAGCAAACGAAAATGAGATTAATATTGACTACTTGTCCGTTATATGCCAGGAACTGTCTTCGTTAGCTGTATTTTTCTTGGCTTTGAAATATTCTTTTAAGTTGAGAACATGCTTTTTTTATGAAGAAAATGTAAAAGTCGTCATTGCGTTTTTCACCTAGTGTAAAGCGTTTTTGTGCGGGGTTTCTCGAAGATATTTTGTTCGGTGTGGCGGGTGAAAATCGTTTTTATATTTCGCATCGTGAACCCCGATAAGAAGTCCGACTTGGAGGCTTAAGATGATTTGTTTGAACGACTACTTGTTCTCTGGAAACACGGTGCTGAAGATTCTGCATCAGTATTCGAATGACCTTAGGAATGGTGCGAAGGAAACTCGCAACAGCATTGACCTTGCGCACTCAAATTTTCTGATTCAGATTATTGAGCTGCTCGAACACAACGACTTCTTGACCTCGCAGTCTCAGCGTATAAAAGAGTTCTACAAGTTCATGACAAGGGAGTATCCGTTCCTTGCGTTCACTTTCAAGGGACGCATCAAGTCCTTGATTCGTGCCGAAGAAAAATTCAACGGCTATATCCTTGAATTTATCTACAACTATTACAAGAAAAATGGCGCCTTCCCGTCCGAAGCAGAAATTAAAAGCAAGCTGAATTTCCGCGATTTGATTGCTTACCGTATCGTTATCTCGATGCCGGTTTGCCACATCAAGAAAGGCGAAGACCGTGGCGAAATCGAACGGAAGTATTTGTACGAAATTGCAAATGCCCTGCCCGAATTCCTTGAAGAACGCGGCTTTACGGCGGAAATTTCCAAGCATTTGGATAATAGCGGTCATTCTGATTTGCTGAGTGATTCTGTGAGACCGTATTACCATGATTCGGTGGCGACTCCTAGAAGTTCGGGTTACCAGTCTTTGCATATCACGTTCTACGACAACCTTGCGCGTTGCTACACGGAAGTCCAATTACGTACAAAGGATATGGACGACTTTGCTGAAATAGGCGAGGCGAACCACTTTGGCTATGAAAAGTCGCAAGAAGAAAGGCGCTCCAAACACGACCAGATTCCAAGTGGCGAGTGCGTCTACTTTGACGAGGCTTATGAACGCCTAGTGAAATTGCAGGAAGTTGAACTTGCGAAAATCGACGTGAATATGTTTAAAGCCATCAACAACCAATTAATCAACGATGGCTGCGGACTGTTCAGAGGTCGGCAAATTTTGCCGTTCGAACACCTGTCAAGGTTCCAGAACGACTTGATAGATTAGGTATTCTTTAGGCTTGTTGGGTACGTGCCTCAGAAAATTGACGGACTAGAATCTGCGTACCACAAGGATTTCGAAGGCCGCTACGTATTTTTGTTCCAGGTGCTCGCCAAACGCGATGGCAGAATATCCGCTTTTAAGAACGATGTTCCAGGCCCATTTTTCCCCGATGTAGCCAAAAGCGGTCTTTATGTCCGATTCGGGTAACAGCAGGTTGCCGTCGTCAATGCGTTCGCGGCCGTACGCGATGCCTACAACGCCCCAGAGATTCCAGAAATACCCGTTGCTGAAAACGAAGGTGTAGGTGTACCCGACGTCACCCCAGATGGAGGTGATGTCGCGCTTGTCGTTTTCGTAGCCGAGAACCCCGTCGTTGTCTTCGGCGATGTTTCGCTGCAGTCGCCCGCCGATAATCAAACTCCCGGCTGATTTCTTTTGGCGGCGATCCAAAAAGTAGGCGCTCCTGGGTGCGAAATTTCCTTTCGCGGTCGCCATCCAGAGCATCGAAAAATACATATCCGCAAACCAGAGATCAATGAATTCTTGCTCCTTTTTGCCGTCGCGTTCGACTTCCGTGGTAAAGCCGCTGTAAAAGCGGAGCTTTGCCGCAAGCCACCAGTTTCCCGGGAAAAAGTCAAGTCCCGTCTCGAAAGCCTGGGTGTCCGATTTTTCTTTTGAAGTGGTAAAAGGAAGACTGTATTTGAAATCGGCGGACACGTCCCACGAAATTCCGAATGTGGTAAACAGACTGTCGTAACCGACGCCGATGCCCACATCGATCGGGCGGTTCGAATTGAGCATCGAGTTGTTGTAGGCTGAATTCCAGATGGCCACGAAATTGTAATCGCACAAGAAACGCAGCGAGAACCGTTCACGGAACTTGGAAACCGAAGGCTCGTCGCTGTCTTGCGCTTCGGCAAAGGCAACCCCCGCGAACACCAGGGCAAGCAGGAATATTTTCAGGACGTTCTTCATTAGGGGTGTCGGAATCGGCTCATAAAGAGCCCTTATAAGATTTTATGGGTACTTTGCTCCGGGAACATCTTTCAGGATTTCTTTCACAGAAAGAATATAAAAATGCCCAGCAGAACCCTCAAAACCATTTTTACGTATTTCATACATTTAATATAGGTTAAAAAGGGCGGAAAGTCAAAAATTTTTTTGCCGCGAAGGAATGCTTAAAAGCTAATGTTAAATTGAAATTTTGATTTCAAATAGTTGGTTCGCAAGCCCGACCGTTGGTTCGAAATCGGCAATCTTCTTGAACCCGTATTTTTCGTATAGGCCGTGGTGCTCGCTTTTGAGATAAATTTTTTTGTAGCCGAGCCTTTGGGCGTAATCAAGCGCTGCGTCAATTAAGCTTTGGGATAGCCGCTCTCCCCGGAATTTTTCGCTAACGTAAACGAGATTTATAAAAGGGCTGCAACTGAATTTTGCAGGAATGTTCCCGTTCTCCTCGAGAACGCAAAAGCCGGCAACATCTTCACCGTGTACAGCAACGAAAACTTTTTCCCAGTCTAGGAAATCGTTTTTTGACATTCGCTCGGCTAAACGACGCCCCGGCTGCCATGGGCAATCTTTCGCGAAAGCGTGCGTCTTTTCCCACCATGGATCATCTTTGTTGATCGCGATTATCATTGCTTGCCTCGGTTTTTAAAGAATCCCTGTAGGACTTAACTAAACATGATAAACCTCTTTTAGGACAATATACCACTTTTTTAAAGGGATGGTTTTACCTCTGTCCCAAAAGAGCCCCTATAAGATTTAGCGTGATTTTGCAATTTTTGTCATCGATTTCAGCATTTATCATTTGCATTTCTCCAGAAAAAGTGGTATATTAGGGATATAGGATATGTGAGTAAGTGTAAAAGCCGGACACTTGGGTGGTCATACTAAGCTATGCTCATCGTATAATGGGAAGACGACGGTCCATTGACATATCCTATTTTTGTTTTACCTCAGCTCATAAAGAGCCCCTATAAGATCTACTTTCTGAATATACCTTATTTTATGCGGGTTCGCAAGCGGTTAGACGCTGAAAAAATCAGAAAAATTGGATAGATTCTTGATTTTTGGGCCATTTTTTCGGAGCCCTGGTACTGCCGAAATGGCTGTAGATTTCCAGGAACTCCCTATCCGTGACGCTCAGCAGGCAGACAGTGGAGCGGGGCTCGATTAAATTGGTGATTCGTCGGCGGACGGCATTGTGCCTTTATTGCGCCGTGGATTCCGTAATCCCCGATGCTTCAGGGTGGCCACTGGATGCGGATTTCTTGAAGAAGATGAAACTCTGGTGGTTTGAAACTAGCGGCGTGCCCCTTGACTGAGAGTACGCAATTACTTATATTACAATCGTAATTCGATAATCCTCGCGACAGTCGACATAGACCATTCGGTCCGTACGTGCATTCGCGGCGGGGCCCATCAACCTTCTTGACGGTCCTGTTGGATAGCTGGTAGGAAAATACCCTACTCGGGTTCATTTGAAAGAGTGACAGGTAACGCCGGGGAAAGCCCCCGCCAACAGAATCGCAAGATTATCCCATTCCACGCAAGGCGTGGAAACTCCATTACAAAGCAAAAAAGCAAGGGCGTATAGTGCGTCGTTTATACGGTGTATTCGCACCGTTGTGCAACCATTTTAAAGAGGATATCTATGTCGAAAAAATCTATCAATATCTTGGACAAGGATTACATTCACTGGGTCAAGGAACTTTCTTCCCGTTATCGCAAGAGCCAGATCAAGGCGGCGGTAAAGGTAAATAGTGAAATGTTGCGCTACTACTGGGAATTGGGACGCGATATTGTAACCAAGCAGGCTGAAAATAAATATGGGAGCAACTTTTATGGTACGCTTAGTACTGATTTAAAGAAAGCAATCCCTAACGCCGAAGGGCTGTCTCCATCGAATATTCGCTATTCTAAAAGGTTTTTCCAACTATATAGTCCTGTCTTGGAAAATCTTCAGCAGGTTGCTGAAAAATCTCAAAGTCCTTTAGAACGACTTGAATCTACATTATTCTCTGTTCCGTGGGGGCACCACATGCTGCTCATTGATAAGTGCTCAGACGCCCCACAAAAGGCCCTGTTTTTTGCTCGCCAGACGGTAGAAAATGGCTGGAGCCGTTCGTCCCTTCTGAATGCGCTTTCTACCGATCTTTACGAGCGCAAGGGAAAGGCGTTGACGAATTTTGAGCGGACTCTCCCCGCCGAAACAAGCGATTTGGCCCAGGAACTGACGAAGGATCCTTACAATTTCGCGTTTACGGGTATTACGGGTCGCTACAACGAAAAACTGCTGAAAGATAGCCTGCTGAACAACATTACCCGTTTTCTTGTGGAATTGGGCACGGGATTTGCCTATGTCGGCAGGGAATATGGCATTATGGTAGGCGAAAGGGAGAAGTTCATGGATTTGCTTTTTTACAACCTGAATCTCTCTTGCTATGTCGTTGTCGAGGTGAAAATCGGGCGGTTCGAGTTTGCCGATATCGGGCAATTGGGTGGATACATGGTGGCGTGTAACCACATCCTTAAAAAGGAAGGGCGCGACAACCCGACAATCGGTCTGCTGATTTGCAAGGAAAAGGACAAGGTGCAGGCACAGTACGCTCTGGAATCAAGTACGCAACCTATCAGCATTTCGGAATATGAATTGGAAAAATTCTACCCTGAAAAGGTTGAAGGCACAATGCCCTCTATTGAGGAAATTGAGAAAAGATTGTGCGAAGTGCCGCTGTAAAATTTTACGGGTATTTCGCTCCGGGGACGTTCTTCAGGATTTCTTTCCAGAAGTCGCGGAATTCCTTTTCGGTGATGGTGCCGCCTGCGCTGAGTAGGCGGTAGTGTTCGCCTTGCCAGACGTAATCGACGGGGGAGGAGTCAAAGCCGTTGCGGGTGTAAAATTCGCGGCGGCGGTTCCTGCGTTCGAGTTCTTCGGCGTCCTTGGAATCTTCTTCGACTTCGATATCGACGACGATGCGCGTGTCGGGGTGTTGCCTGCGGATGGCCTGTAGGATTTGTGAACCGTACCCGCGGCTACGCAGTTCTGGCTCGACGGCGAAATAAACGATGTTCGTGATGTCGCCGTGCGAGATGGAGTTCGAAAACCCGCAGAACTTGGGGGCCGCGTCGTTCGCGCCATCCTCCTTGTCGAAAAACGCCCAGAATTCCCGCTTGATTTTGTCGTCGAGCAAATGCTTTATCGGGATGCGCTCGTTCGCCGGGAACGCCGATTCATACAGCGCCTTGACCTGCGGCAACCACGGAGATTTCTTTGTGACTTTGAAAAACTGGAGCATAAGTGTTTTTTAGAAAGAATAATAAAAAAGCCCAGGCAACGGTTGTGTTGCTTGGGCCCTTGCACCTAAAATAGGCTATTTTACTTGACGAATATGCTCAGCAGCTTCTTTGCTTCGTCACCGGTGGCAAAACGTATCTTGCCTACGGTGTGGTATTCGAATCCCTGGAACTGCTGCAAATGTAATGTCGCAAATTCGTGGTCCTGCGAATAGCAAAGGTTCAAACGCAAATTCCCGTTGTCGCTAGTGGCCGGGCGTCCTTCCTTTTTGAGGACTGCGATGAGTTCGCTCAGATTCGCTTCGAGAATCGCCTTGACTTTTTGCCCTTCGGTGGGGTTGTAGTCCAGGGTGATGCCCACGACATTCGATTTGGTCGGTGCGTACGTTACTTTTGTCTTGAGTCCGAAAAAGCTCTTTTCGGTCTTGATGTAGATTTGGTTGAAGAGGGCGTTCGCCATCTCCATTTTTGCGATATTCATAATCTTTCTCTTTTGTTCAATGAGTGAAATGGTCCCCAAACTTGTCTAGGGGCCGATGTCTTGTGCATGCAGAGAAAGGTTCGATTAACAGAGAATTCGTTTCAGCGTAAATACGTAATAATCTTTTGACGCTTGGTAGGCGAGTGGGGTAGGGTATGCGCTGTATACGAGGCCTTGTGCCGAGATTCTTTGTTGAATGTGTGTGGAGATTCGCTTGAATGCGCCGGCGTCACGTCCGCAGAATCCTTGAAAATTTCCGCTTCGCAAAGTGCGCGAAAGAGCTTGTTGCCCCGCGCGACGTGTCAGCAGGACCGCTTCTGAGGTGTTCTCACGTGAAAAGAAAAGCGGTTCGCTTGTAGAGCTTTGGTCAAAAGTAGCGTCGCTAAGTTCGCCCGCAGTTCTCAACTCAACGTCGTAATCGTAAACAAAAGACCCCTCGATAACGGCAGCGAATATCGCAAACACTGCGACCGCAATCATAGAAAGAACATTTTGCTTAAGGCGTTTCATTGTGTTATAAAATAGCAAGTTTGGCCTGTGGTGACCACCTTCGGTGTGTTTTAGTGTATATTTACCCACATGAAATCGTTTGAAAATAAAGTGGTCGTGGTGACGGGCGGGGCGCACGGGATAGGTGCAACTGTCGTGAGTGAATTCGAAAAAGAGGGGGCAAAGGTCGCTTACATCGACATCCGCGAGAATCCTTGCTTTGTAGGTGACCTCTCCAAGAAGGAAATCCTCGAAAAATTTGCGCAGTTCGTCATTGAAAAGTACGGGCACGTGGATGTGCTCGTGAATAACGCGCTCCCGCTGATGAAGGGCATTGACGAGTGCAGCTACGAAGAATTCAGCTATGCGCTGGCCGTGGGCGTGACGGCTCCATTCTACCTCGCAAAGCTTTTCGCACCGCATTTCGCGAAAGGTGCGAACATTATAAACATTTCTTCGAGCCGCGACCGCATGAGCCAACCGCAAACAGAAAGCTATACGGCGGCGAAGGGCGGGATTGCAGCCCTCACCCATGCGCTGGCCGTGAGTTTTGCGGGCCGCGTGCGCGTGAATTCCATTTCGCCGGGCTGGATCGATACGGATTTCAAGACCTACGAAGGCCCTGATGCCACACAGCAGCCCGCGGGTCGCGTCGGTAACCCCTTGGACATCGCGAACATGGTACTTTACCTCGCGAGCGACAAGGCCGGCTTCATTACCGGCGAAAACATCTGCATCGACGGCGGCATGACCCGGCAGATGATTTACCACAACGATTGCGGTTGGAAATTTGAAGGGTAGGAAATGAAAAACCTTGTTATCTATGTACACGGAAAGGGCGGGAACGCCGACGAGGCTCTTCATTACAAGAGCTTGTTCCCTGATGCCGATGTTCGCGGGTTCGATTACAAGGCGGAAACCCCGTGGGATGCCAAGAAGGAATTCCCGGTTTATTTTGATTCCGTGGCTGCGGGTTATGACGAAGTTATTCTTATCGCGAATAGCATTGGGGCGTTCTTTTCGATGAATGCGCTGAGCAATAAGCCCATCAAGCAGGCCTACTTTATTTCGCCGGTAGTCAACATGGAAAAGCTGATTTGCGATATGATGATGTGGGCGGGAGTCTCCGAAGAGGAACTCCGTGAAAAGAAAACGGTGCCGACGAATTTCGGCGAAACGCTTTCGTGGGAATACCTGTGCTACGTGCGAGAAAAACCGATTGAGTGGCGCATCCCGACAAAAATCCTGTACGGCTCGAATGACAACTTGACCACGCTAAGCACGATGCGCGAATTCGCCCAGAAAATCGGTGCGCCCCTGACCATAATGGACGGCGGCGAACACTGGTTCCATACTGATGAACAAATGGCCTTTCTGGACAAGTGGATTAGGGAATAACTATATTTGCGCCGGAAAAATTAACACGTTGGGGTGAAGGAGCTTTTATGTGCAATGTCATTGCAAGCACGAAGTGTGCAGCAATATCTTTTATATTGGGTGCTTTCCTGGTGGCGTGCGGCGATGACTCGTCAACAACACCCGGCATTCCAGGTTTTGGCTCGGAATTAAACTCTTCCGAAGGATCAGTGAGTTCTTCTTCAGCGCAAAAATCAACAAAATCTAGCGATTCGCGTTCATCTGAGCATGATGCGGATGGATGGTCTTCGTCGAGTGTAAACGATGTCCCGCAAAGTTATGCGGAAGCGAAGGTGAGGCCTTCTGGAACATACGATTGCTTGAGGTATAAGTGTACTACGACGGAATACCTGAACCAGGAATTTCTTGAAGCGGGTAAATATGGAGAAATTCTTGATGAGCGCGATGGAAGGGTTTATAAAACGGTAAAAATTGGCGAACAGGTGTGGATGGCACAAAACTTGAATTACTCAGATAGCGTACAAACTCCGAGTCTTCTGGGTAAAAACTGGTGCTATGAAGATGACCCGAAAAAATGTGAGGTGATGGGTCGCTTATATACTTGGGTCGCTGCGGTTGATTCTGTACATGGAATTTGTCCACCGGGCTGGCATTTGCCGGACAATACGGAATGGGACGAACTGTTTACGGCTGTTGGCGGTCAATCCACTGCGGCTACGATAATGAAATCCTCTAGCGGCTGGAACGATGATGGTAATGGCTCGGACTCCGTGGGCTTTAGTGGTCTGCCTGCTGGTCAAAGATCTAATTTTGGCGGGTTTGGTTGTGATGGAGTCTGTGCCTTCTTTTGGAGTGCTTCCGAGTACAGTAGCTCTGATGCCTACTATGTGGAATTGTATTACTTCCTTCTCGAAGGCGCGTCCTTGGAAAATCTTGGTAAGAATAATGCATACTCCGTCCGCTGCGTAAAGGATTGAGAGTAAACCTGAATTGGTCCGTTGCATCAAGCAGAAATAATACTTTGATTGAATGATTAAAAAATAGCTTTAATACAATTCTTGCCGATGTCGGCAAGAATTTTTTATATCTTGGTGGAAGAAAAATGCTGGTTTCACATTGTCGAGCAGAAGGGCTTTTTGAGCGGCTGAATTCGGGGAAAATTTCTATATGAAAAATGGAAAAAATTACATCATCGCAAACATGCAGAAAGTGGGTGCTGCTATTTCTTTCTCCCTTCTATTATTCTCGTTGTTCGTTATAGCGTGCTCTACGCCGACAATTTCTTGCGATGATTCTGAAGAAAGTTCTTCTAGTGTAAGTAATCGCAAAGGGGACAATAGGTCTAGTTCATCCGAATCAAGAGGCAGTTCTGAAGACGGTGTGAAATGTTCTGCTCTTTTGGAAGAAGCGACGGAGTGGAGCTGGGATGTGCCGAAGGAATGTTATTTTAACTCAGATATAGAGTATGGCTCTATGACTGATAGTCGCGATGGTCAAGTCTATAGAACGGTGGAGATTGGCGAGCAGACATGGATGGCGGAGAATTTGAACTTTGACCCAGGACAGGGTGGTGCAGGAGATGCAAAATACGATTGGTCGTGGTGCTATGAAGATGACCCGAAAAAATGTGCTGTGACAGGTCGCCTTTACACCTGGGCTGCGGCAATCGACTCGGTGAAACTGGCGACTGATGCCGACAACCCGCAGAACTGCGGTTACGAAAAGACTTGTTCTCTGCCCGATACAGTGCACGGGATTTGTCCAAGCGGTTGGCATTTGCCGACAGAAAAGGAATGGGAGAAACTTATCACGAACATGGGGTTTTCCTTCAACCACGAGTTCGCAAATATCGCAGTCTCGAAAGTGGGTAAGGTTCTCAAGTCGAAAACGGCTTGGAAAGATAGTGGTGTTTATGGAAGCGGCTATGGCACGGATGTCTACGGTTTTTCCGCACTGCCTGGCACTAAGGCCCGCAATGGATTCGAAATGATGTATGCGGTCTTTTGGAGCGCCTCTGCGAGCGATGAATTTGATGCTTGGGATATATACCTGTATAGCCCAGAAGATTACGTGAATTTGAACCCCTTGGGTGCTAAATACTTCGGATTCTCCATCCGTTGCGTAAAGGACTGATTGCAAGGCGAACGCTGTAATGAAACGCGGGGACTCCAAGGGAGTCCCTTAATTGTTGCCCTGTTTTTTAATTATTCCCAAAGGATAAATTTAGGTATTCTGTAAGGGCTGATTGAATATCTTGCAAATGGGGATTTTGTTTGCGGATGAGTAAAAAGCAGACGTTTTCAAAATCTTTTTCGCATAGGGGGAGGTCAATTATTTCTAGCACACCATTGTTAAATTGCTTGAACCAAGAATTATGCTTTAACGAAAGAAACATCCTATAGCGAGCTTGATGTTTATTGTCTGTAGTGTCTAGAATAATCAAAATCGCGCATTCGGGTTGCTTGAAGAACAACTGGGAAAGTAATGCTGCTATAGTATTTTTCAGTTTCCCGTTAAACTTGTCATTTTTTACCGAATTTCGCTTAATGACTTCGATCCCGAAATCGTAGATTTTTAAACCCTTCAGGTTGATTATACTTGTTAAGTCCGAAAAGGTAACGAGATATTCGTTGCCATAATCTGTTGTAAATATATAACCGTTTGGAGCTTCGGTTAAACTATAGCGGCTTGACGAATTTAATGTGGTCATCGTTAAACGATTCTAACGACCCATATTTCTTAATATGGGCAGACATTCGCTTCTTGGCTGCAATTACCTCGGGCAATTTGTCCATCAGCTTTTTAATGTCTTTTTTGATTTCTGTGTTCATATTAGATGACCTTCCATAAATATAAATAAATACCATGGACGAGTCAATGTCCTAAAAGTTGTTGAGTGTGCAAATCTACAATTAAAAATTGTGAAAAACGAGAAACCCCTTGTTTTTGCAATCAACTGTTTGCAGCTATCAACAGATTTTTTGTTGTGTGTGGATATGTCGCACATTGTTGTCAGCAATTCACATGAAATGAACAGAGTATGTGGAAATAATTATATTTTCGCCGGGAAAATGAAACCGTTGGGGCGAAGGTGTTTTTATGAAAAAGATTTTTGTTGTTTTGAGTGTGGTGGCGTTCTTGGTGGCGTGTGGCGATGATGATTCGTGGTCCCCGTCCGACGCCGACAATTCCCGTTCTTCCTCCGTCATTCCGGGCTCCGACCCGGAATCTAGCAGTGCAGAAAAGAACAAGAGTTCGTCCTCCTCGGCAGACAAGGAGGAGTCTTCGTCAAGTTCTGTAGCGTTGGCTGTTCCTTGTAAGACGGAAACAGAAGATAACTGTGAGTATGATTCGTTGACTGACGAACGTGATGGTCAAACATATAAAACTGTTAAAATCGGCAGTCAGTGGTGGATGGCAGAAAATCTGAATTATGATGATAGTACTGTAACACCAAGTTTATCAGCTCGTAGCTGGTGTCGCGATGAAGTCGATAAGGGCTGCGAAGTTGCTGGTCGCCTTTACACTTGGGCCGCTGCAATGGACTCTGTAAAGACGGGTTGCGGTTACGGTGTGAATTGCTCGCCGACCTTGCCTGTGCAAGGTATTTGTCCCAGAGGTTGGCACTTGCCCGACAGCACCGAATGGGAAACCCTGTTTATTGTGGTTGGCAACCGAAATAGTGCTGGTACGGCTCTCAAAACTCAGAGCGGTTGGCTCGACAACAATGGTACGGATGCATTTGGATTTTCCGCGCTGCCCGTCGGCCATGGTGGCTCGGAAGATTATGGCTACACCACCAAATTTTGGACTGCCACTGAAGGCGCTACAGGCGGCGCCTACTATATGAGCTTGAATCGCATCTACGAGTCCGCAGGCTTGGGCGGCATCTCTAAGGAACAGGCGTTCTCGGTTCGTTGCGTAAAGGACTAGCCGGGGCGTTGCGGGGCGGCGATTGAGCGCCCGCACAGAGGGGGTGTATGGAATACGGCTTAGACGCGGATTGAAATGGCGATGCCGGAACGGAGTCCGGCATGACAGTGTGCGATATGGAGCGGACAAGGCGGCTGCAATCAGGGGGATTCGTCCCCCCTTTGGTGTATTTTTAACTATATTTCCCCCCGGAACAACTTTATTTAACAGAGGTTCAAAAAATGAATTATTTCAATTCTATCCCTATGCGTCGCCAACTCGAAGAAATTGGCCACTGCCGTTTCATGGAACATTCTGAATTCAGCCGTGGTGTTGAAGCCCTCAAGGGCAAGAAGATCG
>JAFXRC010000030.1 GCA_017526585.1 Fibrobacter sp. | reverse complement strand
CTTTCTCGAAATGGCTTGCGCAAGAACTATGTCCGTAGAGAAGAAAATCTTCAGTCTAAAATTCGCGGAAAGATTCTTTTTAGCCAGCACCTGAAACAGAATGTATTCAATAAAAGGGAAGATCGAATTTTCTGCGCCTATCAAGAATATACTATTGATACGCCCGAAAATAGATTGCTGAAAAAGGCCCTTGTTTATGCCAAGAATAATTTGGAAAGCATTCCGAGCCTTAAGGCTGAAACGCTAGACAAGATTTATTCAAAGCTTGCTCCCGTTGAATGTGCTTTTGAAGGTGTTTCAGAAGATGTTTCCCTTGCGCAGGTAGGCTTTGTCAAGTCGAGTAAATTGTATAGGCATTATGACGAGGCCATTAAAGTTGCCAAAATGATTCTTCGTGGTGTAGACTACGAAATCCTTGAAGACAAGAAGGAACGTGAATATAAGGTGCATCCGTTCTATATCGATATGCCCCGCCTTTATGAAATGTATGTGCTGAGTCTACTTCGCAAAGCGTATGGCGACCAAATCAAATTCCAGGTACAAGGCCGTCACAAAACAATGGTAGATTTCATCAAGACCGATGAAAAAATCATCATGGACACTAAATACAAGCCTCATTATGAAAGTGGGGATTCAGGCATTGTAGATGATGTTCGCGAAATTAGCGGATACGCAAGAGACAAAAGCATTTTGAGAGCTTTGAATTGGTATAAGGGGAAAGACCTTTGCGCGGATGGCAAGCAGGGTAAATTATTCCCCGACTGCGTAATTATCTATCCGGTTATACAGCCTGAATATAATGACGATGGTGAATCCATCGCCATTCAAGAAAAAGATTGTGTGTTCTGGGACGAATCAAATCCGCCAGAGAAAATTGTAGATGAATCTCATCTTAAGTTGTGCAATCCCATAGCCGCATTTGAAGGCTTTTATAAAATAGCGGTTCCTTTGCCGAAAAAATAGATTATCTCTTCCTCATCTTCCCGCCAGCGATAACCACCAGCAACGCGCCAGCGGCTACGCCGCCGACTTTCTTGAGGTCGCTCCAGAATTGCCGCCGTTTGGCCTTGCACTGCTCGCAAAGTTTTTCGGTGTCTTCGGGCTTGTCGCAGCCGCACTTCTTGCATTTGTTCCAGAGTTTTTGGGTCATTGCGTGTCTCCTTGGCAACTAGATTCTAATATACACTTTTTTGTAGACTATCCTCAGTTTTTCCAATCAATGATTGGAAAATTGAAGAACTGGTGTGCATTGCAGTTTTTTCTACGCAGAGAGTAGAAAATCAAATACCGAGGAAATCTCGGTAGCTCAAAAGGATGGATTCTAGGATAAGAATTTTTTTATTACCTTTTTCTAAAAGCCCCACCCCACCAAGGAGTTCCCCATGAATAACCATTTCGCACTCACGCTTATGGCAACGCTCATCTGCAGTACGCTTGCCATGGCGCAGCTCCAAAAACTCCCCGCTCCGGCAAAGACCGGCGGCAAGCCTGTGATGGAGGCGCTCTGGGACAGGGCTTCTGGCACAGAGTTCAGCGACAAGATGCTCTCTGACCAGGATCTTTCGAATTTGCTTTTTGCGGCTATCGGCGTGAACCGCCCTGCCGACGGCAAGCTCACGTCGCCGACTGCCCGCAACTTCCAGGAAATCCGCGTGTTCGTGTTCACGAGCAAGGGCGTCTCGGAATACCTGAACAAGGAGAACGCCCTGAAGCAGGTGGCGAAGGGTGACCACAGGGCGCTCGTTGCCGACCGTCAGGATTGGGCGAAGGCTGCCCCGGTGAGCATCCTCATCGTTGCGGACGAGACCAAGTTCGGCAGCAGCGACGCCCGCGCGAAGGTGACGATGGGAACCGACGCGGGAATCGTGAGCGAGAATATTAATTTGTTCTGTGCCGGCATGGGCCTGGTGACCCGTCCGCGCATGACGATGGACGTTCCCGCCATCAAGAAGCTTCTCAAGCTTTCGGACTCGCAGGTGCCCTTGCTGAACAACCCTGTGGGCTACGCGAAGTGATTAGATCCGCTCTGTAAAATTTTCTTGCCCCTCTTGCCAGCATCCTAATATTATCTACATTTCAGATGCGGTTCCTAATAGTGTAGGCTCCGAAAGGCATTTGATGATTATCAAATGTTTTTCTTTTTTTTCAAAGGAGCTGCTATGACAAAACAATCATTTCACGATGTAAATGTTTTCATCAATGGCATTGCAAGTGTATGCAAGGATTCTGCCATTATTGAAGAAAAGACTCTAGCCCACTTTGGGGACGAGTATAAGCGAATTGTGCGGTACATTTTGATGATGAAATTTCAAAAGTTTTCTGCAAAACAATTTGCAGAGGCTTTGGTTCCTCGCGATTATTTAGATGGCCTCTATGATGTAGAAAGAGAATGTGCCAAGAGAAACGGCTTAACTGTTGTTTACGGCTATTCGGATGATTTGATGGAACTTGATGGAGCAATTCGTGCCGAAGGAAATTGCTTTAAGGGTGGAGCTTTTCATTTGAAACGGGACAAGGGTAAATGGAAACTCGTGGATGGAATTGGTAAGCGCAATATGACAAATGGCGGGGACCCGTATTGTGAGGGCTTTGTGTTTGAAGTGAAAGATTTAAAGATATAGAAAAGATTATACATAGTGCTCTTAATCATAAAAACGAGTGGATTAGACTGCGCAAATTGCGAATTGATGGAGGTTGCATGTCAATGCCTATAGATATTGAAACTCTGCTGAACAAGCAGCGAATTGAAAGTGAACGGATTGAATTCAAGAGAAGGTGGAACCCGGCAGGTATCTACCGCACAATTTGCGCATTTGCCAACGATTTTGACAATCTGGGCGGCGGGTATATTCTTGTCGGCGTAGAACAAGATGAAAGGGGTGTAGCAAAACGGCCTATTGTAGGAATAGAAGACGGTGAGATTGACGGTATTTTGAAGGATATGGTTGCGTATAACAACAAATTTGACCCATTTTACCAGCCACGGACATTCGTCGAATCTATCGATGGGAAAAAAGTACTTGCAATATGGGCTCCTAGCGGAGTGTATAGACCTTATGCTGTGCCGATCGACATAACGGTTAAGGGAAAATGCGAAAAGGCGTATTACATACGTTCGGGAACGAGTTCTGTTGTTGCGAAGGGGGAATCACTAGACCAGTTGCGTGACATGGCGAATCGCACCCCCTTCGACGAACGACCCAATCCGAATATTGGTCTGACCGATATCTCGATGGTGCTACTGCGAGATTATCTAGCAAAGGTAAATAGCAAACTGGAGCAGGACCTGTTTAAGCAGCCGCTCGAACAGACTCTCGAGCAGATGGATTTGATGACCGGTCCGACCGAAAATAGAATGCTAAAGAATGTGGCTGCGATGATGTTCTGCGAGAACCCTGAAAAGTTTTTCAAGTATATGCAGGTGGATGTGGTCGTTTTTCCGGAAGGCCGGATAAAGAACCCCCAACGCTTTACCGAAAAGACATTCAAGGGTAGCGTGCCCCAGCTGATCAAGCAGACGATGGATTATCTGCGCACTAATATTCTGTTTGAAACGGTGCAGAAGGTGGCGGGCCGCGCGGAGGCGAAACGTTTTTGGAACTATCCGTACGAGGCATTGGAAGAGGCTGTCGTGAATTCGCTTTACCATAGGGATTACAGCCTGTATGAACCGGTGGAAATTTCTATTGAGCCCGACGGAATAGACATCTTGAATTGCCCTGGCCCGGATCACAGTATTCCGATGTCGGCAATCGAAAAGGGTGACTATCTTAAAAGCAGGCGTTACCGCAACCGTCGCCTCGGGGACTTTTTGAAGGAATTAGAACTTACGGAGGGGCGTTCGACTGGTGTCCCAACCATCCAGGAAAAGCTTGCCAATAATGGTTCTCCGCGTGCGACATTTGAAACTACTGAAGATAGGCTGTCGATTTTAATCCATATTCCTGTACACGAGGGCTGCGGGGATGTTGTAGTTATGAAATCACCTGAAGTTTCGGATGAAACAGAAAAGTGGCCCAAAAAGTGGCCCAAAAAGTGGCCCAAAATTGCGTCAAAAATTATAGATATGTTAATAAAGCATCCAACAACTTCTATCATCGAGATGGAATCGATGTTAAATGTGGGGCATACCACTATAAAGAAAATTCTCACAGAGATGCAGAGTAAAAATATGATTCGGCACATAGGGCCTAATAGAGGAGGTCACTGGGAAATTCCCCCTACCTCACAACCTTAACTCTTTTCCCGTTCTTGAGCTGATGCGTGGCGGCGTCGGGGAGGGTGTTTTTGCGGCCGACAAAGGTGCCGTCGATGCGGTAGGTTTCAACGGGGGCGACCGTGGCGCGGTCCTGCCGTTGCGCCCCAATGCGGTCGGTGCCCGGGGCGGTTGTGTCCGGTGCACCTATCTTTACCGCGATGGAATCTGTCGATACGGTGAAGTTATCGTAGCGGATAAAGCAGTCGTGGGTAGGGGCCCATTCGGCGCTGCTTCCGCCGTGGAATGTGGAGAGGTAGAACTTGTCGACTTTCACGGTGTCGTAATCGCGGAGCCTGAGCGTATCTACATCGAGTGCGAGTTCTCCATCAAACCATGTCTGCACGCGGCCGTTCTTGTCGCCGTTGCCGGGAGAGGCGATGGTGTTCATACTTACTTTGTTTACAATGCGGTGCCAGGTGCCGGTGGTGAACTGTTTTTGCGGGATGGTGCCGTTCAGATTCCACTTGAAATCGTCGCCGTATACGGACTCTTGCCCCATAAAGTAGATGAGCTGCACGGCGTTGCCGTCATTACGCCACATGATGCGTGCACTCCAGCCGTCGCCGGTTTCGGGCATGGCGTTGCCGGTGTAGCACTTGCCGCCGCATAGGCCGGGGAGCTTGCCGCCGAGCTGGAACTCGAATCCATCTTCGAAGAATATGTCGTAGGCGCTCCACATGGTGTCGGCGGTTTTCGCGAGCGGCTGAATGATTTGCGCGGCGCAGGCGGGGGTGTCGTTGTCGTTCGGGCCTACGCAGCCCTTGGGGTACTTGAGTTGCAGTACTTTGCCGTGTTCTTCGCCATCGTACACGACCTTGGAGTTTTCGCCATTGTTCTTGTCCATGGCGTACCACCAGCTTTTGTCGTAGTCGTTACGCTTGAAGTCTTCTTTGGCCTCCGCATTGCCGTACACGCCGACTTCGCGGTTCTCGAAATTCACAAACGATACGGTGTCGGCCGCCGTCTGTGCAAAAGCGGGCACTTGAGCAAATGCGGCTGCGGTGCAGACCGCGGCGAAGAGGCGTTGGATTTTTGTACTCATGCTTTTAAAATAATCTTTTTTCAGGGAAATTAAGCTATCTTTTTTATGTATGGCCGATTCACTTGATGAAAAACACAATGAAAGTGGCACGAATTTTGCCACGGCCCCTGCTGCTCGAGCTTCTGCAGACCCCGCTGCCGAGGCTCGCAAGGCACGCATCAAGAAAATGCGCGGCTGGCTTTCTCCGCGCGATACCGTGGCCGACGACTTTGGCCCCGAAGACGCCGCCCTCTATTACGGCGAAGGGCATAACGGCTGGAATAGATAATGTTTAAATGAAAAATCCCTCGGCAGGTGCCGGGGGAATTTTAATGTTTGGATCCTTCGACTTCGCCCTAGCGGGCTCCGCTCAGGATGACACGGGTGGCGGCCCTGCTCCTACGAACCTAACTCAACTAAGGCAACGAGTTGCCAAGTTTCGTATATCGGCAAGCTCAGGGACCTTTGTCGAACCACTCGCGATTAGTACCTATAGTGATCCGCCTTGTACGGGCCTTCCACGGGCACGCCGATGTAGTCGGCCTGGGCCTTGGTGAGGGTCGTCAGGTGGACACCGAGCTTTTCGAGGTGCAGGCGTGCGACCTTTTCGTCGAGGATCTTCGGGAGCGTATAGACGACGCCGCTTTCGTACTTGATGCCGGCGACAGTCTGCTTGCCCTGAGCGTTGAGCCAGAGGTCAATTTGGGCGATGGTCTGGTTCGTGAAGGAGGCACTCATCACGAAGCTCGGGTGACCGGTAGCGCAGCCGAGGTTCAGCAGGCGGCCTTCGGCGAGCACGAGGATGCTGTGGCCGTCGGGGAAAATCCATTCGTCGTACTGCGGCTTGATTTCGTTACGCTTGATGCCCGGAACCTTCTTGAGGCCGGCCATGTCGATTTCGTTGTCGAAGTGGCCGATGTTACCGACGATGGCGCGGTGCTTCATCTTTTCCATCTGGGCGGCGCTGATGATGCCGGTGTTGCCGGTGGTGGTTACGAAGATGTCGGCGTAGCTAACGACTTCGTCGAGGGTCTTGACTTCGTAGCCTTCCATGGCTGCCTGGAGTGCGCAAATCGGGTCAATTTCGGTGATGATCACGCGGGCGCCCTGGCCGCGCAGGGACTGGGCGCAGCCCTTACCCACGTCGCCGTAGCCGCAGACGACTGCAATCTTGCCGGCCATCATCACGTCGGTGGCGCGGTTGATGCCGTCAATGAGGGAGTGGCGGCAGCCGTAGAGATTGTCGAACTTGGACTTGGTCACGGAATCGTTCACGTTGATTGCCGGGAACTTGAGGCGGCCGGCCTGGGCCATCTGGTAAAGGCGATGCACGCCGGTGGTGGTTTCTTCAGAAACGCCGCGGAGAGTTTCGCGGGCGCGGGTCCACTGCTTCGGGTCCTTCTCGAAAATCTTGCGGCAGGTGGCGAGGAACACGCCCCATTCTTCGCTGTCGGTAGCGGGGTTGAATTCGGGCACCTTGCCGGCATCTTCGAATTCTGCACCGCAGGTCACGAGCATGGTGGCGTCGCCGCCGTCATCCACGATGAGGTCTGCAGTCTTGCCGTCGGGCCACACGAGGGCGCGAGCGGTGTTTTCCCAATATTCTTCGAGCGTTTCGCCCTTCCAGGCGAACACGGGCACGCCCTGCGGGTTTTCCACAGTGCCCTTCTTGCCCACCACGACGGCGGCGGCAGCGTTGTCCTGCGTGCTGAAGATGTTGCAGCTCACCCAGCGCACGTCGGCACCGAGGTCCACCAGCGTTTCAATCAAGATGGCGGTCTGCACGGTCATGTGGAGGCTACCCATGATGCGCGCACCCGCGAGCGGCTTCTTGCCTGCGTATTCCTTGCGCAGCGCCATCAGGCCCGGCATTTCGGTTTCGGCGAGGTCGAGTTCCTTGCGGCCTTCTACAGCAAGGTTGATATCCTTAATTTTGTATTCCATAATTGTTCCTTTAAAACTTATTTATGCACAAATATAGTTATATGCATAAAAGCAGTCAATAGAAAAACCCCAGGCGAGCCTGGGTTTGTCCATAAGAGCGATTCTTGCAAAGACTATTCAATAGTCAGAATATCGCAGAAGCCGGTGACTTCGAAGATTTCCTTGATGGCAGAACTTGCGTTCTTCACGACCATGTTCCCCTGCTTATTCATCACCTTCTGGGCCATGAGCAAGATACGGAGTCCAGCAGAAGAAATATAGTCGAGCTTCTTGAAGTCGAAAACCAGCGACTTGACTCCATCGAGCTTGCCCTGGATTTCGGCATCCAGCTGCGGAGCGGTCAACGTGTCCAGGCGCCCTTCGAGAGCGATCGTCAATACATTGTTCTCGTTCGTCTTTGTAATCTGCATAGGTTTTTCCTCTTATTACAATTTAAAAATTTTACAGAGTCTTGGTAATGGCAAGTTCGTTCTTGTCACCGTTTCTGCGGTAGCTCACGCTATCCATCGTCTTTTTGACAATGAATATGCCAAGGCCACCAATTTCACGTTCTTCAATCGGGAGCGAGATGTCGGGATCAGCCTGACGAATTGGATCGTAGGGTTTTCCGTTGTCGATAAAGGTGAGTCTTGCCATCATCGTCGCCTTGCGAATTTCCACAATCAGGGTCACCTCGGTCGCACCCGAGAACTTGACGATGTTGCTATAGATTTCGTCGATGGCGATATTGATCTGCATTTGCGACTTCATCGAGCCTTCCATCGGGGCGAGAATTCCTTCGACAAACGCAGTCAAGATTTCCTGATTTTCCGGAATGACATCTACAATCTTTTCATAACGCTCCCAAGCGTCTTTCATTTGCATCTTCTTTGCTCCATCCATTGGTGTAAGGATGTCCTCGACAAACGACTTGAGCTCTCCACTCTTGCCGTTGTTTGAAACATCGATAGTCTTTTCATAGCGTTCCCACACAGGTTCGTCGATTCCATTGAACTTGACGGCAAGCATGGTAATGTCGTCGAATTGCGGAACGTCCTGTACAAAGTGGTCGATTTCTTTCTTGACCAGGGCACAGGTGTCTGCGGAAGACAGTTCACCACCTTTCCTTATAGTTTCAAGCAACCTGTTGTCGCCGAACAGTTCATTGTTGTAGTTGGTCGCTTCGGTCACACCGTCGGTGTAAAGGAATAGCATGTCGCCCGGCTTGAGATCATAAGTCTGCTGCTTGTAAATCGTATTTTCCATGGCGGCCATAACAATGCCCGACTTGCTCGGGATAAATTCGGCAGAACCGTCTCTGTGCCGCACGACAGGCGGGTTGTGTCCGGCCGAGGCAAAGTCGATGTGTCCCGTGCGCAGGTCGATAATGCCTGCCCAGACCGTTACGAACATGTTCAGCCGGTTGCGCTTGGCGAGAGCGTAGTTGGTTTTATTGAAAGCGTCAACGACAGACTTCAAGTTCTTGGTCATGGTGCGGAGGATTATTCGTGCAACCATCATGAACAGGGCAGCGGCAACGCCCTTGCCGGACACGTCGCCAATCACTACGCACAAATGATCGTTGTCGATTTTAAAGAAGTCGTAGAAGTCGCCGCCCACTTCTTTGGCGGGTAGCAGGAACGGTGCAAGTTCGTGGCGGTCATCATCGGAGTTTTCGTCACGTTCTTCGCCGGGCAACATCGAAAGTTGAATGTTCCGTGCAAGGTCAAGTTCGCGCTCAATGCGCTTCATGTCCTTTTGCTTTTCAATGTTGTCCTTGAGTTCGGTGAGCATGTTCGAGAACGCCCACGCGAATTCGGCCACTTCATCGCGGCCCTTAATTTTTGGAATCGCCACGTCAAAATTTCCGCGTCCAAGCTTGCGGGCAGCAAGGGCAAGGTCCTTGAGCGGCTTTGCCACGCGGAACGAAATCAACAGGATGATGACAAGAATGATTCCGTAACCGCCAAGCGACAGTGCGAGGAACAGCTTACGCACAGAGCTCTGGTCCTTGAGATATTTCTGGATGGGCCACACGACCATGAAGGTCCAGTTGGTCGAATGGATCGTCGTGTAGTAAACGGCAGATTCTTCGCCGCCGGCAACCGTACCGATGAAGAGCCCGCTGCTATCCCTGCGCTCAAACTCAACGGCGCTATTTCCACGGATTTCCTTGACAACAATGTCACGGTTCCTCTTGCCCTGGGCAATACTTCTCGGATAAGCCACAGCCTTGTTCTTGGTCGTGGTAATCACGGCGTATCCTGAGTTAGAAACCGGAATCGTGCCGATTTCATCCTTAAGGAACTCGATGGACATGTCAATGGCGAGCACACCTGCAAGGACATCTTCTCCGTTCTTGTCCTTTTGGAAAATGGGAACAGTGTAAACGGCGATTGGCTCCGGAACAAACTCACCAATGAACGGTTCCTGCCAGCGGGAAGTCTTGCCGTCCCTTGTGCTATAGTACCATTCCTTGTCGTCGTAATGTCCTCCGGTAACGAGCTTGATTTCATTTTCGGTATAGCGTGCGAGACGCATGAACTCGCCCTTGGGAGTTTCAGGACCCATTCCCGGTTCGTAGGCGAGCACAACGGCCACAATCTGGGGCACCAGGTTTCGGGCATTCGTGAGCGACTGGAACAGGAACTCGTCCAGTTCCGCCTTGGTCATCTTGCGCTTGCCAAGCGTCGCGGCAATGTCGTCACCCACAAGCTTTCCTGCGTTGAACAGCTTGTCGATGTAGTTCACGTTTGCGCGGCTAGTTTCTTCACCGTTTGCAATGGTCATCTTGTTCAGCATCGCCTGAGTCTTGTAACTCATGAGGCCGAAAATCAAGCCGAAGACAACCGTAATCGCCGCAAGAATCATCATGGACTGCTTGAAAGCCAAGCCACGGAAATTGAATCCCATAGAAATCCTCTCTTCTTTTCTGTAAATATATGTAAAAACGCCCTCAATTGTTGAGGGCGCTCGCAAGAGTTCAGGTTTTTGCCGTTTTTTGGCAGTCGGCATCAGGAACGGTTCTTTTTTGCCCTGCGCCTGAAGTGCTCGATGAGCGGGGCCACGGTTTCCTTGAAGTCGTCATGCGTCTCGATGCGCACGAAGTCGATGGACATGCGCTGGAACAGTTCCTTGGTCGCCTTGCCCTGGCGCTTTGCCTCGCGGGCGAACGCCTCGCGGAACGCCGCATCGCCGGTATCAATCAGAAGCGTCTCCCCGGTTTCGGGATCTTCGAGTTCCACGAGGCCTGCAGGCGGCAGTTCCATTTCGCGCGGGTCCACCACCGATACCGCAAGCACATCGTGGCGCTTGCGCAGAATCTTGAAGGCGTTCTCGAAACCTTCGTCCAAGAAGTCGCTCATCACCACGACCACGGCACGACGGTTCAGAATCTTGCCTGCGTACTCCAGCGCCACCTGCGTGTTCGTGCCGTGGTGCTGCGGCTTAAAGTAAAGGATTTCGCGGATAAGCCGGAGCACGTGCTTGCGGCCCTTCTCCGGCGGAATAAAGAGTTCCACCTGGTCCGTATAAATTAAAAGCCCCACCTTGTCGTTGTTCTTGATGGCGGCAAAGGCGAGGAGTGCCGTGAGGGTCGCCATGACCTCTCCCTTCATCTGCTTGCCGGAACCGAATTCCGAGCTGCTGGAAGCGTCGACCATCAGGAGCATGGTCATCTCGCGTTCTTCGATAAACTTCTTCACATACGGCGTGCCCGTTCGCGCGGTCACGTTCCAGTCGATGGTGCGCACGTCGTCGCCCGGCATGTACTCGCGGACCTCGCTGAACTCCATGCCGTTCCCCTTGAACGAACTGTGGTAAGCGCCGGTCATCACGGTGTCGAGCGTGCCGCGAACGGAAAGTTCGATGCGGCTCACGGTCTTTAAAACTTCTTTATCTAGCATCTTAAAGTCTCTTTTACACCAAGAATATACAAAAAATCCCCCAAAAAGGCTATATGGGCTGTCGGGGGCGTTACAGTGGCCTCTCCACCCAGGTCATTCATGTATAAAGTTGGGCGGTTTGTCGAATAAATCGCGAAAAAGTACGGTTTTGGGCAGTCGCTTTAACAAAAAATGATTATTTTGTTAGGTGCAAGGCTGAATCACTCAACCAACTAACAGGTAGCTATGTCCGCAAAAGTTACGAGCAGCGACAAGATAGAAGATTTGTTCCCGGAAACATCCATCCGCAAGATTATCACGCCGGTGGAACGCCTGATGAAGGTGGAAACGACTGGCGGTATCGTTCTGATCATCATGACGATTGCGGCTCTTTTGTGGGCGAACCTTTCTCCTGAAAGTTACCATCACTTTTGGCACTTGCCCATCGCGATGACGATCGGTAGCTGGGTGGGGTCTGCGGACCTGCACTGGTTCATCAACGATGCGATGATGACGATTTTCTTCTTCAATATCGGTCTCGAAGTCAAGGGCGAGATGACCTACGGTGAACTTAGGAACCCGAAGGCGGCGAGCCTCCCGATTATTGCAGCGGCGGGTGGTATGCTTTTCCCGGCGCTGATTTACTTGGCTCTGTGCCCGCACGGGGCAAACAGTGCCGCGCACGGCTGGGGAATCCCGACAGCGACGGATATTGCATTCGTGGTTGGCTGCATGGCGATTCTTGGAAAGAAGGTGCCGCATGCGCTCCGCGTGATGATCTTGACACTCGCGATTGCCGACGACATCGGTGCGATCCTGGTGATTGCGATTGGTTACCCAAGCGGCGATGGAATCAACTTCCTTGCCCTGGGCGCCGGATTTGCGCTGCTTGCGCTGATCAACGTGCTGTTCCGCATCGGTGTCCGCAACATGCTGTTGCACGGCGTGATCGGCATTGCCGTGTGGGCGTTCTTCGTAAAAAGCGGCGTACACCCGACCATTGCGGGCGTGCTCCTCGGTCTCTCGGTGCCGGCAAAGCCCGTGCTCGCCAAGGGAAAGCTCGCCCAGTTTGCGGGGAGCGTTGGCGGAAAGCTTTCGGGCGAAACGAAGGACCGCAACGAACAGTACGAGGTGTTTACGTTGTTGAAGCAGGGCGCCCGCGAAAGTATCTCGATGCAGGAGCGCCTGTTCAAGCCGCTCGTGCCGTGGGTGAACTTCTTCATTATGCCGCTGTTCGCGCTCAGCAACGCCGGTGTCGAAATCAAGCTCGGTGGTGTGGAAGTGCCTGTGATGGGAGCGGTGGCGCTCGCCCTGATTTTCGGTAAGCCGATCGGTATTTTCCTGTTCAGCCTCTTGGCCGTGAAGATTGGCGTGTCGGTGAAGCCGAGCTACAGCTGGAAGGTGCTGTGGGGCGGCGGCATGCTCGCGGGTATCGGATTTACGATGGCGCTCTTTGTGGCAAACCTCGCCTTCGATGTAGGCGACCGTCAGGATTCCGCAAAGCTCGGTATCTTGCTGGGTAGCTTCTGTGCAGCGATCCTCGGTACCATCTACATGAGCATCGTGTCGAAGGCTCACCACGAGTCTGAAGTAGACGCCAAACAGTAGAAAGCGACAAGAACGTGTCTTCCTGAGTGCGCAGAGACGAAGTCTCGGAGCGAAGGATCTCCAGTTACCCTGTATGTCTCATTTCGTCTACATGCTCCGTTGTGCGGGAAACCGTATCTATACGGGGTATGCCGTCGATGTCGAGGCGCGTTTCAAACAACATAAATCCGGCAAGGGAGCCAAGTTCACCAAGGCATTCCCACCGGAGTGCATTCTGCGCCAATTTGAGCTAAACAGCCACGAAGAAGCGCTCCGCCTAGAAGCTCGCATCAAGAAACTCCCCCGCCCGCAAAAAGAGCTGCTCGCCGCAGGCAACGAAACTCTGACCGCCGAACTGCTCGCAGGCCTCGGCGAAACCCTTGGAGAACGCCGCGCCCGCAAACGCCGCGAAAAACGAGAAAAATCTATTTAACGATCAAATCGACGACGAGCGCGATGGCCATGCCGATGCTGCAGACGCTAATGAAGCGCTGGATGAACTTGTTGCCTTTCTTGCGCTGCAAGAAGCTGCCGAAGTAGCCGCCGACCCAGGCGCCACTCGCCATAAGGGCGGCTATCAGCCAGTCGATTTTCCCGTTGAGTCCAAGCGCAATCGTACTCACCAGCAGGAACACATTCGTGAGCGCATTCTTGAGCGCGTTGATTTCAATCGGCGAAAGTCCCGTGTAGCGCGTAAGCCCAAAAATCTGCACGAAACCGACACCGACCTGCACGATGCAGCCGTAGATGGCGATGCAGAAAAAGCCGAGCGCACCCTTGAGCGTGAGCTTTTCGGGCGGTGCCACGGGGGGCTTTCCTAGAATATCCTTGCGCAGGTTGCTCATGACCACCACAAGGCAGATGACCACGGCGAGAATCGCCTGGAACAACTTATCGCCGATGCGCACCAGGAAGCAGGCTCCGACAAGCGCCCCGATGAGCGTGGGGGTGAGCAGCTGCAGAAAGAGACGCTTGTTCAGGTAGCCGTGGCGCGCCAGGTTGATGGCACTGCTGAAGTTTCCGATAATGAGCCCGATGCGGTTCGTACCGTTTGCGACGGTGGCGGGAAGCCCAAGGAAAATCATCAGCGGAAGGCTCAGCGTGGAGCCACCACCTGCAATGCTGTTAATAAGGCTCACGACGGCGCCCAGCACAAAGTAGGCACCGTAAAGAGCGATCATCGATACATCGAAATCCATCTAGAGCAAATCCAGAAGACCTTCTTAGGCCCTTCTACTCTTTGTCGGACTTGTCTTTTTCACAATGGCAGGGGCAATGGTAGCAGTCGCCCGTTTCGGCGTAGTCCTTGCCGCTCCAGCAGTAGGTGCAGAGCTGGTCTTCGGGGAGTCCGATAGCCTGAATCAAGTCGTCGATGCGCTGGAAGGCGAGCGTCGTCAAGTTCAGCTTCTGGCGGATGTATTCCACCATGCCCTTGTAGGCTTCACCGTCCGGGTTCGTGTACTTATCGAGGTCGGCGTTTTCGCCTTCCTTGTCGCGAATGTAGCGGCGCGTGATGAGATCGTACTCGTTCTTGGAACGGGAGAAGTTGATGAACTTGCAGGGGTAAACAAGCGGCGGGCATGCGATGCGCATGTGCGTTTCTTTACAACCAAGCGAATAAAGCTTCAGGGCCTGCTTACCGAGCTGGGTGCCGCGTACAATAGAGTCGTCGCAGAACACGAGACGGCGGTCCTTGATGAGACCCGGAATCGGAATAAGCTTCATGGAAGCGACGCGTTCACGCTGCTTCTGGTCTTGCGGCATGAAAGAGCGCGCCCAAGTCGGCGTGTACTTGACGAAGGGGCGTGCGAACTTGATGCCAGCTTCGTGGGCGTAACCGAGAGCATGCGACGTGCCGGAGTCAGGAATACCGCAAGCGGCATCGGCTTCGGTCGGGGTGCGCTTTGCAAGGGCGGAACCGCAGCGGTAGCGGGTCATTTCGACATTGCGGCCTTCGTAGCTCGATGCCGGGTAACCGTAGTAAACCCAAAGGAAGGAGCAGATGGACATCTTCTTGCCGGGTTCGACAAGCGTAATGTCGCCATCGGGGGTAAGTTCCGCGATTTCGCCGGGGCCAAGGTCACGCACATGTTCATAGCCAAGATTCTGTAGGGCGCAGCTTTCCTGAACGGCGATCATCGAGCCGTCCTTCTTGCCGAGCACGATCGGCGTTCTTCCCCACCTGTCGCGGCTAGCATAGAATTTACCGTTGCTGTCCATCAGCAGAATGGAGCAGCTACCCTTCACCTTTTCGTGAACGTACTTGAGACCGTCGACAATGGAGTCGCGGGTGGCGATGAGCGCCGAGACAACTTCCGTCGGGCCAACCATTCCGCTGGTCGTCGAATACTGGAGCTGCATGCAGTTGTTGCGGAAGAGCTCGTCCTTGAGTTCTTCGATATTGGTCAGGAGGCCGACCGTCACAATGGCAAAGGTGCCAAGCTTAGAGGTCATTACAAGCGGCTGCGGGTCGGTATCAGAAATGACGCCGATTCCCACCTTGCCAGAGAAGGCGGCAAGGTCATGTTCGAACTTGCTGCGGAACGGGGTGTTCTGGATATTGTGAATCGAACGATGGAATCTGCCGTTCGAATTCAAGACCGCCATACCACCGCGGTGAGTTCCAAGATGTGAATGGTAGTCGGTCCCGAAGAAGAGGTCACTGACACAATCTTCTTTCGAAACAACGCCGCAAAAGCCGCCCATAAAAACTCCTTGGCAAAAAGGGAATCTGTTTTCGCCAAAGTTAGAAATTTTTGGAAGAGGGCATCAGCCGCCGATTTCGGTGAAGCGGTCCACCACTGTACCATCGGCGAGGGTCACCTTGCTTTCGAAATCGGCGCGATCGCGGACCCAGAGCGTCCCCATCGGGTGGTCGGGGGTTTCGTATTCGCTGCGGTAGACGACCAGCGGCTTTACCGATTCGCAGTCGAGCGCACCGGCGTGCACCACGGTGTAGACCATCGACTCCTTCTTGTAGTGGCGGTACCTGAGACCTTCAACTGCCTTTGACATAGAACATTTCCTCCGCCACTAGTAGGCAACCGTTTCCATCAGCCACTGGAAATCCTTCGGGTGGTCGACGAACTTTTCAGGGTGAAGCTTGTGCTTTGCGAAGAACTCCTCGCGGGTCATCCACACGAAGCCGTCCACCTCGCCCGGCTGCGGCACGAGCGATTCCTTTTCCGCATCCGAGAGCGTTATCTTGTACACATCGTAGTATTCGTTGTCGAGGTAGCTGCCGCCGTTCAACACACTTTCGTGTGTTGCCTCGAATAGGTATTCGAGGTCGCGCGGACTCTTTTTCACGCCGAGTTCCTCGGAGAGTTCGCGCACGGCGGCATGGATGCTGGAATCCCCCGCCGTAATATGACCCGCGCAACTCGTATCGAAAAGCCCTGGGTTGTTTTCCTTGACGCGGCTCCGCAGCTGAAAGAGAATATTATGTTTAGAATCGAACGCCCAGATATGAACCGTCCGGTGCCAAAGCCCCTCGGCATGCACCTTGGTGCGACCGCAAGCATAACCCGCAGGCGTTCCGTCGCTATTCAGCACGTCAATTTGCTCTTCCATTCTTCAGCTGTTCCTTCAAAATTTTGACAAGTTGCCTGTAGCCATTCAACAATTCATTGTGGCGTATATGCACCAAGTCGTAGTTTCCTTCGTTGCAGGCGTACTCCAAAGTCTTGGCGATACTTGCGATATTGATAGCCCCGATATACAGCGAGGCGCTCTTGAGGGACTGCGCCGAAAGGCGGTAATTCTCGAAGTCTTCATCCTTGAAGAACTGCGTCAGCGTCGATTCGAAGTGCGCGTCCATGTAAGTCATCAAGCGCTTACGGTACATAGCCTCGTTCCGTTCGCAACAGTAAAGCCCCATAGCGACATTCACCGTTCCCGTCGCTGAAAGCGCGCGCAAATCTTCGGGCAGCGACTGTTCAAGCGAGGGCGTATCAAACGTCTGGGATTCCTGTGCATTTTCGCGTACCGGTTCAGCCGGCTTTGGCGATGCGGCGATGCGCTTCTTTTCCATTTCCTTTTTTGCGGGTTCATTATACCAAGTCACCATTTCTTGCGGAAGGTACTTCAGCAAAATAGAGAAAAGCGCCTGTTCGTGCACCGGCTTCGTCAAGAAATCGGTATAACCCAAAGATTCGCAAATGTTCTTTGCAGAAGCGTTGTCATCTGCCGTCAGCATGATAATCGGAGTCTTCTCGTTCGGATGATTCCGCAGGGTCTTCATGATGGTCAAGATGTCCAACCCATCGATAATCGGCATCGTGTTATCAAGGAACACAATGTCGTAATGATGATTTCTAAAGCACTCGATGGCTTCCATACCGTTCGACACCGATTCGAACTGAGCACTGGTTTCCTTCACCAATCCACTCATGACGCGCAAGTTCATCGGCACTTCGTCAATCGCAAGGATAGACGCATTGGGCGCCACAAAATGCCCGGTCCGTTTCTCGGAAGCGTGCACAAATTCTTCGTAGCGAGACTTGAAATTTCCGATCGGTTCGTTCTTGATGACCTTCTGCGGCAATTCTATCTGGACAATGGCAAGACCGTCCTTAGTCGTTTTTTTCTGGACCGTTCCACCAAGGACACCAACCATCATGCGGACTAAGGTGAGAGAGGTACTCGTCCAGCTCGCCCCCGAATCCGGCACGCTGAGCACGAGTTTGATCCTCTGATTATACTCGTTATCGTCTTCGTCGCCCTGAATCCACTCATAACCGATGTGAACCACATTCGCATCGTTTGCAATCAGCTTATCCGCATTGAACAGAATGTTCGAAAGAATCTGTCCCAGACGGACGTCATCGCCTTCGAGCCTGCTCGGAATGGAAGGTTCCACATGCAAATCGAAATGCGCGGCCTTGCCAATGTCATTTGCCGCACTATAGCTAAGGCTCAGCAAGGTAAACAGGTCGTATTCCTTGGCATTGATTTCCAAGCTATTCGACTCGATTTTGTTGATGTCAAAGATGTCGTTGGTCAGAAGTTCCAATTCGCGTCCAAAATCCTGAACTTCGGAAATGTATTCGTTGATTGTCTGGTCCGGATTTTCCCTCATCAGGAGCGCGCCCTTGTTCAGGATATTCATGACCGGTTCGTGAATTTCCTTACCCAATGATTCTAGCAAGTCATTCTGTTCAAAAATGTGCTGCATAGAATCCTTACCATCTGGGCTGCGCTGCCTTCGGCCCTGCTGGAAACGGAAACGAATTCCAAGCCCCGTCAAGAACAGGAACATCAGAAGACATACGACCCAGAACACCAGGAAGGTCAAGCGTCCCCTCCCTTCGTTTATGTCCTTACCATCAAGCATTCCCGCAAGCGCAAAATCACCATACTGGAGCTTTGCCATATAGAAGTAATAGGGTTTACCCGCAACCTCCACATTCAGCGAGGTAGACAATCCCCTGTTCATTTGCTTCTGGAGGCGGCCGTAAATTTTGGGCATATCCAAGTTTACCCAAGCAGAATCTTCGCTCCATACACCGGTATTGTTCTTAACCAAGAGGTTTCCCTGATTGTCAATAATCTGGATAAAGCACTTCTTATCAAAGCAATCAACATCAAAGAAATTGTTGACAGGAGTCTTCGTGAATTGCCTAAACAGGACGTAACGGACATTGTGACGATTGAAGACAGGGACTCCCATCCACATGTTCATCTCTTCGCTATAGCAGACCGAAGGCTTCCCTCGGAACGATTCCATGGCGCAGCGGAAGTCCTCGTCACGCAGCTTATAAACCGAATCTACGGTATACACCGTTCCATCCAACGCAATCAAGCCGTAGCGGGAATCTTCCTCCTGGATGTCTAGGAGCGTTCTGAGATTCTCAAGATTCAATCCATCCGCTTCAAACTTTCGAGACAGCATCGATAGCGCATCTAGGCGCATGCGCACCTTTTCGTTGGAGAGGTCCGCAATGAGAATCGCCTGCTGGGACACTTGCCTCGAGACGTAACTATCCAGAAGCGTTTCCAGCTTTACGCGGAGCAGCACGCCAACTAGGCACAGCACAAAGACGATGATGGAAAGCCACACCACCATCTTGATGTTGATTTTTACACTTTTAGGGGCCAACTCCATCGACAACTCCCTTGACAAACCAGTCAAATCGATTCAGCAGCGCATCATCTGTCATGCTTTCGCCAATGCCAACGCGCACCACCCCGTGATTGTCCTCTATCGGACCGTAAAACACATCAAACTTTCCATGGACAAGACGGTTCCTTTCTTCCTCGACCGCCTTGCGGATTGAATCATCGACGAATTCCGTCATTTCAGAAAGCTCCATGATCCCGCTTTCCAGACCCAGCCAATAATTACGACCTTCGAACTTGTCCTGGATGACCTCGCGGATTTTTGGGATGTAGAAATTCTCCCACTTCCAGACGAGCGAGGTCAGGTAATGCTTGGGGAAACGCTTCGAATTATCCTTGTTGTACCCGATAATCCACACGCCCCTTTCATCGGCGACTTCGAACGGAGTCAGCGCATCGACATGGGCGGTGAGCACATCAACATGGTGTTTCTGGAGCAGGTCGCGGGTCGCATCGGCGGCAAGCGATTCATCGGTCCAGGAACGGCTCCAGCTGACATAGACTTTCGCTTTCGGATTCACCTTGTGCACGCCGAGGGCAAACGCGTTGATTCCGCGGTTCACTTCGGGGATGTTGTACGCCGCAATATAGCCGATCTCATTCGTCTTCGTCTTAAGACCTGCTACGATTCCCGAAAGGTAACGCAATTGGTAGACGCGACCAAAGAACGACGAGAAATTCGTCGCAGACTGAAGTCCTGTCGCATGAAAAAACTTGACTTCGGGGTGGTTTCTCGCCACCATGAGTTCCGCTTCGCCAAAGCCGAACGAATTGGCGATGACAATATTCGCTCCATTCTTAACCGCCTGTTCCATGATACTCTGCGCCGTGGAATCCGCGGGAACATTTTCATAGTAGGCGACTTCAAGATTCAAATCTTTTTCCGCTTTCTGCAAAGCATCGAAGTGGGATTCATTCCAGCTATGGTCCTCGCGAAGCCCCGTCATGATCATTGCCACGCGGGTCTTCTGCTCAGTTTCATCAAGAACGGTGTCCAGATTGAACGCAAACAGCACACCGATGATCATCGCAAGCGTAAGGATTGATGCAAGAATCATCCATCTCATCGTTGTTCCAACCCCTTCTGAATGTTTTCAATCAACTCGGCATGCAGAGCCATGGCAAGTTCATGCTTCTCGTGTACAACCGTCATTCGCACTTCGCGGCACGCCGTTTCCAAGTTGTGGAACTTTTCCGCCATCGATATGGCACCAATCGCAATCGACGAATCGTAAAGAACGTGCATGTAGAAGCGGTAGTTGTCCCAGTCGCCATTCTTGTAGCACGCATCTACATTTCTGCAAAGCGGTGAGCCCACATACTCCTGCAGCATTTCCACATAGATTTCTTCGTCGTCGGCGCAGTATTCGAGGCCCGCCTTGACATCGAGGAAATCGTTGAACACCTTGAACCTTTCATACAGCGTGGGGGCGGTGACCGCATGCAACACGATTTCGTTTTCATCCATGTCGAAACGGTCTTCGACAGGAACGCTGCTACTTTCCTGTTCGCTCAACGAGACCGTAGATTCAGACAGCGAATCGTGCAGGTCGTCCGGAGTGAGCACAAGCTGCTTGGGCAGGTACCATTTCAGCACACGCAACAAGTCGCGCTCCTTGATAGGCTTGAGCAGGTAATCCGTAAAGCCTTCCGATAGGAACGATTCCTTGGAAAGCGACTCACCTTCCGAAGCGAGAACGATGACCGGAGTATTCTTATTCAAGAAGTCGTTGCTGGACCGCATCTGCCTATACGCTTCCAAACCGTCCATCGCAGGCATCATGTGATCTAGGAAAATCAGATCGTAGCGTTTTTTCTCAATCATTTCCAGGCACTGGTGCGCACTGATAGCCTCGTCCACCTTCACCTGCATGTTCTTCAGGAATCCGCGGAAGACCTTGAGATTGAGTTCGATGTCATCGACAATCAAGACGCGCGCTTCGGGCGCAAAGAACACATCAGAAAGGTCCTTGTTGTTATGCAGCGAAGCATTGCGGTATTTCAAGGAGAAGTCGCCCATCGGTTCCGAATTCAGCACCAGCTGCGGAATTTCTGCCGTAAAGGATGTTCCTTCGCCGTAACGGCTGTCCACGGAAATGTGACCGCCGCACTTTTCTAGAAGTTCCTGGGTAAGACTAAGTCCGAGCCCCACACCCTCAATCTGTTCACTCCCCGTGTAGTATTCCGTATCATAGGTATTGAAGATGGCGTCCAGCTTTTCCTTACGGATGCCCATGCCGGTATCCTTCACCGTAATTTTCA
Source organism: Fibrobacter sp. (assembly GCA_017526585.1). Taxonomy (GTDB): domain Bacteria; phylum Fibrobacterota; class Fibrobacteria; order Fibrobacterales; family Fibrobacteraceae; genus Fibrobacter. The sequence continues at coordinate 9,999 of JAFXRC010000030.1, read as the reverse complement.
GCATGATGTAGTCATCAGACCGAAGCGTTCCTATCGGCGGAAGCCTGTCGAAGCCAACGGATAGCGATACTTCGCCGACTTCGGTATACTTGATGGCGTTCGAAAGCAGGTTGTTGATAATCTGGACAATTCGGTTTTCATCGCCCCACAGACTGGAGGGAACATCCGGATCGCATTCGATGCGGAAATTCAGATTCTTCGCCTTCGCCTTCTGCTCGTATTCGTCATGGCATGCCTGCAACACCGAGAACACGTCGTATTCCATCGAGACAATGCTCAACTTGCCCGACTCGATTTTGGACACGTCCAACACATCGTTCACAAGCGAAAGGACTCCCTGTCCGGAGTTCTGGATGTTCTTGGCGTAATCCCTTATATTGTTGTCGCGGCTTTCCTTCAAGATGATACTGTTCAAGCCAAGAAGTCCCGTCACCATCGTCCTTATTTCGCGGCTCAGGCTGGTCAAGAACGCCATCTTGGAAAGGTTGGCGCGAATCGACCTCGCATGCCTTCTAAAGCCAAATATCAGCAACGCGGCAAACGCGATATACAGCAAAGAGACCACGGCAACATTCGCCCAGACCATCTTGTATAGCGGCTTCCAGAGGATACTGTCTTCGACAAGGCGCACCACATACCATTTGCCCTGCACCAGCGACGAGAACACGCGATAGGTGATGTTGCCATACTTGAACGAGAAAGGCTCTCCACCCGCAATGAATACCTCACGGGCAAGCTTTTCTTCTTCCTTGCCCCAGAATTCCGAAGAAAGGTAATTGCGGCCATGCTGCGATATATTCGTATGGGCAATTACCAGACCATCCTTGTCGATGATGAGCTGGATGTCAGATGCATTGCCGCGTTTCACGCGAGACACAAGATCCTTCAAGAAGAGGTCTATCGCTATCACGCTTTTCTTGTCGGAAAGGCGCTGGCTAATCGAAATGACCTGTTCGTTACCGCGCGGACTTGTGTGCGTCGGAACAAGCGCTAGCTTTCCGCGCGCCATAAAGGCGTTCTGATACCAAGGACGCTTCGAGGGGACATATCCCGCCGCAGGCGCCCAGCGGCGGCCGTTAAAGAACTCTCCCCTAAATATACCGAACAAGTTGCAAAGGGCAAACTCGTCCATCCGCTTGTAATAATCGGCTTCCGAAACAAGCAGGGACTCGATCTGGTCCTGCGAGGCATTGTGTTCCAGGAGCTTTTCGACCATACGGGCGGTCACCTGCAATACGGAGCCACCCTTGATCAGGAACGTATTGACCTGCTCGGCATCCTTCTCGTTGGATTCCTTTCCCGAAAGCAGCGTTTCCTTTTTAATGGAGTCGATACAGCTATTCAGGACATACGCTGTAATAGAGGCAAGGCATATACCCGCCACTACAAGGACAACGACAGTGAATATCCTTAACTGTTTTTCGTTTTCGACACTTCTTAAAAGCACGCTTAAAATATAAGTTTTCTTAAAAAAAATTTCCTATTTTGAGGATATGAAGTTTAAAAAAGATGCATTGACCGATTTATTGCGACAGGCGGAGTCGCAAAAAGTATTCGACAAGGCGGTTGTCGGGTTCATTTTGCCCGACGGAACCCGCGAAATCCTCACCCTGAACACCCCCGAAGACACCGTTTTCGACATTGCCTCGCTCACCAAGGTGTGCCCCACCTCCACACTCGCCTTGAGTTACATCCTCGAAGGCAAGCTTTCCGTTGATACCAAGGTTATCGAATACATCCCCGAGTTACAGACAAACTACCGCGAAGATGTCCGCGTCTTCCACCTGCTCACCCATAGCCTCGACTACCGCGTTCCCATGAAAACGCTCCGGACGCTCTCCCCCGAAGGCATATTGAACGCCCTTTACACCTACCAGTTCGAAAAGAAGCCCGGCGCGGACTTCAACTACGGAAACCCCGCCAGCGTACTCCTCGGAATCATCTTGCAGAGGCTCACCGGCAAGGACCTGCAGCAACAAGGCAGGGAACGTTTCTTTATTCCACTCGGCATGACACGCTCCGGCTGGGACCCACTCAATCGCGACTGGAATCCTATCCCGAAGGCAGAAATCTCGCCGACCGAAATCTGCAGCTTCAGGGGTCGCGAAATCCAGGGGGAAATCCACGACGAAAGCGCCTGGGTGCTGCGCAAGCTGTTCCCGGTCGGAAGCGCCGGCATGTTCAGCTGCGTCCCCGACCTGCTGAAATTCGTGCAGATGATTCTAGGCGACGGCAAGGTTGGCGACGTACAAGTCGCTCCGGCGGGCATCTTAAAGATGGTCAGCGAAAACGCCTTCGAAGGAGAGGCGGCTAGCAAGTATTCCGACGCGAAGAACGCCTGCACCGCACTCGGCTGGGAGCTGAACAGCGAAAAGTTCATGGGCACCCAGATTTCGCCGCATACCTTCGGTAAGACAGGCTTTACCGGCGCAAGCATCGTCGCAGACCCCGAACAGGGTGCCGCCGTGGTGCTGCTCAGCAACTTCACCTACCCGCATCGCGAAGCGAACGCAGATCGCATTCACCAATTCCGCGCCACACTTTCAGACGCATTCTTTGGCAGCCTGCGAAGCGCCAGCTAGAAATAGTATTCGTAGTTGATCATAATCGGCATGAACGGGAACTGCGTAATCTCGGTCTTTTCAGGCGGATTCTTGCTCGTATCGTAGAAGGTGTAGAACATGTTCTTGTGGTCGGTCAGGTTGATGATCGTCCAGCTAAAGTTCCACTTGCCTTCGCGTCCCACATCAATTGCCTTCACGTCGATTCTAAAGTAGTCCGTCTGCCGCGCCGCATTGCGGCTACCTGGCAACACGACGATGTCGTCAGTATACCGCTGACCGCCTAGTTCCTCGGTCATATAGTAGCCCTTGTATTCGCTAATCGGCATACCCGCCGAATACTTCATGATGACCGACGAGCGTATATACATGTCCTTCTGCGTCGGGTGCCGCGACAAGGCATCTTCGGGACCGCGCCAGTTAAGGCCCAAATCCATCTTCAAGGCATAAGGCTGATGCCAGCTTGGGAAATACGGTTTGGTGCCGTCATCCGTCTTCATGACGCTGATGCTCTGGCTCCAGTTGATACCGCCAAACCACCAGCCCTTATCTTTGCGCAACGACAGTTCGTAACCAAAGGAATAGCCTTCCGCCGTGCCGAATCCGTCGGCAATCACAAAATCTTCCGAAGTGGTTTCGTCGTTACTGTCGAGTACAGCCACAAACGTGTTCAAGTTGCTTTGCGTCTTATAGTAGACACCCACAGTCGCATCGTAATCTTCCACAATGCCGCGCTGGCTGTATTCCGCCGCAAGCAGCCAGGAAGAGGCGGGCTTGATATGCCTGCCCTTGGTGGTCGTTGTCGCCGGGTAATAGAATTCGTTCAAGGTTTCCTGGTCGGTGTAGACAATGGAATTCAGGTACTGCAGGTAATAGCCGCCATACAGTTCCACCGTCTTGTCATCATCGACATTGATGGTGAGCGAGGCACGGGGCTCTACGCCAAAGTGTTCCGCCGCGGTCTGGTAGTTAAAACGCAGCCCATATTGCAACAGGTAATCGGGCGCAAACTTCCAGGCATCCTGCACATAGCCCACATGGTGGAAAGGCTTCTGAATATCGACAATGCTAACCGTAGACATCTGTTCGCCGTAACGCTCGTAGTCGTATTCCAGCTCATAGCCCATCGTAATCGTGTGGTTGTCAATGCCGCGGTAATTGACCCACTGCTTGCCCGCGAAGGTGTAAAGGTACATCTCGATAGACATGAGGTCGCTGATTTTCATGGTCTGGAAAAATTCGCTGAAGGCAAGAGTCGCGTTGTAATCCCAGTCGCCATTGATGCGGTGCGTAAAGTTAATGGGAATGGCGTTGTTTCCCCAATCCATGTAAAGCGGGTCGAAACTTAGACGGTCCTTACCCACATAGAAGCTGAACTTCATGCGCGTATCATTGGTAAAGTTGTAGACGAATGTTCCCTGCAAGTCCGTAAATTCGTAATCGAGATTCAAGTCGATAATGTCGAGAGCGTTCATGAGGTCGAGCATGTAGCCAATGTAAGTCGTTCTGCCCGCCACCACCCAGCGTGCCGAGCCCTGATGGCCTTCGGTGTGGAGCTGCGCGGCAAAGGTGCTGACTTTGATACTTGACTTGCTGAACCATTCGTCAACGGTATCCTGACCACCGGCGCGGCCATCCATCTTGAGCACGGAACTTAAGCGGTTACCGTACTGCGCCGGGAAACCACTCTTGTAGAACTGTACATCGTCAATACCTTCGACCAGGAAGGTGCTGAACAGCCCGAAGAAATGCACCGGCGAATAAACGACCGCGTTGTCGAAAAGGAAGAGATTCTGGTCGGCGGCACCGCCACGCACATAAATCTTGGAGCTGAAATCGGAGCTCGCGACGACACCCGGAAGCGCCTGCACACTCTTGATAACGTCGGCTTCGGCAAGGCTCGGCATGCGCTTGATGGACTTCGCGGAGACCACGGATTCGCCGGGTTTACGCTTCGGACGCTTGCGCAGCTGCACCACGACTTTCTTGAGCTCGGTCACCTTCTCGTTGCCACCCGCAGCAAGGAGCGCGTCGACATCGACATCTTTTTCAGGGGCGGCGGCGCTATCAGAGTCTGCGATTAAATCATTAGCAGTGGATTGCTTCTCCACATAGTGGATAACGTCCACTTTGGCAATAATTGCCAAGTGTTGTATAGCTTCGCCCGCAGCGACACCAGCTGAACCGCCCGGTACCGCACCCGCAGAATCATTCGCCGCGATACTTCCGCTATCAGGTTCCGCAAACGCTTCGCCGAGTGCCTGCGAAAAGCTGCGTTCGGCACCGGTATATATAAGCTCGTAGCACTTTTCCTTTTCGGCGCCCGCCGTGTCGGAATTAGTGACGCACACATTCCAAAGCGTATCTTCGGGGAGCACAATGCTGAAGGGCGTACCCACGGTCGTCTGTAGCGCCTCGCCCGATTCAAGGATTTCCACATTGAGTTTTTCACCCGCAGCAAAGGAAGAATCCTGAACCACGCCGTTGAAGATGATTCCCTGGACCTGTGCGGAATCTGCCGCAGCGTTTCCGGACTGCGACGAGCCTGCCCCCTGCGCGAAGGCAGCGGTCACAAGCAAGGCGAATATGCATGTCCAGAACTTCAACAGAAATCTCACAATTTGAAAAAAATAGCAAATAAGGAACCTTATTTGCCATTTAAACACCCGAAGGTGCAAAAAGTGTCACTTTTAATGTCGAACTTTTTATATTTCCGCGATAAAATCAAAGGTGTATATGGGAAAAAAGAATCATATGAGTATATCATCCTGGAAGGGCGCTGCCCTGATAGGAACCATCGCGCTCCTCGCGGCATGCGGCGATGACTCTTCGTCATCAGCTGCTGACCCTTCGGCAAGCTCAGGGACCTCCTCGCTCGACATCGACAAGATGTCCATCCGCGAAAAAGTGGGACAGATGTTCTTTGTGCGCCCTGAGGCGCTCGACACGAGCATCCACTGGAACGAATACGCAGAGCTACCGGATTACAAGCTGCAGAAAGTGAACGAAACCATGCTCAGCGTCAACAAGGAATACCCCATTGGCGGCGTCATCCTTTACGCCCACAACATTGTAGACGAAACGCAACTCGGTGAATTCATCGCCGAAATCAGGGAACTGAACGGAGCCCCGTTCCTTGCCATTGACGAGGAAGGCGGTCGCGTCGCCCGCATCGCGAACAACGAGAATTTTAACGTTCGCAAGTACGAAAGCATGGCTGCCATCGCCGAAAGCGGCGACCCGAACGATGCCTTCGAGGCAGCGTTCTACATCGGAAGCTATGTGAAAGAATACGGCTTCGACATCGACTACGCCCCGGTCGCCGACGTGAACACGAACCCCGAAAATATCGTCATCGGACCGCGCGCCTTCTCGGATGACCCCGAAACCGCCGCTGAATTTGTGGTCAGCTACCTGAAAGGTCTCGATTCCGCAGGTGTCATCGGCACGCTCAAGCACTTCCCCGGCCACGGCGACGTAAAGACCGACACGCATTCCGGCTACGCCGAAACAAACAAGACCTGGGAAGAAATGCTCAAGTGCGAAATGATTCCGTTCAAGGCGGGTATCAAGGCAGGCGCCAAAATGATTATGACCGCACACATCGCTGCCCCGAAAGTCACCGGTGACTACCTGCCCGCAACGCTTTCACCCATCATTTTGCAAGACAAGCTCCGCGGTGAGCTCGGCTTCAAGGGAATCATCGTAACCGATGCCATGGACATGGGCGCCATCACCACACAATTTGGCAACGCCGAAGCCGCCATCAAGTCGATTCAGGCGGGCGTCGATGTGGTGCTTTGCTCCAAGGAATTCACGCAGGTATTCGATGCCGTCGTGAAGGCCGTCGAAAAGGGCGACATCAAAGAATCTCGCATCGACGAAAGCGTCAAGCGGATTCTTGAATTGAAAAAGTAGAAGCAGGTTTACAGCAGTTCTTCTAGAGTCCGGAACACCGTTTCGGGCTCTACCGGCTTGCTCAGGTGCGCATTCATGCCGGCCTGCAGGCTATTCTGCACGTCTTCATCGAAGGCGTTCGCGGTAAGCGCGATAATGGGAATGCTCTTCGCATCTTCGCGGTCCATGGAACGGATGACGCGGGTCGCCTCGAGGCCATCCATCTCGGGCATGCACACGTCTATAAGGACGGCATCGTTCAAGGCAATACTGTTGAGTCCGATGATGGCGTTCATTGGCGTGCGGAGTATTGTCGCCAAAATGCCTATAATCGAGTAAGTCACGGCCCTTTACTTCTTATTTTCTGCCGTCCAGATCATTTCTTCAAGAGTTTGGTAAAGGTGGTCCGGATTGATGGGTTTGGAAAGGTGCGCATTCATGCCCACCTGCAGGCTCCGCTGCACGTCTTCGTCAAAGGCGTTTGCCGTGAGCGCAATAATGGGAACCTTCTTGGCGTCATCGCGATCCAGCTTGCGGATGGCGGCAGTCGCTTCCAGGCCGTCCATTTCGGGCATGCGCACGTCCATAAGGATGGCATCGTAATAACTTTCGGGATGGTCGCGGAACATTTCCAGGGCCTTGCGACCGTTTACGGCCAGTTCCACCTGCAAGTCCCGCATTTTCAGCACTTCCATCATGATCTGCGCGTTGACATCCATGTCTTCGGCAAGGAGAACCCGCTTTCCGGCAAGTTCCGCCTTGTTCTTCGCAAGCGAGGTGTGTTCCTTCTTGCGCCGGAGGGCGTTCTTGAATTCGTCCAGCAGAATTCCCGAAAACAAGGGCTTAGAAATGAAGCAGTCCACGCCGGCTGCCAGGGCCTCGTCCAGGATGTCGTCCCAGTTGTAGGCCGTCAATATGATAATGGCGGACTCGTCGCCGGTCACCTTGCGGATTTCGCGCGCCGTCTCGATGCCGTTCATCTCGGGCATCTGCCAGTCAACCACAATCAGGTTGTAGGGCTCGCGTCTCGCGTGGCGGAGTTTCGCCATCTCCACCGCTTCCTTGCCCGTAAGCACCGTATCGGTGAGGATTCCCGCCTTGCCGAGCACGAGTTTCGCGTGCCCCAGGGCAATCTCGTCGTCGTCCACCACCAGCACGCTCATTTCGCTCGGGTGGATTTCGATTTCGTCGTCGGTCGCCTGCTTGCGCATGCTGTCGTTGAGGGTGAGCGTCACGCAGAACGTGGTCCCCTTGCCCTTTTCGCTTTCCACATCGATCTTACCGTTCATCATGTCGACGATACCCTTGGTAATCGCCATGCCGAGGCCACTGCTGCCGTACTTGAAAGCCGTGGTGGCGTTTTCCTGGGTGAACGTGTCGAAAATCTTGGGCAGGAATTCCTTGCTGATGCCGATACCGGTATCGCTAATCTTGAAGACGAGCGTGGACTTGTTGTCGAACGCAGCAATCTTTTCCACGTTGAGGTCGATGTTTCCGCCCTTCGGGGTGAACTTGACCGCATTGCCCAGGATGTTGATGAGAATCTGGCGAATCTTGGTGACGTCGCCGACGTAGTAGTCGTCCAGGCTGCCCGCCACATGGCACGAATAGTTCAGGCCCTTGGTGCGGCTCTGGTCGTCGATGATGGTGTTCACCTGCTCCAAAAGCTTGGGGAACGAGAATTCTTCGCTATTGATCTTCGTGCGGCCACTCTCGATGCGGCTCATGTCCAAAATCTCGTTGATGAGGCTCAGCAGGTGTTCTGCGGAGGAGCCGATCTTTTCCAGGTAGCCGCGCGTCTTCGACGAAATCTCGGGTTCGTGCAGCGCAAGGCTGTCGAGGCCGATAATCGCGTTCATGGGCGTGCGGATTTCGTGGCTCATGTTGGAGAGGAATATGGTCTTCGCCTTGCTCGCCTCTTCTGCCGTCTTGAGCGCATCGGAAAGCGCCTGACTCTTGGCGAGCGAATCGCGCATTTCCTCGTCGATATCGGAAAATCCGAAACCTACAATGCGGAGCGGTGCATCCGGGGCGTCGCCGGCATTGTGCACGCCCGCCATGCGCAGCATTTCGTAGCTCTCCTTCCCGCCATGGTTTGCCAGGTAGCGCAAGGTATAGATCTTGTTCTTCGCGACACCCGCGCGCACGTTTTCGGGCTGTATAAAGGCGAGGAACTTTTTGCGGAATTCCGGAGCGACGAACTTTTCGGCATAGGTTGAAAAATTTTCCAGGTAGCCGATTTCGTCCCCTTCCTTGAAGGGCGCGGGAACGGAGCCGTCCTTGCGGTAGCATATCGCCATTCCGGTATCCAGGTTCAGGTAGTAGACGCTGCGGTAATCTGACGCAAGCGCGGTAATCATGTTACGCTGTTCGTTCCTCTTGCGTTCTTCTTCCACCAACTTCTGCTGGAGCGCAAGCTGTTCTTCCAGTTTTTCCTGCTTGATGCGGCTTTCGGCATCGGCCACCTCTTTTTCTAACTTGAGTTGAGAGGTACGCCTGATTTGCATGAAGAGGAACAGGAACACGGTCAAGAGCACTAGCGCGATAATTCCGGATAGCAGAAGGCTGCGTTCCAAAATGTCTTCCGAAATGGAACCGATTTGCTCGGAGATGACGCTTTCGCGGATAAGGTAGGTCAGCATCCAGTCCGTAGAATGGATGGGAACATAGTACATAGTTTCACGGATGCCGTTATACTCGAAGGAAACGACGCCCGCCTCGTGGTTCGCGAAGTCGGAGCGCATCTTTTCCATGGAGAAGCCTTTTTCGAATCCGGCTTTTTCCATGGCGGCAAGCAGATTGTCGCCGCTCGCAAGCCCACCTAGCACCAGGTTCGTAAGCGAATTACCTGCCTTCGAGTAGATGTTGCAAAATGTAATTCCCTGCCGGTCGGATTCCAGCGAAATACCTTCCAGCATGCGGTTCATGTCGATTTCCATGAAGCACACGACCAAAACCCGACCATTAAAGGCAAGACGGTCCACAGGCACGGCAATGACAACAGTCTTCTTTTCTTCACTGTTTTTCTTTAATGAAATTTCGGATTTTGCCAGGGTCCTGTAATCGAAATTGTAGAGGTCAATGTCGGTGCGCGTACCGCGGGATGTGTAGATGAGACCCGCAGTGTCCACGAAGGCGAACTTTTCTAGACCGTACAGTTGCTTCATGCGGAGCTGGTAGCTCTGCAAACTTGCGGTACTTGCGAGGTCTTCTTTTGAAAGCAGGCCCACCGCCACATCTAGGTCGTTGATGTAGCCGTTCAATTTCGACGCCACCACCTGTTCGCGGCGGTTCGCGAGTTCGTTCATAAAGAGGAGCGTCACGTTGCGCACGGCCTTTTCCGTATCTCCGCTCGCGTGGCGACCCGTGAAGATTGTCCCCAGCACAAGGATGATAACGATGATGGGGGCCACGATAGTGGCGATACTTACAATCCCGATTCTTTTTTTCGTTTCCATAACATTGTCCTGTTAAAACTTTACCGCACCCACTGCGCAAGTGTTTCCGTGAGCATGCCGACATCGATGGGCTTTGCCAGGTG
>JAFXRC010000029.1 GCA_017526585.1 Fibrobacter sp. | reverse complement strand
GAATGAGGCCCGGCGTTGCCGCTAATTAGGCAGCGAGTGCGTAGTTTTCGTCAGCACTTATTTTTTTTCAGACTTTTTTACGAGTGCCCTCGTCTGAGACCTCGGCTTGCAACTAACACTTCGGTAACCCTGTCGAAACCAAAGCACCCCCGGTGAGTGTCGCGACGGCAAGCTTGCTTGCCGGCATGACCGAGCCGGAGTGATTCTGCTCGAAGAGCAGAAAGCACCCCCGTTCTGAAGAAAACCTTAGTTTTCCCCGTAGGGATTGTAGTTGAAACAAATATAATAAAATGATTGTTTAAATGCAAACCCTTCCAACCTCCATTTTCTATCTTTCGCCTCAATGGTAGAATCCCTTTCAGAATTCATCACGTTTGCCCGTTCTGAAACGCTTAACCTCTTCAGCAAGGCTGAAGGGGGCGCCCTACATGTAAACGGGGCGACCGTACCCGCAGCTGCAATGATGGTGGCTTCCCGTTTCCTTAAAAAGCCGAACCCGATTCTGGTGGTGGCAAAGGATTACAAGAGTGCGGAAAACTGGGTCGAAAATCTGGAAGGGCTCCTGGGCGAAGATTTTGTCCGCTTTTTCCCGGCGATTGGGCTTAAACCCTACGAAAAGAAGGTCCCCTTTGAAGGGATTCTCGAAGAACGTCTCAAATTTTTCCGGGATGTGGAGTGCGAGAATCCTTTTGTGACCGTATGCCCGCTCGATTCGTTCTTGATGCGGCTTCCGGCTCCGCACACGGTGATGAAGGATTGCCTCGAACTTAAGGTGGGTGGCGTTGCTGAACCTTCGTCGCTTCGTCCCTGGTTCTTGGATCACGGATTCGTGGAACAGCCTGTGGTTTCGGGCGTGGGGGAGTTCTCGATTCGCGGTTGCATCGTGGATGTGAACTGCCTTTTGTACCCGCATCCGATTCGTATCGAATTCTTTGGCGACGAGATTGAATCGATCCGTAGCTTCGACATTTTCTCGCAGCGTTCCGTAGAAACCATGAAGTCGGTGAAACTTTTCCCGATGGGCGAGTTTACGGTCAAGGAACATGAGGCGGCATGCTACAATGGCGACCTTTCGGGGCTTTGGTGGCACCGTGGGCGTTATCAGTCGCTGAATTCTAGCCTGCTCGACTACTTGCCGAATGCCTCGCTAGTGTTCGAAGAGCTGTCGCTTTTGTCGGAGAATGCGTCGAAGTATTATGTGAACTGCGAGAACGCCTTCAGGGAAATTCGCGAAGTCGATACCGAGGCGGTGGACCCGGCGCATACCTGGTTCAAGATGGGCGAACTTTCGCGTCAGTTTGTGGGACGCACCTCAATGGATGTTTCCCGCGTGCAGCTCAATGACGGCAACAGTCGTGAACTGAATTGCAAACCGCAGGATTTCTCGTCGAACGGGACCGATGCCGTTGCAAAGGAAATTGAGGAATTTGTCGCCCGAGGCGGCTCCGTTTATGTGGTGGCGCCCAATGCGGGTGCCTTGAACCGTATCAAGCAGATGCTCGATGGCCTCCCAATCGAGGACTACATTGTCGGCAATATGTCCGAAGGTTTTTGGCTGGAGGACGACGGAATCGCCTTCCTTACCGAGACCCGTATTTTCAACCGCCATTCAAATAAGACCCGTAAGCGTAAAATCGCGGGCTCCGTTTCGAACGCCCTGATGATTGAATCGCTGAACCGCGGCGATTTCGTTTCGCATGAAGACCACGGTATAGGCAAGTACCTGGGGCTTGTGCGCGTGAATGTGAACGGTGGCATGGTCGATTGCGCCCTGCTTGAATATGCCGGCGGTGACAAGCTCAAGTTCCCCGTAGCGGACTTGCAGAAAATTGAACGCCTCGATACGCAGGAGAATGCGCCTAAGCTCGATCGCCTGGGCGGCAAGGCTTGGGAAAACCTCAAGGAACGCGTCAAGAAGAAGGTCATCCAGATTGCGCGCGAACTGGTGGAACTTTACGCCAAGCGAGAACTGGTGGAGGGCTATAGTTTCCCGCCCGATGGCAAGTTGCAAAAAGAATTTGAAGATGCCTTTGAGTATGACCCGACGCCCGATCAGGTGACGGCTACCGAAGACATCAAGCGCGATATGGAATCGAGTCGTCCGATGGACCGCCTGATTTGCGGCGATGTGGGCTTTGGTAAGACTGAAGTCGCCATGCGTGCGGCGTTCAAGTGCGTGGTGAGTAAAAAGCAAGTGGTGCTTTTGGTTCCGACGACGATTCTTGCCGCGCAGCATTACGAAAACTTCATGGACCGCTTTGCGGGCTTTGGCGTGAATATCGCTCTCGTGAACCGCTATAAGAGTGCTAAGGAAAAGAAGGAAACTTTCCAGCGGGTGAGTGAAGGCAAAGTCGATATTCTTATTGGCACGCACAGCCTACTTTCCGAGAAGAACCAGTTCAAGGATTTGGGACTTCTAATCATCGACGAAGAACAGAAATTCGGCGTGAAGCAGAAGGAAAAATTGCGAGAGCTTCGTCTTGCGGTCGATACGCTCAGCATGAGTGCAACCCCGATTCCGCGTTCGCTCCATTTGAGTATGACGGGCGTGCGCGATATTTCGCTGATTAATACACCGCCCATGAACCGCTTGCCGGTCGAGACAAAGCTCATGAAGCGCGATGACATGGTCATTAAGCAGGCGATTGAAGACGAAATGGCTCGCGGCGGACAGGTGTTCATTGTGAACGACCGCGTTCAAAATATTTACGATTTGACCCGTGATATCGAGGAGCTTGTTCCTGAAGCGCATGTTGGCGTTGCCCACGGGCAGATGAATGACCGTGACCTTGAAAACGCAATGGATGCCTTTATTTCTCGTAAGTTCGATATCCTTGTAAGCACGAGCATTATCGAATCGGGATTAGATGTGCCGAATGCGAATACGATTATCATCATGAATGCGCATCACTTTGGCATAAGCCAGCTTTACCAGATGCGCGGACGCGTGGGGCGCAGCAGCGTGCTCGCGAAGGCGCTTTTGGTGATTCCTTCGCAGCATGATATTTCGTCGGAATCGATGCGGCGCCTGAAGGCGCTGGAACAGTTTACCGACCTCGGTAGCGGTTATCAGCTTGCCATGCGCGACTTGGAAATCCGCGGCGCGGGCAACCTGCTCGGTCAGGAACAGCACGGATTTATCGCGGAGGTCGGCTTCGAAACTTATGTGCGCTTGGTGCGCGATGCGGTGGAACAGCTACGCGGTGGCCCGTCCGAAAAGCCGATTCAGCCTCGCGTAGAACTCGGCGTCGATGCTTACCTCCCCGAAGACTACATTCAGGATGGCCTCACTCGAATCTCGATGTACCAGCGGATTTCTCGTGTAACGCATACCGACGAAATCGCGGGGTTAGCGCAGGAACTCGCGGATCGTTTCGGGCCCGTGCCCGAAGCCGCCAAGATGTTGCTGCTGGTCACCGAAATCGGCATCTTGGCGGGGCGGCTCCGTATTCAAGGTCTGGTGCAGCGCAAGGGATTGCTCGCGGCCACCTTCGTAGAATTCCCGCCGCCCGATCCGCGAATCATCAGCGAGATGTACGCGAATACGCAATTCCCCATGCGCATCATGGGCGGCTCTCCGCTGCAAGCTGTGATTGAACTCGGCAAGGGAAATGCGGTGGAACTCGCCGAAAAGGCTCTCAAGGAGTTCCGCGCCTTTGCTGTCATCAAGGCGGATTCTGTGGTTCAGCAACCCAAGAATGCTCAACTATTCGAATCGTAGCGGGCTTTGACGGATTGCAGCAGAGTAATCAGCTCGTCAACGATTCCAGTAACTGTCATGCCCGATTTAATCGGGCATCTCCCTTCTTCATTAAGAAAACACTCATCTGCATCGGTCTCGAACCGCACCTGTTCTGCCGGAATTTCTGCAATGGCTGCCGCGGTCGATTTTTTGCGGAAGGAATCCTTGTGTAGCGAAAAAATCGGGTTGAGTGATTGCGCTGCACGGACAATTGAGACATCGCCGCCGAACCGGTGGAAAATGGAACGCGCTTGCGTGCCAGGCTCCGGAAATCTGCATTCTTTTAACATCTTGATGAGGCGTGCATAGTCTCCGACGCAGTGGATTTGCAAGTCCCGTCTCAATTCGCGGGCAAGTTCCACTTGTCGTTTGAACACTTGTTCCTGTGTACTTATTTCGCTGCGGAATGCCGACTGTCCGGCGACCTTTTCCGAAGTTATGTATCCTTCGTAACGTTTGTCTATTCCGCATTCACCAACGCCCGCGTCTGTATTTTTCACGAGCAGTTCGCGGAGCTTGTCCCAATCTTGTTCGCTAACCTGCGTGGCAATCATCGGGTGGATACCGAATGCCTTGCCGCATTTGTCATCCAGGGGAATCTTTTCAAGGATTTCCCATTCCCAGGGCTCGCAGGCGATGGCTATAAAGTGGTAGCCGCGCTCCAGAAGGGCTTTGGCAAGCTGTTCTGGCTGGGGAAGCCTCGCCAAATGAAGGTGAAAATCGAACATCAGCTCCAATATAACCAAGAAAAATGTGCTTTTATATGGATAAATGCAAAAAAGGTGTTGTTTTTTGAAGAAAAAAAGCGTAATTTAGGGGTATCATTATCTTTCGTATCCAAAAAGGAGTCTTTTATGCGCGATCTTCTGGAAAAAGCCTTGAACAAGGGTCTGGGCGTTTCGTTTACTGTTGAAGGTGGCTTTACTGTAATCCGTATCACCAAGGGGGCTGATGTGGTCGCATCCTGCAGTCTCGGTTCGGCCGATTTCCGTGCCAGTGTAGAAGACTCCCTGCAGTCGCTTTTGCTGGATTTGGACCGCAAAGGCATTTAAGAATTCGAAATTGAAAAAAAACGACCCGTTGATGAACGGGTCGTTTTTCGTTTTATAGAATTGTCTTAATTAATTCTACCGACCAGGTTGCCCGAAATCATGTAGTCCTTGGTGCAGCCGTAGCTATGCAGACCTGCGGACAGGCTGAAGCGGCTGGTGAAGGCCTTTTCGAGGTAAAGGGCAGCGAGAACATCCTTCACGTGCTTGGGCTTGTTGTCCATTCCCCAGAACTGCTTGTGTTCGTGACGGTCGCCAACGTATTCGGCTTCGACCAGGATTCTGTCAACCACCGGAGTGTAGAAAGCGATACCACCAGTCACGGGGATGACGAGATCGTCGGACATGTCCATCAGGGCTGCTTCGGCGAAGATCTCCACGGTGTTGCTCACGATGGGCAGGTTCGCCTTGAGGGAGGCGTTGTGCTTGATGTCTGCATCTGCGTCATAGACGGCGTCGAACAGGTTGCTGCGGTAGGCGAGCTGCACCTTCAGGGCAGTAATGCCAGCGAGGTCGTGGAAGTTGAATGCGGCGCGGATGTCGCCCTTGTCCAAGTTCTCGGACTTGCTGATAAGGGAGATGTAGCCGGCCATGTTGTCAGACGGAGTGAAACCGAACATCAACTGGTTTTCAGAAGCCTGCGTGGAAAGGAAGCCGGCAAGGTAACCATCGATGTAGCCACCGAAGTAGTCACCACTCTTGTCGGTGTTGTCCCAACGACCCACCTTGAAGGTGAACAGGTCGGTTTCCTGCATGGCCCATGCTTCGTCCAGGGAGAAGTAGTCGTCGTTGTACTTGCGAGTGCCATCGCGGAGCTGTTCCTTCTTCACCTTCTTGTCGATGTTGTCTTCGGCGGGGCTCAGGTCGCCCGGGTAGAATGCGACGCCGATCTTGCCCTTGAAGTCTTCGGCTTCGGCGAGCACGGCAAAGTTGGCTTCACCACTCCAGGTCTCCAGGTTGTCGCCCATTTCGTCTTCTTCGCTGGTCCAGAGGACCTTGCCTGCTTCGAGTTCGAAGTCGGCGTTGATGTCGAAGTTGATCTGGTTCACCGACATCACGGCGTTTTCAATCATTTTTTTCTTTTTACGCTTTTTCTTCTTGGGCTTGGCGACAGGTTCTGCAGCAGCTTCTTCAGCCTTGGGCTCTTCGGCGGCGGCTACCTGTTCTTCGGCAGGTGCGGCTTCAGCGGCGGGTGCTTCTGCGGCCTGCGGAGCAGCTTCTTCCTTTGCTGCTTCTGCAGCCGGAGCCGGGGCTTCAGCCTTGGCTTCTTCTGCTACAGGGGCTTCTGCTGCCTTGGCAGGTTCAGCGGCGGGAGCTGCTTCGGTAGCCTGAGCTGCAGGTGCGGCTTCAGCGGCCGGTGCGGCGGGCTGTTCTGCTGCAGCAGGAGCTGCTGCGGGGGCTGCTTCAGGGGCAGCGAAAACGGCTGCGGCCATGATGCAGGATGCGATAAACATTTTCTTCATGGTAGGAAACTCCTTTATATATTCCACGTCACAAATTTTAGTAAAAAAATGCTTTGTCTATCGCTTTTTACATTCAGATTTCATATAAATAATTAACTTTACACCCACAGTGAGGTGAATTTTGAAGAAAATCCTTTTTGCTCTCTTTTTTGTCGCCGTTTTCAGCACTTTGACTTATGCTCAGGAAACATTGAATGTTTATCGAAAGACCTCTAGCGGAATCGATGAGAATAGTCCTGTAGGAACGCTTGTGTTTACGGACCAGATTCGCGAACTTCCTCTTCCGATGGATTCTGTCAAGAAGGTCACCGTTGTCAAGGAAAGGGTTGAAATTAAGGACCGCAAGGGCAATGTCAAAAGGGACAAGAAGGGTAATCCCAAGACCAAGATGCAGAGGCGTCGCGTAGTCACTTGGGAAAAGGTTGAACCAAAGGAACCGCCGCGCTTTGTGCCTATCCACTGCAAGATGGGCGAGGTCTGGGTAAAACGCTCCGACTTGGCTCGCTTTAAGCAGGCTTCCATGGACTTGAGTGGCGAGTACGCCTCTTCGACGGGAAGTGTTGTACTTAAGAAGTCTCCTACGAATCCCCGCTATTTCTCCTTTACGATTCAGAATGGTCCTTTTGGTGGACGTGCGGAACTGGAAGCGAGCAATGTGGAACTCCGCGAATCCAATGGCCATGCCCGTCTGACGTATACAGAAGATGGCTGCACGGTCGACATCGCCGTGGTGGACCGCAAGGTGAAGGTGGCTCAAAGGGGCTGCTCCGAATACAATGCCGGCAGCTATAAGCTTGAAGGCGAATACAACAATTACAAGGGCAATCGCCGCGTGGTGGATACCTTCAATATGCCCGAACAGAGCTTCAAGTACAAGAAGTACCTCTGGTGCGGAAGCGGCTTTGACAGCTGCGAAAAGGTGAAGGATGACAACGGAACCGTGACCATTACTTGGAGCAAGGGCGGCAACGGATTTATCGAACGCACCGCGGGCGACGATGTGCATACCTACCGTCCGTTCGAACACGTGATTCCGCATAAGCGCGACTTCTTCAACGGTGAAAAGCCTATTGCTATCAAGACCAAGCGCACCGACATGGCGGGCGAGTGGATGATCTGGTATTTCTATCCGCAGGCGGAACGCTTCAAGATGGTCCGTGCCGGCATGCGTGAAGATACCGCCTACATGGAAATCTATGAATAGGTCGCTCGAAAAGTCGAGGGTGCTTTTTCTGGATACGGGGACGATTGTTTCCCTTTTGCAGATGAATCCGGACTACTATCCGGTCGTATCCTCGGTGCTTGACTACGCCTATGAAAACAATGTCACGCTCCTTGTTTCAAGTGTGACGCTGTTTGAAATTTCTCGCAGGGCCTATGCGGCAAATGAAGGCGTGCTAGCGCGCCAGTACCGTGAATTCTTTGAACATTCCCGCAATGTGAAGTCCTGCGAGGTTACTGGTGAAATTGCAGTGAAGGCTGCTGAACTTGCCGCCAAGGGGCTTTCTACCGAAGAGTCGCTGCGGCTTGCAACGGCATTTGTCTGCGGTGCAGATTGTATTTTGAGTGATTCTCCGCGGTTTCGCGACATGACGGATATTCCCGTCGTAATGCTCGACGAGGTGGAGTAGATTTTTAAACCTGCGGAACGACCTGCGAACCTTCGAAGGCGTTCTTGTAGTGGACGAACTGGATTGGTTGCTGGTACGCTCTTGCGGTTAGAACGTCGAAGCGGCACGGAGTGTCAAAACCCTTAGGGGCGTTTTCCTTCTGAGTAGACAAGAAGTGGCAGGCGGTTCGCCAGATTTTCTTTTGCTTTTGGATATTGACGCGTGCAGCAGGGTTTCCTTGCTGGTTGTTCCAGACGGACTTGACTTCGACGAACACGACGGTTCCGTTGTCGCTTGCAACGATGTCGAGTTCACCGCCCTGGTAGGCGTAGTTCCTTGCGAGAATGCTGTAACCTTCGCGCATCAGGTACGCCGAAGCTAATGTCTCGATGAAATTTCCCTTGGGACGGTTGGTTGACTTCATCTAGTTCAGTTCCATGCCGAGCAGGCGGATTTCCGAAATGGCGAAATCGTCGTTTTCAGCCTCGAAAACATTGTCCAGGTAGATCTTCAGCTCGCTCGTTTCCATTGCCTGAATGTTCGGGTACTGCATTCCGCGGATGTTTTCGAGCTTGACCTTCTGCTTGAAGCCGTCTTTCGTTTCGAGCGTAATGGTTTTCGGCTTCTTGAAAATGCGGAAGCGGTCTCCGAAAGCGTCGTCCAGGGATTTCTGGTATCCGACGGCGATGCCAAAGTGCGTGACGATGGCGTTGCCTTCAAAGTAGA
The DNA here is from genome assembly GCA_017526585.1 of Fibrobacter sp. Taxonomy (GTDB): domain Bacteria; phylum Fibrobacterota; class Fibrobacteria; order Fibrobacterales; family Fibrobacteraceae; genus Fibrobacter. The sequence continues at coordinate 8,580 of JAFXRC010000029.1, read as the reverse complement.
GCGTGAGCACAGGGTTCTGCGGCTTTTGTGGCATTGTGTAGAGCCATGCCGTTTTCAGGTCGTTGTCGCCCAGGTTCTTGAGGGGGTATCCGTTGCTTTCCTCGACTTCAAGCGCCTTGGTCTCGTAATTTCCAAGGGCGTCGCTCCATTCGAGTTCCCTGAGGGTGCTTTCGGGCTTGTGCGTGAGCATCAGGAGAATCAGGAGCATGATGATGAGAGGGAAAATGAAGATGGCAAGTGCCGTGAGCTTTTTCTGCAACATGCGGGCGCGCGGTGAAATTTTGTTCGCCATTTCGGTAATTGATGCCGTGTGGCGGCGCAGGAGCGTGTGCCCCATGGTCTGGCGCTGGTTCTGGCGAACCTTGTCAGTGGGGAACACCTGGTCGCAGGCGTCCAGGAATTCCTGCATGTCGTGGAAGCGTTCGTTCAGCTTTTTCTTAAGGCACTTGAGAATAAGCTGCGAAAGTCCGGGGGGCATGTCCTTGCGGAAAAGTTCCGGTGCGGGGGGCTGTTCCTGAACATGCTTGAGCGCAATTTCGACGGGGCGGTTTCCTTCGAAGGGAAGTCGTCCGCAGGTCATTTCATAAAGGATGACGCCCATGCTGTAGATGTCGGTCTGGATGGTCACGTTGTCGCCGTGGCACTGTTCAGGGGACATGTACTCGGGGGTTCCCATGGTCATGCCGGTGCGTGTGAGCCTGTCCTTTTCCATTTCCTGGATGTAGGAAATGCCGAAATCCATGATGAATACGCGATTGTCGCGCGTGAGCATGATGTTCGAAGGCTTGATGTCGCGGTGGATGATTCCCTTGTTGTGAGCAGAAAGAAGCCCGCGGGCAATTTGGCGGATGATGACTTCAATTGCTTCAAAAGAAAGCTGTTCCTTTTTGTGCAAAATGTCGGCAAGGTTGGTGCCTTCGACATAGGTCATCGCGATAAAGAGCTGGTTGTTTTGCTGACCGAAGTCAAATACATGGACGATGTTCTGGTGGTCCAGTTCCTTCATGGCCTGCGCTTCCATGTAGAAGCGCTTGATCGCCTCTTCATCGGAAGATGCATCTAGGATCTTGAACGCCACCTCTCGATTCAGACGCTTGTCTTTAGCCTTGTAGACGTTTCCCATGCCGCCTTTGCCGAGGGTGCCGATGAGGTCGTAGTTCTCGTTGAATGGACGCGGGAAAATTTCTTGTTTCTGAGGTGCGATCATTTTGCTTTCTTGGAACAGTTAAGTTTTACAGCAACCACAATATAAAAACATAATGTGATTACGAGGACCGATACGATGTTGTTGATGGGGTCGTTTCGTTCTAAAAAGAGATTGAGCAGGTTCGCCTGGTTGTAGCGGGACCAGATAATGTAGGACAAAGTTCTTCCGATGGGAAGCATCTGGTCGAGGGGAACGAGGGCGCCCGCCAAGGCGACCTGCGGAATAATCAGCAGGGGAAGCATCGCGTTTGCCTGTCCCGAATTCTTGGCGAAGGCGCTCGTGGTAAGCCCTGCGGCGATGGCGGGGAGTACCATGATGACCGTCGATAATAGTAGCAACGGAACCGGCGGCCATATCGATGTACGGAATCCGACAAAGCAGTAGACAATGAGGGTCTGTAGCCAGGCGACAAGGGTCGGGAGCAGCGCCTTGGAAAGGATTGTCGATAAAATGGGGACTCCCTTTCGGAATTCTGTCTGGAGAATGGTCTTTTCGCGGACGATTTCGCGGATGGAAAGCGAAAGGGCTAGCCAATTTGACGAAAGGATGATGGCAAATGCGACGATCCAGAGCGAAGACAGGTTTGAGAAAATCTGCGAGAAGAGGAATCCTATGATGAGCGGCTGCACGAGCATCGTGATGAACTTTCCCTTGTCGCGGAACCATTCTTTGAGGGTAATCTGAATTTTATAGAAGAATTGCGACGACAGCGCCGTCTTCGGGAAGTAGCAGGGAACAGAGTGGGTGTTCTCGTCGGTCTGGGAGAGTTTCTGCTTCTTTGATAGCCACTCGTTCCAACGCGTCGATGTTTCGTCGTTCAGGTTCGAAAGGATTTCTTCGGGGTCTTCGCTCTCAAAGTAGCGGAAGGCTTCTTCGGGGCTTCCGTAGAACGCTTGTTTTCCCTGGTGGAGCACCAGCACCTTGTTCGCGATTTCTAGCGCTTCGTAGCTGTGCGTGGTCAGAATAACCGTGTGTCCCAGGAAGGCGAGCTGCTTTAAGTGGGTGCAGAGGATTTTGCTGTTGTAGGGGTCGAGTCCAGAAAGCGGTTCGTCGAGAACAATCAGCCCCGGGTTTCCCATGAGCTCGTGGGCGAGGGCGGCTCGGCGGCATTCGCCGCCGCTGAGCGTCTTCACGGGATTTTGCATGCGTTCGCTCAGCCCGAAAAGTTCTCCGAACTTTTCGAGCCGCTTGCGGGCATTCTGCTTGAAATCCCGCTTGCTCATGCTGCAGCGTCCCCCGTCGAGGAGTGTTTCTTCGACGGTGAGTTCTGTTCTCAGATCCGGTTCCTGCTCCAAGAAAGCGATATGCCTGCGGATTTCTTCGTTTCGGTAGTCAAGCTTGCCGATGCGAACCGATGAGTCCTTGCCAGCTCTGTGCTTTCCTTGTAGCAGGCGCAATAGCGTCGATTTTCCTTGCCCCGAACGTCCGATGATGGCGAGGATTTCACCAGCTTCGAGCTTGAAGTTGATTCCTGACAAGAGCTGCTTTTTATCGGCGAAGACATCCAGATTTTTCACTTCGACGTCGAATCCCTGCGGCAGGTTTTTGCAGGTTAATTCTCCGTTGCTGAATGCGATCAGGCTGGAGGGCAATCGGACGGATTCTCCGTCTTTAAGCTCCAGCACCTTGGTCGATTTTTTATGGGTGTCAATCAGTGCGCTTTTGAATTTTAGCTGGACCACGCTTCCGTTAGAACTATCCAGCTGTCTTGCGAAGGTCCCTTCGGGAATGTTGGTATGCAAATTGTCGATGGATTCCCAGTCTGCATGGAGAACCTTGCTCTGGACTAGGTCCCGCTCGACAGATTCCATCAGCAAAAGCTGCAACTTGTAGCTTTTCAGGGTGGCGCGCAATTGCAATGGGCCGATGGTGATGACATCTCCATCTTCTAGAAAACGCTTGTCGATGTCGTTTCCGTTGACTTGTGTAACGCTGTTTTGCGAAAGGTTCCTTAGAATCCATTTCCCGTCTTCAAGCTCCATCACGGCGTGATAGCGCGAAACCATCGGGTTGTCGAGCACCAGAGCGTTATCTGGCTTACGACCGATGGTAAATGGCGCATTCGTCTGTGGAGTGATAATACGGAAAGACTGCATTATTTCAGTTCGCTAAGTCCCTTGATAAAACGGTCGCATGCCTTTTGCAAGGTTTCGTCACTTGCAGCATAGGAGAATCGCACGCAGCTGTCGTCACCGAAGGCAGCGCCCGGCACAATGGCCAGTCCCTGGGATTGCAACAGGTATTCGCAAAGTTCGATGGAACCGTTGATGGCCTTACCTTCGGGAGTTTTCTTTCCGTAGAAGCTCTTGACCGGGGCGAACAAGTAGAAAGCACCTTCGGGAGCGCGGCAAGGTTCCGGCAGAATTTCGGCGGTACGCTTCAGCATGTAGTCGCGGCGCTTGCGGAAGGCAGCCTGCATGGCATGAACGTTGCTCTTGTCCATCTGCAATGCTCCGAGGGCGGCGTACTGTGCCACGTTGCTCGGATGGTGTGTTGCCTGACCTTGAATCTTGCCGATAATTTTTGCAATTTCGGCGGGAGCGGCGTCGTAGCCGATACGCCAGCCGGTCATGCAGTGCGATTTCGAGAAGCCGTTAATCACGATGGTGCGTTCCGCCATGCCGGGGAGGACCGCGGCGGAGCAGAATTCCGTGTCGTAGGTGAAGTATTCGTACACTTCGTCCGAAATGCAGTAGATGTCGCTTTCGACAATTACCTTGGCAAGAGCTTCGAGTTCCGCTTTGCTGTACACGGCGCCCGTCGGGTTGCAGGGGTTGTTCAAGAGAATCGCCTTGGTCTTTGCGGTAATAGCCGCTTTCAACGCTTCGGGCTTGATCTTGAATCCATCTTCAATTTTGGTGTTTACAATCACCGGCTTTCCGCCGAGCCACTTTACCAGTTCCGGGTAGGTCACCCAGTACGGGGCCGGAATAATCACTTCGTCGCCTTCGTTCACGAGGGCTGCAAGCGAGTTGAATACGGCGTGCTTTGCGCCGCTAGTCATGATGATTTGTTCGGGCTTGTAATCGAGACCGTTTTCGACTTTCAGCTTTTCGGCGACAGCCTTGCGGACTTCCAAAATTCCTACCGGAGCCGTATAGCGTGTCTTGCCTTCGCGAATTGCCTTGCAGGCTGCGTCCTGAATCGGTGTCGGTGTCGGAAAATCCGGCTCGCCGGCGCCCAGGCTTACGACATCCTTGCCGTCGGCAATCATTTGCTTGGCGAGTGTATCGATGGCGACCGTTAAAGAGGCTGCGATATTAAGGGTTCTTGCGGATAAGTCTTTCATGTCTTTTCTTTGCCTTTTTCAAAATCCTGTAAGCATCGAGGGTGCTTGCGACAAGAGGGTAGATGGTGAATTGCGAAACGAAAATGCAGATGAATCCAATCGCGGCGATCAGCCCTATGCTGTGGATTCCCGGATGCGATGAAAGCAGCATGGCGATGGCACCGATGAACGAGGCTGCCTGTGCCACCAGCACGGCAATTAGCTTTGTGTTCAGGATGGTCCATGCGTTTCCGCCCTGCTTTTCGTAATAAGCGGACCAGAGCTGCAACGACCCGTCGACGGATGCTCCTATCAAGAGCACGAATGCAATGGAGCTGTAGGCTGAAATTTGAATGTCAAATAAGTGGACCAGAATGGTGACCCAGCTCATGGCGAATAGCGAGGGCAACAGCGTAAAGAACGCGCGACTCAGTTTGTTGTAGAAAATGAGAAGGACTAGCCAGAGCAGGATTGCCCCGAAAATAATGGACTTGTTGATGTTGCCAAGGATTGTGTCGAGGAGTGAAGCCCTAATAATTGGCGTTCCGCAGAATTTGAAGTCCTTGCTATATAAGCTTTCTAGACTCTTGACTTGTTTTGCAATGTGGCGACAATTGAGTCCGTTTGCGGGGTCGGAACTGGGGATGACGAAGGCGAATACTCCTGTGTTTCCGTTCTTGTCGCTGAATTTACGGCGGATGCTTTCGGAAAGCTCGAATTCCTTAATGTCGTTTTCGTAGCTGCTCAGCATCTCAACGATTGCGGCACTGTCGCTTTTGCTTACCCGTGACAGCAGTTCGCCCGAAACCATACCCTTGAGCACCTCAATTTTGTGCTTCTTCTCGGAGCTGATTTTCGGCAGAAAATGATACTGGGTGTAAATTTTTCCGAGGTCCTCTAATTTTCCGTGTTTTTTCAGGAGCTCGAAGTTTTCGACAAGGGCGGCGTTGTAAGATGAATCGGGCATCATGATGATGATCGGGTCAAATGTTGAAAAGCCTGTTTCAGCGATAAGCGCTTGAGCTTCTCGTTCCTCGAGCTGCATTTCGGTCCGATTAAAATCGTAGAGGAATGTAAGGCTGATTCCACTGTAGAGCCATGCTGCAGCGCTTACAACGCTGATGGCGACAATGATAATCCAGTTGGTGCGGAACGAAAACAGCCTTTTGCGGTGATTTATCGGTCTGCTCTTAAAATTCAGGCTAAAGGGCTTTTTCCGCTGCAAAAGAAGCAAAAGCGAAGTGGTAAGTAATGGGCAGACAATCAGATTTAGGAGGCTTCCGATGGCGCCTAGGATTCCAAATTCGCGAAGTCCCGGTAGAGGAACCAGGACGAAAGCCGTAAATAGTCCTGCCATGACGAGTGCCGATGCGGCGACGCTGGGAACAATACCGAGCAAGGAACTTTCGATGCACAGGGCGGGACTGAGCCTCTGCTCGCGTTCGTGGAAGTAGCGGGTGAATACATGCGCGATGATTTGGCAGGCGTGTCCTGGCAAGAGCAGTCCCAGGGCGAGCGTAAACAGGTTGATTCGTCCGAAAAGCAAGAAGGCGCAGGCGAGCGTAAAGAGCGTTGGGAGCGCAATTGGTGCCGCCGAAATGAATATGAGCTGAGGTTGCCTATAGAAGTTGAAAATCAATAGGATCAGAATGAAAATAGCCGCAAGGGCGCCTGCAAACTTCGCTTCGGGAAGTAGCGCCTTTCCGACCTTGATCGAGTCAAACACCTTTCCCGTGTAGTGCGCCTTGATTCCGTTTCCGTGTTCTTCGATGAAGCTCTTGACCTTTCCTAGTAGCGCCCTGTTCGCTTGCAGGTCCGATAGGGAATGCTTTGGGTATATGTCTACGATGCGGATAGTTCCTTGCGGGTTTGCAAAGTCCTGTTGCAGATTGTGGAAATACTTGGCTTCTATTTGTTGGATGATTTCGACGGAATCCCTGCCCTGGACGGAGCTATCTTCTGCCTCGATTAGATCGACAAGGAGGGGGTTGCTTTTCTTGATTTGCTTTTCGCGGATGCTGTCCAGCATCGATATGACCTGGTCCAGGTCGTTCTCGCTTGCATAGAGTATCCTGTTCTTCCTATAAAAGTCCATGTCCGCCACATATTCGGTATAGTGGACCATGGAATCTTTTTCGAAAGTTTCCGCAAGTTTTTTTGCGAAGTTGAAATTTTCAAGACTGTCCGAGGATTGCAAGATGACGGTCAGGCTTCCAAGTCCCCCGAAAGCTTTTTCGATGGTTTGAAAGTCCGCTTCGACTTCGTGCTCTTTGAGGGTGTCTTGAAGTTGAATTTCCCAACGGAGGTGTTCAACGGGGTAGATGCTTAAAAGGGCTAACGCTAAAAAAAGTACGATCATTGCCTTTGGATAGTGGGCAATTTTCTGAATAATTTTAGCGAACACTGAAAACATGCCAATAATATAATTATATTGGGGGCGTATGTTTGCAAGGAATTCAAGATTCCTGTTCATTTGCATATGTGTTGTCTTCCTGTTTTTGGGAAGGCAGGTTGCTTATGCTGAAGAACAGGCGGAAGCGTCCAACGACGATGGGTCGTTCAGGATGTCCATGTTGTGGTCTTGGCCCTTTGAACATATTTTCCAGCCATTCCTGAATGGTCTGATTTTCCCGTTCGCGGCCCCTGTAGACTATGTAATCAAGAATGGCATTGCAGATAAGACTGTGGAACTGATTTCGTTTGGAGAAGACTATAAAATTTTAGTGTACCCAAGCTTCAATTTCAAGCCGGGTTCCAGAACGATGGTGGGGGCGAACTACCGTCATCGAAGTATGCTTTTGAACAAGGATTACTTTGTCCTGCAAGCGGAATACTTCGCCAATGGCGATATGGGACTCACGGCGCGCTATACAAAGCACGCTCTGTTCGGAACCCGTTTTTTTGGAGGATTCCGGTACGATATTGACCTGGATCGCGATAGTCGTTTCACTATTCCAGAAACCAAAAAGAACTATCTGCAGCCGGATTCCAGTATGGCGTTTACCTGGCGTTTGGGGGCGCCTATTACCAATACGGCGAACTGGAATGCGGAACTCTGGGCACAGCTTTTTCTAAAGAGATCGGCTCCTCCGGATGTCGAGGATTCGGTGCTGTATAGCGATGAATTTGTTATTGAAGATAGGGGACTTTACCAGCATGCGACCGAGGTTCCTGTCGGACTAACCTTTGTGTATGACAATTTGGACTATCCTTACACTCCGTCGCGGGGCAGTCGTGTCGTTGCTGAAGTTTCATACACCTTTGTAGACAAATATGACGGAGTTCGTTATCAGGACTTGGGCATTCAGCCTCCTTCCGATGATCCATGGATTCGGGATGGGGGCAAGAACCATGATTATGTGACGACTCAGTTTATATTCCAGCACTATTTTTTGTTGGGTAACGCGAAAAGTTATGTGCTGTCGGTACAAGAAGCTCGCGAAAACAGGCGCTTTTATACGGACTTTTCGTGGGATGAAGTCATGCGTGTTTGGAGACCCGAGCAGGTCAGGAACACCTTGTTTGAGCGACGCGTCATTGCAATGCAGTACCGTATGGTCAATCTTTGGGAAATGGAAGAAGGCGGAGCACCCGATGACGCGTTCATTAGCTTGAATGCGAGGGCTCCGTTGCGCGGTTACGACGACAAGTGGGTGACGCATCATCTGATGTCCTTGAGCTTGGAGTACCGCTGGCCGGTGGATCGCTTTATCGATGGAGTTCTTTTTGACGAATATGCCATGATTGCGCCGAAAATTGACAAATGGAGTCTGGACCATTATTACAATTCGTGGGGCTTCGGTATTCGCGTTCGCCAGCCGAATCTTTACCTATTCCGCGTGCAGATTGGTTTCCATGGCCTGCATGGCGTGAACTTGATTATGACCATCGCCCCCGAATTCAAGTAATTTTCTACATTTATCCTTGCAAAAATTAAAACCAAGGATAAATCATGCGTGATCAATTCGAAAGCCCGCTTATCAAGCGTTACGCCAGCAAGGAAATGAGTTTCATCTTCAGCCCGCAGTACAAGTTCCAGACTTGGCGGAGGCTCTGGATTTACCTCGCCGAATCCGAAATGGAACTCGGCCTCCCGATTACGCAG
>JAFXRC010000007.1 GCA_017526585.1 Fibrobacter sp. | reverse complement strand
GAAGAACAGCTCGTCGTGGAATACTACTCCAGGTAGTAACCACACAAACGCAAGTTTGGACGCTCGGCAAACGCCGAGCGTTTTTTTTGTAACGATTACCCCCACTTGGGAATTTTCGTTCCAAAATTCATTTAAGTTTTTTCAAAAAACATCTTTTTTTTACTTCGCTCGCAAACACCCCAAAGGTATCTTTATAACCAAAAGGGAGTGTTTACATGAAATCACAAAAACTACCATTCGTTATCTGCAGTGCCGCATTCCTATTCTCCGCTTGCGGAGATTCCAGCAGCACCAGCGCCGAAAATGAATCCACCGTCAACACCGAAAACACCGAGCAGGTTTCGGGAACCATTACCGAGACGCCCGATGTCGTCAGCGAAACGACCGCCATCCAGTGTTCCGACGGAACAATCGTCCAAGATGCAGCGGAGTGTCCGCAAGGTACCACCGCCGCAGAAATCACCACCTACACCTGTGGCGACGGCTCGACCGTCACCGATGCAAGCAGCTGCCCCACTATTTACACCTGCGCCGACGGCACGCAGACCTACGACAGAAACGAATGTACTACCGCGACGAGCACCGACAAGCCGACATCGGGTGATTCCGAAACGCCGTCTTCGTCCTCTTCACTCAACAGCGAAGCTCCTACAAGCAGCGCCGAAAGCGAACCGCAAATCGTCGAACCCGAAGCACCTGAACCGGTCGATGTTACTGAAATCGAAGGTGACCCGATCATCAAGTTTGCAAGCGGCACCGTCAGCATCGAAAACGACAACGGCTGCATCAAGCAAGAAGACAAGACCTTAAGCATCACCTGCGGCGGCAACTATCAGCTCACGGGTGCTTCGAGCGACAACCAGGTGCAGGTGCAGACTCCCACGGGCGACACCGCAAACGTCTACCTTTACCTGAACAACCTGCAGCTCACCAGCGCAAGCGATGCTCCGATTTATGTGCGCAACGCCGAAAAGACTTTCCTGATGCTTGTCGATGGCACAAGCAACACGCTTGAAGACGCTTCGACCCGCACCAAGACCTACACAAAGGCTGACGGAACCCTCGACACCACCGGTGCAACGGTCTACGCCAAGGACGACCTGACCATCAAGGGAAACGGCACACTCAAGGTGACCGGCAACTACAACAACGGCATTCATTCCAGCAACGACCTGCGCTTCCGCGACCTGCCCAATGTAACGGTCAAGGCGAAAAACAACGCCATCAAGGGCAAGGGTTCTGTCACCATTAACGGCGGCAAATACACGCTCAACGCGACTCAGGGCGACGGCATCAAGAGTGACGAAGCCGAAATCAACGGCAAGGACACCTTGATCATCGAAAACAAGGGAATCATCGTCATCAACGGCGGCGAATTCGACATTACCGCGGGCGACGACGGCATGCAGGCGTTCAACTACCTGCTGATCGCCGATTCCTCTTCGACTCCCAAAATCACGGTGAACAGCACCGGCAAGGGAATCGTCTCTGACAACCGTCTCTATGTCAATGCCGGTATCGTGAATGTGACATCCAAGGACGACGGCATCCACTCAAACCTGAACATCTACTTCAACGGCGGCGAGACTACAGTTTCTGCCGGCGACGACGGAATCCACGCCGATTCCACACTCCTGATTGCAAGCGGTTCCATCAACATCACCAAGGCCGCCGAAGGCATGGAAGCATTCTACATCAAGGCGCAGGGCGGAAAGACGGCGACCGTTGCTAGCGACGACGCCTGGAACGCAGCAGGAGGCTCTGCCGACGCGGGCACTTCTAGCGGCTCTCAATGGGGCGGCCCCGGCGGCGGCGGAATGGCAAGCAGTTCCAAGGGCTACATCGTCATCACCGGCGGTTACCATTACCTTTATGCAGCTGGCAATGACGTGGACGTTCTCGATGCGAACGGAACGGCAACCATGAGCGGCGGCGTCGTGATTCTTGAAATCGGTTCCAGCGGCGGCATGGGTAACGGTCGCAGCGGAATGGGCGGCAACAGCGGTAGCGGATGCTCCACCAACATGGCCGGCGGCATGATCGATACCGACAACGGCTTCACGATTTCTGGCGGTGTGCTGCTCGGTTTCGGCAACCAGACCGAAGAATATCCCAGCTGCTCTGCCACAAGCTTCACGGCAGGAACCGCCTATGGCACCTCCAATGCGGCATTCAAGCCCAGCGGATCGGGCAGCATGATCATCTACGGTGGCGATGTCAAGTCGGTCGCCCAGGTCGATGTGGGATCCATGAAGGAAGTCAAACTTCCTAACGGCATGAGCTACTACGAAAAATAGCCCAACCAAGCCACTTTAGAGCTTCCAAACCAACCCTAAGTCTTCCGGTGTGAGCCGGGAGATTTTCTTTTTTTCAGCCATTTTTGCATTTTTTATCAAAATTTCAAGCACAATGTCCATTTTTAACATATATTTAGATAGAGTTTCTAAGAAGGGAAAATATGACGTCTTTCAAGCCAAGACAAAATATCATGGTGGTTGAAGACAATCCGGAAAACCAGGAAATACTGCAAAAAATCCTGGAGGAGTCTTACAACATCACCGTTGTCGGGGACACGCAGAGCGCCCTTCTCTTGTTGATGGATTCTCCAGCCACGTATTCACTCGTTTTACTGGATATCGATCTTCCCAACGAAAGCTGCCAGGAATTCCTAAGACAGCGAAATCTCCATAGCCGATTGCAAAGCATTCCCGTCATCGTCTTAACCACTGAGGACGGTGCCGACGAGGAATGCTGCAAACTGGGGGCGGACGAATTCATCCGAAAGCCACTCAAACATGCCCCCGTCATTCTTGCCCGCTGTTCCCGAATCATCGACCTGTACGAAAACAAGAACTTGGTGCAGCAAACCGAAAAGGACAAACTTTCGGGACTCTACACCATCGACTACTTCTTTGAATACCTGAAGCAGATCATTCCCTTGGACATGGGTTCCGACCGAGATGCCATTGTCATCAACATTGAACGGTTCCGACTCATTAACGAAATTTACGGACGAAGCGTCGGCGACCAGATTTTGGCTCAGATTGGTGCTTACCTGCAAGAGATGCTTGTGAACCTGAACGCCATCGCCTGCCGTGCAGGAGCCGACATATTCTATGTCTACTGCATCCACCAGGACGACTACCAGGATTTGCAGGCAACACTCCAGAACATGCTCGCCAAGTTCGCCAACGTAAACAACATCCGAGTGTGCATCGGCGTTTGGCAGTATGTAGACCGGGGCACAGTCGATCCGGAATCCTGGTTCGACCGAGCCAAGACCGCATGCGACCGCATCAGTGGAAACTTTACCACATCGGTTGCCATCTACAACAGCGGACTCCACACCAAGCACCTCCGCGAAGAGCGCCTCATCCACGATATTTACGAGGCGATTGAGCACAAAGATTTAAAAGTCTACTACCAGCCCAAATACGCTATTCAAGGCGACAAGCCGCACCTGCGCAGCGCCGAAGCGCTTATCCGCTGGATACACCCGACGCTCGGTTTCATCAACCCTGGCGACTTCATTCCGCTTTTCGAATCGAATGGGCTTATCCAGATGGTGGACTACTATGTGTGGAACGAAGCTGCAGCCCAGGTTCGTCGCTGGAAGGAAGAAAACCATTGGACCGTCCCGGTTTCGGTCAATGTTTCACGTATCGACATCTACGACCCCGATCTCGAAAACAAGCTATGCAACATCATGCAGGAGAACAAGCTTTCTCCCAATGAGTACATGATCGAGATTACCGAAAGCGCCTATTCCGAAAACTCGAAGGGCCTCATCGAAGTCCTGAACAGTATGCGCAGCAAGGGTTTCCATATCGAAATGGATGACTTCGGCACAGGGTATTCTTCGCTCAGCATGCTGACGGCACTCCCCATCGACATCCTGAAAATTGACATGTCCTTTGTGCGCAACATGGAACTGGACGAAAAGAACAAGAAAATGGCCGAACTGATCATCGACATCGCCAAGTTCTTAAAGGTTCCTTCCGTTGCAGAAGGCGTGGAAACTGAATCCCAGCTACGGACTTTACGGAAAATGGGATGCGATGTGATCCAGGGATATTTCTTCTCGAAGCCGGTTCCACCTGAGGAATTCGTGAAGTTCATCGAAAAAGAAAAATCGCTGTGGGAAAAATAAGGGTCCGCCCGCAAACTTTTTTGTATCTTGTAATTATGAAACAAATTCTCCTTAAAACTGTAGATATCCTCAAGGGATACCTGAAGTCGTTGAATTGGATTGTACTTCTGGGCATTGCAGCCTTCTGCATTGCGCTTGCCATTATCAACAATATCCGTGTCGAAGACGCCAAGTCTGTCGACTGGATCGGAAGCCAGGAAATCCTTGAAAAGCCTGACGAGGTGCTGTAATGAAGAATACAATTATCTCCGCAGCGCTTTTGATGATTGCATCGATCCTAGTCGCTATCGGGGTCGCCGAGATTTCGTTCCCGGAATCGTACCTGACCTTCACCGACAAGGACTGGCTCATCGACATCTGGCCCAAGGCCTACCGCTACAACATCCAGGTGGGACTTGCAGCAATCGTTATTGCAGCAGGAATCTGCGTGCCGGCCTACCGCCTGCAAAAGGATTTTGCCATTCGCGCACTCGAGACACTTTTCCGTCTGGGTATCGGCGGTATGTTCATCTTCGCAAGCATCTACAAGATTCAGGACCCGCACCAGTTTGCGGTTCTCGTGGCACAGTACCAATTCTTCCCGGCTCTGCATCTGGAAAGCGTAAACAACTTCTTTGCGCTCGTCTATCCGCAGTTTGAGTTCTGGTTCGGACTTGCGATGATTGTGACTCCCTTTGTGCGTGAATCTGCATTTGCCATCTTCTGGATGTTCGTGAGCTTCATCATCGCACTCGCCTGGGCACTCGGAAACGACCTCGGCATCACCTGTGGCTGCTTCGAGCTGGAAGACGGTGACGCCCACGACAAGGCGGAAGCCTGGACAAGCCTCATCCGCGACCTGATTCTAATCTGGCCGACGCTCTGGCTAGCAACCCGCAATAATCACAGTCTGATTAAAGTGTGGAAAAGAAAGTAGTCACTCGCTGACTAAATGATTTCATGGAGCAGCGATCCAGAAGGGCCGCTGCTTTTTCGTTGTCGACGACATTTTCACCGGCAAGCACGCGGTCGAGAACCTTGGCGTAGGCTTCTGCATCGGTCGGCGGATCAATCAGCGGGCAGACGCCTTCCAAGTTTTCCTTGACCGCCGAGGTAGCGGCACCTACGGCAGGCGTTCCGCAGGCAATCGCCTCGATGGGCGGAAGCCCGAAGCCTTCAAGCAGCGACGGATACACCATCAAATCGGAGTGGCGGTAAAAGTCGCGGAGTTCATGCGCCTGGAATTCGCTGAAATGGTACACATTGTAAAGTTTCTTCTCGTTCACGATCGCGCGGAGCCGTTCCGAGAATTTGCCCACGCGCACAAAAGCGATGTGGGGGCGGAGCCTTGCCATTTCAAAGAATGTCTCGATATTCTTGCGCGGTTCGTCAAGGCTCACATTCAGGCACATTCCGTCGAAATTCTTGATACCGAACTTGCGAAGAAAAGCCTTCTTTTCGGTAAAGTTCGGAGTCTGAGCAGGTTTGTTGAACATTTCAGAATCAATGGGGCAACCGATAACCGTACCCGGCTTCTGAGACATCTGCGATCCAAAATGGAGAGCCGCTTCGCCGCGCGTCCACGCTGAATTGTAGACAAATGAATCCGCCTTGACCGTCGGACGAATGTAGAACAAGTTGAGTAGCTTGAACTTGAGCGAATTCGGATACAGCGTCTCGGCAAAAGTATCGTGAACAAACATCACCGTCTTCGTGCGTCCCTTGACCACCGGCACCAAAAAGCCCAGTTCCGGACGGATAAAGAAGACGATTTCCGGAGCGATTTTCTTCACTAACTTTTTTAGGGGAGAACGGAAGCTAAGATACCCCGTATAAAGCGACTTGGCCCAAACTTCGTGCGAAGTGTAGGGCAATCCTTCAGCGTCACCACTCTTTTTTTCGTCACTTGAACAGCCAAAGAACTTGGGCGTCTTAAGCCACAGCACATGAGGTTCAAATTCCTTTGCCACCGCCTTGACCAAATTGATGGTCAGACGACCGAAACTAGTGCATTCGTTCTTATCGCAAACAAAGAGTATTTTCCGCAAAGACGCCATAAATCCAAAGATACAAATTTCTGAATTGCTATATTAAATACATGGCTAAAATCGGCATAGTCCTTGCAACTTACAACGGTGAAAAGTATCTCCCGCAGATGCTTGATTCGCTTTTGGCGCAAACACGCCCTGCGGATATCATCGTGGTCGTAGATGACGGTTCCAAGGACAGCACCGTAAGCATTTTAGAGAGCTACAAAGACAAACTCCCGCTGCAAATCACCTGTATGCCGGAGAACCGGGGCCACCGCGCCGCTTTTTCTAAGGCTCTGGAAATTGCACGACCGCTACTTGCCGATGACGACCTGATCGCCCTTGCGGACCACGACGACATCTGGTGTCCGCAGAAATTGCAGCAACTGGAAGAAGCCATCGAAACCTCGTGCGACGGAAAAATGCCGACACTAGTCTTTGGCGATGCGATCGTCATCGATGCCGAAGGAAAGCCCCTTTACGATTCCTGGAGAACGGTCGCCCACATTCAGGCGGAACTCCCCGTGGAAACACGCATCGCGGGCACCAACAACATCACAGGCTGCATGTCCCTTTTCAAGGCATCGCTTTTGAAATACATTTTGCCGATTCCCGCTGCCGTAGGCGTACACGACGCCTGGATAGGACTTCTCGCCGCAAAGCACGGAACAATCAAGTCCGTTGACATCCCTGTGATTCAATACCGCTTGCACGGCAACAACTCCGTGGGACTTGGAAACCGCTACAGCTTTGACGAAACCTGCAAGCGGCAAATCGACTGGACCGACATGCTGATTTCGCAATCGAGCCTTCTGAACCTGAACACCCCCGAAACGGCGTTCCTCCAGAAGCTAAACCGCTACTGGCACAAAAGGGCGGAACGGGCGGTTCTTGTCGAAGAATTACCCTTTCTGCTTCGATTTAGCCACTTTTTATTTCCCGAGCAGCGCGGACGACTCAAAAAGGTTCTATTTTCGCTGCTAGGCTCCCCCGCCGTCCACCTCCTATTCGGGCACGATAAATGAAAACGATCGCTTTCTACTTACCGCAATTCCATCCGATTCCGGAAAATAACCGCTGGTGGGGCGACGGTTTTACCGAATGGCACAACGTGAGCCGCGCAAAGCCGCTGTTCAAGGGGCACCGTCAGCCGCAAATTCCCGCCGAGCTCGGCTTCTACGATTTGCGCTGCGACGAGACGCGGCACGAACAGGCTGCACTCGCAAAGCAGTACGGCATCGATGCGTTCTGCTATTACCACTACTGGTTCAACGGAAAGCAGCTGCTGGAAACTCCGCTTCAAAAGCTCCTTGCCGACAAGGATTGCAACATGCCGTTTTGCCTCTGCTGGGCAAACGAATCGTGGTCCAGGGCATGGGACGGCAAGGACCGCGAAGTCCTGATGGAGCAGACCTACAGCGATGAAGATTCTAAAAGTCATGCCGAGTACCTTTGCGAAATTTTCAAGGATTCCCGCTACCTGAAGTCGCAGGGCAAGCCGATTTTCATCATCTACCGCGTCGGGAAAATGGAACACCCGGCAAAATTTGTCGAAATCCTGAACGAATCGGCAAAGAAGGCGGGCTTTGAAGGCGTGCGCGTCTTTGCGGTGCGCAACTTCGCCTGCGACGTTCCCGACGAGACTCTTGCCACCTACGGCATCAAAGACATCGTCGACTTTCAGCCGAACAACACCGAGTATCCAAAGCGCTCGGCCCTAGGCAAGGGCATCCGCCTGCTGCAACGCCTGTGGAACAGCCTTGCTAAAAAAGTGGGACTTCCCGAAGTCTACTCCGTACTGCGCCTCCGCTACACCGACGTTGCCAAGAATGTCCTGAAGCTCTACGAGACCTTCAGCGAGCACCACCACCCGACTGTCTTCCCCAACTGGGACAATTCGCCACGCAGAAAAGCGGCGACGATTATCCAGAACGACAACCCCAAAGATTTCGAGAACTGGGTCCGCGAAGCGGCAAGCATCGTCCGCAAGAGAAGCGACGACAATCAGTTCCTCTTCGTGAACGCCTGGAACGAATGGGCTGAAAGCGCCCACCTGGAACCCGAACAGAAAATGGGCAGGGCGTTCCTAGAAGCGTTCAAGCAAGGTATTTCTAAATGAGTTCTTCCGTCTGCATCATACTCGTCAACTTCAAGAACGAACAGAAGACCGTAGACTGTCTACGCGCCCTTGAAAAGAGTACCGTGCAGCCGGCATGCGTCTGCATTGTCGACAACGCAAGCACCGAAAAGTCCAAGCAGCTTTTCTGGAGCCACACCTTCAAATTCAAGGTTCGCTGGATTTGGAACGAAAAGAACCACGGCTTTGCCGCCGCCTGCAACCAGGGAATCCGCGCCGTCCAAGATGAATTTGCAGACAGTTACATTTGGCTACTGAACAACGACACGCTCCCCGAACCGGAAGCACTTCAAAAGATGCTTGAAAAAGCCGAAGCGACCCATGCAGGCATCACCGGATCACTGATTAAAAAGGCAAACGGAGAATTTTCGGGCGGAGTCTGTTTTATTCACCCGAAGCTTGCAACGGTCAGGCGCCCCAGCTCTCCCGAAGAGACTGGCTTTGACTATGTCGAAGGTTCATCGTTCCTGATTTCGCCGGAATGCCTTAAAAAGACGGGGCTTTTGAGCGAAGACTACTTCTTGTATTTTGAAGAAAGCGACTACTGCCAAAAGGCTAAAAGAAACGGATTCAGCCTCGCTTGGGCGACCGACAGCATCATCTGGCACGACATCGGCTCTTCTACCGGAAGCGAAATCGCAAAGGGGGCGGTTCCCTACTTTATTGACTGCCTCATGATTCGCAACCGAATCCACTACGGGCTCAAGAACGGCTACCCCGCCGCAAGCGTTCTAGCAGGGCTTTTTATAAGCCTCGGACTGCGCCTTAAAAGGCTACAGTTTACAAGGGTCGCCACCATCTTCGCCATCACCTTGTCGACGCACCTTTTCAAGAAGTTCGTCGAACGCAATGGGGGCTACTATGAAATTCCACGCTAAGTTTTGCATAGCAGTTCTGCTCGGCATAATCCCGTCCGCATTTGCACAGGATTTTTCAACGCACATTGCATTCACCGATTCCGCAAGGCACCACGAAGTAAGCATCGGCGCCCAGCTGGTCGATTCACTCGCCGTTACAAACCTGACGAACGCCCCCACGCACTACGACAATTCCGCATCTGTGCGCTTATTCCTGAATGGACACTTTACCGAACGGTTCCTGTTCAACGCCCGAGTCAAGGTGAGCACCGACCACACCAACAAGGACATTAACGACCATTTCTACAATCCGAGCGAAGGCATTCCCTACAACAAGCAGAGCGACAACAAGCGCACCTGGGACATTTTCGCGGCAAGTGCAAGCTACGACCTGGATGCCGTCAAACTCCTTGCCGGATTCGACTACCTGAGTATGGGCCCCGCTAGGCGCAACCATGTGATTCTGCGCGGAGAACAGAGCAATTACCGCCCGTGGCAAGACAGCACTAGCCGCATCTTTGAGCCGGCACCTACGCCGTATTTTGGCTACCAGTTTGAATTGGGCCCGATTGTATACTCGCAGTACGCCATGAAGCTTTTCGAAAAGAAAAACTTCGGCAAGTACATGCACGTACACCGTTTGGATTTGAGCCTGCCCCAAAACATTACGCTTGGTCTTTCGGAAACGGCGCTTTACGGGAGCACCACCGAGGAATTCCCGAACCCCAACGAAGATGCAGACAGCAGCGGTCGCGAATTTGAATGGGCATACGTGATTCCATTCATTCCCTACGTGTTCCAAGAACACCTGCAGGGCGACCAAGACAACATTTCGCTCGCGTTCGACCTGAGCGTAAAAACGATTCCGAACTGGGAATTTTACGGAGAACTTCTATGGGACGACATGAAGTCGCCTACGAGCATGTTCGATGACAGTTGGTGGGGCAACAAGTGGGCAGCCTCCGTCGGTGTCGCCCGCGACAGCCTTCGGATCAAGAGCACCCTCTGGGACTGGTACCTGGAATACACCCGCGTCGAGCCTTGGGTCTACACGCACCACAAGGGCGGCGGCTACACTTACCGCAGCTACGCACAAAGCCTAGGAACAGACCTTGGTCCTAACAGCCGCGAAGTCTACACCGAAGTCAATGTCGCCTATCCCTTCACCAGCGGATTTTTGAAGGATGCCCTGCTCAAGGGCGGCATCCACGCAAGCGCCGTCGCAAAAGATACGGCCTTTGGCGGAAACATCACCGACATGCACACGCCCGAAAGCGATACCGACAAGAAATTCCTCGCCAAGCATTCGACGCTACACTACGTGGAACTCGGCAGCAAGTTGGAATTCAGGCCGCGCAGCTGGGTCACCATCCGCATGGGCTATGACCGCTACTTTGGCGACTACGAAGGATTCCGCGCCATGGCGGGCGGAAGCTTCCAATACTAAAATCAATCCTCGAACAGCGCGTTCAGCTGCTCGGGGGTTTTTGCTTCTACCGCACGAGCTCGCCACTGCGGGTTCAACAATTTACGCGCAATGTTTGCAATAAACTGCGTATGGCAGGTTGCGGATTCCGCCGGAGAAAGCAGCAGACAAATGTACTGCGGCACCTGCCCCGCCTTCACTTCTATATCGGTAAAGCCTTTCGGGCAAACAGCAAAGGCAAACAACGGCTGCGGAAGACCCGGCACACGCGTATGCGGTAACAAAAGACCTTCGCCCATGTAAATGCCCTGCGCCACTCGTTCCGACAGGGACTTCCATGTCGCCATCGCATCGAACTTGACAGGACCATGCACCAGCGCGTCGTAGGCAAAGCCTAGCGCTCGGTTAAACGATTCCGACTCCGAATAGTATTTCGTGTAGACTGGCAGCATTTATACCAATGCATTATCCATGAAGTCGAACACCTTGGGCGATGTAGCCTTCGCCATCTTCTTGAATTCATCGAAGACCGTGCGCAATTGACGCTTGCCCGGTTCAATGTACTGTTCAAATTTCTGAATTCCCTTCACCTTGCTCAAGAAGCAGTAGGCGCCCATCGCCTGCATCACGCGCTGCAAACTCGCATGGATAAAGGCTTCCCAGGCATCGTCCTTCGAATAAGTCTTCGCTTCGCGGTAAGAGATGCGCCAGTATTCAAAGAAGTCCTTGACTTCGGTCAGCGAAAGTTCCACATACGGATCCCACAAGAGCGATGCGAGATCGTAGAACATGGCGCCACGACGAGCGCCCTGGAAATCAACGAAAGCGATTTCGGAATTGGGCTTCACCATGATGTTCTGGCTTTGGAAATCGCGATGCATCAGCACCTTGTGCTGCGCTTCGACAGAAACGGCAAGAAGCGAGTAGAACTGGCGCACATACTCGGGTATTTCCTGAATTTCCTTGTGAGCCTTCAGGTAATTTTCGGTAAAGTAGTCCGTTTCCCACTTGAGAGCGTCAAAGTCAAAGCGACGAAGCCACAAGTCCGAGCGGGAACTGAAAAGCGAACGCGAAATATCCTGCCACTTGATGAGCGAATCAATCACTTCAGGGTAAAGGATGCGGACATTGCCGGACTTCTTTTCGTGGCCCTGCGGCAAGATGTTATCGAGCAAATTGTGAGCCCCCAGGTCTTCTTGCAACACGGAGCAAGAGGCTTCATCGACGCAGTAAATTTTCGGAACAGGAAGTCCAAAGGAATTGAAAGACTCGGCGTAATCAACAAAACGCTTAAAATCTTCGTCGACCGAAGCGGAAACTTGCAACACGGAGCTCTGCTTATCGGATGCAATTCGGTAATACCTGCGACCCGAACCGGCACCGGCAATAGAGGTTACTTCGTAATCGGCATAGCCGTGGGACTTCAAAAATTTGTCAATAACAGGCGAAACGATTTCGTTACTCATGCGTTCCAATATAAAAAAAAATGATTCCACGTTAGTGGAATCGAATTCGTGTGACAATAAAAAAGCATTCTTATTACGAGAATTTGATGCGCGGGTCCACGAGCGTGTAGAGGATATCGCTGAACAAGCGGCCAATCATCGCCATCAAGCTACTGAGGAAAATGACGCCCATGACCACGTTATAGTCGCGGTTCACCATGGAGTTGTAGTAAAGCAGGCCCATGCCGTCGATATCAAAGACCTTTTCGATAAGGAGCGCCCCAGCAAACATCAAGGTGCAGATTTCAGAAAGGCGCGTGGCGATAGGGATGAGGGCGTTACGGAGCGCGTGGCGAACGAGCGCCTGGTTAAAGCTCATGCCCTTGGCAAGCGCCGTGCGCATATAGTCCTTGCCGAGTTCTTCGAGCGCCGAATTCTTCATCAAAAAAGTCAGGAACGCAAATTCGCTGATCATGTAGCAGAATATCGGCAAAATCAAATGGTGCCCGAGGTCCACCACCTTTTCAAAGAAGGTAAAGTCCTCGAAGTCGTCGCTCGTGAGGCCGCCCAGCGGGAAAATGTCAAGGTACGACCCGCCCGCGAGGAATATAATCAGCAAGATACCGAGAGCGTAGCCCGGCATCACGTAGCCCGAAAAAATAAGGCCCGAAGAAAGAGAATCGAGTTTGCTCCCGTGATGCACCGCCTTCCAAAGGCCTAGCGGAATACAGACAAGGTAACTCAAGAAAAACGAGGTGATTCCAAAGAACAGCGAAATCGGAAAACGGCTCGTAATCACGTCCCACACGGGGAGCCCGTATGTGTAACTGGAACCCAAGTCCAGGTGCAGAACGTTCCAGAGCCAAGTCAGGTAACGCTTCCAGGCGGGTTGATCAAAACCGAAGTACGCCTGGATTTGCGCAATCTGATCGGGCGAGAGCGCCTTGGAGGCATCTACCCCGCCCTTCATGGCAGCGGCATGCTGCGCACGCGAAATCATTTCCTCCACAGGTCCACCCGGCAACAGCTGGATAAGGATAAAGCATACCAATGAAATCCCGATTAAAGTCGGGATCATCAAAAGCAAGCGGCGGAGGATATAGGAGCGCATTTATCTCATCTTGCCGGAGCGGAGCACGTCCATCATGTTAAAGGGCTTTGCGGTTCCGTTTGCAATGTGGCATGCGAGGAAATTCACAGCGTCCACCGTGCCTTCAGCGTAAATCTTACGGCCGCAGACATTATGCTGGAATTCAAAGTGAACCGTGCCATCGGCGCTGTCGAGGCTGTAGGTGTGGAAGGCGTGACCGCCGAGGTATTCTTCGGGCACGTGCATGCGTTCCATCTGTTCCTTTTCGTCACGAACCTTTTCGATATCGTCGACGGTGAAATCGAAGCCCATCTTCTGGAAGTCGCCCACCACGGCCTTCGCGGTACCGCTCGTATCGGCCTTGGTCTTCTGGTGGCTTTCGACCACGGAGAGTTTGTAGCCATTGAATGCCGTCGGGAATTCCTTAGCCAAGAATTCAATCATCATCTGGAAAGCAACAATCTGCTTTGCCATATTCGGGGCAATCACGCTCGGGTGATTGGCATCGGCAACGAGCTTGGCAAGCGCTTCGCGGTCACCGCCGGTGGTACCCATCACGAACGGAATCTTGTGCTTTACATAGAAAGCGGCGTTGTCGTTCACGGCCGTCGGGTGCGTGTAATCGATGCAAATGACGTTCGGGTACTTTTCGAGAACTTCTGCAATGCGGGCTTCGCGATTGCTCGGCTTCAAAAGCTGGATGGTCTTGCCGGCGACTTCGGCTTCGTTTTCCACAATAATTTCACCCGTCAAAGAATACGGAACGAGTTCGAGGCCGCGAGCCACGCAGGTTTCGGCCACAATACGGCCCATGTTACCCGGAATACCATTAACCATCACTTGAACAGACATATAATCTCCTGATTTTTTGAAGAACAAGATAGAAAAAAATGCAAGAATGAGACTGCGAGACGCTTGATGTGAAGTGTGAGATGTGGGATGTGGAATGAAGAATTACACATTACACATTGCGGCGCAGCCGCCCACATTACACATTATTTTGTCCAGCGTTCTTTTTCATAATCATTTAGAACCGCAAGAGCGTTACTTGCCTTCTGGATTTTTTTGAGAGGGGTTTGGTTCTCGGCGAGGCGTGAAATCGCAATCCGGCAGCGTTCTGCAAATTTGCCGACAGTTTCACCGGGCTCACGGCGGAGTCCCACGCGGGTCAAATTCCGCTCAGCGCGGTCAAGTTTTTTTTCCCATTCCAGAGACCGTGCCGAAACAAAGGCGTGACTCTTTGAATTTAATTTATACGCAATGTAAATCTTGCGGCCAGCAAAGCCTACAATTAGAATCGCGAGCACCGTATACAGAATCGGACTTTCCAAGAGGGCGGTTGACTGATTCTGCCAATTGTCAACGACGCGTCGCCACTCGCCTTCCTTGAGGGCATGCATCACGCGGGCAAGACGCCCGCGCACGCCCTCCCATTTGACGCTCCACCAGCTGGGCGACTCCGCAAACTGCGGTAAAATGGGAGGCGTCGGGTCGAAGATAACCCAGCGGTTATCCACATACGCTTCGACCCATGCATGCGAATGCTTACGGCGGAAAATACTATAAGGCAATCCCTCAATTACTTCAGGATTCGCAAAGCCTGTCACATACCGCGCCGGGATTCCCAAACGCCGCAGCACCAGCGTCGAAAGCGTCGCATAGTATTCGCAGAAGCCCTGCTTTTCGCGCCAGAAAATCGCCAGCGGTTCATTCTTCGCGCCACCCCAGCGAGAAATTCCCGGCACTGTAAGCGAATAGGTGAAGTTCGTAAGGTAATAGGCAAGCATTTTCTGCAATACCAGTGAATCCGGCATCGATTTTGCAAGCGCCATCGAAGCCAGCCCCGTCTTTGAAACTGCCGCAGAATCCGCCGAGACTGTGTCACGCAACTGCATCGCCGCAATCACCGTATCAATCAGCGACAAGTACCGTTCGCCCACCATCAAGTCGCCTTCACTCGGAGTGAGCAAAGAATCCGGCATTCTACAAGCATCCGGCGCATCTTCCACCGAGACCGGCTTGCATTTGAAATAATGCCAGTCGGAACGTTTTCCGTTGCTGTTCAAGCCCTGCACCATGCCGCCCGAATAATAGGTCAACGAATCCACATCTTTTGCCGCAAAACCCACGGCACCGTAAGGCGCAAACACAAAGCCAAAGTTATTCAGCGTCGATTGCACCCAGATTTGTTCCACCTCGCGCGATTGCCCTGCCGCCGTCGAACCTATTGTTAGCGAGTCCGCCGTCTCAAATACGGCATAGTCCACCTGATAATAAGCAGGATAAAGCTTTTTCGCATACGATGTCGGCAATTTCCAGATACCCGCCACGTACTTTTCGTAACTTGCCGCCTTAAAATAACGCGAAGGCCGCTTATCCCACACACGCAACACGACTTGGCTATTGTAGCGGGAATTGTAATTGCTCCCGAAACTTCCCAGCGCAGCGACCGGATCAAAGCCCATCATGCGTTCGCGCTGGTAGTAGTCTTCAGCCATTTTCGCACCGTAGCGGTAACGTTGCGTTTTCCAGTATTGCCAACCACCGTAAGAGATTGCGCCAAGGGCCGCAATCACGAGCAAAAAGAGTCCGTACTTGTAAGGCGCTGTACCGCGGCGACTATAGGCGCAAAGAGCCAGCAAGAATCCGACTAGGCCCACAAAGCCCCAGCCGTGCGGCACCATGTACATTCCAAAGAGCAAAGCGCCCACACCATCAAAAGCAACAAAGACCTCAAAGCCGCCATTTCCACGGCTCCGTTCCTGCAACGCCGCCAAATACAGCAGGTATATTCCCGGCAAGAAAATCAGATAAGGCGACACGCCATTTTCGACCGAAGGCGTCATCACCCAGAAAAGCGCAAGCGGGACAATCGCTCCATACGCCAAAATTTTGTTGTAGCGCGGGCGCTTTGCAAATTCGCGGCGGCGAGTCGCATTCAACACACCGATTACCACAAAGTAGATGGCAAATAAAAGCCCAAGCCACAAGAAATCAAACGTATGGCCTAGATTCACCGACGCCAAGCACAAGAACAGTACCTTGAAGGCGTAGCGGATGTCTACTTTTTCGCTCGCCATCATAGTGTAACCCTCTCGCTGTCCAAATCTTCAGGCGATACCATCAGCAATTTATCATCCGTCGAAGCAGGCTGCATTCCTACCACGATATGCTTGTTCACCAGCGGTTCATCGTTTTCGTAAAGTCCGATACGGAGCACCGGATCCATCGGACGCGCCGCAGGAGCCCAAGGCGCGGGCTGTTTTGCATGCGCAAGCGATGCGGGCGGAATTCTCGCCAAAGCATCCAACAAATTCTTGCGGCTTTCGTTACCGCCATCCAAGGCAATCTCTTCGCTATCGATAAAGAATCGTCCGAGAATTTCGCGGTCCAAGAGCCACTCACCCACTGCCGCCGTCACTCGAATCGCATATTCCAAGTACTGTCGCGACTTGAAATTCGGAGTCGCCGTATCTAGGAGCAAAATCACACCCGCACCGCGTTCCACCTCAAATTCCTTGGTGAAAGGTTTGCCATAACGGGCAAAAGCCTTATGGTGCAAGTCACGCAAGGAATCGCCTTCGCGGTAAGGCCGTACGCCGATAAAATTCATTCCCCGCGTAAGGCTTGGCATCAAGAACGGCGCAAACGCCATACCCGAAGCCCCCTGCGTAAGGAACGGAAATTCTTGCACTTTGAGCGTACGCGGATAAACCAACAGTTCTACAGAACCGTTGTAGCCGTAAGGCCAGCGCAAAAGGCCCATAATTTCAGGCACATTCGCCGAGACCTTATTGAGCATAAAGGAACCGCGGCGCATCGTACGCACTTGGCATTCCATCTTGCGCGGCGGCTCGTCCTTCTTAATCTTTGCGCGGTCCGATTCAAAGCCTGTCAGCGAGGGCGGCAAACGGTTCGCTCCCAAAGTCACGCAGTCAATCGTCGAGCGCACCGCCACAAAAGCCGTTACCGTAGCCGTTTCGCCTTCGCGCACGCGATTCACCGAAACGCTTTCAACCCAAATTTTGCTCCGCTTCGCCGTCACAAAAAGGCTAAAGACAAGTCCCAAGAAGAGCAGAAAATCAATGCCCGCAAAAATCCAGGCAGCCCAAAATCCAGGCACGGCGCCTGCAAACATCGCGAGCAAAAAAAGCGAGGCAAAGGCGCGACCCGCCGGAGTAAAGTAATCCAGCCACCAAAAGTAAACAGCCATCAAAATCCCCGATTTTTTCGGGGCCCGCGGAATCGCGTTCAATAGCCATTTAGCAAAGGAAGACATTCGCGCCCTTACTTAGGAATCGCCACCTGTTTCAAGATTCCCTGCAAAATCTTCTTGCTGGCATCAGGGTCGCCGCTGTCCTTGGCAAACACGCGGTGCTCCATCACCGGAAAAAACACGCGCTGAATGTCATCGGGATTCACGAAGTCACGGCCATTCACATACGCACAAGCCTGCGCCATGCGCACCAAATTCAAACCTGCACGCGGACTAGCCGCCAGACGCACGCCGCCGTCGTTACGCGTCGCCTGCACCAGCGAAATCACATAGCGTTCCAGCGATTCATCAATATGAATACCGCGCACCGTGACTCGAGCCTTCAAAATTTCTTCGGGACTCGTCACCGCCTTCAAAGTATCTATCGGGCGACTTGTACGATGCGCCCGCAAAATTTCAAGTTCGGTTTCCGCACTCGGATACCCCACGGCAATGCGCACCATAAAGCGGTCCATCTGCGCTTCGGGCAGCGGGAACACCCCGTGGAACTCCACCGGGTTTTCAGTAGCCAGCACCATGAAAAGTTCCGGCAGCTTATAGCGTTCGCCTTCCAGCGACACCTGCCGTTCTTCCATCGCTTCGAGCAAGGCGCTCTGCGTACGCGGCGAGGCTCGGTTGATTTCGTCGGCCAAAAGCACCTGCGTAAACACAGGACCCTTCTTGATTTCAAAGTCGCCCGTATTCGCCTTGAATACTGCACCACCCGTCACATCGGCAGGCAACAAATCCGGCGTAAACTGGATTCGCGCAAAATCAGCCCCAATGGCCGCCGCGAGCGCCTTTGAAAGCGTCGTCTTGCCCGTACCGGGAACATCTTCCACCAGCACATGACCATCGGCCAGTAGCGCCATCACCAAAAGTTCCACTGTCTCGGACTTACCGAGCAGCACCCCATTTAACGCATGAATTAAATCTTTAACCATGCTTTAAATATATATTAAAAACAATCAATAAATCAAGCGATAATACGGCGGAAAACCTGACGCAAAACGCGCAGACCGTAGGTCACTACATTCAGATTAGACTTTTCGCCGGCATAACGCGTCGGAATCGGGAGTTCTGCAAGCTTAAAACCACGGGCATCGGCAATCGAAATCATTTCAAGATCAATATCGAAGCTCGCGCTTAATTTTGCAACATCGAGAGTCTTCAAGAATTCTGAAGAATACACGATATAACCACTGTGACGGTCCGTAAGCTTCTGTTTAAAAGCAAGGTTTTCAACGCCGGTCAGGAATTTTCCGCCCATTCGCTTGTACAGGGGCATCTTACCCGCCTTGGCGCCACCGCGAACCAAATGACGCGACCCCTGCACCAGAGCAAGCTTTTCTGCCGGAGCCAAAGTCATTTTCTCTTGCGATACCAAATACCTGAAGAACACATCCAATTGCTCGGCTGGATACTGACCATCGCCATGCAGGCAAGCCACATACTTTGCACCGGAACGGAGACCTTCGGCAATTCCCATCTTGACAACAGCACCGTATCCGCGATTCTGTTCAAAGCGCATATAGCGAAGGTGCGATTTCTTTAAAGCACCTACGCTTTCGCCGTCGAGGCTTTCCACAAAAGTTTCAAAGGAGCCACGCGTATCATCAACCGAGCCATCATCAATGACGAGGACTATGGAGCAGCACCACAAGCTCTCTGGAATTTTTTGCAAGACAGACGCAAGAGTCGTCGCGACATTATAGGCGGGAACAAAGACGAAGTAATCAACAGGCATCAGAGTAATGATTCACAAACCACCGAAGTGATTCTTCAAGCGCTTCTTTCAGCGGAATTTTCGCCTTAAAACCAAGCAGACGTTCCGCCTTTTCGACCGACGGCAAGCGACGCAAAGAATCATCGTACCCCTTGCCGTAATACGCTTCACCCGAAACCGTCTCAACCCTAGGCACCGCACTTTCGGGAACACCCTTGACTGATACATACACCGAGCGCATCAGGTTCGCAAGTTCTGCAATGGACACTTCATTGTCCGCATTGCCGACATTAAACGCTTGCGATAGTACACCCTCGCGGCGCTCCGGGTCGCCACCCGCAGCAAGCACGCAGAACATAAAGTCAACGGCATCGTGCACCGAGGTAAAGCAGCGTTTCGCCACGCCACCATTTACAAGCTTGAGCGTTTCGCCGCGAACAAGCGCTGTCGAAAAATTCGCAAGAACTCGGGGAATTCCTTCGCCATCGACCCCCGGCATAAAATCCATGAACGGTCCCACAAAATTAAACGGTCGAACCACCGTCCAATCAAGGCCAGCAAGTCCAGCCAAGTAGCGTTCGGTCAAAAGCTTTGCCGTCGCATAGCTCCAACGACTCGCTGTAACAGGCCCCAGCACAATCTCGGATTCATCTTCGAGAAGAGCCCCTGAATCCGCCGCAGTCTTGCCGTAAATTTCAGAAGTCGAAAAATGAATCAGCCAGCTTCCACTCTTGGCACAGGCATCCGCCAGGGCACGCGGCTGGTCGTAATTGCTGCGAATCACCTCAGTAGCTTCCGCCATGTAACGCCCCGGCGTGCAAATTGCCGCCAAGTTCACCACCACCGGAAACTGGGCAATACGAGCAACAACGTAAGGATCGGCAAGGTCTGCGCTTAAGAATTCAAGACGCGGATTCGTCAGGTGTTCCTGAATGCGGTACGAATCCAGATCCACGCCAAAAACGCTCCACCGGGTGCGTTCCAAGATCGCCTTCAGCAAATGGCTACCAATAAAACCACCGCAACCCACAACGGCTACGGTGATCGAGGTGTCTTCAAATTTTAATGAAGCGTTCAAAACTATTCAGAGACCTTGAAGGAACCCGAATTGGCTCCCTTTGCGGTCTTTTCGTAAGGAGCCACTCGAATGACAGCCTTTTCAATCGGGAACTCCACATCATCGGGCAAGAAGTCTTCCGTCAGGACAACTTTCTGTTCATAACAAGTCTTGCCATCCGGCTTTTCAGGACCAGCAGAACCGTCGAGCATATCGCGAGGTTCAGCCTCTTCAGAGGTCTTGAAGTAGAAATGGTAACCGGAGCCTTCCACATCGGAACCGAAAATCACCGTGATTGTATCACCCATCTTGAAGGATTCTCCACCAGCCGGGTAAACAACCTTCACACCGTCCTTGACAGAGCAATCATAAGCGACCTTGCCGTCATCAGAAGATGCAGACGAAGAATCGTCACAAGCGGT
This sequence comes from Fibrobacter sp., assembly GCA_017526585.1. Classification (GTDB taxonomy): domain Bacteria; phylum Fibrobacterota; class Fibrobacteria; order Fibrobacterales; family Fibrobacteraceae; genus Fibrobacter. The sequence goes on along the minus strand of JAFXRC010000007.1, from coordinate 27,187 downwards.
AAAAGCCACGGCAGCAAGCACGCAACTCGTCAAAGCGAACTGTTTAAAAAATTTCATAAAAACTCCTTTTGCGGAAAGACCGCAACATTTTGCAAACAATATACAAAATTAACGGTCAACCGTGACGGTTTCAAGCAAAGCAAGCTTTCCATTCAAGGAAATCCGCACAAAATAGCGGCCCTTAGGCAGCCTCACGCCACTAGAGAGCATCGGGACCGTGCCCACCGGGACATTCCTGAGTTCGCGCTTAACAACCTTACCCATTGCGTCCATCAGCTGCACATGCATCATGCCACCCGGAGTCGTCACGCTCCTATTCAACGCATCAAAGGAAACTCCCGAAGCAAGCCTCCTATGAGAGACAACCGAGGACTCGCCACTCGAAGACGAACCTGCGTCAACACTTGCGGGCTTACAACCGGTGCGGTAAACGCCCTTGATGTCGAAGGCAATCATGTCGATATTCGGGCCGCCGTCTGCCGAAGCAGAAGCCAGTTTCACCTTAAAGTCAAGAGCATCCACCCACACGTCCTCGACGTAAGCGGTATCCCACTTGTCCCAGCTTCCGGTAGACTTGAATGTCACATCGTACTCACCATTATCGACAGTCAGCTTCATATCGCGATCCGTATTTCCCTGGAACGAATAGCGGATCATCACGCGGGCGTTCGATGCAGACTGGTCCGAAGTCACATTGTAAGTAGCCGTGCTGTAGGCGGAGTTGTCAAAGTTAAAGAAGCCCTGGCCCGTAAAGCCTTCATGATTCGCCTCGGTCCAACCATCCCCCGCTTCGGGGCTTGCCATGTCTATCGGAGACGGCCAGACTTCGTCGGCAACACCCGTAAAACAGAGCGCCGTGTCAATAGAGGCCGAAGATTCCGGTCCCACGGAACTAGAAGAAGTCGGATTGTCACCGGAGCCTTCTTCACCGTGCGAAGTCGGCTGACAGGCAGGACCACCGTCAAAGACAGCCGTATAGGTCGCAGCGCGGTAGAGAGTCTTTTTGCCGTAATAGTTCGAATCGGCCGAAAGCTTATTGCAGTCGTCATCGTACCAGCCAACGAACTTCTTGCCAAAGCTACCAGGGCTTACATGCAAAGTAAGCGGAGCGCCGCCGGGGAGTTGCTGGTTATGCGTAATGAGCCCCTTGCTGTTCGAAACATTCGCCTTGACCGTAAAGGCATAACGCGGCTTGAGGGCGGATACGAGTTGCGTCAGATTCGCCTTATTGTCGGCAGAAATGTAGGATTCATTTTTCAGGGCGCTTTCAAGTTCCTCGGCAATCCACTGGCAGTGAGCAATGGAGCCCGATTCCTGGAAATGCGTCGTTCCGTCGTTGGTGACACCATCCTTGTAATTCGGGTATTCTCCAGCCAAGAACATCTTGAACTGGTAGCGGGAAACATACGCCGGGTCCCAGCTTTTGCTGTAGGCATTGTAGGATTTCGCGTTCAGGTTCACATAAACGGCACCGTTTTTCTTGGCAAGTTCCTCCATCTTGCCGACAACATTGTATTCAGTAAAGATATTGCGGCCGTTGGCCCCCATATTCATGTTCATCGGGGTCACATACACTAGAGTTGCGCCCGCACCCTTAGCCACATCAGCATACTGTTGCAGCCAGTAGCCTAGCGAATCAAACGGGACCTCACGGGGTTTACTTCCAAAATAGCGATCATTATGTCCAAACTGGACCATCATGACATCGCCCTTCTGGAGATTCTTCTTCACTTCGTCTAGGCGACCTTCCTGCACGAACGTCTTGGAGCTGCGACCACCGATAGCGTAGTTCACCACCTGGACGCGGGAACCGTCAAAGAAACTTCCAAGGATTTGTCCCCAGCCTGTTTGCGGGTACGCGGAGTCCTTGTATGTCGCGACGGTCGAGTCACCTATCACGTGAACAGTAAAGCTGGTGGAATCGCTCACGGCGACGCCCGTGAACACGGTTGCTGCAACGAGAAATTTTAAAATCCGTTTCATAAAATTCTATTTCACCTTTGCATAAGTCGCCGAGAACATGGCGCTACCCTGACGCACCACGACGTGGTAAAGACCTGTCGCGCGCACCATCGGAGCAAGCGACACTTCCGATTCATTTTCAATGACGCTCTTCGAAACAAGGCGACCGCCCATATCAAAGATGTTCACGACAGCACGTTCCGCGTTTGCAAGCTTCAGATTTTCGCCACGCAAGGCAAAACCCGCCACACGAACACGGGGCATAACCGCTTCGGGCGGCAATTCCTGTTCTTCGGGGCATTCCTCGCTCACGCGGCACACGCCGTCGATACTGAAGCCAAAGGCATCCAGATTCGGAGCGCCATCGCTTGTAAGAGACATAATCTTGAGCTCGGCTTCACCTTGCGGGGCATCCATCACCACGTAGGCTGTATCCCACTTGTCCCAGCCACCCGTCGGCGGCGCGCTCACAAGGTAATCATGATCCAAATAAGCGTTGAACATACGGTCCGACGATCCGCCGTTTGCATAGCGCACCGCAAGTGTCACGTAGCCTGCACCGGGGAACTTAACCTTGTATGCGGCAAACGAAGCATTCGTATTATCCAGATTGTAATAGCCCTCGCCCGTAAAGCCAGTCCATTCGTTCTGAGTCCAGCCGATTCCAGCCGTATCCGGAGTGCTCGCATCAAAGAATTTCTTGATATCCTTGTCAATTTTCACCGTATCCAGCGTGCTGCCTTCAATCGGAGTAAACGGAACAAAGGTCACGTCGTCGAGGCTCTTCGGGGTCGTGGTCGGGAAAGCCGTCAGCGCAGCACCGTCACCGGTATATTTCTGCGCCGTCCCACCTTCGTAAACCGCCGTGAACTGCGTCGAGGCACTCCCCATCACAAACGTATGAATGTACGGAGACTTCACGTTCGAACGGCTCGGAGCACCAACCTTGTTGCCGTTACCGTCGTACCAACCCAAGAACTTCTTGCCATCCTTCGGGATGGTCTTGAGCATCACAGTCATGCCCTGCGGATAATAGGCGTTGATCGAAGTCGCTTCTGCGGCACCTTCGGGGCTTACCTTCACACTCACCTGGTACATGGGCGCCATATAGTCACCAAGCTTTTTCACGATCGGGTCCGTATGCGCACGCATCTGTTCGGTAATAATGCGCCCGAAAGCATTCGCACCGTTCATCTGCAAATGCACGGCATCTGTCTGGTCGCTTCCCAAGTTGCTGTATTCCGCCTTGGTCGCATAATTGAAGACATACTGTTCCGCATAGCGTTCACCCACAGAAATCATGTAGTTCGCGACCATTTCACTCATGTCGATAAACGGCACGTTGAGTTCTTCGGCAAGGCTCTTGTTCAGTGCCGGGTAGCCGCGGTAACTATTGTGAATCTGCGTCGGGGAATCGTAATACTTACGACGAATCGGGCTCATGATAATCGGATAAGCGCCCTTTGCGCGGACGTCGCTCACCATCTTCTTCATGTTCGAAGCAAAGAATTCTTCGGTACTGTAGTTCACATCGTTAATGCCGAACTGGATAACTACGTAGTCGCCCGCCTTGAGTTTTTCGGCGATGCAGTTGCCGGCAGAACACCCTTGCCTGAAGAACATGTCGTAATAGCCGACAGCGGTACCGCCACTCTTGTCCTTACCGCCGCCACCAAGCGACATGCCGCCCTGGCCACGGTTCACCACCGCCGCCTTGGTCGGGTCGAACCAGTAATGGAAATCCTGACCCTGCCCCTGCTTGGGGTAGTAACCTTCGGCCCAGTCCTGCATGGTCGAGTCACCACACATGTAAATGGTCACAGCCGCCCACGTGAGCGGTGCCGCCACCATGGATGCGATAACGGCAGATTGCCAAATCTTACTAAGCATCTTCATACAAAAATCCAAAAAAGCCTAGCCCTAAGCCAAACACTCGCAAGACTAGAGCTAGGCAGTGAGGTGTTTATTGTTTCGCGAATCTCTTCGACGAAACGATTTTTCCGTCAAGTTTCACCTTGACGAAATACATTCCCTTCGGGAGCAGTTCTTGGCCAAGCGCCATCGCTGTAGAGCCCGCAGGGACATTCTTCGAGATACCCAGGCGCATCGCACCGGACATGTCGTAGAAGTAAATTTCAGCAAGGCCTGCTTTCGGGGTGTACAACACGCCCGTCGAGGGGTTGAACACCATTCCACGCACAGAAGCTGCAACAGGCTTTATCGTGGTCTGCTCGTCGACCTGGCCCGCATAGGCGCTCACGCCTTCGATATCGAAGTAGAACATATCTACATTCGCGCCACCATCGGCAGTTGTCGACTTGAGCGTAATCGTATTGAGTCCCTTCGCCAAATCAATCTTCACATCGGTCGTAAGCCAAGTCGTCCAGCCGCCGGTCGCATCCATAGAGACTGTCCCCACCTTGACTCCGTTCACCACAAGTTCCATATCGCGTGCGGCACTGCCACCGTTTGCAAAGCGGATACTGATGGTAGTTGAAGCAGTATGTTCGGAATGCAGGTTCCATGTCCCGTAGCTTGCGGTGGAATTGTCGAAGTTGAAGTATCCCTTTTCGACAAAGCCCGTATTGGTCGTCTCGGACCAGCCAATTCCCGCATCCGGCGTAGAAGCGTCGACCTTGGAGGCCTCCTTCTTCGTCGCAACCTCTTCAGCATTTCCCGGAGCAGCAACAGAGAGCACACCCTTCGCAGACGCGGCATCACCCTCACCACCTTCGGTTACAACGGTGTAGGCAAATACGCCCGCTTCCGTCGGAGTTCCAGAAATGGTCACGGTCGAACCCTCTACCTTCGCGGTCACGCCCTTCGGGAGTCCAGTCACCTTCACGCCGTCGCAGCCGATAAACTTGTAGCCAAAGTTCTCGATTGCATTACCCAGCAGGATTCCCTGGTTTTCAAGCCCATCGCCCACCTTCGAAATAGAAGGAGCGAGGCCCGCGACACCTTCGGTACCAAGCATGTAAATGTCGGGTTTCTTCAAGTTCTTCACCATGTCGGGCAGGTAATAGCTCACATGAGGCGGCTGGTTGTAGGCAACGTTCTGCCAGGCAACACTCACGCGGTATTGCGGGTCATGCATCAGCGTGTAGAGCCTGTGCGGAGTCGTCACGGGAGTCTGGAAAATCGTAATCGTCGAAGGATCCGTGCTGGAACGCGCAATGAATTCTTCGCGCCAGTCGCCAAACAGGTCTGCCACAATGCAGGGATTCGCCTTAGTGTAGTTGTTCAGAGTCGAGCTATTCACTTCATAGAAGCTGAAGTAGCGATCGACGGTTTTCTTGCTGGAATTCCACTTTTCAATCTTTCCGCCGCTGCCGCCACTGCCTGTAGCATCCAGCAATTCATCCTGTAAGTCACCATCAAAGTAAATGCGGAAATTGACCGAAGGCTTCGTCTCATGCAAAAGAGTCCCCTTCACGGTACGCATTCCACCACTGGTACCCGACCACATTTCGAAGCCGCGATTCGTGGAATCGACATCGGCAGCCATGCCACGGCCATTGTCCACATTTCCAGCCTGGGTCTGAGTCGTTCCCCAGATGACCTTGCCATCCTTGTCGCGGAATTCTTCACTATACGCATTCTGCTTTTCTTCGTGAACATCGTAGACTTCCAAACCCGGATGGTCAGGATCCATATCAGAAAGATGCATGGCATCGCCATGGCCAAAACCAGTACGGTATCGGAGCGTTCCGTCATGATTGAGTGCGGCAGCCCCCATAACGATTTCGTCAAAACCGTCGCCATCCAGGTCGCCAACGGAAAGGTTGTGGTTGCCTTCGCCGTAAAGTCCCTGCCCCTTCTTGTCGGAACTGTGCTGCCAGCGGGTCTTGAGTTCCTTGCCGTCAAAGTCATAGGCGGCCACAAAGAATTCGGTATAGTAACCGCGGCTCATAATGACACTCGGGTGAACCCCGTCCAGGTAGGCAATCGCCGCCAGCATGCGGTTGTCACGGTTGCCGTAGTTGTCGCCCGAAATCTTTCCACGGGCGGGCCAGTAGTTAATCGTATGGACAGCCTCGCCAGTATTCCCCTTGAACACCGTCAGGAACTCGTTACCGGTCATGATCGTTCCCGAAGAGGAGCGGTAATCCTTGGAACCGTCGCCAATGACCTTGCCCTTGCCGTCGACAGTGCCGTCAGAAGTTTTCATCACGATTTCGGCAATACCGTCACCATCCAGGTCGTAGACCATGAACTGGGTATAATGGGCGCCGGCACGGATATTCTTGCCGAGGTCAATACGCCACAGGAGGGTTCCATCCATCTTCAAGCCGTCAATAAACACCGATCCCGTGTAACCCGACTGGGAATTGTCCTTGGAATTGTTCGGATCCCACTTGAGAACCAAATCCAGCTCGCCATCGCCATCCAAGTCGCCCACGCTCATGTCGTTGGGGCTGTAGCTGCATGTGGAACCGTCCGGCATCGTCTGGTCCTTGGGCACATTGAGACCCTTGATGGTCTTGTACGGGAACCCCTTGCTGTTCTGGTCCAACACGATAAGTGCGCCTTCCGCCTTGCCCTCCTTGCCGTTCACCACGGCAGCGACCGTATACTTGGAAGTCGTCTTGCCGTCAGCGTCCAGGTAGTTCGTGCCAGCAGTCTTTCCGATGGTGGCAATTTTCGTTCCGTCACGGTAAAGGTTGAATTCCGTGTCCGGATTCTCGGTGCCCAAGAGGCGCCAGCTCACAAGCATACCCTTGCCCGTATTCGCTACAGCAAGGCCACGCGAAAGTTTTTCCATTTGGCGGGTCGCCGCAAAAGAAGGCGAAGCGAGACCGAAAGCCAACGCCCCAGTCATCGCCATTTTAAGCACTGCAGCTCTAGAACCAAAACCCATATACACTCCATTAAATTAAGGGGCCTACTGTTAATCTATCTCTAAAAAACAAAAAAGGAAATTTCATTAATCTTTTTTGTAGTCCAAAGACAACACCTTACAGTAATTCGCTTTTCTTAAATATAATCAAAATTTTTATAAAAAGTCTACAAAATTTCTTTATTTTTACAGAAAATCAATTAATTTACAACATTGTAATAAAAATAAAAAGTCTACATTTTAAAATAAAAAAAAGGGCAAACTGCAGACATATCTTCAACGCACTCCACCCCACCCCCGACACACACACCGAAAACAGACTATTTAAGGGCACGCAACGCCGTCAAGTTGTTTAAATTTGAGACATCGCGTTCAACCCACTCCGACAGTGTTTCAAAAAGACACAACATTTTCTAAAGAAAAGCCCCATTCAAAAGACTTTTCGCCCAATTATGCGGGCAAAGTATTGGCACGGTTATTGCTTAATTTTGGACGAAACAAAATAAATAGTCCAAGTTGGAATACCCATTTGGGCAAAGCAGTTCAATCAAAGGGCGTAAAACCGCCCGCAGAAAAGGAAAAAAGAAAATGATTAAGCCTCTTGCAGATCGAATCGTCGTCAAGCCGGCAGAAGCCGAACAGAAGACCTCTTCGGGTCTCTTCATTCCGGACAACGCCAAGGAAAAGCCGATGCAGGGTAAGGTCGTGGCCGTGGGCCCAGGCCGCAAGAACGACAAGGGCGAACTTGTCGCCATGGAAGTCAAGGTCGGCGACGTGGTGCTTTACGGCAAGTACAGCGGAACGGAAGTCTCCGTCGATGGCGAAAACTACCTGATCGTGAAGGAATCCGACATTTTCGCCACTCTGTAATAGCGCAACAAAAGGTTTTAAATAAAAAGGAAAAACAAAATGGCAAAGCAACTTAAGTTTGATGTAGCAGCTCGCGAATCCCTGATGAAGGGTGTCGACAAACTCGCCAACGCAGTCAAGGTCACCCTCGGTCCTAAGGGCCGCAACGTGATGATCGCAAAGGCCTTCGGCGCCCCGAACGTCACCAAGGACGGTGTGTCTGTCGCTAAGGAAGTGGAACTGGAAGACGCCTACGAAAACCTCGGCGCCCAGATGGCCAAGGAAGTCGCCAACAAGACGAGCGACGCTGCTGGTGACGGTACCACCACCGCTACCGTGCTCGCCCAGGCTATCACTCGCGAAGGCCTCAAGAACGTGGCCGCCGGTGCAAATCCGATGGACATCAAGCGCGGTATGGACGCCGCCGTTGACGCCGTCATTACCGAAATCGGCAAGATGGCCGTGAAGATCAACGGCAAGGAACACATTGCCCAGGTTGCAACGATTTCTGCTAACAACGACCCCGAAATTGGCGAACTCCTCGCCAACGCTATGGAAAAGGTCGGCAACGATGGCGTAATCACCATCGAAGAATCCAAGACCGCCGAAACCATCCTCGACGTTGTCGAAGGTATGCAGTTCGACCGCGGCTACCTCTCTCCGTACTTTGTCACTAACACCGACAGCATGGAAGTGGCCCTCGAAAATCCGTACATCTTGCTGTACGACAAGAAGATTTCTACCATGAAGGATTTGCTGCCGATGCTCGAACATGTGGCAAAGCAGGGCAAGTCTCTCCTCATCATCGCCGAAGACGTCGATGGCGAAGCTCTCGCAACGCTCGTTGTGAACAAGATGCGCGGCACCCTGAAGGTCGCAGCCGTTAAGGCTCCGGGCTTCGGTGACCGTCGTAAGGCAATGCTCGAAGACATCGCTATCCTCACTGGCGGTATGCTGGTTTCCGAAGACACTGGCGCCAAGCTCGAAGACGCTCCGGTGACCGTGCTCGGCCAGGCCAAGTCCATCACCATCACGAAGGACAACACCACAATCGTCGAAGGTGCTGGCGACGCCGCTTCTATCAAGGGCCGTATCGCCCAGATCAAGAAGCAGATCGAAGCTACCACCAGCGATTATGACCGTGAAAAGCTCCAGGAACGTTTGGCTAAACTCGCTGGCGGCGTTGCCGTGATCAAGGTCGGTGCTGCTACTGAAGTTGAAATGAAGGAAAAGAAGGACCGCGTCGACGACGCTATGCACGCAACCCGCGCTGCTGTCGAAGAAGGTATCGTTCCGGGTGGTGGCGTTGCCCTCATCCGCGCCGAAAAGGCTATTGACGCCCTCAAGTTCGATAACGCCGACCAGAAGACTGGTGCCGCCATCATTCGCCGCGCTATCGAAGAGCCTCTCCGTCAGATTGTCCAGAACGCAGGCCTCGAAGGCTCTGTCGTGGTGAACAAGGTGAAGGAAGGCAAGGACAGCTTCGGTTACAACGCCAAGACCGACACCTACGAAGACCTCATCAAGGCTGGCGTGATTGACCCGGCTAAGGTGACCCGTACCGCCCTCAAGAACGCCGCTTCTATCGCTTCGATGATCCTCACGACTGACTGCGTGATTGCCGAAAAGAAGGAACCGAAGCCGGCAGCTCCTGCCATGGATCCGTCCATGGGCATGGGCGGCATGATGTAATCATCAGCTAGATTCTACTCCTTATGGAAAGAGGCTCCCAATCGGGAGCCTCTTTTTCATACTCGAGGCGGGAGTCGAACCCACGACCCATTGCTTAGAAGGCAATTGCTCTATCCAACTGAGCTACTCGAGCGTTGTGGCGCAAATATAGAAAAAAATTCTAATTCGTGTCAATTTTCCGCAGGTCAATTCTTAACGCATCGGACAGGCATTCCGAAATCGTTGTACTTGTGCAATGAACTAAATTTATCTGATTCTCGATTACTTATGGCTACAGCATAATGTTCAGAAATTCCGTTCTGATTCCTTGTCCAAAAATAGGCAATACTCCCTATTCCAGCGAATTCACCAAGGGTCCAACCAAAATCAGGTTCATTTCCTCCACGGCATCCTCCAGGAAGAATCGTAAATCCCGTGGAGTTCGTACTCAGAGCCGCATAGTTGCCCTGACTCCATCCATCTGCAGAAAGCAGCTCCAGTTGATTGTCTACCGATAACCGGCTTATTTCAGACTCACTTGCCACATGGAAGTCTTCCGGACAAATCCCGGAAAGATTCCTTACGGCGGCGCCACTATAATAGCGACCGTAAACATCACATTCGCCATCAGCCTCTTCCTTGTAGCACCAGCTACTTTCTTTGGGAACAAAGCGCAGGTTTTCAGCAAACCAAATTTTGCCCTCGATAAGCAACGTCTTATAGAATCTTCCGTCGCGATCATCCTTGATACACCCATATTCGACATCTGGATTCAGGTAATTCCAGTTTTCGCGGTGAGCCTCGTCACACCCCGGCGCAATCGTCAGCGTATCCGGAACGACTACCGTTTCTATACTGTCGTTCATAAGGCAACGCGCATAAGCCAAGCGACCAACATCCCTCTTCATGAGAGTTAACCCCGTACTCTTGCCATAATGCAGGCTCCAAACGCCCAGGGTTTTCGAATTCGGATCCGCCTTCTCCGAAAGTTCACCGCCCATGAGTAAAAAGCTGTCCTCTGCACCATGGTAATTCATAAGGGCGAGGTAGTCGTCATCGTTTTCGTAGTATTTCTCATCGTCCGGGAAGCCTTCACCATCGACACCGCCAAGTTGGTTCGTAAGTTTCACCACCTCATCGGGATGCTCATCCAGGTAGGCAATAAGTTCTTCAAGTTCCGCCTTTGTGGGAAGGTGCGTACCGTTCGGACAGGCGCCTTTAACCGGATTGCTCAAGAGCAGCGGTCCGTCGGGGCCGTTGAACCACTGCCAGGTACCCGTGAAAGCACTCCAGTATGTCAAGGTGCCATACTTGTCACACATTTCTTCTTTTTCGTCATAACACCACAGAAATCCCCTATCGATACCTGCGTTAACATTCTTTTCCATCCACGACTGGTTCCCAATCTTCACGAAACCAACACCATCTTTCCTAAAATAGTCATCACCGAAAAGGTCCCTGTTATCGCTACTGGCAGGAGAAGACTCTAAAGAACTGGATGACCCCCTGTTTTCTATGGAACTAGATGAAAAATCAACATCTTCCGAAGAACTAGAATTCTGAAAAAGATCTCCCAACGATGAGCTGGAAATGATTTTGTCAGTCCCACCTTCTGATGAAGAACTCACAAGTTCATCGTCAGCAGACGCCCCCGTCGATTCGCTGTCACCGCAACTAGACAAGCCCCAACAGAATACAATCAGTAATCCAAGGAAAGTTCTAAATGAATATTTATCATAAAATTGCATAATTTACCTGTAATCCAAATATACCATTTATTCATAACATCTATATATTGTGCCTACCAAATAAATTATGCTCTATTGCCAAAATGTCCTTTATTTTATATATTTATGCATATATCAAGATATTTGCATAGACTAGGGGTGCTGGTCAGACCCGCCCCATGGAGAGATTATGAAGATTGTAGACATTCTGAAGCAAGACAAGATGAGCCTTTCGTTCGAAGTGTTCCCGCCTAAAAAAGAGACGAGCTTCGAAAGCGTTAAGGCGGCCACCGAATCGATTGCAGCCCTTGGTCCCGCCTTTATGAGCGTGACTTACGGCGCGGGCGGCGGCGTGAGCCACTTCACCCTCGATATCGCCAAGAACCTCAAGCAGAAATTCGGCATTCCGATGCTCGCCCACCTTACCTGCGTCTCCAGCAGCAAGGAAACCGTGCACCAGCGCATCGAAGACATGAAGGCTGCAGGCATCAAGAACGTGATGGCTCTCCGCGGCGACTTGACCCCAGAACTCATCGAAAAGGGTCGCGACAATTGCGACTACCACTACGCTGTGGAACTCATCCGCGAACTCAAGGCTTCCGACGCAGACTTCTGCATTGGTGCCGCCTGCTACCCTGAAAAGCACCCCGAAAGTGCGAACCAGGCAGAAGACATCAAGCACCTTAAGGAAAAGGTCGATGCCGGTGCAGACTTTTTGACCACGCAGATGGTGTTCGACAACAACCTGTTTTTCAGCTTCCTTTACAAGCTCCGCGATGCTGGCGTGAACTGCCCGGTGCTCCCCGGCATTATGCCGATTACGAACGCGAACCAGGTGGAACGCGCCATCAAGCTTTCCGGTTCGTTCATGCCGCAGCGCTTTAAGTCGCTGGTCGACAAGTTCGGCAGCGATCCCGAAGCCATGAAGCAGGCCGGCATCATTTACGCAAGCGACCAGATTATTGACCTGTACGCCAACGGCATCACGAACGTTCATGTGTATTCGATGAACAAGCCTGACGTTGCAGAAGGCATTCTCAAGAACGTTTCTGCAATCCTCGGAAAGAATTTTGTCGGTTAATTTTTCGCGAGGTTAAAGAACAATCGTCTTTAACCATTCGCGCATTTCATAGACATCAACATTCGCCCGCAATGACTTGTGGGCGATTCTTGCACCCGGTGCTGTCGCCATCTTTTTCGGATTAAGCGACATTCCCACGCGGCCGAGATCTAGGCGGTCAGCGTCGTAGCAGGTGTTGATGGTCGGATCATCAGTCTGATGTTCCTTGGTGTGGTAAAAGCAGGCGTGATACAGCTTATCGAACTGTTCCTGCGTAATATCGAGAAGCCCTTTTTCGAAGCATTCTTTGGCAAAGGCGGCACCGCGTTCACCATGTTCGCCATCGTAGCCGTCATCTTCGCGCTTGCAGTCGTGAAAGAGAGCGAACAGCCGCACGACAGTCACGTCGGCACCTGTAATGGGTGCGAGAAGCAAACCGTTGAATTCCACCTGCCGCCAATGAGAAAGTCCATGAATCGTCGAATCTACGATTCGATTGCTATAGACAAACTCTTGTAAAGCGGCAAAGTCGATCATTTCCCGTAATGCTCCTTCAAGTCCATCAGGCATTGGAGCGCCTGGATCGGAGTCATTTCTTCGGGTTTCAGGCGGCGAATTTCTTCTTTAAGGAGCTGCGTAGATTCGTCGGGAGGTGCGAACAAGTCGACCTGCGGCTTTTCCATGAGCTTCTTGTGGGTAGCACCATCGCTCGGGTCAATCTTCTGCTTTTCGAGACGCAAAAGAATTTTGCGGGCACGGCGCAGCACATTGTTCGGGAGGCCCGCCATTTCAGCCACGTGAATACCGTAGCTAGAGTCGCAGGCACCTTCGAGAATCTTGTGCAAGAAGATGAGCTTGTCGCCCTTTTCCTGAACGCCCACCTGGAAGTTTCCAGCGTGTTCAAGGCTTTCTACAAGTCCCGTGAGTTCGTGGTAGTGCGTTGCAAATAGCGTGATGGCGGCGCGGGCCGGTTCATCGTGCAGAGTTTCCACAATCGCCCACGCAATCGAGAGGCCGTCAAAGGTACTGGTTCCGCGACCGATTTCGTCGAGGAGCACCAGGCTGTGCGAAGTCGCATTGCGCAAGATGTTCGCGGTTTCGATCATTTCGACCATGAACGTCGAAAGGCCACGGCTTAGGCGGTCGCTTGCACCCACGCGCGTAAAGATGCGGTCCACCACGCCGATGCGGGCGCTTTCGGCCGGCACAAAGCAGCCGATTTGCGCCATGAGCACAATGAGACCCGTCTGGCGCAGGTAAGTCGATTTACCGGCCATGTTCGGGCCCGTAATGAGCATGAGGCGGGTCGCTTCGGGCGAAAGGTTCACATCGTTCGGGATAAAGTCCAGGTCCGAATTGACTGCGACAATCACCGGATGGAAACCGCCCTTGATTTCGATACCCGAGCCTTCGAAGACTTCGGGGCGAACGTAATTGTACTTGCGTGCGGCGCGGGCAAAGCTGTAAAGCGTATCCACGTGCGCAATCGCATTCGCGATTTCTTGCAATTCGGCACGCCAGCTGTTCACGCGTTCGCGGAGTTCGCAGAAAATCTTGTATTCCAGCGCATGGATGTTGACTTCGGCGTTGCTGATGATGGATTCGCATTCCTTCATCTCGGGCGTAATGTAGCGTTCGCCGTTCACCGTTGTCTGCTTGCGGATGTATTCGTCGGGAATCGGGCTTGTGGCCTTCGCCATCTGCGCCTTGGTAATTTCGATGTAGTAACCGAAAACGCGGTTGTAGCCAACCTTCAGGCTCGGGATTCCGAGGCGTTCGCGCTCGCGGACTTCCAAGGAGGCTATCCATTCGCGGCGTTCCTTGATGTCTTCGTTCATGGCATCGAGTTCCGCGTTAGCGCCCGCGCGAATCATGCCGCCCTCGCGCACGGTCAGCGGCAAGTCGTCGTTAAATTGCGAGAGGAGTTCTTCGCCGCGGCCTCGGGCGGCAATGAGGGCCGCTCGCATCGGTTCAAATATCGGCGAATTCAAGCCTTCAAGCACGTCAGCTACCTTAGAGGCCTGCGAAAGCGAACGGCCCATGCCCGCCAAATCGCGGGCATTCGCGCGGCCAGAACCGACACGACCCATCAAGCGTTCCATATCGAGAATCGAAGTCAGCGATTCCTTCAATTCGTCTAGCGCGACCGGATTATTGACAAGTTCCTCGACGGCCTCTTCGCGTTCCTTGATGCGGTCCACCGAAATCAGCGGGTGGCTCACCCACTCCTTCAGATTGCGGCCGCCCATGGCAGTCACCGTAAAGTCGAGCACGTAGCAAAGCGTGCTGCTGATATCGTCGGCATTCAGCGGGCGCACCAGTTCCAGATTACGCAGCGTACTCGGATCAAGCGTCATGTAGTCGTCGAGATTCAGAATCTCAAGCGTCGTAAAGTGCGAAAGTTCGGACTTCTTCTGGTCCATCAGGTACTGGAGAAGCGCTCCCGTCACCTGCGTTTCGACCACTCGCCCATCGAGACCGAGACCGTCCAAAGCCTCGACCTTAAAATGCGTAAACAGCACGTCCTTCGCGGAATCTTCGCCGAACAGGAAAGCCGGAAGCTCCGTCACCAGAATGTTTTCGGAGCGGATCAAGTCCATGACGCCGCTAGGAATCGAAGTTCCTTCGGGCACCACAACTTCTTTCGGCATACGGCGGCAGAATTCACATTCGAACGCCTGCACCGAACTCTTGCAAGCGGCCAAGTAGCCAGTCGTCACGTCGGCAATCGCAAACGAGACCGAGTCCTTCTCGGGAATGAAGGCGCAAAGGTAATTCGCCTCCTTCGCATTCAAGTTCGATTCGTCCATCGCGGTGCCGGCACTGATGATTTCTACAATGTCGCGCTTGACGATTCCCTTCGCGAGTTTCGGGTCTTCCACCTGTTCACAAATGGCAATGCGATAGCCCGCCGCCACCATCTTGGGCACATAGCGGTCCGCGGCATGGTGCGGGAACCCGCACAAGGGTGTAGCTCCCGAGGCGCCGTTGTTGCGGCTCGTGAGCGTGAGTCCTAAAATCTTCGAGGCAACTACAGCATCGTCTTCGAAAAGTTCGAAGAAGTCGCCCATTCTAAAAAACAAGATGCAGCCGGGATTCTGTTTCTTGATCTCATAATACTGCTGCATTAACGGGGTCACAGCCATTAGGCATCTCCCATCGACAATTCAACCACTCTGTCAGTCATATGCGAAAAATAACAACATTTTCTTGCGATGTTTTGACCTACCGCTAAACAAGGTTACTTATTTCTGTCTCCGACCAAAGCGAAAACAGGTTCTCGCACCCGACTCGCGATGCACTCTATTGTCGCGACGCTCATCTTTATGTATATTAACGTCATGGCGTTAAAGAGATTCCCTATCGGCGTTCAGGATTTTGCGAGAATTCGCGAAGACGGTATGTATTATGTAGACAAAACAGACCTTGTCTATAAGTTGACTCATACAGACCTGTATTACTTCCTATCCCGTCCGCGCCGTTTCGGAAAGTCGTTGCTTGTAAGTACGCTCCAGTACTATTTCGAGGGCCGCAAGGACCTGTTCTCCGGTCTTGCAATGGAAAAGCTTGAGACCGAGTGGAAGAAATATCCCGTGTTCAAGTTGAGTTTTGCCGGGAACAAGTATATCACCGAAGAAGACCTGGCGGACACACTCAACCTAAAACTCGGCGAATGGGAACGCCAGTATGGGCTTACACCGTCCGACAAGTCCGCCTGGGGAGTCCGTTTTGAATTGCTCATCAAGGCGGCCTACGAATCTACAGGATTGCCCCCCGTGGTACTCGTTGACGAATACGATGCCCCACTTCTTGATAGTATGGAAACCCCGGAGCTCCAGCTTACGCTCAAAAACGAGATGCGAAAATTGTTCAGTCCGCTCAAGGATTTGGGCGGCATTCTCAGGTTCGTATTTCTCACGGGCATCAGCAAGTTCAGCCAACTCAGCATATTCAGCGAACTCAACAACCTGAAAGCCATCACGATGAATGACGAGTACGCAGCCATCTGTGGCATTACCAAGGAAGAAGTCCTGACGCAGATGCAGCCCGAAATCCAGGCACTCGCCAACAAGAATGGCCTTACCTACGACGGGGCGTGCAATGCATTGCAAAAGCAATACGACGGCTACCACTTCAGCAAGAACTCGCCCGATGTATACAACCCGTTCAGCCTAATAAATGCACTAAGCGACAAGGAACTTGCCAACTACTGGTTTTCCACGGGCACACCGACCATCTTGACGCGGCTTATGCGCAAGTACAAGGTTGACCCTGTTCCGTTCGAAACGGGGTTCGAGGCCTCGCAGGACATGTTTGACGCACCCACAGAAACGGCGAAGAATCCCATCCCCATGCTATACCAAAGCGGCTACCTGACCATCAAGTCAACAAAAGCCGGCAACCGCTATGTGCTCGGTTTTCCGAATAACGAGGTCCGTCTTGGCTTTTTGAAGGCCTTAATGCCCTATTATGCCATGGACGATGTCGTCGACAATGATTCGTTCCTATTGCGCTTTGTTGACGCCTTAGAAGAAAAGGACATTGAAAAGGCTCTGGTGCAGATTCGGGCGTTCATGAGTGGCATCCCATACAACGCGGAACACAAGGACGAGAACCACTACAAGACGGTCCTGTTCCTAATTTTCAAGCTATGTACACCTTACGTTGTACGCACCGAAGAATGCAGCGCCGCAGGCCGCAGCGACGCCGTTGTCGAGACCGCCGATGCGGTCTATATGTTCGAGTTCAAATTAAACAAGAACGGCACCGCAGACGACGCATTGAAACAGATTGATGATAAAGGATATTTAATCCCCTATACCGCAAACCAAGCCTTGGACGGAATGCCGAAAAGGCTCTTCAAGATTGGCGTGAGCTTTGACGCCGAAAGGCGCACCCTCGGCGAATGGAAAGTTGCGGAAGAGTAAAATCGGGCTAGCAGCAGCAAAAAATTTGCTTGAGCATGTCGCCGGAAGGAGAAATGCTTACTTTAAAGGCCCCTGCGGTTATGAGCATGGCGAGCAGGAAAATGCCGCCGACTTTCATGTACTTGCGTGAAGCGGCCCAGCAATGTGATTTTAGTTTATTTGAGTCACTGTTGACAAGCGAGCGAGCGGCACTTTCGGCAATGAGCCTGTATTTGATTTCGGATGCAAGGTCATGGCTTTCGGAATCGGGAATTTTTCGACCATCGGCATCCTTGCCCTGCAACAGAAACCTTACGCCGTCATCGGCGGAATCGGGAATCTTGTATGTAAGCTTGAACGATTCCAGCAAGAAGGTCGCAGATACGACAATGCAGAACAGCGCAGGTAACGCAACCGAAAGGAACAGCACAAAGAATCCAATGCAATCCATATACATCAGTTGCTTTGCGAGGTAGATAAATGCCGACACCATGCCCAAGAAAACCGCCGTCATCGAGAAAACGGACTGGTTTTCCTGACATCGAAGGTCGAACGAGTTCTTCAGGTTTTCGCGGGCTTCCGAAAGGAGCGTATCCGTAGGCGACTGCCCTCCCTTGGAAAATCGCCAACCGAAGAAGTTCCGTTCCTTTGGAACTTTCGCATCGGCATCGCGCATAATCTGCACGAACTCGTCATTCCGCTTCCGGGCACTTTCAAGCCTTCCGTCGAAGTCGTCGTGGCGGATATCCGAAAGCAGCTTGAAATCCATGAAGACACCGTCCTTCCCGTAAACAAGAAGAACGAGAATGCCGGCCCATGCCACAGCAACGAGAATGACGAATAGCGGTGTCATGATTTACTCCTTTGATTAGGGTTCTACAGGTTCGTCTTCGATGCAACGGACAGGGTATGCATTGTTGTAGATTTTCCTCGTATAACCGAATGTCGAGGTATCCGCTTGCAAATACCAACGGCCTATATCATCGCCGTTGATTTCAGAAGAACTCCAGAACATGCCCCAAAAAATCGGCAAAGCAGAAAAGCCAGAGGCATCAGTCGCCCCATCCCAAACGTCGCCATATAATTCACTTTTCCAGACGCCCAAAGCAGCCTGTAGCGATGTCGCAGCGTTAGATTTGCCAAGATTTATCCATTCAGTGCTGTCAGGAACATGCCATCCTACAGGGCAAATTCCCCTATGCGGATGTTTAACAACAGAACCTGCGTGAGCGTCTCCACGGACCCATTTCGAATCAATATCCATTGCTGCAGTCCAAACGTAACCTACACCACCAATTTCACAATTATATTTAATACCAGTATAGAGACCGCCAGAACAAGAGACTCCGCCTTTTAGATTTACCGAGTGCAAGCTATCGACATAACGCAGATTTTCCGCCATCCAGCGTTTGCCGTCAATTATCACCGTCTTATAGACTTTACCATCGCGGTCATCAATCAGGTCTTCACCATAGACGGCATCAGGATGCTTTTCCGACGTGTAATACAAGGCCTTCTTTTTATTCCATTGTTCAAGAGTATAGTCATAAGGACTTTCCACAGGGTGCCATCTATCGCCCTTACACACATAATCTATTTCAATGTTTCCAACACTTTCGCAATTCCATACAACAGAATCTTGCAACACTTGATAGTATCCTTCAAGTATATAAGAATTATAATCAAAACACGCAATTCCTACTTTTTTCTCGGCACAATTTGTTTCAAGCCAATCATTATCAGCACATACATAGATAATTCCATCTCGTTCATCAAAAATTCCGCTCTTTTCATATGTACAGTAATTTTCAGCTTGACAAGTGCCATTCGTTCTGCAATTCGTTTCTTCTTCGATTGTCGCCTCGCGCCATACATTAAGTTCACACACAAAATAAGCGTCATGCACCAAGCCGGCTTTAATTTCACCGTCGTTGCTGTCAAGGCAATCCCAGCCATTGGTATTGAGCAAAATGCGGTCCTTCACCTTTGTCCATGTTTTATTCGCACAGTTGTAGTAGTCCCCCGTTTCCGGCGACTTGAGCATACGCCCCGCACGACCGTCAGTGCACCCAAGCAAGCCAAGAGAACAGTCGTTATTCGTCCCCTTGCGCCAGCCCCTATATGCCGCACTCATATCATAGACATAGCAATTCTTGCTACCAGGTGTCACCACGCCGATGGAATCCCCCCACTTGGCATAGCCGTCCTCGCCTTCGCTCCACAACTGCGTATCAATCATGATGTCGTTCTTGAACAGCACCCAGTCGTGCGCCTGTTCCTGACACTGGTAATAGCCGCCCTGCTTATTGTCATAGCGGAATGCTCCATACAACTTCTTGTTGCAGCCGCCATATAAGCCTTCAAGGTAGGCAGCATCGCGCCAGCCCTTCACGCCGCCGTTGCGCACTCCGGTCGAGTCGAACACGTAAGTCTTCCCCGTAATCGCACCCGCCTTGAGCGCGCCGTCGGTAGAGTCCTTCCACTGGTAGGTATCCTTCTCGAAGTCGCTAGCCACATGCCACAAGCTATCCGCGCGGCAAATGTATCGGCGGGTCGCAATACCCTTGTTGGCGGCAACCACCTTGCCGATGTTCTCGTCGTTGCATTCGCCCATGCCGAATTCGGTGGTCCAGAACTTGCGCACATGCTTCTCGAAGTTCGGCACGATGCTCGAAAGTCCCCAGCCTTCCACGTTTGTGCGTATTCTCTGGATGCGGTCGCTGCTGTCGATGGCGGCGGCAAAGTCGGCCAGTTCGCTACGCCGGGCTTCGTCGTCCCAAACGCCGTCCGTCTCCATGTCGGTTGCAATCTTCTGCAAAAGTTCAGAAAGTTGCGACACGCTGCGGTCGCCCTGCAATATGATAGAGAACGCAAGCAGGGCAGCGTCTTCGTCGCTTGCGCCCGCGATGTTCAGGTCTTCGGAGTTGCTGAAATTCGTCGCGTCAATGTTCAAGAGACCGAATACTTCCTTTTGCGCCTGTTTCTTGGCCGCACGAACCTTCATCTTCTTCTGCGTCACCAGGTAAATCACGCGTTCGTATTCCAAGTGCGTCAGCAGGTTCACGTTCACGATGTTTCGGTCGTTCACGTCCGTTATCGCAAACAACGTAAGTTCGGAATTGGAGTTTTCACCCGTCACCTCGTTGCGGTAGTAGCCCGACGCTTCGAGCATCACATACTGGCTCACGAGCATGCGGGCATTTATCTTGAATTCGCCATTGTCGTTCAGAATCTTGCCGTTAAATGAATTACCCGTCTGCGTCAGAGTGCGTCCATCTTCCATCTCGCGAACAAGCACCTTTGAACCGCTCAGGAACGGGCCCTTCTGCGTCACGCCCGAAACTTCGTCCAAAGAAATTGCAATCTTTTCAGAGTCAAGGACAACCTCGCCCTGCCCCGCAGTATCGGGCAGTTCACCGACATAAAGGACTGTCGATTCCGTGCCACAGGTTACGCGCACGGACAGTTCGTCAATAGTTTCCATCGAGCAACCTGCACCTGTAGCACCTGTTGCTCCAATCGCTCCGGTGTCACCCTTCTCGCCTTGAGCCCCGGTCGCGCCAGTATCGCCCTTGTCGCCTTTTTCACCCTGAGCACCGGTCGCTCCTGTTTTTCCAGCAACGCCCTGGGCACCCGTGTCACCCTTGTCCCCCTTCTCGCCAGGTTCACCCTTCGCTCCGTTCAGCACCACGCCAATGGAATCGCCACCACAAAGAATCTTCACGCCACTGCCATCGGGCAACGGCTCCGTAGAACATGTCGCGGTCACACTGCCTTCGGCAACGGCGTACCACAAGCCACCGGAACACATACGCGGGGTCGCCTCGTTTTTCACCCACACCAGTTCGCCCTCGTTCGTTGCAGAACAGGGCGGCAACAGCGACACATCCGTCACGACTTCAACGCCTGAGGATGCGACTTCGACGATTTTTTCAGTCGTGGTATTCTCACCGCAAGCGGAGAGAAGGAATGCGACGGAAGCAATCGTCACAATCATTTTGGACTCTATCGCCTTACGGCTCCAGAGTGACATCAGGGTGTTCTTTGTGGATTTCATAGGGTCGCTCCTTGTTAAACTTATTTCTTCACGCATCTCACGGAAATGTACTGGTCATTGTCCATGATATTCGCGGCGGTAAACGAACTGCCGTCACCATTCAAGTAAAGTGCGTAATGACTAGAATTCTTGACTTTCTCGGTCGAAGTCCACCAGTAGCCGGATGTACCGATTTTAGAACAGGTCTGTTCCTCGTCGCACTTGCCGCCGGGAAGTGCCGTAAATTCGAGCAGGTCGTCGCCGTTTTCGCCGGTCCAGCCGCTTTTCGCCTTGAAATGCGCTCCCGCATCGTACATATCGGCACCGGAATAGTCGGCCAGGTCTTCAAGTTCCGTCTTCGTCGGTAGCCGCCAGCCCGTGGGACATGCAAGATTTGCCGCTTCGTAATCATATAGACGACCGTATGTTTCGCAGTTTGCTGCAACGCCACCATAGCACATAGTTGTGCCGCTGCTCGGCTCGTATTGCAGGTTTTCTTTAAGCCAGCACTGTTCGTTTATCAGGACAGTTGCATATTCGCGGTCGCCGCGCGTTATGGTGGAGTCGCCGCAGGTCCAGGCGGCAACGCTGCTAGAGGAAACAGGCTCGTCTTTGCTACTCGATGACGGCGGTTCCACGCTGCTTGATGATTGCGTAGGTGTCTCTGAAGATGTTACAGGTGTTTCGCTGCTGGAGGAAGCAGGTTCGTCTTTGCTGCTTGACGACGGCGATTCCACGCTGCTTGATGATTGCGTAGGTGTCTCTGAAGATGTTACAGGTGTTTCGCTGCTGGAGGAAACAGGCTCGTCTTTGCTGTTGCTCGATGATTTTGGTTCGTTCTTGCTGCTCGATGACGGAGGGAGAGATTCTTCGCTGCTTGACGATGTTTTTAGCGTTTCGGAAGATGTTACAGGGGTTTCGCCGCTGGAGGAGGTTTCGACAGGCTCGTCTTCCTTGCTACTGGAACTGGATTCTTCGCGGCTATCATCGCTCATGACAGAAGAGGAAGATTCCGGGGCATCAACAACCGCCACATAGTTTTCTGCCCCCGGGTCCAGCGGGTTATCGCGGTCGCCTATATCGCTACAAGCGGCAAGAAGAACGACGAGAAGAACTAAGCAATAGATTGTCGCACCCTTCGGGCTCACAATGACGTGCGGTTCAGATTGCTTCGCCCGCCCTTCGACAAGCTCAGGGACCTTAGCACATAATGACGCACAGGAAGCCTTTCCTAATTGCATATTTCGATTTCTGATTTTCATAGTTAAACCTTCCTACTGTCTACCGTCTGCTATCCTCAGAACACAAAGAACACAACGGCACCCGCACCAATCAGGCCACCGCCGATTCCATAGAAAATGTTCCGCATCGTCTTCGCCGATTCCACCTTGTCCCACTGGTCGTCAAAATCCTTCTGGTTGTCAAACGTCGCTTCGTCGTATTTTTTACGTTCATCGCTTGCAACCATGTTCTCGTAGACGCCGACACCGACGCTTGCAAGCCCGAGCACCATCATGGCTATAGATACCGGTTTCGCTATCGCCGAGCGCTTTTCCTTGGCAGCGGCTGCACGGGCGGCCTCTTCTGCGGCCATCTGCTCGGCCATGCGTTCCACAGAGGCAAGTGAATCTGCATGGAGTTCTTCGGCGGTGGGTTTCGCATTCTTTAGGTTGTGTGCAATTTCGAGTTTCTCCTTACCCGACCATTCCAGCACCACCGTCTCGCGGAACTCGTCCTCGCCCGCTTCTACCTTCGCGCAAATCGGCACACGCCCCGTAAACGGGGTACGCCCCGCCATCACGCCGTTCACGAACACGGGCACCTCGCGGAACGCGCCATTGAAATTAGTAGTCAGTGAAAAATTCCCCATCGTGGCATCGAGCGAATTGTTCACCGTCACGGTCTTCCCGCTCTGCACGTTCACCTTGAATTTTTGCGATTCATAGCAGCGGTGTTCGAATTCAATTTCGTGGATACCCGGCGACAATTCCCATGTACCGCGGGCATATTTGCGACCGTTCTTCTTGCTTTCGCCGTCAATCCTTATCACGAGTTCGGCCTCGTGCCCCACCTTGTCGGCAAGCACCGGCTGCAAATCCACCTTTCCTAGGGAACTGGCCAATATGCGCGAGAAAAGCCCGCTTGACTTTTGGCGGATTTCCGTTTCCAACGATTCGATATTCGGGGCCTTGGAACTGAAACTGCCCATGAGCTTGTTGCCCGCCGTTTCGTAAAGCTCCACGGTAATCGTCAAGTTGTTTGCAAACCGCCCCACGTGCCCCTGGGCGACATAATCGGCAGAGATGTTCTTGCCCGTTTCCACAAGGCAGCTACCTTCGCAGTCTTCCACGGCCTTGCCCGGCGGAAGCATCATGCTGATATTTTCGCGCGTCATGATGGTGTAATTCTGCTCGGCGGGGAGCGACTTCACCGCCTCGGACCTAAGCACGTCGGTGAGGTACTGCTTTTCTTCAAGCGTGATTACGTCCTTTGCGGCGGTAGTTTCCAGCACGGCCACGTGGGTGGCAAGCGCCGGGAGTGCAAGGAACAGGAATGCTACTATAGATTGCAACGCCTGCCTACGGCAAGCTCGCAATGACGATCCTATCATATTCACGGAATTCATTTTTCACCTTTCAGAATCTGGATGTAGTCGGCGCCTTCGGCACCAATCATGAAACTCGGATGCATTTTTTTATCGACCACGACTGTTCGTGGAAGGTCAATGTTTTCGCCTTCCTTAATCAGCCCGAAGCCTTCTGTAAACCTGCCGAAGGGGTCCACCACGGCGGGTAACTTTTCGAGCGAGAACTTGGCAAGGTACTTCGTAAGCATGTCCTTTTCGCGCTCCCCCACGTTCACGAGCACCACCGAAGTCTTTGCAGCGGCAAGCGCATCCAAATTCGCGGAAATCTGCTTGAGCCCTTCGCGGCAAGGAACGCACCAGGTCGCATAGTACACAAGCACCACACGCTCCGATTTTTGGGCGAGAGCATTCAGGTGGTTGCGCGTAAAGGGAGCATTGTCGTTCTGCAGTTCGAACACGGCAAACCACGGGAGCGAATCCCGGATAGCTGCCGGGAGCGGAATCTTTTGCGATTGAGTAGCCGCCTCTGCCGCAAACGATGCAGAAGAAAACAGCAGGACAACGAAAAACAATACAACTAGGGATTGCTTCGTCGCCTTCCGGCTCCACGCAATGACATTTTTCATATTTGTAAAGTTCATATCGCACTACCTCGCAAACCAGCGGCTGATTTCCTTTTTCCAGTCGGCGATAAAGTCGCTCTTCGATGCACTCTTCAAAAGCTTCGCCTTCGCCTCATCCTCGTCGGAACGACCCACGCCCTTGAGTGTACCGCCCAGGGTGAAATAAGTTTCGCCCCTGCAAGACTTGCCGTTCAGGGCGACCACTTCGGTGCAGCTCACGCCAAGCGAGCCTTCCTTGCAGGCGGGCGCCGAAATTTCGAGTTCGAGTACGATTCCCACCTCGCAGGAATCTTCCAGGCTCTGTAGCTTTACATCGCCCGAAATCTGTTCGAACAGGATTTTGCCTTCTTCGCTTTCAAAGGCTCCGTCGATGTAGACCTTGTACTTGCTCCTGAACTCGATGTAGTTTTCAACCGCCTTCGCATAGCCGTCTTCGACTTCGGCAGAGGTCTCGTTAAAGCCCAGCGACGAGAGCACCTGCAAAGATTCCCTGTACTTGGAATACGCCGCGGTCATCTTCTCGTAATTGGAGAACTTGTCCAGGGGGTGGTTCGTCATGGTGAGCACCGCAACGGCGGACACCAGCGCATCGCGGGCACTTTGGTAATCTTCACGGAACGGCTTCGCGGCATCGGCCCTCGACATGCACGCCACGACACCGACGACACCGTCATGGGCGATTGTCTCCCGCACATGCACATCCTGCCTGTTGCGGATTTCAGCCTGTACCTGCGACTTGCGGTCGAACGACGAAGAAATCTTCTCGTCGCCATCGGCAGAGACATCCGACTTCGTCTGCATCACGCTCGTCGAAATAACCGTACTTTGAATTTGCGTCGCAATCTGCGAAACCGCGTAACTCAGCGCCTGGTCGTAATCACCGGCAAGTCCCGAACCGCGCAATTCACCTTCGGAACAGGCGATAGCGTTCAGTTCCTGCGACACAGGAACCTTGGGAGCCTGCGCAACAGAAGGCTGCGTTTGGACCGTAGCCTCATTGGATGCGCAACCCCAAAGTACCGCAAGCGCAACAAGCGAAGCAAGAGAAATGCAGACAAGCAAACGTTTCATTCTATAAGTTCCGGCATACTACTTCGTTTCGGCATCGATTTCGGCGTAAGCCTTTTCAGCCGCAGCACGAATCTTATTCTTCATGGCCTCGTTCGCGGCATCGGTATCCTGCAGAGACTTCAGGTATTCGTTCACCAGGTCAACATTGAGAGTCATGATGCCATAAATCTTGAACTGACCGTCTTCGGTGGTTTCAATCTTGACGTCGGTGAGAGTAGCACCGTTCAAGTGGGTGTTCACGACCGTCTTGGATGCGCTCTGGAAGTGTTCTGCGATATCGCCACCCACTTCTTCCTTGAAGTTCTTGGTCAGCGCCTTCATCTGCATGTCGATTTCCTTGGCAAGGTCCACGCGTGCGTTCTGGTCGGCCTTTTCCATGGCCACCTGCTCGTCCTTGGAGACGCCTATGCCAAGCCCCGCCGGAACGTGGTCCTTTTTAATCAGGTTCGTCTTTTTCATCTGCATTTCCACAAGCACGCTGGCAGCCTTTTCTTGCGGGGTGCCGGCGCAACCCGAAAGGAATGCGACGATAGCGAATGCGACAAGCGCGGTGAGCATTTTTTTCATGGTAAGCCTCCGTTTACAGGTAAGTGTTAAATTCCACGTAACGCAAAAAAAGCCCATAGCCGAAAATGGCCACGAGCCTAGAGCGTAAATACAGACAAATTCTACTGTCTAAATGAGCAGCCCCCCCCCTGCAAAACTCGTGCCAAACCAGGATACGGCGCAAGACACGGCAAGACGCCCACCGGCGGTCAAAGCCGGACGTCCACTCCCGGATTTTTTACAAAGTGAGGAAATCATAACATAATTATATATAAAAGGGCTGCCAAAGTCAATAGGGCACCCTAACAAAAGCTTACCGTTCCCAAAAGGATACATATTCTAAGTTGGAATAGCCGGACCCGCAGCTCAAACGCCATTAGGCATCTCCCATCGACAGTTCCACCTGGTCCGGATTTTCTTCGGGCTGCACCGGTTCTTCGGGGCTCACCGATTCGGGTTTAGCATACTGCGGCACCAAGGCACCCGCTTCCAGAAGTTCACTGAATTCGCGGAGTCGCGGCAAGTCTTCCGGGATGCGGTTGATGCCGAAATACTTCATGAATTCCTGCGTGGTCACGTAGGTGTAAGGGTTTCCGACCGTATCGGCGCGGCTACCCAGCGCAATAAAGCCCTTGTCGAGCAGGTTACGAATCGGGCCATCCACCGACGACACGCCACGCACCTGTTCAATGGCCGCCTTGGTAATCGGCTGCTGATAAGCAATCACCGCCAAGGTTTCAAGCGCCGCCTGGCTGAGCCTACGGGCATTTGCTTCGGGGAACAGCTTGCGCACCCACGGGTAATACTTGGCGCGGGTCCTAAAGCGGTAACCGCCCGCCTGTTCCACAATTTCGAACGGGGAATTAATCTTGTTCAGCGAATCGTTCGCCGCAATCAAAGCATCGGACACCAAACGCGCATCCAAAAAATCACCCAGAATTTCGCGCAGCTTCTTGAGCGTCACAATGTCAGGAGACGCAAACACCAGCGCCTGGATAATGCGGGCCAAATCCTCTTGGCTCTCGACTTTCGGGAGTTCCGCCGATTCTTCGGCCAAATCGTCCAAATTCTGATTTTCTTCCATACACTCGCAAAATAAAAATTTTCACCGCGGCGAATACGCCGCCACCCCAGGAGACCCCTCTTTAGGGCGTCCCCCATTCTATAGCACTTCCCAATGGCCACCCTTATCGGGGCCTACACGAACTAACAGGGAGTCTTTCTTTAGGCGGGCAATCTGCTTTTCAATTGCTTTTGCAGAAATGCCTGCTTTTTCGGCAAGTGCAGCCATCGTTATCTGCGGATTTT